>JBAZSM010000093.1:0-13714 GCA_041662425.1 Pseudolabrys sp.
CTACTATCACGCCAGCAAATTCGCCGTCGAAGGCTTTTCGGAATCGCTTTCGATGGAAGTTGCTCCGCTCGGCATCAAGGTGACGATCGTGGAGCCGGGCCGTTTCCGCACCGATTGGGCGGGGCGCTCGATGATCGAATCCAAGACGATCATTAACGACTATGCCGAAACAGCCGGCGCCCGTCGCAAGGCGGCGCACAACTCTTCCGGCCGACAACCCGGCGACCCCGTGCGTGGCGCGGCTGCGATTATCAAGGCCGTCGAAGCGCCGAAGCCGCCGCTACGACTGTTACTCGGCTCGGAAGCCTATCAACTAGCATCCTCACGCTTAGAGGCGCTGCGCACGAACTTCGATGCCTGGAAAGAACTAAGCGTAAGCGCCGATTTTCCGAAGGGGTAGCGCCTTATCGATAGCGGCGCCGACACCGGAAAATTTCAGACGATAGCAGGAGACGACAGTGTTACGACGGGATTTACTAGCCAGCGGTCTGGCCGCGGTTTTAATGACCCAGGTGCGGCCCGCAAAAGCTTCTTCTTCGCCATCGAAGGGTGACACATCCATGACCACGCTTTTCCGGGATGGCTTGCAGGATCAATTCGGCACTTGGCCAATCGGCTATATTCCCTACGGCGGAGCCGATTTCGGCGAGGTCAAGGCAGTTGCCGATGCGATCGGCGATGGCGACGATGGCGCCTATTACAATGCGTGGAACGTGGCGGGCGACCGACAGAGCGATGAAGCTGACAAGGCGCTCGCCAGGGGACATGCCGCTCATGCGCGCGTTCTTTATCTCAAAGCCAGCGTGTCCTATTGCACGTCTTTCCATCCCCTTTACGGAGCGCCGGTCGATCCACGCCTGATCGCTGCTTTCGGCAAGCAAGTCGCGGCGTTCAACAAGGCCGTGGCGCTTGGCCCGCATCCGGTTGCGGCGGTCTCTATCCCCTTCGAGCAAACGCTGCTTCCCGCCTATTTCATTCCGGCGGAAGGATTCGAAACCGAGGTGCGGCCACTCATCATATTCAACAACGGTTATGACGCCACCATCACTGACATGTATTTCGCCAGCGCGGTTGCTGCGTCGCGACGTGGCTATCATAGCCTGTTGTTCGACGGCCCGGGTCAAGGCGCCATGTTGTACAAACACGGGGTGCCGCTACGAGCCGACTGGGAGCACGTCATCAAGGCTGTGGTCGATTTTGCTGAACGGCTGCCGTTGGTGGATTCCAAACGCATTGCGCTCTCCGGCTGGAGCCTGGGCGGTCATCTCGCGCCACGCGGCGCATCTGGTGAACCGCGCATTGCGGCGCTGATTGCCGATCCCGGCACCTGGAGCATCGCGGGAGACTTCCGAGAAGTGGTGATCCGCAATTTTGGTGTTTCACCCGAAGCGGCGGCCAATCTGGGCCAATTGGATCAGACAGTCATCGACAGACTGGACGCCTTCATCCGCGGCAACCGCCAGATGAACTGGAAAGTGGTGCAACGTGGATTCTGGGTGCATGGCGTAACGGATCTTCGAGCCTATTTCGCTTCCGCCGAACTCTTCACCATGCAGGGGCGGGCCGAACTCATCCGATGCCCAACACTGATAACAGCAGGGGAAGGCGATCCACTTGCGGCTGCCGCCGATGCTTTCATGAATGCTCTTAAATGTCCCAAAACCCTGATCCGTTTCTCCGCGGCCGAAGGTGCCGGCGGCCATTGCGAGATGGGCAACCGCTCGCTTCTCAATGGGCGGGTGCTCGACTGGCTTGATGAACAATTTGCTCGGTTGAACTGATCTGCCGGCTCGACGGCGCGCCGGCGAACACTTGTGTTAGACATTTTCGAAACGGATAGCCGCGCGGCGACCGCGACCGGCGCCGTCTTCCTGTACCCAAACGAGGATTCCATGACGTATCCCAACACGCAGCTTTTTATCGCGGGCGAATGGCAGGATGCCGCCGATGGCCGTACCCTGGCCGTCTTCAATCCGGCCACCGGCAAGGAAATCGGCCGCGCAGCCCATGCCGGCATTCCCGATCTGGATCGCGCGCTTTCCGCCGCGCAAAAAGGCTTCGAAGCCTGGCGCGATGTGCCCGCCGTCGAGCGGGCCAAGACCATGCGCCGGGCCGCGGCCTTGCTGCGCGAGCGCGTCGGCGACATCGCGCCGGTGCTGACACAGGAACACGGCAAGCCTCTGTTCGAGGCCAAGGGCGAAATCATGGCCTCGGCCGACATTATCGATTGGTTCGCAGATGAAGGCATGCGCGTTTACGGCCGCATCGTGCCCTCGCGCAATTTGGCCGTTCGCCAGTTGGTGGTGAAGGACCCGGTTGGGCCGGTCGCCGCGTTCACACCCTGGAACAACCCGATCAACCAGATCGTGCGCAAACTGTCAGCCGCGCTCGCCACCGGCTGCTCCATGCTGGTCAAGGCGGCCGAAGAAACCCCGGCCGCGCCGGCCGCACTGATCAAGGCGTTCGCTGATGCCGGCGTACCGGCCGGCGCGGTCGGTCTGGTCTATGGCGATCCGGCCGAGATCTCGAGTTACCTCATCCCGCATCCGATCATTCGCAAGATCACCTTCACCGGCTCGACGCCGGTCGGCAAGCAACTGGCCGCGATGGCTGGCCAGTACATGAAGCGCGTGACGATGGAGCTCGGCGGCCACGCGCCGGTCATCGTCTGTGACGACGCCGACATCGCTCTGGCCATGAAGATTGCCGGCCCCGCCAAGTTCTACAATGCCGGGCAGGTCTGCATCTCGCCGTCGCGCTTCCTTGTGCACGAGAGCATCCAGAAAGAATTCGTCGCGGCGCTGGCTCAGTATGCCGGCAACCTGAAAGTCGGTGACGGCTCGCAGGACGGCACGCAGATGGGGCCGTTGGCTAACCCGCGCCGTCTTACGGCGATGGCCGCGCTCACACAGGATGCAGTAGAGCAGGGTGCCACATTGGCACAAGGCGGCGCGCGTATCGGCGACACGGGAAACTTTTGGCGGCCGACTGTGCTGACCGACGTGCCGTTGTCGGCGAAGGTTTTCAACGAGGAGCCGTTCGGCCCGATGGCCGCGGTGCGCGGCTTCAACAAACTGGAGGACGCCATCGCAGAAGCCAACCGACTGCCGTTCGGCCTAGCCGGATATGCGTTCACGCGATCGCTGAAGAACGCGCATCTGCTGTCGCAGCGCATGGAGGTCGGCATGCTCTGGGTCAATCAGGTGGCCGCGCCGTCGGCCGAACTGCCTTTCGGCGGCATCAAGGACTCTGGCTACGGCACCGAAGGCGGGCCAGAGGCGCTGGAGTCTTACTTGAACACGCGCGCCGTTTCGATCGCGAACGTCTGAGAGGCGCGAGGAAATCGCCAATTCTGACTTTAAACTTTACGCATTGGGGGATGTTCTGCCGCGCAAATTGGAGATTTAAGAGCGCGTAATTGCCACGCTGGAAATCGTCCACAACAAGCCCTAATGAGAGTAAATAAGGCGATCGACGCCGCCCCAGCGGCGTCGAATATCGCCTGAGTAGCCTCAAAAAATGCCGCAAAGACGCTTCAGTATCGCCCCGATGATGGACTGGACCGACCGGCACTGCCGGTTCTTCCATCGCCTCATGACGCGCCGGGCGCTGCTCTATACCGAAATGGTGACGACCGGCGCCGTGATCCATGGCGACCGTGAGCGTCTGCTCGGGTTCGGCGCCGCCGAGCGTCCGGTCGCGCTGCAGCTTGGCGGCAGCGATCCGGCCGCGCTCGCCGAAAGCGCGCGCATCGGCGAGGGCTTCGGCTATGACGAGATCAACCTCAATGTCGGCTGCCCGTCCGACCGCGTGCAGGAAGGCCGCTTCGGCGCCTGCCTGATGCTGGAGCCGCCGCTTGTCGCCGCTAGCGTCATGGCGATGAAGGCGGCGGTCAGCGTGCCGGTCACGGTGAAGTGCCGCATCGGTGTCGACGATCAGGATCCGGAGCAGGTGCTGTTTGATTTCGCCGCGCAGGTGAAGGCGGCCGGCGCCGATGCGCTCATCGTCCATGCGCGCAAGGCGTGGCTGAAAGGCCTCTCACCCAAAGAGAACCGCGAAGTGCCGCCGCTCGACTACGCCATCGTGCATCGGCTCAAGGACGCGAATCCCGATTGGCCCATCGTGCTCAATGGCGGGCTGGCCAGCCTCGAGCAGGCGCATGACAATCGGGGCGGGCTCGATGGCGTCATGCTCGGCCGCGCAGCCTATCATGAGCCGTGGCGGCTGATGGGCGTCGATCCGATGTTCTTCGGCCAGGCCGCGCCCTTTGCCTCGGCCAAGGAGGTCGCCTTTGCGCTCATGCCTTATATCGAAGAGCAAACGGCCAAGGGCGTGCGGCTCAATTCCATCACCCGGCATGTGCTTGGGCTGTTCCGCGCCGTGCCCGGCGCACGCGCCTTCCGCCGCCATCTTGCGACCGAGGCAGTCAAGCCCGGCGCCACCGCTTCCGTCATGGCAGATGCGCTGGCCCTGCTGGTGGACTCAAAGTCCGATATGGCCCACATCGCTGCCTGATCGTTTTAGCCGCCTGGTCATTTCCTTTTCCCGCCGCCGGACCTTCCCATGCTGATGGGCTACCCCGTTTCAGAACTCGCCTGGCTGGCGTTGCTCATCGTCGTGGGCGGCGCGGTCACCGGCATCCTCGCCGGCCTGTTCGGCATTGGCGGCGGCGGCATCATCGTGCCCGTGCTCTATGAAGTCTTCGGCTTCATCCAAGTGCCGGAAGATCTCCGCATGCAGCTGTGCATCGGCACCTCGCTCGCCATCATCGTGCCGACCACGATCCGCTCCTATCAGGCGCACAAGAAGAAAGGCGCGGTCATTCAGGAGGTGATGCGCATGTGGTCGATCTTCGCCGTCGTCGGCGTCGTCATCGGCTCGTGGATTGCCTCTTTCGCGCCGAGCACGGTGTTCAAGCTGGCTTTCGTCGTCTTTACCGCCTTCATCAGCGCCAAGATGCTGTTTGTCGGCGATCGCTGGAACATCAGCGATACGCTGCCCGGTCGCGGCATAATGGCGCTGTATGGCTTCGTCATGGGCCTGTTCTCGTCGCTGGTCGGGGTGTCCGGCGGCGCCTTGTCGAACGCGGCGCTGACGCTTCACGGCTAGACGATGCAGCGCGCGGTGGCGACCTCGGCCGGCATCGGCGTGCCGGTCACCATCGTCGGCGCCATCGGCTATGCCATCGCCGGCTGGTCGCATATCGCCCAGTTGCCGCCTTTGTCGCTCGGCTTCATCTCGGTCATCGGCTTTGCCTTGATGGCGCCGGTGTCGAGCTTCACCTCGGTCTACGGCGTACGGATGGCCCATGCGCTGCCGCGGCGCTATCTCGAAATCGGCTTCGGCATCTTCCTGATGCTCGTCTCGGCGCGCTTCATCGCCACGCTGGTTTAGTGGTCGCCATTCCGGACGGAAAACCGGCTTCCACTTTTCCTGGAACTGCGTTTCAAGGCGCCGCGCGCATCCGCAGCTTGTCGCCGCGCACTTCCCAGCTGTCGAGCCGGTTGAGGAAGCTCATGCCGAGCAGAGAATGCTTGAGCTGGCCTTCCTGCGCCACCAGCGCCGGCACCGAACGCTCGATCAGCCCGCCGACGACGATGCGCTCGAGCGTCACCGGCGCCGCGCGCGTGCGGCCGTTGGCGGTATCGACGCCGACCGAATAGTTCAGCACCTCGATCGGCAGTCCGGCCGCTTTGGCGGCGGCCTGCGTCAGCACCACCGAGCTGGCGCCGGAATCGACCACCATCGGCACCCGCGCGCCGTTGATAAGCGCCGTCAGCGAGAAGTCGCCGTCATGGCCGCGCACCACTTCGGCGTCCTGGCCGTGGCTTGCGACATGGCCGGGCACCAGTTCGGCGACGACGCGGTCGGCGACGTCGCGCAATTCAAACCGGTAGGTGTAGCCGACCACCAGCAGCAGGCCGACGACCACCCAGAATGCGATGGCCTCGAGCGCCTTCGACAGCCGCTCGCGGAACAGCACCATGACCAGTCCGCCGGCCGATACCAGCAGCGCCACTTTCAGCACCAGCGAGCCGACGTCGTGGCGCAGCAGATTGGCGATCGGGTCGGCGTCCTGCGTCGCGATCAGCGCGGCGAGCGACAGCGCCACGCCGAAAACGAGAACCCAGGTGATGCGGCGGCTCACGATGCGTTCATCCGGCGGCGGATGTGGAAGCGGTGGCGGCGAGCCGATCCGGCAGTTCGCCCATCACGCGGCGGCGCTCGGCCGCGCTCATGCCGGTCCATTGCGCGATTTCGTCGACGGTGCGGCCGCAGCCGAGGCACAGCCGGCGCTGGGCGTCGAGCGTACAGACTTTCACGCACGGGGTTTCGATCATTCTTGCGGCTCGACGGGGATCGCGGAAACGGCTGGTCCTTGCGGGGAACATAGATACGGTTCGCCGGAACGCAATCGCGGATTTGGCGCCTCAGGTCCCCGCCCGGAACAGCGGCCGGCGGCGCAGGCGGTTGCGCTCTTCATCGTTCAGGATCGGCTCGCCGGCATGGCCGTGCGGCGCGATCGGCGGCGCCTGCTCGGCCGCCATCGGTGCCATCGCCGCCACCACGCGCTCCGGCGGGAAGGTCACGATCACCTCGGTGCCGATGCGCAGCTTGGACTTCAGCGAGAACGTGCCGCCATGCAGATCGACCAGGCTCTTGGCGATCGGCAGGCCGAGGCCGGCGCCCTGTTCGGCCGACTTGATCGAGTTCGAACCCTGGCCGAACGAGGCTAGCACGATCGGGATTTCTTCTTCGGGAATGCCGGCGCCGGTGTCCTTGCAGCTCATGTACTGGCCGCCCGAGGCGGTCCAGCCGACCTTGAGCCAGATATCGCCGCCCTGCGGCGTGAACTTGATGGCGTTGGACAACAGATTGAGGCAGATCTGGCGGATGGCGCGCTCGTCGGCCCACAGCCGCGGCAGGTCCTGCTCATAGACCTCGTGCAGGTTGATGCCGCGATTGGTGGCGCGCAGCTTCAGCAGATGATGGCAATCCTCGACGATGCCGACCAGCGACACCGACTCCTCGTTGAGTTCGTAGCGGCCCGCTTCAATACGAGAAAGGTCGAGAATTTCGTTGATGAGGCCGAGCAGATGCACGCCCGAAGTGTGAATGTCGGAGGAATATTCCTTGTAGGCGGCGACCGCGTGCTCGCCGAACACCTCGGTCTTCATCACCTCGGAGAAGCCGAGAATGGCGTTGAGCGGCGTGCGCAGTTCGTGGCTCATCTGCGCCAGGAAGCGCGACTTGGAGATGTTGGCGGCCTCGGCGCGCTGGCGCGCCTCGTCCGAAATCATCTTGGCCTGTTCGAGTTCGCCGATCAGCGCGTCTTTTTCGGCGCGTGCTTCCAGCGTCGCCAGCGTCGTCGAATAGAGCCGATAGGCCAGCACCGCGAAATAGCCTTGGGCCGTTACCGCCATGATGGCGAGGATGGAATCGCGCAGCGTGCCGAGCAGCGCGAAGTCGAGCGCGATCGCGGCGGTGACAGGAAACGTCGCGGCGAAGGCGGCGATCGGCAGGCTCGAGGCCAGCATGCTCGACACCGCCACCACCAGCAGCATCACGAACAGCATGAAGGTGCCGGAGCTTTCGTCGCTGCCGACCGGATGGATGAGGATGAACATCCAGGCCAGGCCGTAGAACAGATCGAGCAGGATGAAGCGGAAGCGCCACGCGCGCGCGTCGACCGCCGATACCGGCAATTCGAGGAACTGCTTGCACTTGGTAACGATCACCGCATGGATGACCAGCACCGAGGCGGTCCAGGCGCCGGCCGCGATCGCGCCGGTCCACAGGCTCGACAGGAAGCCGATGGTCGCGACCAGAAGCAGAATGACGAGCGAAGCCGACAGCCGGTTCTGCGCGTATTGACGCAGCAGCTCGACGTCGAAAACCGGGCGCGTGCCCGAGGTCGAGGTCAGCCGGTCGCGGGCGTCGCGCACATATTGCGCGGCAAGGCGGCGCTTCACCGGTGAACTCACCGGCGGCAGTGCGGTCAGATCGGGTTGCTCGCCAGGAATCATGGATTAAACGACGCCACCGTACGCGGAATTTCAATCGCCGCACCGTCGCGCAAAATCCTTAAAGCCGTGCTTAAAGCGCAAAGAAGTCAGCCGGTTAACGTGCATTAACCGGCCTTTGACAGGCGATTTCCCCTGTGATCGGTTAGCCAGCGCCAAGGCCCGCCAATGGCCGCTGAAAAGAACGCCGAGAGCCGGAAACGCCCCCATGAAGCTTTATGACGCCAAAGGCGCGCCAAATCCGCGCCGAACCCGCATTTTTCTGGCCGAAAAGGGCATCGAAGTGCCGACCGAGCAGGTCGACATCATGGCGATGCAGCACAAGACCCCGGAATATGCCGCCATTAACCCCTTGCAGCGAATGCCGGCGCTGGTGCTCGACGACGGCACCGTGATTTGTGAATCGCTCGCCATCTGCCGCTATTTCGAGGCGCTGCGGCCGGAGCCGCCGCTGTTCGGCCACGGGCCGGTCGAGATCGGCCTGGTCGAAATGTGGAGCCGGCGGGTCGAGAACAATCTGTTCGCCACAGTCGCCGCCGTGTTCCGCCATCTGCATCCGGCGATGAAGGAACTGGAGGTGCCGCAGGTGCCGGCCTGGGCTGAAGCCAACAAGCCGCGCGTTTTCGATTTCCTGGCGCTGCTCGACCGCCAGTTGAGCGAACACGAATTCATCGCCGGCGACCGCTATTCGGTGGCCGACATTACCGCGCTGGTCACCATCGACTTCATGAAAGTGCCGCGGCTTGCCATGCCGGACACCATGAGTCATGTGAAGCGCTGGCACGCGGCGGTGTCGGCACGGCCGAGCGCGAAGGCGTAGGGCGCGAAGGCTGTGGTGCGGAGGCCTGGACGGTAAGCTGCGCCAGCCACAAACACGGTCATGCCCGGGCTTGTCCCGGGCATCCATGATGAGTCACAACAACGTCGACCTTACGTAAGTTCTGTTTTGCCGCGCGGCTTCATGGATTGCCGGGACAAGCCCGGCAATGACAGAGGAGGGCGACGCGCGCCAATAAAAACCGCGAGTCACACCTATGCACCTCACCATCATCGGCTCAGGCGATGCCTTCGGCTCCGGCGGCCGATATAATACCTGTTTCATGCTCAAGACCGCGAAGGCGACGCTGCTGGTTGATTGCGGCGCATCCGCGCTGCCGGCGCTCAACGCGCAGAACATCGACCGCAATACGATCGACGCCATCGTGCTGTCGCATCTGCACGGCGATCACTTCGGCGGCCTGCCGTTCTTCCTGCTCGACGCGCAGTTTCTCACGCGGCGCGACAAGCCCTTGCTGATCGCCGGACCGCCCGGCACCAGGGCCCGGCTCGACGCCGCGCTGGAAGTGTTCTTCCCGAAATCGACCGGCTCGAAATGGAAATTTCCCTGGGTCGTACAGGAAATCGAGGTCGGCGTGCCGAGCGACGTGCTCGGTCATTCGATCGTCACGGCTGAGGTGTTGCACCAGTCCGGTGCGCCATCGACCGCCCTCCGCTTGTCGGATGGCGAGACGACCTTCGCTTATTCCGGCGACACCGAATGGACCGACGCGCTGCTGCCGATCGCGCGCGGCACCGATCTGTTCATCTGCGAATGCTATGCCTTTGCCGGCAAGCTCTCCGGACATCTGTCGTGGGAAATCCTCAAGCCGCGCGTCGCCGATCTGGCGGCCAGGCGCATGATGGTCACGCACATGAACCCGACCATGCTCGCGCGCCTCGACGAGGTGAGGGCAGGCGGCGTGCTGATCGCCGAAGACGGGCTGAAGATGGCGTTTTAGCCTCGTCGCCCGCATTCGCGAAGCCTGTCATCGGGCGGCGCTTGGCTTCGCCCCGTTGGCTCATGCGGGCTGCAATTTCCGATTCTCAATAGAAGTCTGACTGTCCCGCGCGCTTGAGATGCCGCAAGTCTTCGGGCTTCGGCGGCGGAGCCTTCGGCGCCACAATGGACCTGACGATCGTCCGCGCCACAATGAAGACAAGCGCGAGGAACGACGCGAAGAGCGCAAGGATTTCGCAGAAAGTCAGGGCTGTGTAGACGACGGACATGCGCGTTGCGGAAACCACCGGGGGGGAGGGTCGGCTCCTATCGGCTGCGGCGCGCGGTGGCAAGTAGGACCTTGATATCATTCCTATATAGGACTATATACATTATCGTCCTGCTCCAACCGGGGGCGCTGTCATGAGGCGTCAGGTCAGTGGGAGCAGATACGATGCCCGCGGGCTTGGGGAATACGCACCTCAGGCGCTCGGGCGGCGACGGGGCTCCGCCCGGAGGCACTATGACCTCCCGCAAGGAGCTTGCTGATGGTGCGCGCTACCTGTCGAAAGACAGATCAGCCGCCAGAAGCGCGGCCCGGCGCTGTCAGACACGGCGACGTACCGCAAAGTGCGACGTCAAATGGGCGCCTCGCGGCGCTCCATCTCCCCGGACTCGTTCCGGGGGACGGACGAGGGTTCACCGGCGCCCCGGCGCCGCCAACAACAGGGGCGATGTCGCGCGCCTGTATGTCTGCTGTTTGAAAATTGATAGGCGCGCGCACACAGTGTCATCATCGGTCTTGTCCCGGCAATGACAGCGATGTGTGGAGCGTCGCGGGAAAACTACTCCCGCTCCAGCCGCGCCATCAGCGCCGAGGTGTCCCAACGCTTGCCGCCCATCTTCTGCACCTCGGCGTAGAACTGATCGACCAGCGCCGTGACCGGCAGGCTGGCGCCGTTCTTGCGCGCCTCGCCGAGACAGATGCTCAGATCCTTGCGCATCCAGTCGACCGCGAAGCCGTGATCGAACTTGCCGGCGGCCATGGTCTTGTAGCGGTTCTCCATCTGCCACGACTGCGCCGCGCCCTTCGAGATCGTCGCGATCAGCTTTTCGATGTCGAGGTCGGCCTTCTTGGCGAAGTGCAGCGCTTCGGAGAGACCCTGGACGACGCCGGCGATGCAGATCTGGTTGCACATCTTGGCGAGTTGCCCCGAACCCGGCGCGCCCATCAGATTGCAGGCGCGGGCGTAAGCATCGATCACCGGCTTGGATTTGTCGAAGATCGCTTCGTCGCCGCCGCACATTACGGTGAGCACGCCGTTCTCGGCGCCGGCCTGGCCGCCGGACACCGGACCGTCGATGAAGCCGAAGCCGGCCTTGGTCGCGGCTTCATAAAGTTCGCGCGCGATTTCGGCGGAGGCGGTGGTGTGATCGACGAAGATGGTGCCTTTGCCCATGGCCTGGAAAGCGCCGTCCTTGCCGAGCGTCACGTCGCGCAGGTCGTTGTCGTTGCCGACGCAGCACATGACGAAATCCTGGCCCTTGGCCGCTTCGGCCGGCGTCTTGGCGGCCGTGCCGCCGAACTGCACCGCCCATTTCTCGGCCTTGGCGGTGGTGCGGTTGTAAACGGTGACCTCGTGGCCGCCTTTGGTCTTGAGGTGGCCCGCCATCGGGTAGCCCATGACCCCAAGGCCCAGAAACGCAACCTTTGCCATCGTCGTCCTCCCACATTGTCCGGCAATCCGGATCGAAAACCGGGCGGCCGGCATGCGGCCGCGTTCGGGCGCAATAGGTCACTGTCGAGGCCGGTGCGTCAACCGTCTAGGTCCGCCGCGGCGGGTCCCTTTGGGCTCGTTCCAAGGTCCCTTGCGTCCGGCGCGGCAAGCGGCCAAATGGCAGACAGGCAGACGCCTTCAGGGCGCGGTGCCGGGGCAGGGACGGTACAGGGATTGACGGTCATGGCGGCAGGCAAAGACGAGGTATTGGGCGCTCTGGCGAAGGTTCGCTCGCCCAACGGCGCGCCCCTGACCGGTGAGAAGGTGCTGTCCGATATCGTTGTGTCCGACGGCAAGGTGTTCTTTTCGATCACGGTGGATGCCAGCGCGGTGAAAGCCTGGGAGCCGGTCCGGGCGCAGGCCGAGGCCGCGGTCCGCGCGCTGCCGGGCGTCACCGCCGCGCTGGTCGCGCTCACCGCCGAACGTGCCGCCGGCGCGGCCAAGGGCCCGGCGCCGACTCATGCGGCGGCCCATCGCGCGGCCGCGCCCGCGCCGCACGCGCATGGCCACGCCCACCCGGCCGACAAGACGCAGACCGGCATTCCCGGCGTCGATGCCGTGATCGCGGTCGCCTCCGGCAAGGGCGGCGTCGGCAAATCGACCACGGCGGTGAATATCGCGCTCGGCCTGCGCGATCTCGGTCTCAAGGTCGGTCTGCTCGATGCGGATATTTACGGACCGTCGGTGCCGAAACTGCTCGCCATCAAGGAGAAGCCCGAGACCATCGGCGGCACGCGGCTCAAGCCGATTGAGCGCTATGGCCTCAAGGTGATGTCGATCGGCTTCCTGATCGACGAAGAGACGCCGATGATCTGGCGCGGCCCGATGGTGATGTCGGCGCTCACGCAGATGCTACGCGAGGTCGAGTGGGGCAAGCTGGACGTCATGGTCGTCGACATGCCGCCCGGCACCGGCGATGCGCAGCTCACCATGGCGCAGCAGGTGCCGCTCAAAGGCGCCGTGATTGTCTCGACGCCGCAGGATCTCGCCCTCATCGATGCGCGGCGCGGCATCGCCATGTTCAAGCGCGTCAACGTGCCGGTGCTCGGCGTCGTCGAGAACATGAGCTATTTCATCTGCCCGGAATGCAGCACGCGCTCCGATGTGTTCGGCCATGGCGGCGCGCGGCATGAGGCCGAGCGGCAGGGCGTGCCGTTCCTCGGCGAGGTGCCGCTGCACATGACGATTCGCGAGAAGTCGGATGCCGGCCTGCCGGTGGTGGCGACCGAACCTGACGGCGTCCATGCCAAAATCTACCGGGACATCGCGGCACGCGTGCTCGCGCAGATCAAGGACGGGCCGGCGCGCAGCGCTCCGAAAATCGTCATTGAGGCTTAAGGTCGCGGACTAGACGAAAGTCTATTTCGGCCCTGTTTGCGGCTGATTTTCGCACCAGCAATGCGCCATGCATGCGCGCAATGCAGCCGCGACGGTGGTCACCGGGGCGCGGAACTGCTTAGCAAAACCCCAGTCGCGGCCGAATTCACGGCGGCGAAAAACTTCAAGAAACTCACCAATAAACGGAGTGAACGGACCATGAAACGCCGACAATTTATCACCACGGCGGGGCTGGGTATCGCGGCGAGCGCTGTCGCGGCGCCCGCCATCGCGCAGTCGAGCCCGGAAGTGAAGTGGCGCCTGACGTCGAGCTTCCCGAAGTCGCTCGATACGATCTACGGCGCCTGCGAAGTCTTCGCCAAGGCGGTCGCCGAATCGACCGACAACAAATTCCAGATCCAGACCTTCGCCGCCGGCGAAATCGTGCCGGGCCTGCAGGCCGCCGATGCCGTGACCAACGGCACCGTCGATATGGCGCACACCGCATCCTACTACTACGTCGGCAAGGACCCGACCTTCGCGCTGTTCACGGCGCAGCCCTTCGGCCTCAACACGCGCATGCAGTCGGCGTGGATGGAGTTTGGCGGCGCGCTCGATCTCGCCAACGCCTTCTACAAGAAGTTCAACTATCTGGCGTTCCCGGCCGGCAATACCGGCTGCCAGATGGGCGGCTGGTTCCGCAAGGAGATCAAGACCGTCGACGACGTGAAGGGTCTGAAATTCCGCATCGCAGGTTTTGCCGGCCAGATCTTCTCCAAGATGGGCGCGGTGCCGCAGCAGGTCGCCGGTGGCGACATCTATCCGGCGCTGGAGAAGGG
>JBAZSM010000094.1:0-13385 GCA_041662425.1 Pseudolabrys sp.
GCGGCCGGCGTCGGCGACACCAGCTGGTGGTCGGGCATCGTCCGCGCCCAGCGCAACTTCTATCCGTAATCGGATAGTCTGACTAAGAACCCCCGGCGAGAAATCGCCGGGGGTTTTTTATTGAGGGTTCGACAATTCGAGACGGTGATCGACCCGTTTTCGGGCGCTATGACGATGGCGCGTGCTGAGGCCCACCGTCCGCATACCCGCCGTCGCAACGCTCGATGAAGTTGCCAATGGCTGTGATGACATCGGCTTCCGTGAGCAGGGGGGCATGGCCCTGATCTGGCACGGTCAAGCTCTCCAGTCCCGGATGCCGGCTTCGCATGGCTTCGACGGTCGCCGCCGACAGCAGGTCGGAATTGCCGCCCCTGATGACCATCACCGGCACAGGACCGAGCACGTCGAATTGCGGCCACAGATCAGGAATGGGCTTGGCCGGATCGAAGTCTTCAAACGCCTTGGCCAGCGCCACGTCGTAATCCGGCACGAGAACGCCATCTCGGTCCTTGAAGGTCCGGCGCGCGCTTTTGAGCCAGTCGTCATGCGTGAGTCTGGGAAATTGCGTGCCGAATAGCCGGCGCAATATCGCGGCCGCGTCGTCGTAGCTCGCGGGCCGTGGCAGCTTGCCGACATAGCCTTTGATCCGCACCAGCCCCTCGGGCTCGAGCACGGGGCCGATGTCATTGAGCACCGCGCCGGCGATCGCGGCCGGGCGCAGGCTGGCCAACAGCATGGTGAGTATGCCGCCACGCGAGGTGCCGACGAACACCGCCGGTTCGCATCTGAGCACGCCGATCGTCGCGATGACGTCACCCAGTTCAACCGGCAACGAATAGTGCGTCGGATCGGGGTCGTAATCGGAGCGACCGCGGCCGCGATAATCGAGCGCGATAACGCGCCGTCCATCGGCCGACAGGGCGTCGGCCAGCATTTCGAAATCTTCAGTGGTGCGGGCGAGGCCGGGCAGGCACACAACCGGCAGACGGGCGGCGGGCAGGGTGGATCCGGCGCACCGCGGCGCGTACTCGCGCACATGCAGCTTCAGGCCGTCGGGGGCGGTGACGAAATGCGAGGTCGCTGCGTCAGACATTGCGTATCGCTAGCGCGGGGCGCCGCGGCGCAGATCGGCCTCGATGACGAGCTTGTTGCCGCCACCGAAACGGGCGCGATAGACCTGCATGTTTTCCATGATCCGCTGCACGTAATTGCGCGTCTCCGACAGCGGAATGCGTTCGCACCAGTCGACCGGGTCGATATTGGGATCGCGCGGGTCGCCGTAAGCCGCGACCCACTGGCGCACGCGCCCGCGCCCGGCATTGTATCCGGCAAACGTCATCAGATAGGAGCCGTCATACGTCGACAGCAGCATCGACAATTCGGCCGCACCCATTTGCATGTTGTACACGGGATCGGAGAGCAGGCGGTTCTTGTTGTAGGTGTATTTGAAACGCTTGGCGGTGTCCTGTGCGGCGATTGGCGTCACCTGCATGAAGCCCATGGCCTTGGCGGGCGATACGACCTTTTGATTGAAGTGGCTTTCCTGCCGCGCGATCGAATAGACCAGCGCCTGTTCGACCGGCGCGGTGATCGGCTCATAATTGGGCAGGCCCGCGGTCGGGTAGGCGTAATAGTCCAGCGGCAAACCGCGTCCCAGCGCGCCTTTCCCAAGCAGCAGCATGGCGCGCGCATCCTTGTGCTTGGCGGCGACTTCGCCGAGCATCGCCATGCCGGCGACATCCGTCGCGCTCTCGCCAAGCTCGGCGTAGATCGACGCGATCATGTCGCGGTCATCGAGCGCGTAGAGCATTTCGACCGCGCGCACGACTTCGGTATTGCTGAGAACGCCACGTTCATGGCTCGTAAAGTTCGGCGGGCCGATCAGGCCGATATCGGGCAGCCCGAGCCGGGCTCGCGCCAACTGGCCGTAATAGGTGGCGCTGTATTGCGCCGCCTCGCGATAGAAATCGCGCGCCTTCGCCTGCTGGCCCATGGCCTCGGCGGCGCGACCCTGCCAGTAGCCGCCGCGCGACAGCGCATGCGGATTATCGGTGCCCTGATTGATCAGCGCGAAATGCGCGGCCGCGGTCTTCGGATCGTGCAGGAAGCGCAGCGCGATCCAGCCGGCGGTGAAGTGCTTGTCGACGCGATAATTGCCCTGCGTCGGTGTGGCGGCGTCCCGGGCGACGCGATAGGCGGTCTGCGCGTCCTTGTTGTCGAGCAGGTCGCGCACCAGAATGCGGCGCTCCTGCCACCATTCATTGGCGTCAACGAAGGCCGCATCGTCCTTCGGAACCGACAGGATCAGGCGTCCGGCTTCCTCGGGCTTATCGTTTTTGCGCAGCCATTGGGCGCGGGCAAAAATGTAACCGGGGTCGCGATGCATGGCGGCCGGCACGGCGTCGAGCAGCGCCTTGGCGTTGTGGGCGCGCTTGATGACCGCGGTCCAGGCCTTCGCGACGGCCAGATCGTTGCCGCCGAGGCGTTCGGCGGCGCGCATGCCGGCTTCGCTGTCGTCGTTGTAGAAGCGCTGATCCATGCGGGCCCTGTGGTCATCGCGGGTCAGCATGTCGCCAAACATCTCGAGTACGCGCTTTTCGACATCGGCGCTTGAGTCGAGGTGACGCCAGGCATGGCGCACCAGCGTCTGGGCGCCGGCGCGGTCGCCTTTGGCGAGCAGCGCGCGCGCCAGCACGTAGTGGCCCTTGGCCATTGTCGGTTTGTGCTGCGCAAAAAACGCCAGCACTGCATTGTCGTTGACGTTGTCGTTCCACAATGTGTTTTCGGCCCGCCTGCGGAACAGCGGTACGTGCGGCCAGTCCGGATTGCGCTCGACGAAATTCGCGTAGCGTTCGAAGTTCGGCCTGGTGTTGTAGCTGCGCAGGATCATGTATTCGGCGAGTTTGCGCGCCACCGGATCGGAGATGGTGCGCGCCGCGGCTTCGGCGTCGGAGTCGCTGCCCTTGTTAGCGGCTTCCCTGACACGCTTGAGCGCGGCGAGATCGGCATTCGAGGTCGAGGTGGTCTGCGCGATCGCGAACGGCCCCGAGACGGGGCGGGCGAGCGGCTTGAGGACGGCGCGGCTCGAGAAGATGGCGCCACGCAGACCCGCGCTGGCCTGGGCATAGGCCTCGGTTCCATGTCCGGGATTTTGCGCAGCGGTTTGCACCGCGAGCGGTTGGGGCGCCGGATCGATGAGCTGCAACGGACCCGGGCCCGGAGCCGCCGTCACCGTCTGCCTGGGCTTCGGAACCGGAACCGCGATCGCGTGCCGAAGCTCGGGCTTATGGTGCGGTTGAACTTTGGCTTCGGATTTGCCGTCGGGCCTTGCCTGGACCTTGGCCTGCGCTTTGGCTTTCGGCTTGGTCTGGGCTTTGGCGGCTGATTTGGCACCGGACTTCGCGGCTGTCTTGGTCGCCTTTTTGGCCGGTGTTTTGACCCCGGTCTGGGTCTGCGGTTCCTTCGCGGCCGGCGCGGCTAATGCGGCAGGACCCACGGCAAGCAGACCGCCGACGGCGATCAGCGCGGCCCGGAAACCCCAATGAGATCGTTTCGATACGTCCTGCAAACCGTTGCCTCTGGTCGCTCTCGGGCGATCGTTCGTGATTGCGTCAACTCCCTGGTACCCGACTCAAAACGCGTACCGCCAACATCTCCCCATAGGCCAAAACGGTTAGCGAGAGGATACCCCAACGGCCCAACCCGGAATCAGGGTTATCCGGCAACGGCGGCAAAAGCTTGGCGGGCCATGGTAAATTGGCCCCCGGGGGCTTTCATCGGTCTATCTGACCCGATATCTATGGGGGCTACAATCGCGTAGCCGGGTAGGGAGAGACGCCATGACCGCCGCCACGACAGCAGCGAAGACGAGCTTTCGGGGGTCGTTCACCGCGCTGGTGACGCCGTTCAAAAACGGCGCAGTCGACGAGAAGGCGTTTCGCGATCTGGTGGACTGGCAGGTCGCCGAAGGCACGAACGGTTTGGTGCCGGTCGGCACCACCGGCGAGAGCCCGACCTTGAGCCATGACGAACATCGGCGCGTGGTCGAATGGTGCATCGATCAGGCCAAGGGCCGCGTGCCGGTGATCGCCGGCGCTGGATCGAACTCGACCAGGGAAGCGGTCGAACTCGCGCGTCACGCCGAGAAGGCCGGCGCCGATGCCGTGCTGGTGGTGACGCCGTATTACAACAAGCCGACCCAGGAAGGCATGTATCACCACTTCAAGGCGGTGAACGACGCCATCGGCATTCCGATCATCATCTACAACATCCCGCCGCGCTCGGTCGTGGACATGTCGGTCGACACCATGTCGCGCCTGTTCGAACTGAAGAACATCGCCGGCGTGAAGGACGCGACCGCGAACCTCGCGCGCGTGTCGCAACAGCGACACGCCATGGGCCCGGACTTCATTCAGCTCTCGGGCGAGGATATGACGGCGCTTGCCTACATGGCCGCGGGCGGCCATGGCTGCATCTCGGTCGTCGCCAACGTTGCGCCGAAGCCCTGCGCCGATTTGATGCAGGCGATATTCAAGGGCGACTACGCCGCGGCGCTGAAAATCCAGGACCGGCTGGTGCCGCTGCATGACGCCATCTTCAAGGAGCCGGGACTGGCCGGCGCCAAGCACGGTCTCAAGCTGCTGGGGCGTCTCGACGAAGAGGTCCGGTTGCCCTTGTTGCCAGTCACGGCGCCGACGGGGCAGGTGATCCGGGCCGCCATGGTCCACGCCGGGTTGATCAACTAGGCCGGCTGTCGTCTCAGAAAAAGACAGCCATCTCAGTGATTTGAGATGGTTTCTTGTTCTGATTTTTTACTTTAACTCTGGCGCCGGATGCCGGGCTGAAATGGCCCGAGGCTGGCGCGCCAATTCGTGTCTATATAACCCCCATGGCTGCCAAAGATGAGCGCCGTTTCAAGACGGTCGCGGAAAACCGCAAGGCGCGGTTCAACTACCAGATCGGAGAAGTCTTCGAGGCCGGGCTCGTTTTGACCGGCAGCGAGGTCAAGTCGCTGCGCAAGGGCAAGGCGACGATCGCCGAATCATACGCCGATGCCAAGGGTGGCGAGATCTGGCTGGTGAACGCCAACATCCCGGAATACTTCCAGGCGCACCGCGAGAACCACGCGCCGAAGCGCCTGCGCAAGCTGCTGCTGCACGAGCGGCAGATTCACAAGCTCGCCAACGCGGTCGAGCGAGAAGGCATGACCATCGTGCCGCTCAAAGTCTATTTCAACGACAAGGGCCGCGCCAAGATCGAGATCGCGCTGGCCAAGGGCAAGAAGCTCCACGACAAGCGCGAGACCGATAAGAAGCGCAGTTGGGACCGCGAGCGCGGCCGCCTGATGCGCGACAAGGGCTGAGCGCGCACCGCCGTTCGCTCAATCTTACTGGATCACCCCGCAGGCAATGCGGCCGCCGGCTTCGCCGGTCGGGTCGGTCTTGTAGTCGTCTGTGCCGGCGTGAATGATCAGCGCCGAGCCGTCGGCGTCGTAGACCGAATTCGGCTTGTCCTTTTCCAGAGTGATCCCGGCATTGAGGACCTCGACCGTGAGGTCGCCGCTTTGCGGAATATGCAGATTCGGCATGTCGCCGGCATGGGCGCCTTCGGCGGCCATCAGGCCGTGCTTCTTGTGATCCGGATTGAAGTGGCCGCCTGCCGAGGTGAAGGGCGCTTCGCATTTGCCGACGGCATGGACGTGGAACGCGTGTTCGCCGGGCGGCAGGCCTTTGACCGATAGGTTGATCAGCACGCCGCGCGGCGTCTGCGTCAGGTTGGCCGAGCCGATCTCCTTGCCTTGGGGGTCTTTCAGCGGCGCGCTGGCGGTCTGCGCAGACGCGGGCAGGGCGGCCGCGCCGCATATCAAGGCGGCAATAAAGCCGATGGCGAATTGGGTCTTGGTCGTCATGTGTCGCTCCCTTGAGCATTCTGGTCTGAATTCATGACCGCCTGGCGCGGACAGGATTGGCTGGCGGTGGCGTGCGTCACGGCTACAACGATCCCGCGGCTATAACGATCCGAAATATCGGACGTTTCCGCCATGCGGGACAAAATAAGGTGCTCATTGCGTCAATGGCGTGTCGGTTCGGTGAGCCTATGACCACCGCCCGGACATAATCCCGGCATCGAGGGCATCCGGACCTGCTGGATGATACCATTGGCGGGCTGTAGCGGCCGAGGATCAGAAGCGGCTGCTATCCAGGTAGCCGCGCACGTTCTTGAACACCGCGCGAAACATTTCCGGTGTCAGCACGCCGGTGTTCGTGTTGTAGCGGGAGCAGTGATAGCTCGAAAAGAACGCAGTTTCGCCGAGCTTATAGTGGCCACCATGCTTGAACGGATGCGCGGATTTCTTCGCGGCAAAGGCCGTCAGCACGCTGGCATGGGCGATGGCGCCGAGTGCGACAATGGCGCGCAGCTTGGGCATTTCGGCGATGGTTTCTTTCAGGAAATCGCGGCAGGTGTTGATCTCGGCTGGCGTCGGCTTGTTTTCCGGCGGCACGCAACGCACCGCGTTGGTGATGCGACAGTCGGTCAGGGTCAGCCCGTCATCGATGCGCGCATCGAAGGTGCCCTTGGCGAAGCCGTAACGGCCGAGCGTGTCGTAGAGCAGGACGCCGGCATAGTCGCCGGTGAAAGGCCGTCCGGTGCGGTTGGCGCCCTGGACGCCGGGCGCGAGGCCGACAATCAGAAGCCGCGCATCGCGCGACCCGAACGACGGCACCGGCGCGTTGAACCAATCCGGCTCTTTGGCGCGGCAGGCTTGGCGATAGGCGACCAGCCGCGAGCAACGCGGACAATCGCGTCCGGGCTTGCCGCTCGGCAGCGATGCCGCTCGTGGCGGGGATGGTGCGGCTGAAGGGGGCACGGCCGTGGCGCCACTCCGCTCCGCTTAATCCTCGAAGTCGTCGTCCATCGGCGCACCCGCGCCAGCGCGCTGCGGCGCGCTAGGGGCACGTTGCAGGAATTGCGGCGTGTGACCGGCATGACCGGCATCGCCCTGTTCGCGCGGACGCATCGGGCGCTCGGACGGATCACGGCCGATCTTGCCCTGCAGGGTGATGATGTCGGTGAAGATGTCGGCCTGCCGGCGTAGTTCGTCGGCCACCATCGGCGGCTGGGTGGTCACAGTCGAGATCACGGTGACGCGCACGCCCTTGCGCTGCACGGCCTCGACCAGCCGGGTAAAGTCGCCGTCGCCGGAGAACAGCACGATGTGGTCGACATTGCTTGCCGTTTCCATGGCATCGACGGCGAGTTCGATATCCATGTTGCCCTTGACCTTGCGGCGTCCGGTCTGGTCGACGAATTCCTTGGTCGCCTTGGTGACGACGGAATAGCCGTTGTAGTCGAGCCAGTCGATCAGCGGACGGATCGAGGAATATTCCTGATCTTCGATGACGGCGGTGTAATAAAACGCGCGCAACAGATAACCGCGCGACTGGAATTCCTTGAGGAGCTTTTTGTAATCGATGTCGAAGCCGAGGGATTTGGCGGTGGCGTAAAGATTGGCGCCGTCAATAAACAAAGCGATTTTCTCGCCGGTCATGGTCATTCCTGTTTTCACGAATCTCTTGCGATTTGTCGTTGCCGAATGCGGCGTCAGCCGGGCGCATGCGCGGCGCACGGCCCGCAATGCCTTGGAGTAGGGCTGATCTGGGTCTCAACGGCACCTGTTGAACAATTCAGTTGGCACCCCGCGCAATCGAAGCCTAAACCGGCAATTCAGTTCGGCTGGCTTGGCTTGCGGTCGCTAAATGTTGGCTAACAGGAACATGCGGCCAAACCAAGACAAAAATGCTTGAAATTCCCGTCCGCAGAGGATAGGTACCGGTGGACCTCATGACATAGTTCCACTTTTAGGAGTGACGAGCCAATGGCCCGTGTCACCGTAGAAGACTGCATCGACAAGGTAGAAAACCGGTTTGACCTCGTGCTTTTGGCGAGTCACCGGGCCCGCATGATTTCGTCGGGGTCGCAGATCACCATCGATCGCGACAACGACAAGAACCCCGTGGTCTCGCTTCGCGAAATCGCGGAAACCACGGTTTCACCGGGCGATCTGAAAGAAGATTTGATCCATTCGCTGCAGAAGTACGTTGAAGTCGACGAACCGGAGCCGGAAGTGCCGCTCGTCGGCGGTGGCTCGGGCATCGATGCCGACGATGCCGATGTGGTGGTACCGGACCGCATGACCGAGGAAGAGCTGCTCAAGGGCCTCGAAGGCCTGGCCCCCCCTGAAGAGGTCCCGGAAGACGACGCCGAGTAAGGCTGAGCTCTCCCAACGTAAAATCGATATAAAGGCCCGGTTTTTGCCGGGCCTTTTTCGTTGGCCGGTATTTCTCGGCCCGGGCGGGCGGATTTGTCCTGTCGGATTTCGTTAAGCAGGCACGGAAGCGCTTGCGGGTCCGCAAATTTGACGTGATATCTATGACATCGTGGCCCGCCGGGGCTTTTCGCTCGCGTCTTCGGCGGCAAATAGAGGCTAACCCGACGAATGCGCACGCGCTCCGATCTTCCGCGCATGCAAAAGCAGGCCCCGATTCGGGCGCCGCTTCCGCCGCCGCCTGTTCCGGCAGTGGCGCCGCCGGCCGACAAGCCGGTCCTGCCGCGCAAGCCGCAGATGATGCGGCAATACGATCTGATCGAGCGGGTCCGGGCCTATAACCCCAACACCAACGAGGCGCTGCTCAACCGCGCCTACGTCTATGCCATGAAGGCGCATGGCGATCAGCGGCGCGCGTCGGGCGATCCATACTTCTCGCATCCGATTGAAGTTGCGGCGATCCTCACCGACCTCAAGCTCGACGACGCCACCATCGCTGCGGCCCTGCTGCACGATACCATCGAGGACACGGCGGCGACCCGTGCCGAGATCGACCAGTTGTTCGGCCCGGACATCGGCGCGCTGGTCGAAGGCCTCACCAAGCTAAAAAAACTCGATCTGGTCACCAAGGAAGCCAAGCAGGCCGAGAACCTGCGCCGGCTTCTGCTCGCCATCGTCGACGACGTGCGCGTGCTGCTCGTCAAGCTCGCCGATCGCCTGCACAACATGCGTACGCTCGAATACATGCCGCCGGCATCGCGCAAGCGGACGGCGGAGGAGACGCTGGAAATCTATGCGCCGCTGGCCGGCCGCATGGGCATGCACGAGATGCGCGAGGAGCTTGACGACCTGGCGTTCCGCGAACTTTATCCCGAGCCTTATCAGGTCGTCACCGCGCGGCTCGATTCGCTGGCCGCGCACAACGCGCAACTGATTTCCGAAATCGAACAGCAGCTCACGCGCAAGCTCGGCGAGCGCGGCATTTCGGCGACGGTTACCGGGCGCGCCAAACGCGCCTATTCAGTCTGGCGCAAGATGGAGCGCAAGTCGGTCGGCTTCGAGCAGTTGTCCGACATCTTCGGCTTTCGCGTCATCGTGAACTCGGTGACGGAGTGCTATCAGGCGCTTGGCATCGTGCACACGACGTGGCCGATGGTGCCAAACCGCTTCAAGGATTACATCTCGATCCCGAAGGCGAACGATTACCGCTCGCTGCATACGACGGTGATCGGCCCGGGCAAGCAGCGCGTCGAACTTCAGATCCGCTCGCGTGAAATGCATCAGATCGCCGAATTCGGCATCGCGGCGCATGCGCTTTACAAGGATGGCGTCGGCACGCCGACCGAACTCCTGTCGCGTGAATCGAGCGCCTATGCCTGGTTGCGCCGGACCATCGAAGCTTTGGCCGAAGCCTCAAATCCGGAAGAATTCCTTGAGCACACCAAACTCGAACTGTTCCACGACCAGGTGTTCTGCTTCTCGCCGAAGGGCAAGCTGATTGCACTGCCGCGCAAGGCGACGCCGATCGATTTTGCCTACGCCGTACATACCGACATCGGCAACACGGCCGTCGGCTGCAAGATCAACGGCAAGATCGCACCGCTGACTTCCGAACTGGTGAATGGCGACGAGGTGGAAATTCTCACCTCCAAGGCGCAGCTCTCGCCACCGTCGGCGTGGGAGGCGATTGTCGTCACCGGCAAGGCGCGCGCCGCGATCCGCCGCGCGACGCGCGTCGCCGTGCGCGAGCAATATGCCGGCTTAGGGCGCCGCATCGTGGAACGCCTGTTCCAGCGCGCGAAAATTGCTTATTCGGATGAGAAGCTGTCGGGCGCGCTGCCGCGGCTGGCGCGCTCCTCGCTCGAGGACGTGATGGCGGCGGTGGGGCGCGGCGAACTCAAGGCCTCTGACGTCGCCCGCGCCATGTATCCTGACTACAGGGAAGAGCGCGCGGCGGCGAATGCGGCGCGGCCGAAGACCGAAAGCAGTGGCTGGTTCGGCCTCAAGAAGCTCACCTCGGTCAAGTTCAAGGTGCCGGACGCCACCGGGCCCGCTATTCCGATCCGCGGCATCAAGGGCGATCTTCCGGTGAGTTTCGCGCCAGAGGGCGGCGCGGTGCCCGGCGACCGCATCGTCGGCATCCTTTCGCCGGGCGAGGGCATTACGATTTATCCGATCCAGTCGCCGACGCTCGCCGAATTCGAGGATGAGCCGGAGCGCTGGCTTGACGTGCGCTGGGATTTTGACGACGTGCCGCGCCGCTTTCCGGCGCGCATCACCGTGCAGTCTGCCAACGAGCCCGGTTCGCTCGCCCAGATCGCGCAGGTGATCGCGGAGCACGACGGCAACATCGACAACATCGCGATGACGCGTCGCGCGCCCGATTTCACCGACGTGACGATCGATCTCGAAGTCTATGACCTCAAGCACCTTAACGACATTCTCTCGCAATTGCGGGTCAAGCCGATGGTCGCCAAGGCGGAGCGGGTAAATGGCTAAACCCTTACGGCTCGGTGTGAATGTCGATCACGTCGCCACGATTCGTAACGCTCGCGGCGGTCGGATTCCCGATCCAGTGCGCGCGGCCAAGCTGGCGATTGCGTCCGGCTGCGACGGCATCACCGCACATTTGCGCGAAGACCGTCGGCACATCCGCGACGACGATATGGCGCGGCTTAAGGCCGAAATCGACAAGCCGCTGAATTTCGAGATGGCCGCGACCGAGGAGATGGTCGCGATCGCGCTCAAGACCCAGCCGCATGCCTGCTGCCTGGTGCCGGAGAAGCGCGAGGAGCGCACCACCGAAGGCGGGCTCGACGTTGCGGGTCAGCACAACATGCTCAAGCCGGTCATTCACACGCTCAAGCATGCCGGCATTCGATTATCGTTGTTCATCGCCGCGCAGCCAAAGCAGATCGAGGCAGCGGCGAGTCTCGGCGCCGATATCATCGAAATTCACACCGGCGCCTGGTGTGACGCGCTCGCCGATGGCGAAAGTACGAAAGCCGATGCCGAATGGAAGGCGATCGTTGCCGGCGCGGAACTGGCGGCGAGCCTCGGGCTCGAAGTCCATGCTGGCCACGGTCTCGATTATGCGTCGGCGGAGGAAATCGCCGGGCTGCCGCAGATCGTCGAACTCAATATCGGTCATTTCCTGATCGGCGAAGCGGTGTTCGAGGGCCTGCCGGAAACGATCAAGGTCATGCGCGCGGCGATGGATCGCGGGCGGTCGCGGGTGGTGAAGTGATCATCGGCCTCGGCTCCGATCTGTGCGACGCGCGCCGCATTGCCAAGACCATCGAGCGCCACGGCGACCGGTTCCTGTCGCGCATCTTCACGCCGCTCGAGCGGGCCAAGGCCGACCGGCGCAAGAACCGCGTCGAAACCTATGCCAAGCGCTTCGCGGCCAAGGAGGCCTGCGCCAAGGCGCTCGGCACGGGCTTAAGCCACGGTGTGTTCTGGCGCGATATGGGCGTGGTCAACCTGCCGGGTGGCAAGCCGACCCTGCAATTGACCGGCGGGGCGCTCCAGCGCCTCCAGGCCATGGTGCCCGACGGGCATGAGGCCCGGATCGAGCTGTCCATGACCGACGAGGGGCCGCTGGTGCAGGCCATTGTCATCATCTCGGCGACCGCCGTCAGCGACCCGTCGCCGTCGCGCTGAGACGATAAGCATAATATTGCCAAAGGGTTATGCATATTTCGCGGCAATCTTGATTGCGCGCCATGAGGTCTGCCGCTACAAGGGCGCCGGGGTGCTTCGAGCGTTATTATTTAGCGCTATTCCAGGACGAAAGGCGCAATGAGCGTGACATCCGGTACCAAGCGGAAGGAAGGCGGCGTTGGCGAAACGATCCGCGTGATTTTTCATGCGTTGATTATCGCGCTGGTGATCCGCACCTTCCTGTTTCAGCCCTTCAACATCCCGTCCGGCTCGATGAAAGCGACGTTGCTGGTCGGCGACTACCTGTTCGTGTCGAAATATTCGTACGGCTACAGCCATTTCTCGCTGCCTCTGTCGCCCCCGATCTTCGCCGGACGTCTCCCCGGCGGCTGGTTGCCGGAGCGCGGCGACGTCGTCGTCTTCCGGCTGCCGAAGGACACCTCGACCGACTACATCAAGCGCGTGATCGGGCTTCCCGGCGACACCATCCAGGTGACCGGCGGCGTCGTGTCCATCAACGGCGTGCCGGTGAAGCGCGAGCGCGCGCCGGATTTCATCGAAACTGAAGAGACCGGTCACGACACGCCCGTGAAGCGCTGGAAGGAAACGCTGCCGAACGGCGTGTCGTTCTACACGCTCGATCTCGTCGATAACGGTTTTGCCGATAACACCGATCCGTATGTCGTGCCGGCCGGCAATTACTTCATGATGGGCGATAACCGCGACAATTCGACGGACAGCCGCTTCCCGTCGGTCGGTTTCGTGCCGTTCGAGAATCTTGTCGGCAAGGCGCAGGTTATTTTCTTCTCGGTCTATGAGGGCGAACACGCCTGGCAGTTCTGGCGCTGGCCGGTTGCGGTTCGCTGGAGCCGGTTGTTTACGATCGTCAGATGAGCCGCAAGGTTAAAGACCGCTCGGGTCTCGAAGAGAGGATCGGTTACAGCTTTGCCGACAAGACGCTGCTGGACCGCGCGCTTACGCATATTTCGGCGCTGTCTGGCGGACCGCAGAATCGCGTGTCGAGCTATCAGAGGCTCGAGTTTCTCGGCGACCATGTGCTCGGCCTGGTGATTTCCGACATGCTTTATCGCACCTTCCCCAAGGCCAACGAAGGCGAGCTGTCGAAGCGGCTCGCCGATCTCGTGCGCAAGGAAGCCTGCGCCGCGGTCGCCAAGGACATGGATCTCGGGCCCGCGCTGCGGCTTGGCAATTCGGAATCGCATGCGGGCGGGCGCTTGCGCACCACCATCCTGGCCGATGCCTGCGAGGGCCTGGTCGGCGCGGTGTTCGTCGACGGCGGTTATCCCGCGGCCGAGGCGCTGATCGCCAAATTCTGGCAGGAGCGCATGCTCAATTCGGTCAAGCCGCTGCGTGACGCCAAGACCATGTTGCAGGA
>JBAZSM010000095.1:0-13356 GCA_041662425.1 Pseudolabrys sp.
CGACGAGATGCGCGGCCTCGTGCGCGGCGAGATATTCGAGCACGAAAGGCGGCGCCAGGATCAACCGCCATGAATAGGACAGGACACCTGTCGTCGAGCACGAGCCCCACCGGCTCGATTGATCGCGGATCGAGACGCGCTTGAGGCCGACGCCGAGCGCGACCGCGGCGCGCCGGCTCGCCGCCTCGAGCTCGCGCCTGGCTTCCTTCTTGAGAAAATCGCGCACACGCCGCGCCACATGCGGCCCATCGCCGGTCACGCAAAGCAATGACGCGCCGTCCGATGTAGATTCAGTCCATACGGTGCCGCGCGCATGCGGCCGGTGGACGATGCGATGCGGCACGCCGCGCAGCGGCAGCATCTCGCCGTCGGCGAAGGCAATGGGCCGCGGCAGTCGGGCAAGCCGCGCCGCGATCCAGGTGGCATTCTTCTGGGCGAATTCGCGGGCCTGTTTCAGCGTGCCGCGCGGCGGCAGCGTCAGCACCACCTCGCGGGTCGCCGAATGAATGCGCAGGGTGTAGCGCCGCGCCTGCGCGTTACGGCGCAGTTGCACCGCGAACATCTCCTGCTCGCATGCGACGGCGATAACCGACGGCTCGCTGGCGCGGCGGGAGAACAGGGCACGGAGCGGCAGTGACATCCTCTGACCTTAGCAGGGAATCGACGCCTCAGTTTGCCACAAAGAAAGCCAATCCGTCATTCCGGGGCGCGGGCAAGCCCGCGGACCCGGAATCCAGAACCGCGTTCATGCTTTGCTGGATTCCGGGCTCGCGCTTTCGGCGCGCCCGGAATGACGAGAAAGATCAGACCCGCTTCTTGCCGCCGCCATGGCCGCCATTATGCGACAGCATGAAATCGGCGATACGCGGCTGGATTTCGGAGCGGAAGCGCGAGCCGTTGAACACGCCATAGTGGCCGACACCGGACTGCACGTAATGCACCTTGTCCTCGGCCGGAATATTCGGGCAGAGGGCGTGCGTCGCTTCGGTCTGGCCGAGACCCGAAATATCGTCGTGCTCGCCTTCGACCGTCATCAGCGCCACGCGGTGGATCTTGCTTGGATCGACCAGTCTGTTGCGATGGGTCATCTCGCCTTTTGGCAGCGCGTGGCGGATGAAGACGGTATCGACTGTCTGCAAATAGAACTCGGCCGACAGGTCCATGACCGCGAGATATTCGTCGTAGAATTCGTGGTGCTTTTGCACCGAATCGCCGTCGCCCTTGACCAGATGCGTGAACAGGCTGCGATGCGCCTCGAGATGGCGATCGAGATTCATGCTCATGAAGCCGGAGAGCTGCAGGAAGCCGGGATAGACGTCACGCATGAAACCGCGGTGCGGAAACGGCACCTTGGTGATGACATTGCGCTGAAACCAGTCGATGCCCTTGTCTTCGGCGAGCTTGTTGACCGCGGTCGGCTTGACGCGGGTATCGATCGGCCCGCCCATCAGCGTCATCGAATGCGGCACGTGAGGATCGCTGTCGGCTTCCATCACCGCCACCGCGGCCAGCACCGGGACGGCCGGCTGACACACCGCAACGATATGCGCGTCGCCCTGCAGCATGTGCATGATGGAGACGATGTAGTCGATGTAATCGTCGAGATCGAAGCGGCCTTCCGACAGAGGCACGTTGCGCGCGTTGCGCCACTCGGTGATGTAAACGTCGTGATTAGGCAGAAAGGCTTCGACCGTGCCGCGCAGCAGCGTGGCGTAGTGGCCCGACATCGGCGCGACGAGCAAAACCTGCGGCTGCGGCCGGCGCGGCACATGTTTAAAGATGCGCTCGAAATGCAGCAGGCGGCAGAACGGCCGCTCCCAGACGGTGTGGATGTGAACCGGGACGCGCTCGCCACCGACGACTGTGCCGTCGATGTGCCACTCCGGCTTGCCGTATATGCGCGTCGTGCGTTCGAACAGTTCCATCGCCGCCGCGACCGACTTGCCGTACGTCGTGTGGGCGAGCGGATTGGCCGGATTGCGGAAAAACAATTTTGTCGCATCGGCGACAGCGCGAGAGGGATCGAGCGCGGCGTGGCCGATCTCGTAAAGCCAGTAAAGCGGCGTCGAGAGAGCACCACCGCTTTCGGACGGCATGCTGGCCGCGCCGTCAAATTCACCTATCGGCATCAGTTCGGGTTCCGGCATTTTTTGCACTGCGGCACACTGTCGTTTTTGAGTTACCGCGTCAACATAACGCAGAACTCGTTCGTATCCCGTTTACGCCTTGAAAAGCTCCATGATTACAGCGCGGTAGCTTTATTCTCCGGTCTGCATCAAGGACCCGTTAACCCGCGCGCTCTCCAACAGCCTGACGAAGGCGAAAGCGGCGGCGGAAAACAACACGGTGTTGAAGGCGAAGGCCTCCACCATGAGATCGGCGCGGAACACCTGATCGATCAAAAGTGCGCGCATGCCTTCGAACACATAGGTCGGCGGCAGGCACCACGCAACGTATTGCAGCCAATGCGGCAGCACCGCGACGGGGTAGTAGACGCACGTCAACGGCAGGAACAGGAACATGATGGTCCAGGCCATGCTCTCCGCACCCATGCCGTTGCGCAGCAACAGCCCGGCGACAAAGATGCCGATCGCCCAGCTCGTCAGAATGAGATTGATGAAGAAGGCCACGAGCGCCAGGCCCAGCGACCACACGTTGAAGCCGAAGAACGCGATCGCGAGCAGCGACACCGGGACCATGCCGATCGCCAGCCGCACGATGCTCATGATCATCAGCGCGGCGACGAACTCGGTCGGCCGTAGCGGCGACATCATCAGGTTGCCGAGATTGCGCGCCCACATCTCCTCAAGGAATGAAATCGAGAAGCCGAGCTGGCCGCGAAACAGGATGTCCCACAGCAGCACCGCGCCGATAAAGGTGCCGGCGGCGCCGGCGGCAAAGCCGGCATTCTTCGACACGTAGAGCTGGAGGAAGCCCCACATCAGCATCTGCACCGTCGGCCAGTAGATGAGATCGAGCAGGCGCGGCCAGGACGACACCAGCAGATACCAATAGCGCCGCACCATCGCGGCAACGCGATGGACGGAGAATTCGAGGCCGGAGTCGGAGGCGGCGTTACTCATCGCGAAGCCTCGATATTGCCGTCTCTGACGGGGCACCAATCACTCCACCGTCTCCCGTCTTTCGCCGCGCCCGCGCGCGACATCGAGGAACACGTCCTCCAGATTTTGCCGCCCATAGCGCGCCAGCAGGCTCTGCGGCGTGTCGTCATCCTCGATGCGGCCGCGCTTCATGATGATGACGCGCTCGCACAGGCGTTCGACCTCGTTCATGTTGTGGGAGGCGAGCAGGATCGAGGCGCCGGTCTCGGCGCGATAGCGCTCGAGATGCCCGCGAACCCAGTCCGCGGTGTCGGGATCGAGCGACGCGGTCGGCTCGTCGAGCAACAGAACCTCGGGCCGGTTGAGCAGCGACTTGGCGAGCGAGACGCGCGTCTTCTGACCGGCCGACAATTTGCCGGTCGGCCGGTCGAGAAATTCGTTGAGGTCGAGTTCGGAAGCGAGGGTGGCCACGCGATCGGTCAGATCCAGCACGCCATAAAGTTGGCCGAACACCGTGAGGTTCTGCCGCACCGTGAGCCGCATCGGCATGTCGACATAGGGGCTCTCGAAGTTCATCCGATGCAGAACGCGGTAGCGCTGGCCCGGCATCTGTGCGCCGAGCACCGACACCGTGCCGGAGGTTGGCGTCACCAGGCCCATGATCATCGCGATGGTTGTGGTCTTGCCGGCGCCATTGCCGCCGAGCAGGCCGGTCACCGTGCCCGGGGCCAGCCGAAAGCTGATCCCGTCGACCGCCGCGACGCCCTTATAGCGTTTGACGAGGTCGGCGACGGCGATCGCCGCGGTACTGGTTGCGTCCATCACATTGCCCGGTCGTTTCGACAGATGTGACCTTCCGCCGCGCCGAGCGCAAGGGGCCCGACTTACTCCGGCAATGGCTGGGGAATCGGGCTAAAGTCGCAGCCATGCCCGCTCTCGAACTCGCCCAGCATCACCCCCGCCGCAATGTTCGCCTCGATACGCTGGTGCGCCTGCGCTGGCTCGCCGTCATCGGGCAGACGACCGCCGTTCTGGTGGTTTTTTTCGGCCTCGAGTTTCCGCTGCCGCTGTGGACCTGCCTTGCCGCCATCGCGCTGTCGGCCTGGCTCAACATCGCGCTGCGCCTGCGCTTCCACCTGACGCAGCGTCTCGAGCCCGACCGTGCCGCCTGGCTGCTCGCCTTCGATATCGCCGAACTCGCCGTGCTGCTTTATCTCACCGGCGGCTTGCAGAACCCGTTCGCGTTTCTGTTCCTCGGCCCGGTGCTGTTGTCCGCCACCGCGCTGCCGCCGCGCTTCACCGTGCTGCTCGGCATCTTCGCCGTCGCCTGCGCGACGCTTCTGGTGTTCGTGCATTATCCCTTGCCGTGGGACGATGCCGACCCGCTGACGCTGCCGCCGATCTACATGATGGGCGTCTGGCTCTCGATCCTGCTCGCGATCGGATTCATCGGCGTCTACGCATGGCAGATCACCGAAGAGTCGCGCCAACTCGCCGACGCGCTGGCCGCCACCGAACTTGTCGTGCTGCGCGAACAGCACCTGTCGCAACTCGACGGCCTTGCCGCCGCCGCCGCGCATGAACTCGGCACGCCGCTATCGACCATTTCGGTGATCGCCAAGGAACTGGAAAACGCCATTCCGGCCGACGCCCCGCATGGCGAGGACGTGCGGCTATTACGATCGCAGGCGACGCGCTGTCGCGAAATCCTGTCCAAGATCACGGAGCTGTCGTCGAGCGGCGCGCCGTTCGACCGCACGCCGGTGACATCCCTCATCGAACAGGTGGTCGCGCCGCATCGCGACTTCGACGTGACCATCAGCGTCAGCGCGCCATCCGAGCACGAGACCGAGCCGACCGGCGCACGCAACCCGGCAATCATTTACGGCCTCGGCAACCTGCTGGAGAACGCCGTCGACTTCGCCCGCGAGCAGGTCGATGTCGTCACGCAATGGGACGACGCGACCATCGAAATCACGATCACCGACGACGGGCCCGGCTTCGCACCGGATATTCTGGCGCGCATCGGCGAGCCTTACGTCACGACACGCCGGCGCAAACCCGACGACAATGACGAGCAGCCGATCGGGCTGGGGCTCGGTTTCTTCATCGCCAAGACGCTGCTGGAGCGCTCCGGCGCGACCATCCAGTTTGCCAACCAACAGGCCCCGAAACACGGCGCGGTCGTCAAATTGCGCTGGAACCGGGGCGATTTCGAGCGGATGGCGAGCCTTGCGGCGACTTGATTTCGCCACACAATCCCGTTTTGTTTCAAGATATTGTCCGCTGAAATAGGACTAAAGGGGAATATTGAGAATGGACGTCGCCATGAACGACACGGTCGAGACGCCGCTGCCGCTCGACAACATTGCCGAGCGCACGGTTCTGATCGTCGAGGACGACAAGTCGTTCTTGCAGCGCCTGGCGAAAGCCATGGAGCAGCGCGGCTTTGACGTGACGACAGCCGAATCCGTTTCCGACGGCCTGCTGCAACTCGAGAAGTCGGCGCCGGCATTCGCTGTCGTCGACATGCGTCTCGGCGACGGCAACGGCCTCGATGTCATCTCGGCGCTGAAGCGCCAGCGTCCGGATGCCCGTGGCATTATCCTCACCGGCTACGGCAATATCGCCACCGCAGTCACCGCGGTGAAACTCGGCGCGGTCGATTATCTCGCCAAGCCGGTCGACGCCGACGACGTACTCGCCGCGCTGCTGGCGCATGAGAACCCGAAGATCGAGCCACCGGAGAATCCGATGTCGGCCGATCGCGTGCGCTGGGAGCACATCCAGCGCATCTACGAACTGTGCGGCCGCAACGTCTCGGAAACCGCACGCCGGCTCAACATGCACCGCCGCACCCTGCAGCGGATTCTGGCGAAACGGGCGCCAAGGTAGTTCTGGGTCCTTCCGGGGCGCACCGAAGGTGCGAACCCGGAATCCGGAAGCAAGCCCCAGAGCATCGGTCCGGATTCCGGGTTCGTCGCTACGCGACGCCCCGGAATGACTAATTATACGAAATCTCCATAAGGCCCGTTCGGATCGACCAGCGATTGCAGGCGCATCGCCGCGGCGCGCGCGATCAGCAACAGCATCGTCTTGCGGGTCGCGGCGGCGAGCTTGTGCTCGGGCGCCTCGCAGTGGAATGCCGCGCCGAACGCGTCCGCCACGATCAGCCCCGTGTCCGGCGGGAAAATCTCGCACGGCACGTCCTGCGAGGTGGCGAAGAACAGCCGGTCGCAATGCGCGCGGTAATCCTGCCACTTCTGGTCGGCGCGGAAATCGGCGACCGATGATTTGATCTCGACGATCCAGACCTCGCCATTGCCATGCAGCGCCACCAGATCGGCACGGCGGCCGGACGGCAGCGGCAGTTCGCTCACCACGCAGAAACCGTGCGCGTGCAACAGCCGCGCGGTGCCGCGCGCGACGGCGAGCGCGGTTTCCGACTGGCGGCCATCGGCCGGCAACTGGAGAGGTTTAGCGACAGCGGGCATGGCCTGAGTTTAGCGCATCGCCTATCGCGGCGCACCTCTCTTGCTCGCTGCCGCGCGATACGCCAGTCTCCGCGCGGAACCGGAGAGCGACATGGCCGTCGATTACGAAACCGAATACGACAACCGCGCCCGCGTGCCGGAACATCCGCAGATTTTCGCGCGCTGGGATGCCGAGGCCGCGGCCTGGCGCGCCGCCTCACCCAAGGCGCAAATCGGCCTGTCCTACGGACCGTCGAAGCGGCAGACCATCGATCTGTTTCCAGGAAAGGACGCCGGTCCCGATGCCCCGCTCGCTCTGTTTATCCACGGCGGCTGGTGGCGCTCGCTCGAGCCGTCGAAATTCAGCCAGATGGCCAAGGGCCCGAACGCGCATGGCGTCACCGTCGCAGTCGTCGGCTACGACCTGACGCCTGCGGTCAGTGTCGCGCAGATCATCGAACAAATCCGCGTTGCGTCGCTGTCGCTCTGGCACAGCCAGAAGAAGCGCTTCGTCGCCTATGGCCATTCCGCCGGCGGCCATCTTGCGGCCTGCATGGTGGCGACCGACTGGAAGACGCTCGATCCGTCGGCGCCGGCCGATCTGGTGCCGGCGGGCTACGGAATTTCCGGCGTCTATGACGCGACCGTTATCCCGAAGATTTCCGCCAATGCCGATATCCGGCTCGACGAGAAAAGCGCGCGCGAGGTATCGCCGCTGTACTGGCGCGTGCCGGCGGGCCGCGTCTTCGATGCCGCTGTCGGCGGCATCGAGTCGGCCGAGTTCCTGCGGCAGAGCAAGGATCTCGCCGAGGCCTGGCGGCAGGACAACGCGATGACGCGATACGAGGAAATCGCCGGCGCCAACCACTTCACCGCCATCGACCCGCTGACCGATCCGAAAAGCGCGATGACACAGCGCGTGGTCGAACTGGCCCGGCAGGTCGCGGCCATCACGCTGAGCTAAAGCCGGACCGGCCGGGTCAGCGCGCGTCTGGGCGCGCTTTACCGCCGGGCGATTCCTTACGCTACGAACCTAGAAAAACGCCTGGATGCCGGTCTGGGCGCGGCCGAGGATCAGCGCGTGGATGTCGTGCGTGCCCTCGTAGGTGTTGACCGTCTCGAGGTTCGCCGCGACGCGCATCACGTGATACTCGCTGGAAATGCCGTTGCCGCCATGCATGTCGCGGGCGACGCGCGCGATATCCAGCGCCTTGCCGCAGTTGTTGCGCTTCATCAGCGAGATCGACGGCGGCGCGGCGCGGCCCTGCTCGATCATACGGCCGAGGCGCAGACAGCCTGACAGACCCAGGGCGATCTCGGTCTGCATGTCGGCGAGCTTCTTCTGCACCAGCTGCGTGGCCGCGAGCGGACGATTGAACTGCTTTCGGTCGAGCGTGTACTGGCGCGCGGCGTGCCAGCAGAACTCGGCGGCGCCCATCACACCCCAGGCAATGCCATAGCGCGCATTGTTGAGGCAGCCGAACGGACCGGCGAGCCCCTTCACGTTCGGCAGCAGGTTCTCTTCCGGAATGACGCAATCGGCGAGCACGATCTCGCCCGTGGTCGAAGCGCGCAGCGACAGCTTGCCCTGGATTTTCGGCGTCGAGAAACCCTTGGCGCCGCGTTCGACGATGAAGCCGCGAATGACGCCGTCGAGCTTGGCCCACACCACCGCGATATCGGCGAACGGCGCGTTGGAAATCCAGGTCTTGGCGCCGTTGAGTTTGTAGCCGCCGGCAACCTTCTCGGCGCGCGTCACCATCGAGCCCGGGTCGGAGCCGTGGTCCGGCTCGGTCAGCCCGAAGCAGCCGACCATCTCGCCGGTGGCGAGCTTCGGCAGATATTTGCGGCGCTGCTCTTCGGTGCCGTAAGCATAGATCGGATACATCACCAGCGAGGACTGCACCGACATGGTCGAGCGATAGCCGCTATCGACGCGCTCGATCTCGCGCGCGATCAGCCCATAGGCGACGTAGCCCAGACCGGCGCCGCCGTATTCCTCGGGGATGGTCGGCCCGAGCAGGCCGAGCTTGCCCATCGCCGGCAGATTGTTCGGATCGTGGGTCTCGTTGAGATAGGCCTCGGTGATCTTCGGCATCAGGTAGTCCTGGGCAAAGCCGCGCGCGGTGTCGCGCACCATGCCCTCTTCCTCGGTCAGCTCGAACTCGATGCCGAGCGGGTCCTCCCACTGGAAGTCCTTGTCCTTCAACATCGAGGGCTTGGCGGGGCGCTTCTCGGCGGTCTGCGACATGGAAACTCCTCTTCGGGACGTGGCCCTGAACACTGGCTGCCGCCGTCATTATAGACCGGCGGCGCGTGCTGCAAGAGCCGCGAAAACGCGGCAGTTGTACCCTGCTGTCATGACGCAGGCGCGCGGCATCGCCCCCGGTTGGAACAGAACGAAAATGGATATGATCCTAGATAGGATTGTTGTCGAGCGACTTGTAAAGCTTTGCTTCATCCGGGCCAATTGCCTCGGGCGAACGGAGTTTGAGCTCCGACCTTTACCTCGCTGTCATTGCCGGGCTTGTCCCGGCAATCCATGAGGCCTTTCGGCGCGGACAAACTTACGTAAGGGCGTACATTGACGCCGCTCATCATCGATGCCCGCGACAAGCCCGGGCATGACAGAAAGTGATTCTGGCGAAGGCAATATCTTTGCCGCCACCCCAACAAAAACCCCGCCGGACATGTCCGACGGGGCTTTGCAATCCCAGCAAGGAGCGCTCGCTCAGATCGCTTCCTTGAGATCCTTGGCGGCGCGGAAGGCAACCTTCTTCGACGCCTTGATCTTGATCGCTTCGCCGGTCGCCGGGTTGCGGCCCATGCGGGCGGCGCGCTTGCGAACCTGCAGAATGCCGAGGCCGGAGATCTTCACCCGCTCACCCTTCTTGAGGTGCTTGGTGATCATCGCGACCAGTTGTTCCAGTATCTCGGTGCCCTGCTTCTTGGTGAGCTCGTGCTGCTCGGCCAATGCGTAGGCAAGTTGTTTCATCGTGACCGGCTTTGCGGCCTTCGGCTTGGCGGCCGCGGAAGCGGCGGGTTTCGTAGCCATTGAATGAACTCCTTGAGCGCAAAATGCGCCAATCCGAAGCACTATGAGATTCGCCAATTAACGCAAGCGATTAGGCGCCATCGCGGCCGGATAATCACAGGAAGCTTGCATTTAGGCCCTTGGAATAGGCTTTTTTGACATAGTAGAGGCCGTCAAGCCCCATTCCACAGGCTTTTTTGAACGCTCAGAGGTAGGAGAGAACGAGGTAGGCGGCGAAGATGAGCGTCATCCAGAACGCCATGGCGCCGGTCGACCAGGTGCGCGCCATCAGCCCCTTGCTACCATGCGCGTGTTCCACCGCGCCAAGCAGCACCGCCGTCGCGCCGCGCGCGGCGCCGGCCAGCGCGCCCCAGCCGATGCCGGCCCAGGCATCGGCCCATCTTGTCAGCCAGACGCCAAGGCCGCGCCACAGCCAGTCGATGTCCAGCGTGATGGTCAGCGTGCGCTTGAGCCAGCCCAGCATCAGGAAGAAGGCGAGCCCCGAGAACAGCAGCAGCTGCAACTGGAACACGACGTGGCTCGGCGTATAGGGCACGAACTCCACCGGATAAGGCAGGATCGCGTAGAGCAGACCGGGCGCGATACCGATACCGAGGCACAGCACCGAGAACAGGATCATGGCCGCGCGCATGTTCCACGGCGGGTCGGCCGGACGCAGGCCGGAGTCTTTCTGGAAGAACACGAACCAGGGAAACTTGATGCCGGCATGCAGGAACACCCCGGCGGACGCGGCCGCGAGCAGATACCAGACCCATTGCAGATGCGCGTTGCCGGCGGCCTCCGAGATCATCGACTTGGAGATGAAGCCGGAGGTGAGCGGGAATGCCGAGATCGACAGCGCACCGATGATGCCGCAGACGCAGGTGAGCGGCATGGTGCGGAACAGGCCGCCGACATCGGTGCATTTGCGCTTGCCCGTCATGTAGCAGACCGAGCCCGCCGACATCAGCAGCAGCGCCTTGTAGATGATGTGCGCGAAAGCGTGTGACGCGGCGCCGTTGAGCGCCAGCGGCGTGCCGATGCCGATGCCCGTCACCATGAAGCCGACCTGGTTGACGATCGAATAGGCCAGAATGCGGCGGATGTCGTTTTCCAGGATGGCGTAGACGATGCCGTAGAACACCATGAACAGGCCGACATAGATCAACAGTTCAGTGCCCGGGAAACCGCGCAGCAGAACATAGACCGCCGTCTTGGTGGTGAAGGCGGAGAGAAACACCATGCCGCTATACGACGTCTCCGGATAGGCATCCGGCAGCCAGGCCGACAGCGGCCACGCGCCGGCATTGATCAGGAAGCCGGCGAGGATCAAGGCGCGCGGCACCGAATCGAGCGCCATCTTGTCGAAGGCAATCGAGCCGGTCGTCGCCGCCTCGCCGGCAATGCCGGCCATCAGCAGCACGCCGCCGAAAAAATGAATCGCGGCATAACGCAGGCCGGCGCCGCGCGCGCCCTCACCGGCCGAGAAGATCACCAGCGCGGACGCGACCGCCATGAACTCCCAGAAGATGAAGACGGTGACGAGATCGCCGGCAAAGGTGACGCCGACCGCGCTGCCGGCATAGACGAAAGCGGCGGCAAGTTCGGTGGTCCGGCTCTGATTGAGCGCATAGAGCCCGCCGGCAAAGGCCATGATGGTGAACACGGTGGCGAACAGGCGCGACAGCGCGTCGCCCTTCACCAGCGCCAGTTCGTAGCCGAGGAACGGCGCCTTCAGCGCCACGCCATCCGGCACCTGCCACACCAGGAACAGCGCGATCAACGGCACGATCAGCAACACCGCGCTACGCGCATGGCCGCGCAGGAACGGCAATAGCAGGCCGCCGAGAATGAGAACCGCCGCCGGCGGAATGATGAAGCTACCGGTCATAGTAATCGTCCGGCCGCTTGAGGAAGACGCCAAGCGCCTTAGCGGCGACGATGAGAACCACGCAGCTCAGAAAACCGAACCAGGCGCCGAAGCCGAACGTGCCGTCGAGGCCGAACAGCGGATGATGCTCGACGCCGAAATCGGCCAGCACCGTCAGCGCGAGAATGGCGATAAAGCCGATCCACAGCTTGCGGACGGTCGCGGGCCGGGTGAGCCAATGGTTGTCCCGATGATTATCGTTGCCGTTCATCTCACTCACCGTCCCATCATCAGCGTGGCAAGATTATAGGGAAGCGCGGAGAATACGAAGAGCGCGACGGTGCCGATCGCGGTCGCGGTCACGGCGATGACCATCGGCAGCGGCGCTTCGCCATGTGGATGACCAGCCGGGGCCTCGCGGAAGAAAGCGCGGTACACGATCGGCAGGAAATAGCAGGCGTTCAGCACGGTGCTGACGACAATGACGGCGACGGCGACCCAGTTCACGGCCTGCACCGCGCCGGCCAGCAGGAACCACTTGCCGAGAAAGGTGGCGGCCGGCGGTATGCCGATCATGCCGAGCGCCCCCACGGCGAAAGCGCCCATGGTCCACGGCATGCGGCGGCCGATGCCGTCGAGTTCGCTGATATTCTCGAGATGCGCGGCGGTGTGGATCGAGCCGGCGGCAAAGAACAGGGTGATCTTGCTGAAGGCGTGCGCCGCGATGTAGATCGCCGCGCCGATGAGCGACAGCGGTGCGAGAATGGCAACGCCGAGCACGATGTAGGACAGTTGCGACACCGTCGAATAGGCCAGCCGCCGTTTCAGATTATCCTGGCGCAACGCCACCAGCGAGCCGGCCACGACGGTGAAGCCGGCGACGAGCGTGAACCACTGCGATTGACCGGCCACCGCCAGCACGTCGATGCCGAGAATATAGACCGCAACCTTCACCACGGTGAACACGCCGGCCTTCACCACCGCGACCGCGTGCAACAGGGCCGAAACCGGCGTCGGCGCCACCATCGCTTCCGGCAGCCAGAAATGGCCGGGCATCACCGCCGCCTTGCCGATGCCGAAAACATAAAGCACCAGCAGCGACGTGATGACGAAAGCGTCCGCCTTGCCGGCGAGGATGCCGCCGGGCGTGAAGTCGAGCGTGCCGGCATAGAAGCCGGTGATGACGATGGCCGGCAGGAACAGCAATAGCGACGAGCCGAGCAGCATGGCGAGATAGATGCGGCCGCCGCGCATCGCCGCCGCATCGCGCTTGTGCGTGACCAGCGGGAAGGTCGACAGCGTCAGCGCTTCGTAGAACAGGAACAGCGTGAACAGGTTCTTGGCGAAAGCCAGACCGATGGTCGAGCCGAGCGCGATGGCGAAGCAGACATAGAAGCCGGTCTGCCGCGGCTCGCTATTGCCGCGCATGTAGCCGATCGAGTAGATCGAATTCACCACCCAGAGCGACGACGCCACCAGCGCGAACAGAAGGCCGAGCGGCTCGACCTTGAAGGCGAGATCGAGGCCGGGCGCGACCTGGACGATGTCGAATTCCGGCCGCGCGCCGCCCAGCACCGGGCCGATCAGGCTGAAAGTGAACAGGCAAAGGATGCCGGCGGTCGCAAGCGTCACCGCCTCGCGCGGATTGGGCGCGCGGTGAAATACTGGAATGAGCGCGGCGCCGATGAACGGCGTCACGACGGCGGCGATGACCAGCGTTTCGGGAGCCAAGGCCATCAGCGCGCTCCACCGAGCAGGAACTGCGCGGCCTTCTCGGCAATGCCGACGGTCCACTGCGTGTCGAAGCCGAACCAGATCGTCGCCGCGGCGAAAATCAGGATCGGGATCAGCATCGACAGCGGCGGGTCGCTCGCCTCCGCGACCTTGGCCGATGGCGGACGGAGCCAGACGACTTCA
>JBAZSM010000096.1:0-12895 GCA_041662425.1 Pseudolabrys sp.
GGGGGCGATGAAGCCGCCGATCATGAGAATGAAGCTCTGGAAAAACACCCAGACGAGACCCGCTTCCCAGCCCTTGATGGGATCCCCGGTCGTAATCGTGATCGGCAGCATGATGACGAAGGTGACTATGAACATGTGCGGCACGCTGATGCCCGAGGGCAGCGCGCAGACATCGGTGCGGCCGGTCTTCTTCGCCAGATCGTAGGCCAGCCAGGCGTAGTAGAAGGTCGACAGGCACATCATCAGGCCGAGCGCCGGCAGGATGCGGCCGAACACGATTCCGTCCGGCATCTTCAGGACGAAACGCAGCAGGCCGGTGAGCACCAGCATGTTGACCAGGATGTTGGTGCCGAAGCCGAAGAACGCGTTCCAGTCGCCGGGCGTCCACAGAATTGGTTTCGCGGTTTTCGTAGCCATGTCCTCAACTCCCCCTTGAAGGCCGAATGACGCTCATGCCGCTATCGCGGTGAGCAATTGCTGCGACCCCGTCACCCAGCCGAAAATGCCGCCTTGCGCCTTGATCATGTCGAGGCCCATTTTGTGGAATTCCGGGAAGTAGGACGCACAACAGTCCGACAGCACGATGCAGCGGAAGCCGCGGTCGTTGGCCTCGCGCACCGTGGTGTTGACGCACACTTCCGTGGTGACGCCGGCAACAAGAAGATTCTCGATGCCGCGATTGGACAGGATCAGGCCCAGATTGGTGGCGTAGAACGCGCCCTTGCCCGGCTTGTCGACCACCGGCTCGCCGGCGATCGGATAGAGCTCGGGGATAATGTCGTGACCGGCTTCGCCCTGGATGAGAATGCGGCCCATGGGACCGGGATCGCCGATGCGCTTCGACGGCGAGCCGCGCTCGACCTTGGCCGGCGGCGCGTCGTGCATGTCGGCGCTGTGGCCTTCGCGCGTATGGATGACCAGCATGCCGGCCTTGCGCGCGGCGTCCAGCACCGCCTTGCAGGGCGCCACCGCCGCCTTCAGCAGCGAGACGTCGTTGCCAAGCGTTTCACCGAAGCCGCCCGGCTCCATGAAGTCGCGCTGCATGTCGATGATGATCAGCGCGGTGCGGCTCAGGTCGATCCCGATCGGCGCGGGCTCGGCAGCGATAGTCGTAACCAATGGCTTGCCCTCCGCAGGGGGAGACGACGCCTTGGTTCAATCTCAGCAAATCATGTGCCAAGCCGTACACAATGTCGCAGGCTTGCCCGGCAATTGATCATTTTGCCCGATTCAGTAAAAATTCCATCGGGTTATCACGATGCTTCAATCTGCCAATCAAATGGGCAGATGCGCGCGCATCGTATAATGGCTGCTAAAAAATGGGCGCAGGCGGCGCAAACGCGCGCCGCCCGAGGGCCCTTTACTCCGCCGGCATGCCTTGCTTGGCCAGCCGCCGCGCGGCGCGGCGTTCGCGAAACCGCTCCCAGCGCGCACTCAGATTGGCGATGCCCATCAGCGCCGCCGGCGTCACGATCAGCGTCAGCACCGTGGCAAAGCCGAGACCGAACACGATCGCCGTCGACAGGCTGATCCACCATTGCGTCGCCGGCGCACCGTGGGTGACCTCGCGGTTGATGAAATCGAGATTGATGCCGAAGGCGATCGGCAGCACGCCGAGAATCGCCGTCACCGCGGTGAGCACCACCGGACGCGCGCGCTCGCGGCAGGTCTCGAGGATCGCCTCATAGGCGCCCTGCCCCTCGCGGCGCAGCCGGTCATAGGTATCGATTAAAACGATATTGTTGTTCACGATGACGCCGGCATTGGCGATGATGCCGATGCCGGTCATCACCACGCCGAAAGGCTGGCCCATGATCATGAGGCCGACCAGCACGCCGATGGTCGAGAGCAGCACCGCCGACAGCACCAGCCCGACCGAGATGAAGCGATTGAACTGCGCCAGCAGGATCGCGAAGATCAGGAACATCGCCGTGCCGAAGGCCTTGCCGAGGAAGGCGCTGGCCTTCTCGCGCTCTTCGTCCTCACCCTTGAGCTTGAAGGTGACGCCGTCACCGAGATCCATCTTGGCGAGCGTATCGACGATCTTCTTCTGCACCACCGCGTTCTGCACGCCGTCGGCGATATTCGACGACACCGTCATGACGCGGTTGCCGTTGACGCGGTTGATATAGCCGACGCGCTGCGCCGGAACGCGCTCGACGAAATTGCCGATCGGCACATATCCGGCCTGGGTCTGCACGCGCAGTTCGTCGATCTGGTCGAGGCTGCGGCGGTCTTCCGGGAAGCGGACGATGATATCGACCGCCTTGTCGTTGTCGGAAGGGCGATATTCGGTGACTTTCACGCCATTGGTGACGAGCTGCACCGCGTTGCCGACGGTGGCGAGACCGGCGCCGTATTTCGCCGCTTCGGCCTTGTTGACGTTGATCTTCCAGTCGATGCCCGGCAGCGGCAGGCCGTCGTCGAGATCGCGGACTTCCGGCATGGTGGCCAGCGCGGCCGCGACTTTCTTGGCGGCGGCGGGGAGTTTCGCCGGATCGAGCGCGGCAAGCTGCACCTGGATCGGCTTGCCGGTCGCCGGGCCGGCGCGCGGCGCGGTGACCTCGACCAGCACGCCGGGAATGTGCCGGGTCTTGTCGCGAATCTGATCCATGATGGCGTGCGCCGGCAGCCGCTTCTGCCAGTCGGCGAATTCGTACTGGATGACGCCGATCGTATCCTCGGTGATCTCGCTGGAGCCACGCGGCTGCTCGCCGACGCGGGTGTAGACGGTTTTGAGGCCGTCGGTCGCGAGCACCACCTTCTCGACCTGCCGCAACGTCTCGTCCTTTTCGTCGAGCGACAGGTTGCCGCGCGCATGCACGATGACCTGCCCGTAATCCGGCTCGACGCTGGGGAAGAATTCGACGCCGTTGCCGATCTTCGCATAGGTCGCGATCACCGCGATCAGGAGGCCGACGGCGAGGCTCAGGATGAGCCCCGGGCGATGCAGGGCGAAGCGTACCGTGCGCATGTATGGTCCGCGATCGGAAGCGCGTTCGTCATGCGGCACCGGCGCCGCCCGGCCGAGCAGCGCGCCGAGCGTCGGCGTGAAGAACAGCGCGACCGCAAGCGACGCCGACAGCGTCGCGATCAGGGTGATCGGCATGTATTTCATGAACTCGCCGACAATGCCTGGCCAGAACAGCAGCGGCGAGAATGCCGCGACGCGTGTCGCGGTCGCGGCGATGACGGGACCGGCCATGCGGGTCGCCGCCTGCGCATAAGCCTGCTTCGGCGGCGTGCCCTCCGCCATGCGCCGCTCGGCGAACTCCGAAACGATAATGGCGTCGTCGACCAACATGCCGACGGCAAGAATGAGCGAGAACAGCACGACGATATTGACGGTCAGTCCCGCAAGCTGCAGCCCGAGCACGCCGGCGAGAAACGACGCCGGAATGGCGATGCCGATGAACAGCGAGGCGCGGAAGCCGAGCGCGAACAGGATGATCACGACGACCAGAAGCACGCCGGTCGCAACCGAATTCTGCAGGTCCGCGAGCATCTGGCGGATGAGCTTCGACTTGTCCTGGGTGTAACCGACATCGACGCCGGAGGGCCAGGTCTTCTGCATCTTGGCGACCTGGGCTTTCACCGCATCGACGGTTTCGATGAGGTTGGCGCCGGTGCGCTTCGACACTTCGATGGTCATGGCCGGACGGCCATTGACACGGGTGATCGAGGTCGCATCCTTGAAGGTCGGCCGCACGGTCGCGACATCGCCAAGCGACACCGTCGCACCCGCGGTCGATACGATCGGGATATTGAGCATGTCCTGCGGCTGCTCGATCAGGCCCGGCACTTTCACGGCAAAGCGCCCGGTCGCGCTTTCCAGCGCGCCGGCGGCGATCAGGCTGTTGGATTGCTGCGTCACCTGGATGAGCTGGTCGAGCGAAATGCCGTAGCTTTTCATCAGCATCGGCTCGGCGACGACCTCGACTGCCTCGTCGCGCGCGCCGCGCAATTCGGCCTTGAGCACGCCGGGCTGCTGCTCGATCTGGTTCTTGGCGTCGCGGGCGATGTGCAGAAGCGTGCGCTCAGGCAGGCTGCCGGCCAAAGTGACGACCAGCACCGGATAAAGCGAGAGGTTGACCTCCTGCACCGACGGCTCGTCGGCGTCGCGCGGCAGATCGTGCTTGGCCTGATCGACCTTGGCGCGCACATCGGCCAGCGCCGTGTCCGAATTGAAGCCGGCTTCGAACTCGAGCAGCACATAACCGCCGCCTTCATAACCGGTGGCGCGCATCTCCTTGACGTTCGACACCGATTTGAGCTGCGTCTCGACCGGACGGATCAGCAGGCGCTCGGCATCCTCGGGGCTAATGCCGCGTTGGGTGAGCTGCACATAGATAATCGGCACCTTGACGTCGGGCTCGGCCTCCTTCGGGATCGTCTTGTAGGCGATGAGGCCCGCGATCAGCAGGAAGGCGAGCGTCGCCAGCGTCAGACGCGCATGCGTGATGGCGTAGTTGATGAAAGTGGTCATCGCGCCCTACTTCGCCGCCGATTCGTTGGCCGCGTCGACCGTATCGACCTGCTGGCCTTCGCGCACGAAGTCCTGCCCGCGCACGATGACGCGCGCGCCATCGGCGATGCCCGTCAGCCACATCGTATCCTGCAAATCCTCGACGATCTTCACCGGCACGAACTGCACCTTCGAGTCGCCGCCAACAGTGCGCACGCCGATATCGCCCGACGATGCGATGGTCAGCGCCGAGCGCGGCACCTGCGCCGACGGCACGGCCTTCAACGACACGACGACTTCCGCCGTGATGCCATCGGGAATTTTGCCATCGGCATTGTCCATCTCGACTTCGACGCGATAGGTGCGCGTCGTCGCGCTCGCCGACTTGGAGACATAACGCACGCGGCCCGGCACGGCTTGACCGGTGATCAGCTTCACCGAAGCCTGCTCGCCGACCTTGACGCCGGCCAGCTTGCGTTCCGACACCTCGACCACGGCCAGCATCGGATCGAGCGCGACGAGCGTCGCGATCTCCTTGCCGGCCATTGAGAACGCCGCGCCGCCGACTTCGGCCGGTACGTCGGTGATGACACCCGCCCAGGGCGCGCGCACAACGCTGCGCTCGAGTTCGGCCCGCGCCGCGCTGAGCGAGGCTTCCGCCGCTTTGTACTGCGATTCAAGGTTGACCATGTCGAGCTTCGGCAGCGCGCCGCTTTCGATCAGCTTGCGCTTGGCATCGAGCTCGGCCTTGCGCTGATCGACCAGCGCCTCGGCCTGCGCGACCTGCGCCTTGCGCGCGTCGTCGGACAGCACTGCGACGATCTCATCCTTCTCGACGTGCTGGCCGCGCTTGACACGCAATTCGGTCAACGTGCCGCCGGTGCGCGCGGTGATCGACACCTTGTGGTCGGCTTCGGTGCGGCCCGACAGCGTCAGCGTCGGCGAATGCGGTTCGATCTTGGCTGGCGCGACGGCGACGCGGAACAGCGGCTGCGACTTGGCTTCGCTGGCGCGCACAGCGGCTTCGCCCTCGGCGCTGTCGTGCGGCATCAGATGCCCTGACGCGATCCAGAGCACCGCGGCGGCGACAATGCCGACGGCGGTGATGCGGCTCGATTTCATCATGACTTTGCTCCGTTGCTGCTGTTATCGGCTTTCGGCACGGCCAACAGCCCACGCACCATATTGAGAATGAGAGGCAGCGCGCTTTCGGCGCTGAATTTCGGATCGACCGAACGGCGCCACGACATGCCGTCGCCGATCGCCATCAGCAGGCTGGCAACGGCGTCCGTATCTACATCGGCGCGGATCTCGCCGCGCCCGGCGGCGCGCTTGAGCATCGCCGCGATGCGCTCGCGAATATCGTTCTCGATGGTCTGGTATAGCGCGGCGATGTCGGGATGGCGGCGGCTCTCCGCCATGATCTCGGCGCAGATGCTGACCTCGTCGTTCGTGCGATCGACGAGGTGATAGTGCGCCAGGCCCGCGAGCGCCTCGAAGAAATCCGGCGCGTCGTCAACTTGCGCGAAGCTCTCGACCGCATCGGCGCGGTTACGCTCGCAGATGCCGGCGATCAACGCCTCCTTAGAGGGGAAATAACGATAGAGATTGCCGGCGCTCATCCCGGCCTCGGCGCAGATGTCCTGCATCGAGGCGCGGTGGAAGCCGGCACGGGCAAAGCATCGCTCGGCCGCGTCGAGAATCTCGGCCCGCCGGTCGGACTGCCGCTGCAAATTTGGATGACGCATGCCGGTTGTTCCGCCGCCCGTTCGCCAGTTTCGATGACCGGCCGCCACGCCCTGCCCGAATAATGGGGCGGAAAAATAATGAGAATGAACGTTCACTCCATTATTAGGGGCATCGGGTAGTGTCAAGCAGGTAACCTGTTGCCGGAACCCAAGAGCCGTTGACCGGCTCAAAAGCGGCCCATACGATTGCCGCGATGGGGATGGGGTCCCCCGATAACCGCCGCAATGGCTGATGACTCCTGCCAGATCGTGGCCGTGCAGTTCGGATTGGACAGCGCGGTCGGCAGGATTTATTCGCTTCAGGCGGTTTTTTGCTGCCTGAATGGCAACGCAAGGGTGAAAAATGGCCTTTCTGATTGTGTTTCTTGGCGGCGGCCTGGGCGCGGCGCTGCGCCACGGTGTCAATATCAGCGCGGCGCGGCTGTTCGGGACGGCATTCCCCTACGGCACCTTGACCGTGAACGTGCTGGGTTCCCTGACCATGGGCCTCCTGACCGCCTATTTCGCCTTCAAGGGCGGTGCGAGCCAGCATTGGCGGCTGTTTTTCACGACCGGTATCCTCGGCGGCTTCACCACCTTCTCGGCATTCTCGCTCGATGCCGCGCTGCTCTATGAGCGCGGCGATACCGCGATGGCGGCGTTCTATGTCGTCGTGTCGGTCGCTGTATCGATTGTCGCCCTGTTTGCCGGGCTGGCGCTGGTCCGCAGCCTGACCTGACGCATTGCGTTGAGACGTCGCCGCCGAAGTGGTAGATTTGCCCTAAACTCAACGTAAATGGCCGCCACAAGGCCGCCAGGGACGACGCCACGGAAGCTGATGCCCTCAGGAGATAAAGCCGTGTTCAGGATATTGATCGCAGCCATGGTTCTCGCCGGGCTTTGTGCGGGCCTTCTGGACCGGCCGGCAGCCGCGCAGGGCCGCAAGCCCTATAGCGCCATGTCGGACGACGAAAAGGCGAACCAGAAGATCGCCGATACGGTGGATCAGCAATATCGCAACGCGCTGGAGCGCACCCGCAAGGCGCCGACCGAAATCCAGATCGATCCCTGGTCGAACATGCGCAGCAATGAAACAACGCCGGCGAAGAAGAAGTAACTCCCCGGCCTGCTACCAGTGGCGGTGCCGCCAGCCCCAATAGGGCCCGTACGGCCGGCCGTAATAGCCGTAATAGACCGGCGGCGGCGGCACACGATAATAGATCGGCGGCTCTTCGACGTAATAGCGGCGGCGCGTGGCCCGGCGCTGTGGCACGCGACCGGACTGGTCGATCGCGGTCTCGATGGCAAAGCCGCTCTTGCCCTGCCACGTCACCGCGCACCAGCCGGCGCTGCATTCACCGACATCAATCAGGCTGCCGCTCGGAATCTTGCCGAGGATTTCCTTGTCGGTGCCGGCGGCGGCCCGCAGATTGACCGTCGAGGGCACATAAGCGGGCTTGGCCAGCGCCGCGCAAGACGATGCCAGTCCCAGTCCGAGAGCCGCGACCCCTATGACTGCGCGCGTTTTCATCGCTGCCGACCCGCTCACTTGTCTCATCCCGCTTGACCCCGGCGGCCCTTGCCTTCGCCACCGAGATTACCATGTCAGCCGGCAAAAGGGGCAGCATCGCGGCGCCCCCGGGCAACCGGCGCCGGCTTGCATAAGCCATTGTTCCTGTGAGAGAAGACGTGCATGTCAGACACCAAGCCCGACGTCCCGAACGCCACCGCCGCCGATACGCCGCCGGATCGCCTGTCGACCGATCCGCGCAGCCCGTATTTCAATGCCGACGTGCTGACGCGCGATGTCGGCATCCGCTTCAAAGGCGCCGAGAAGACCAATGTCGAAGAGTACTGCGTGAGCGAAGGCTGGGTCCGCGTCGCCGCCGGCAAGGCGCTCGACCGTTACGGCCAGCCTTTGACCATCAAGCTCGCCGGCGCGGTCGAGCCTTATTTCCGCGACAAGGCCTGAACGTCAGCCGGCCGCCGTCCGGGGCGTGAGAACGCGCATGAACGACGAGCTGGCCCACACCGAAATCGCCCGGCTGGAAGAGCGGATCGAGGAGCTCAACCAGTCGCTCGCCCGCTGCGACAAGATCGCGCTCGCCGCCAGGATCGCGATTGCCGGCGGCGTCCTGTGGTTCGCGCTGGCGCTCGTCACCATCCTCGCGTTTTCGCCGACCGGCTTTGTCGGCGCGCTTGCCTCGCTGCTCGGCGGCGTCGTGCTGCTCGGCTCCAACGAGACAACGCGGGAAGAGTTCGAAGCCAGTCTGCGCGCCATCGAGGACAGGCGCCGCGCCCTGATCGACGCCATCGAGCTGCGCGTGGTCGAGGCGCCGCGCATCACGCTTCATTAACGCTGCTGTTCCTGCTGCTGCTTCTTAACTTTCGGCTGATGCCGATCGTTAAAATTTTTGGCATCGCCTCCCCCTTTCTTTAAGCTACGCCGGCCAAGATGCCGCCCGGTGACGATTTGTGGGAGACTTGGAAGTGATCCGTATTCCGATCAAAAACGGCGATATCGACTCGGCTCTCGCCAAGTTCAAGACTGCCAAAAAAGAACAAGACAGAGCCTTTGAGGAGAAGGTGGCCGGGATTTTTTCGAAAAAGCCGAAGCAGCAGCAGGCGGAACAGCAGCAGCCGCAGCAGAAGCAGGAGCCGAAGCGCCCGGCCGCGCCGAGCTACCAGACCATTCTGGCGCGCTCCCGCCGCCTGGGCTGACTTTCAGGCGCCCGTCCCTAAAACGACGATGCCCCGCTTCGAGCGGGGCATCTGCATTTTTGACCCTGCGTGTGCGCCCTATTCGGCCGCCTCGAGCCGCGGACGGATAGCCTCGACCTTGGCGGCGCAGAACTTGAACTCCGGAATCTTGCCGAACGGATCGAGCTTCGGGTTGGTCAACAGGTTCGCCGCCGCTTCGACATAGGCGAACGGGATGAACACCACGCCGTCCGGCACCGCATCATCCTGACGCGATTGCAGTTCGACGACGCCACGCCGCGTCGTCACCCGCACCATATCGCCCGGCTCGATGCCAAGCTTTTCGATGGTACCGCGGGATAGCTGCGCGATCGCCGACGGTTCGAGCGCGTCGAGCACTTCGGCGCGGCGCGTCATCGACCCTGTGTGCCAGTGTTCGAGCTGGCGACCGGTGGAGAGGATGAACGGATATTCGTGATCCGGCACTTCGTCGGGCGGTGTGAGTTTGGTGGCAACCAGCTTGGCGAAGCCGCCCGGCCGCGGGAAGCCATCATCGAACACGACGTCGCGGCCGGGAATGTCCGGGCCGTCGGTCGGATAGGTGACGGCGTTCTGCCGCTCGACGCGATCCCAGCTGATATTGGCGAGCGCCGGCATCATCGACGCCATCTCGGTGAAGACTTCGCCGACATGCTTGTAGTTCCAGCCGCAACCCATGCGGTTGGCGATGTCCTGGATGATCCAGAGGTCCTGCCGCGCATCGCCCGGCATCGGTACCGCGGCGCGGCCCATCTGCACCTGACGATTGGTGTTGGTGACGGTGCCGTCCTTCTCCGGCCAGCCGGAAGCCGGCAGCACGACGTCGGCATACATCGCGGTTTCGGTCAGGAACAGGTCCTGCACCACGAGATGCTCGAGATGCGCCAGCGCCTGACGCGCGTGATTGAGATCGGGATCGGACATGGCCGGGTTTTCACCCTCGACATACATGCCCTTGATTTCGTCGGCATGGATCGCGTCCATGATCTCGACGACGGTCTTGCCGCGCTTGGGCGGCAGCTTGACGCCCCAGGCATTCTCATATTGCGCGCGGATTTCCGGATTCTCGACCGACTTGTAGTCAGGGAAGAACATCGGAATGAGGCCGGCGTCGGAAGCGCCCTGCACATTGTTCTGGCCGCGCAGCGGATGCAGCCCGGTGCCGGGGCGGCCGATCTGGCCGGTGATCAGCGCCAGCGCGATCAGGCAGCGCGCATTGTCGGTGCCGTGGGTGTGCTGCGACACGCCCATGCCCCAGAAAATGATCGACGATTCAGCGCGGGCATAGGCGCGCGCCACTTCGCGCAAGGTGTCGGCATCGATACCGCAGATCGGCGCCATCTCCTCGGGCGTGAAGTCCCTGATATTCTCTTTCCAGGCCTCGAAGCCTTCGACATAGGTCTGGATGTATTGCTCGTCGTACAGCTTTTCGGCGACGATGACATTCAACATGGCGTTGAGCATCGCCACGTCGGTGCCGTTCTTGAACTGCATCATCTTCCAGGCGTGGCGCTTCATCGCCGTGCCGCGCGGGTCCATAATGACCAGCTTGGCGCCTTTCTTGGCGGCCTGCTTGAAGAAGGTCGCCGCCACCGGGTGGTTCTCGGTCGGGTTGGCGCCGATGACGATGATGACGTCGGAATTCTTCACTTCGTTGAAGGTCGCGGTGACAGCCGCCGAGCCGACGCCTTCGAGCAGCGCCGACACCGAGGAGGCGTGGCACAGCCGCGTGCAGTGATCGACATTGTTGGTGCCGAAGCCGGTGCGCACCAGCTTCTGGAACAGATAGGCCTCTTCATTCGAGCCCTTGGCCGAGCCGAAACCGGCGAGCGCATCCGGGCCGTCGCGGTCGCGGATCTTCACCAAGCCGCTGGCCGCCTTGTCGAGCGCCTCCTCCCACGTTGCTTCGCGGAAATGCGTCCATGGATTGGACGGGTCGATGAACTCGTGCGGGATTTTCGGCACGCCTTCCTTGCGGATCATGGGCTTCAAGAGGCGTTGCGGATTGTTGACGTAGTCGAAACCGAAACGGCCCTTGACGCAGAGACGGTTCTCGTTGGCCGGGCCATTGCGGCCGGTGACGGCGACGATCTTGTCGTTCTTGATCTCGTAAGTGAGTTGGCAGCCGACGCCGCAATAGGGACATACCGAGTCGACGGTGCGGTCGGGCGCACCGAGATAGATGTTGTTGTCGTCCACCATGGTCGAAGGCATCAGCGCGCCGGTTGGGCAGGCTTGCACGCATTCGCCGCAGGCGACGCAGGTCGACTGCCCCATCGGATCGTCGAAATCGAACACGATCTTTTCGCTATGGCCGCGGCCGGCCATGCCGATGACGTCGTTGACCTGGACTTCGCGGCAGGCCCGGACGCAGAGATTGCACTGGATGCAGGCGTCCAGATTGACCGCCATCGCCGGATGCGAACGGTCCGGCGCCGGCACGGCTTCAACCTCGCGCCTGGGAAAGCGGCCGGCGTCCACATTTTGGCGCTTCGCGGTTTTCCAGAACTCGGAATCCCGGTCATGAGCGACCTCCATCGCCGGCTGGTCGGTGACCAGCAGTTCGGCGACCATCTTGCGCGCGGTTTTGGCGCGATGGCTGTCGGTCGTTACCTTCATGCCGGGCGACGGCGTGCGGATGCACGAGGCGGCCAGCACGCGCTCGCCCTCGATCTCGACCATGCAAACGCGGCAATTGCCGTCGGCGCGATAGCCGGGCTTCGGCGAATAGCACAGATGCGGCAGCTTGATCTCAAGCCGGCGCGCGGCGCTGAAGATCGACTCGTCCTCGCGGATATCGATCTCGTGGCCATCGATGAAGAACGTATTGTCGGATTTCTTGGCCGGCGTGTCAGTCATGGCTCAAGGTCCCTAGCGGCTTGGTCAGATCGTCCGGGAAATAGGTCAGCACGCTCAAGAGCGGATTGGGCGCCGCCTGGCCGAGACCGCAGATCGAGGCATCGCGCATCAGCGTCGACAATTCGGTCAGCAGTTCGACGTTCCACGGCCCGCGTACCATCAACTTGACGGCCTTCTCGGTACCGACGCGGCACGGCGTGCACTGGCCACAGCTTTCATCCTCGAAGAACGTCATGAGGTTGAGCGCCACCGCTTTCATGTCGTCCTTGTCGGACAGGATGACGACCGCGTGCGAGCCGACGAAGCCGCCATGCTTTTCCAGCGTGCCGAAATCGAGCGGATGATCGGCAAACGATACCGGGAAAATGCCGCCCGAAGCCCCGCCGGGCAGAAAGCCTTTCAGCGTGTGGCCGTCCTGCATGCCGCCGGAATATTTCTCGATCAGGTCGCGGATCGACGTGCCGGCCGGCGCGACCTTGACGCCCGGATTCTTGACGCGGCCCGACACCGAGAAGCTGCGGAAACCGGTGTGGCCCTCCTTGCCCTGTGAGGCGAACCAGGAGACGCCCTTCTCGACGATATCGCGGATCCAGTACATGGTCTCGACGTTCTGCTCGAGCGTCGGACGGCCGAACAGGCCCTTCTGCGCGACATAAGGCGGCCGATGGCGCGGCAGGCCGCGTTTGCCTTCGATCGACTCGATCATTGCCGACTCTTCGCCGCAAATATAAGCGCCGGCGCCGCGGCGCACGTGGATCCTGGTGTGCGGCGACAGGCCCGCATCGGAGGCCTTCTCGATCTCTTCGATGAGCATCAGGCGGATTTCGGGATATTCGTCGCGCACATAGAGATAAGTCTCGGCGGCCTCGACGACGTAAGCGGCCATCAACATGCCTTCGATGAAACGATGCGGGTCGCGTTCGAGATAAAAGCGGTCCTTGAAGGTGCCGGGTTCGCCCTCGTCGCAATTGACCGCGAACATGCGCGGACCGGGCTCGGAGCGAACCAATGTCCATTTGCGGCCGGTTGGAAAGCCCGCGCCACCGAGACCGCGCAGGCCGGCGTCGCTGACGATCTTGATCAGCTCCTAGCGCGTGCGTTTGCC
>JBAZSM010000097.1:0-12878 GCA_041662425.1 Pseudolabrys sp.
ACAGTGCCCGAAGAACGCTCGCGGATCCGACGCGGTCTGCACCGTCGAGTTGGACCCGCTCTGGGTCCCGGCCCTGAAAGAGGTCGAAACCTGCAGCCATCTGGTCCTGCTGTACTGGATGGACCAGGCGCCGCGAAATCTGGTGCGCCAGGTGCCGGGGCAGTACGGCGTGCAGCGCGGCACCTTCGCCTTGCGCTCCCCGGCCCGGCCCAACCCGATCGCCATGAGCGTGGTCAGGCTGAACGATATCGACGGCAACAAGCTCAGCGTCGTCGGCCTCGATTGCCTCGACGGCACGCCGCTTCTCGACATCAAACCCTATTTCGCCTCGACCGACAGCGCCCCGGAAGCCGTTGTCGGCTGGCACACGCGGAAATGATAAGGGCCCGAAAACCCAATCATCTGAGTTAGTTCCCTCGCCCATCGAAAATTTGAGCGATCTGTGATCCGGAACACATCGGCCACCCCCGCACTTGCTTACACGAACGACACGATACGTCGTGGCCGGAGGGTGAGATGTTCAAGGTCAAGACCGCAGGTGCTTCCAGAGTAGGCGCTTCCAGAACAGCAGGCTCGCTCGCCGCGTTGATCGCGGCGCTGGTTTTGTCGGGCACCGCTGCGCAGGCCCAGCCGCAATTCGCTTTCTATGCGCCGCCGGCGCCGATGCAGGCCGCGCCGCAAGCCGCGCCCCAGCAGATCATGCCGGGCGATCAGGCCGGCGACGATCAGATCGGCACCGAAGACGCGCAGCTCGATCCGCGCCTGCAGCGTCAGGTCGTCGATTATCCGAGCCGCGAAGCGCCCGGCACCGTGATTGTCGATACGCCGAACACCTATCTCTATTACGTGCTCGGCAACGGCAAGGCGTTGCGCTACGGCATCGGCGTCGGCCGTGAAGGTTTCACCTGGTCCGGCGTGAAGACTGTCGAGCGCAAGGCCGAGTGGCCCGACTGGCGTCCGCCGGCCGAGATGATCGCGCGCCAGCCTTATCTGCCGCGCTTCACCGCCGGCGGCCCCGGCAATCCGCTCGGCGCCCGCGCCATGTATATCGGCGGCACCGAATATCGCATTCACGGCACCAACGATCCGTCCACCATCGGCAAGGATGTGTCGTCGGGCTGCATCCGCCTCACCAACGATGACGTGATCGACCTCTATAACCGCGTCGCAATCGGCGCCAAGATCATCGTGCTGCCGCAGGCGACCGAAGCCCGCGCCAACACGACGGGCGCGATGACGCACCGCGCGCGGCAGACCGTCATGACCGTTCCGGCGGAAGCCGCTTCGTCCTACGCCGAAGCCAGCGCCGCCGAAGCCGGCCCCGCCACGCGCACCTGGCAGTCAATCCGGCCGCGCGGCCTGTACTGATCGTTCGCCCCGGATATCAACGGCCCGGCCTTGCGCCGGGCCGTTTGCCGTTGGGCGCATGTCTGCGTCACCCTTAAGTGACTGCCGTCTCCCGGCCCGTTGCGCTAAGAAGCGCCCGACAAACCGGGAGATCGATCATGCGGATTGCGGCAATGGCGGCGGGCGCCGTCGGCGGTTACTTCGGTGCGCGGCTTGCCGCCGCCGGCCACGATGTCTTCTTCATCGCGCGCGGTTCGAATCTCAAGGCCATCAAGGACAACGGCCTGAAGATCGAAAGCGTGCACGGCGATCTGCATTTGCCGAAGGTCAACGTCACCGACGATCCCAAGAGCGTCGGCCCGGTCGATGTCATCCTCTTCGCCGTCAAGTTATGGGACACCGAAAGCGCCGCCGAACTGACCCGGCCGATGGTGAACGAGACGACGCGCGTCATCACCTTGCAGAACGGCGTCGACAGTCCCGAACGCATCGCGCCGATCCTCGGCAGCGATCAGACCATCGGCGGCGTCACCTATATCGCGACGACCATCGCCGGGCCCGGCGTCATCAAGCACACCAGCGCCTTCGCCAAGATGTCGTTCGGCCGCGCCGATAAAAAGGCGGACAAGACGCTCGACGCCTTCGTCGCCGCCGGCAAGGCGGCCAAACTCGATCTCGATCTGTCGCCCGACATCGAGCGCGAACGCTGGCAGAAATTCATCTTCCTGACCGCCATGTCCGGCGCGACCGCGACCTTCCGCTCGTCGATCGGCCCGATCGCCGCCGATCCTGAGTTGCTCGATTTCTTCAGACAACTCATGGAGGAGGCTTACGCCGTCGGCCGCGCCAAGGGCGTGGCGCTCGACCGCGCCGTCATCGACGATCGCATGGCGCAGGTGACCGGAACGATCGAGCCGGGGATGAAGGCCTCGATGGCCCACGATCTCGAACGCGGCAACCGGCTGGAACTCGATTGGCTCTCCGGCAAGGTGCGCGCGCTCGGCCGCGAGCTTGGCGTGCCGACGCCGGCCAGCGACACCGTCTGCAAGGTGCTCAAGCTGCACCGGATGGGGAGCCGCTGATCTTCGCCGGTTCAGCCGGACAATTTTGCGTCAAAACCGGCGGGCGGCGCGATTTCCTCTTTTTCCCCGGCCCCTCATGGTCCATAGGGTGCGGCAGTCCGCCGCAGGGGAAACGAACGTGTTCGCCGAACAACTGCAAAAACGGGATGTCTATGCCGGCGGCCTGATGACGCTGATCGGCGCCGCCATCACGCTCAACGCCGCGAACGGATACGATCTCGGCAGCCTGACCCAGATGGGTCCGGGCATGTTTCCCCTCATGCTCGGCGTGGCGCTGACCTTCGTCGGCCTTCTCATCCTCGGCACCGCCCTGGTCACCGCGCGGGACGAGAACGAAACCATTCTCCCGGCGCAGCGCGAATGGCGCGGCTGGGCCTGCATCCTCGCCGGACCGGTCCTGTTCATGACCGCGGGTCAGTATTTCGGCATGGCGGCCGGCACCTTCGCCTGCGTCTTCGTCTCGGCGATGGGCGACCGCACCTCGACGCTCAAGAGTTCGGCGATCCTGGCCACGCTCGTGACCGTGGTCGGCTGCTTCCTGTTCTCGGTCGTGCTCAAGCTCTCGTTCCCCGTTTTCCGCTGGGGCTACTGAGATGATCGAGACCGCGCTGTCAGATCTGTGGTTCGGCTTCGGCATCGCTCTGGAGCCGCACAACCTCATGTGGTGCTTCCTCGGCGTGCTGATCGGCAACATGGTCGGCGTGTTGCCGGGCATGGGCCCGCTCGCCACCATCTCCATCCTGCTGCCGCTCACCTTCGGCATCAAGCCGGTCGGCGCCATCCTGATGCTCGCCGGCGTGTTCTATGGCGCGCAATATGGCGGCGCCATCTGTTCGATCCTGCTCAATCTGCCCTGCCATCCGCCGCATGCGGTGACCTGTCTCGACGGCTTCCCGCTGACCAAACAGGGTCGCGGCGGCGCCGCGCTCGGCATCACGGTGATTGCCTCCTTCATCGGCGCGTCATGGGGCATCACCGAAATGATCTTCCTGTCGCCCATATTGGTGCGGGTGGCGCTGCAATTCGGTCCGGCGGAAATCTGTTCGCTGATGCTGCTCGGCCTGTTGGCCGGCTCGACGCTGGCGCGCGGCTCGCCGCTCAAGGGCGTCGCCATGACGCTGCTCGGCCTCATGCTCGGCATCGTCGGCAGCGATATCGACACCGGCGCGCCGCGCTTCACCTTCGGCCTCACGAATCTGTACGACGGCGTCGAGATCGTGGCGCTGGCGCTCGGCCTGTTCGGCATCGCCGAGTTCATGAAGAGCGTCAACACCATCACGTCGGTCAACACCAGCTACACCAAGGTCCGGCTGCGCGACCTCAAGCCGACGCGCGAGGAAATGCGCCGGGCCTGGCCCGCCATGTTCCGCGGCACGCTGGTCGGCAGCCTGTGCGCGCTCATTCCCGGCACCGGCCCGACCATCGCCTCGTTCATCGCCTACGCGACCGAGAAGAAAATCTCCAAGACTCCGGAAAAATTCGGCACCGGCATGATCGAGGGCGTCGCCGCGCCGGAGGCCTCGACGCATTCGTCGGTGCAGGGCGACTTCATTCCGACCATGAGCCTCGGCATTCCGGGCGACGCGGTGATGGCGCTGATCCTCGGCGCGCTGATGATCCAGGGCATCGTGCCCGGCCCGCAATTGATCCGCGAGCATCCGGATATTTTCTGGGGCCTGATCGCCAGCTTCTGGATCGGCAACATCCTGCTCGTGCTGCTCAACGTGCCGATGATCGGCATCTGGGTGAAGCTGCTCGCTATCCCGTACAAATATCTCTACCCGAGCGCGCTGTTCTTTCTCTGCATCGGCGTCTACTCGGCCAATAACGACATGTTCCAGGTCGGCGAGACCGTAGTGATCGGGCTTGCCGGCTACATCCTGCTGCTGCTCGATTTCCACCCGGCGCCGATCCTGCTCGGCTTCGTGCTGGGCCCGCGCTTCGAGGAGAACTTCCGGCGCGCCATGCTGATCTCGCGCGGCGACATCATGGTCTTCCTCGAACGTCCGATCAGCCTCGTCTTCGTGCTGCTGTGCGTGGTGCTGATCGGCACGCAGATTTATCTGCGGCTGCGCAAACCGAAAGTGCTGGCGGAGGAAAGGGCCCTGGAGGCGAAGATCGACGCGGTCGCGCCCGCGGAGCCCTGACGGCGCGCATTCCCTCATAGGCCCTGTTGCCGCAACGGCTGGCGAACCGCGCCTCCCCGGCCTACCATCGGCGAAACTCCGAATCGTGAGGAGCCGACCCGATGGGAGCGATATTCGACGCGATCTTCTACGTGCTCACGGCGCCATTGCGGTGGTTCGGCCGTTCGCACCGTTTCCGCGTGATCGTCGGCGCGCTTGTCGTCATCATCCTGTTCTTCATCGCCACATTGTGGGCGATCGACCGCTATTTCCCGACCAACCAGGCCAAGCGCGTCGTCGCCAAGCTCGAGCCGCCGCCGCCGTTGCCGCCGTTGACGCGGGCGTCTTACGTCATCGCGCCGGTCGCGGTGTCGATTGACGCCATCCAGCGCTCGATCGAAGCCGCCGCGCCGCGCAACATGACGGGGCAGACCGGCAATCCGGCGACCGGCTTGCTGCAGAAGGCCGATATCGGCATGAACATCAACCGCGGCAACATCGCCGTCTCGGGCCGCGCCGGCGAATTGACCGTCATCACGCCGCTGTCCGCCACTTTACACATCACCGGCCAGCTCGGCGCCGCGGCCGGCAATCTTACAGGCGGCGTTGCCGGCGCGCTCGGCGGCCTGCTCGGCGGCGGCGCGCTGGGCGGCGATATCGGCAAGGCCATTGGCGGCCTCACCGGCCGCGTCCTCGACCAGAACATCGAACTGCGCAGCCAGGTCACGGTCCGCTCGCGTCCGACTTTCGCCACCAACTGGCGGATCAACCCGAACCTCGCCGCGCAGGTCTCGGTCGGCGACACCGCCGTGCAGATCGCCGGCGTCAAGATCAACATGGTCGGCGAGGCCAAGCCGCTGATCGAGCAGGCCGTCAACGAACAGGTCGCCAATTTCGAGGCGCGCATCCGCAACGATCCGATCGTCGAACAGTCCGCGCGCCAGCAATGGGTCAAGATGTGCCGCTCCATCCCGCTCGGCGGCGGCGCGACCGGCCTGCCCGATTTGTGGCTGGAGATGAAACCGGTGCGCGCCGCGGCCGCGCAGCCGCAGATCGACGCCAGGAATCTGACGCTGGTGATCGGCGTGCAGGCCGAGACGCGCATCACCGCGCAGGCGACCAAGCCCGAATGTCCGTTTCCGCAGTCGCTCGAACTGGTGGCGCCGATGGAGAACGGCAAGCTCGTCGTCGGCGTGCCGATCGACGTGCCCTTCACCGAACTCAACAAGCTGATCAATGCGCAACTCAAAGGCCGCCGCTTCCCCGACGACAAGAACGCGCCGGTCGAAGTCGAAGTGCTGCGCGCTTCTCTCGCCGCGGCCGATGACCGCCTGCTGATTTCGCTGCGGGTGAAGGCCCATGAGCGCAAGAGCTGGTTCGGCTTCGGCGCGCAGGCCGATGTCGCCATCTGGGGCCGGCCGAAGCTCGATCCGCAGACGCAGGTGCTGCGGCTTACCGATATTTCGCTGGCGGTCGAATCGGAGTCGGCGTTCGGTCTGCTCGGCACCGCGGCGCGCGCCGCCATGCCCTATCTGCAGCAGGCGCTGTCCGACAACGCGGTCATCGATCTCACGCCGTTCCTCGCCGACGCCAAGGCCAAGATCGGACAGGCGATGGCGGAATTCCGTCAGGCCGGCGGCAACGGCGTCACCGTCAATACGTCGATCGACAGCCTGCGCCTCAACGGCATCGCCTTCGACGCCAACGTGCTGCGCGTGATCGCGGAGGCCGAAGGCACCGCCAAGATCGCCGTGACGCAACTGCCGCGGATGTGAGGGCGCGCCTTCACACGCCGGTCTCCGTCATTGCGGGCTCTTTCTTCTGTCATTGCCAGTGGGGGGATGACTGGGAATGAAGTCAGCGCGCCGCCTCCGTCCGCGCATGCACGACCGCGACATCGTCGGCGTAGACGCGCTTCCAGCCCGGCATACGGTCGAGAAGCCCGATGGCCGGCGTGCCGGGCGCCAGCATGGTCACATCGATCTGACGGTCGCGCATCAGCGCATAGAATGCGTCGACGTCCTTGAGGTTCACCGCCGCATCGGCGCGCAGGAAGAAGTCGGCGCCGTAGAGCTCGGTACGTCCGTCGATGAAAGGCCGGACGCCTTTGGCGATCAGATAACCGCCGAAGTCGTATGAATTCAGAAGATGCGTCTTGCCCGACGCCTTGACGGCTTCGACCGCGGCGGCCGGCGTCACCTGCGCGCGCGGCTCGTAACGCAGCGCCAGCGGCAGCACGATCGTCATCGTCGCCGCAAACAGCACCAGCGCCGCGGCAGCCACGCCGAACAGCGGCTTGGGATCGTCGACGCGCCGGCCGAGTTGCGCCGCGAACGGTGCAGCGACGAACAGCGGCGCAATGAGGCCGAGCATCTCGCCATTGCGCGACTGGCTCAGCGCCATGTGAATAAGGCCGAGCACGACCAGAATGCGGATCGGCGGCAAGGTCACGCGGCGATACAGCAGAAAGCCGATACCGCCGAGCAGGCACAATTCGACGCCGCCGAGCCGGGCGAAATTCTCCGGTTGCCATTCGCCGATCAGCGCCAGCGCCGGACCCAGGCCCAGAATGCGCCGCGTCACCAGAATGGACTCCGGTCCGTAAGGCGTCACGCAAGCGGCAACGAGCGCGGCAATACCGAACAGCGCCCAGCGCATCGCCACGCGCAGGCGCTGCCCGGCCGGCGCATGGATCAGCGCCTCGAGCGCCACCGGCGCGATCAGGAACAAGCCGAAGGTGAAGCCGCCATGCAAATTCGCCCACAGCGCGATCAGCGGCAACAGGGCGAGCGACGGCATGCGCTTCTCGTCGGCGGCACGGACCAGCCCCGCCGTCCACATGACCATCACAGGCAAGGCCAGCGCATGCGGGCGCGCCAGCATATGCGGCGCCGCCAGCACGAAGCCGCCCATCGCCATGACCAGCGCCGGCGTCGGCGCCAGATGCCGCATCAGGAAATAAGTGAGCAGGCCGAAAGCCGTCGCGATCGCCAGCGCGCTCACCGCGACCACGCCGCTCCAGCCGAGCGCGTGATAGGTGCCGGCGAAGATCACCTGCGCCAGCCACTGGCTCGAAATCCACGGGCTTCCGGCGAATGTCCACGAATAGACATCGACATGCGGAACGGCGCGGTGGGCGATCATCCAGTCGCCGACCGCGATCTGCCAATAGGTATCGGCGTCGTTGAGCAGCTTCGGTCCAAGCGCCAGCAACATCACATAGAGCAGCGCCGCCATCGCCACCGGCCAGGCGACATGCGCCGGCAAACTTCGCAAGGATTTGGCTCGCAAGGATTTCGCGCGCTCCGTCGAAGGCGCGGCGCGGTCGGCGTCTGCGGCTGGATCGACCACGGCGAAAACTCCCGAAATCCGGCGCGGCCGGATGGGCCATTTAAGCCGCCAAGCCATAACCGAGAGTAAATGGCGCTTTTGGCCCGGAAACAGGCCTCAAAACGCCACTGCCGCGGTGTCGGGGCGAGCACCGCGGCAGCCTTACGCGTGGGACGCTGGACTACTCGTTCAGCCGCTTATGCCTGATAGTCGAGGATCAGCGACTGGAGTTGGGACGCCAGGGAGTCACCACTCGCACCGTAGCTCGTGGACGAGTTTTTGCTGTCCTTGAGCGTCTGGAGAAAATCCGACAGCAGCTTGGAGACGTCGCTGTCGCTTGAGGTATCGGAGCTGCTGGCGTCGTCGGTGCCGCCGGCGCCGCCCGGAGGCGGACCGCCCGGACCGCCGGGGCCACCGGGACCGCCGGGGCCCTTCTTGAAGGTGCTGGCGAACACGTTCTTGAGTTCGTCGGCCTGGTCGCTGGTCAGCTTGCCGCTCGTCACTTCGTTGTCGATCAGGCTGTTGATCTTGGTCTGCATGTCGTCGGGTGACGGCGGTTTGGAGCCGGCGGTCGGCTTGCCGGCCTGCATCGCCTGATCGATGTCGTCGAGTGCGCTGCTCAGCGCCGACTGATCGGCGGAACTGACAGTGCCGGCGGACACTTCGGATGCGAGTTCGTTCTTCAACCGCGACAGCGGTGAAAACGATTGTGACGCGGTAGCGGACGCAATCGCAGTCATGGTTCAATCCCCCAGATTTCCGGCGCGACGCGCCGTGTTGCCGGGATCGATCATTCGGCCGCCGCGGTTAACAGCAACTTGCCGCTGCGTGGCCGTTTTGTTTCGCTCTGTGTCAAACGCGCGCCGGGAAACATTCGGAAACAATTTTCCGCGCGCTTTCTGGCACAATTCACGCAACCGATTCGACGATGCATAAACCGCCGCACATACTGGTCATCGAAGACGACCGCGACATCAGCGCGCTGGTGTCGCGGTATCTGCGTGCCAATGACTGCCGGGTGACCTCGCTGCCCGACGGCCGCGACGTCGAACGCGCCACGAGCGACAACCGCATCGACCTCATCGTGCTCGATTTGATGCTGCCGGGCGAAGACGGCCTGCGGATATGCAAGCGGCTGCGCGGCCATTCCCAGGTGCCGATCATCATGCTCACCGCCAAGGGCGATGACATCGATCGCATCCTCGGGCTGGAAATGGGCGCCGACGATTACCTGACCAAGCCGTTCAACCCGCGCGAACTGCTGGCGCGCATCCGCGCGATTTTGCGCCGCGCCACGGCCGCCAATATCACCCCGGCCGGCGGCGGCGCCGGCCCACTGGGCTTTCTCGGCTGGCGCATCAACCGGCGGCGGCGCGAATTGCACAACCCGCAAGGCGCCCGCGTCGTCATCACCGACGCGGAGTTCGCGCTGCTGCAGGCACTGTGCGAGCGCCCCGGCCGCGTCCTGTCGCGCGACCAGTTGCTCGACGTCACGCAGGGGCGCAGCGCCGGCGAATTCGAACGCAGCATCGATGTCCTGATCAGCCGGCTGCGGCGCAAGATCGAAGACGACCCGCGCAACCCCGCCATCATCAAGACCGTGCGGTCGGGCGGCTATATGTTCGCGCCGGCTGTCGAGGCGCTGTAACCGTCATGCGCACACTCTTCCTCAATCGCATCGGCGGACAGATCGCGGTTCTCATCCTGCTGTCGCTGATCGCCATCCACGCCTTCATCACCGCGAGTCTTTATTTCACGCGGCATGGCGAACCGTTCGGACCACGCCAGAACCCGGCCGAGCTGATCGCCGCGATCAAACTCATCGCCGCCGCGCCTTTGACGGAGCGCGCGCATGTGGTGGCGCAGGCAGCCGAGGCCTTTCCGGAATTGCATCTGTCGCAGGCCGCATCGCCGCCGGCGGCCACCCAGCCGGCGCCGAACGATCGGCACCTCGATTTTCTCGCCCGCGCGCTCGGTCCCGCGTTCAGGATCGCGGCGCTGTCGTCCGGCGATAACGGCGCGCTCGGCCTTGCCGTCACGCTGCCCGACGGCGCCAGCGTCACGGCAACGCTGTCACCGTGGCCGGAGCCACCCTTGTTCGCCGGCCCGATGGCGATCACGATATTGTTCATCTTTGTCAGCGTCACTTTGCTCGGCCTCTGGGCGGCGCGCGCGCTGCGCAGCCCGCTCTCCGCTTTCGCGCAGGCCGCCGAGAATTTCAGTCTCGACGACAAGGCCGCCGCCAATATCTCCCCGCTGCCGGAACGCGGCCCGGAGGAAATCCGCGCCGTTGCCAGGGCCTTCAACCGCATGCGCGGCCGCATCAAGGCGCTGGTCGACGACCGCACGCGGCTGTTCGCGGCGATGAGCCACGATTTGCGCACGCCGATCACAAGGCTGCGGCTGCGCAGCGAGTTCATCGCCGACGCCGAATTGCGCGGCCACATGCTACGCGACCTCGATCAGATGAACGCCATGACCGAGAGTGTGCTGTCGTTCCTGCGCGACGGACACGCCCGCGAGGCCGAATGCGCCGTGGACATCGCCTCGAGCCTGCAAACCATCGCCGACCAGTTCGCCGATATGGGTCACGCCGCGCGCTATGAGGGCCCGGACCACCTCACCGGCACCGTGCGGCCGCGTGAAATCCACCGCGCCGTGGTCAATCTGGTGGATAACGCCGTGCGCTACGGCGGCGAAACCCGCATCCGTCTCGCCCGGGACGATCGCTCCTTGCGGATCGAGGTCGAAGATGACGGCCCCGGCATTCCCGATGGCCGCAAGACGGCGATGCTGGAACCCTTCGCCCGCGGCGACGATGCCCGCACCATGGGCGAGCGCGCCGGTTTCGGCCTTGGTCTTTCCATCGCGCGCGCCATCGCGGAGGCCCATGGCGGAACCCTGTCGCTGCACGACGCCGTGCCGCGCGGGCTGATTGCGCGCATTGCATTGCCCACCCCGACACCACTATGAAAGCCGCCGCATTGACTTGAGGGGCGGCAGGCCTAGATTAGGTCTGTTCCGAGGGGTGCCTGGCCGCGGCCGGGCTGAGAGAGTCCCTTTGAACCTGATCCGGGTCATGCCGGCGAAGGGACAGGACACATTCGATGCAACCGTCGTATTTAATCGCGCGTCTGGCCGGCCCGGTGCTCGCGGTGCTCGGCATTGGCGCGCTGATCAACAGCCAGGCTTACGCCGAGGTCGCCCGGATGCTTCTGGCCAACAGCGCGCTGGTCGCTTTCTCCGGCGTGCTGGCGCTGATCGGCGGGCTTGCCATTCTCAATGCCCATCCGCGCTGGAGCGCCGACTGGCGCAGCCTCGTCACGGCGCTCGGCTGGTTGCTGTCGCTGGTCGGCGTCTTCCGCATTTTCGCGCCCGACCTGGTTCGATTTGTCGGCGCGACCGGCAATCCCCGATTTGTCAGCATCGCCGCGTGGGTGTTTCTCACCGTCGGCGCCATTCTCACGTTCAAGGGCTACGTGGCTGAACAACCGCGCGGCTATCGCAAGGAGATCAACTCATGAACAAGCCCGTCACCGCCGCCGACCTCGCCACGCCGAAGGTCACCACCGGGCCGCTGCCCGCCTCGCGCAAGGTCTATGCGTCGCCGAGCGCCGCGCCCGATCTGCGCGTGCCGATCCGCGAGATCAAGATCAGCGAAAGCGCCGGCGAACCGCCGCTGCCGGTCTATGACACCTCGGGCGTTTACACCGACGACAATGTCGCCATCGATGTCGAGCGCGGCCTCAAGCGCGCCCGCATCGAATGGGTGAAGGAGCGCGGCGGCGTCGAGGAATATGACGGCCGCCCGATCCAGCCGGTCGATAACGGCAACGTCACCGGCAAGCACCTCGCCCGCAATTTCCCGAACACGCCGAAGCCGTGGCGCGGCGTTGGCGATGCGCCGGTGACGCAATACGAATTCGCCAAGGCCGGCGTCATCACCAAAGAGATGATCTACGTCGCCGAGCGCGAGAACCTCGGCCGGAAGCAAATGCTCGACCGCGCGCAGGCCGCGATTGCCGATGGCGAGCAGTTCGGCGGCGCGCTGCCCGAATTCGTCACGCCGGAATTCGTCCGTGACGAAATCGCGCGCGGCAGAGCGATCATCCCCTCCAACATCAACCACGCCGAACTCGAGCCGATGATCATCGGCCGCAACTTCCTGGTGAAGATCAACGCCAATATCGGCAACAGCGCCGTCTCGTCGTCGGTCGAGGAAGAAATCGAGAAGATGGTGTGGGCGATCCGCTGGGGCGCCGACACGGTGATGGACCTCTCCACCGGCCGCAACATCCACAACACGCGCGAATGGATTTTGCGCAACAGCCCCGTTCCGATCGGCACCGTTCCCATTTATCAGGCGCTGGAGAAGGTCAATGGCGACCCCGTCAAGCTCGACTGGGAAGTCTACAAGGACACGCTGATCGAGCAGTGCGAACAGGGCGTCGATTATTTCACCATCCATGCCGGCGTGCGCCTCGCCTACGTGCCGCTGACCGCAACCAGAGTCACCGGCATCGTGTCGCGCGGCGGCTCGATCATGGCGAAGTGGTGCCTGTCGCGGCACAAGGAAAGCTTCCTCTACGAGCGCTTCGACGAAATCTGCGACATCATGCGCAAATACGATGTGTCGTTCTCGCTCGGCGACGGCCTGCGCCCCGGCTCGATTGCCGACGCCAATGACCGCGCGCAATTCGCCGAACTCGAAACGCTCGGCGAACTCACGCAGGTGGCGTGGCAAAAGGGCTGCCAAGTCATGATCGAAGGCCCCGGCCACGTGCCGATGCACAAGATCAAGATCAACATGGACAAGCAGCTTAAAGAGTGTGGCGAGGCGCCGTTCTATACGCTCGGGCCGCTGACCACCGACATCGCGCCGGGCTACGACCACATCACCTCCGGCATCGGCGCCGCCATGATCGGCTGGTTCGGCTGCGCCATGCTCTGCTACGTGACGCCGAAGGAGCATCTCGGCCTGCCCGACCGCGAC
>JBAZSM010000098.1:0-12726 GCA_041662425.1 Pseudolabrys sp.
GCACCATCTGCGCCATCGTCGAGATCGAGAAAACTCATCGGCGCGCCGCCGATGAAGCGGGCCGTGAACAGCGTCGCCGGGCTCTCATAGAGGTCCGCCGGCGCGCCCTGCTGCTCGATGCGGCCGGCACGCATCAGGATGACCTGGTCGGCCATGCTCATGGCTTCGGTCTGGTCGTGTGTCACGTAGATCATGGTGAGGCCGAGCCGCTGTTGCAGCGCGCGGATCTCGCGGCGCAAGTCCTGGCGCAATTGCGCGTCGAGGTTCGACAGCGGTTCGTCGAGCAGGCAGACCGGCGCTTCGGCGATCAAGGCGCGGCCGAGCGCGACGCGCTGCTGCTGGCCGCCGGACAATTGCCCGGGCTTGCGATGCAGCAGCGCCTCCAGCCCCAGTGTGTGTGCGACTTTGGCGAGGCGTGCGGCGATGTCGGTCTTGGGCACGCCGCGCACCGACAGGCCGAAGGAGATGTTGTCGGCGACGTTGAGATGGGGAAACAGCGCGTAGGACTGGAACACCATGGCGACGCCGCGCGCCGCGCCGGTTTGTCCCGCGACATCGCGGCCGCCGATTTTGATTGTGCCGGAGGTCGGCTCTTCGAGGCCGGCGATCATGCGCAGCATCGTCGACTTGCCGCAGCCTGAAGGGCCGAGCAGCACGGTCAATTGACCCTGCGCGACGGAGAAAGAGACATCCGCCACGGCGACCGTGGCGCCCCAGCTTTTAGTGACCGAATAGACGTCTACGCTCTGCACGACCTCGTCCCATCGGCCCAGTGGGCCTTCCCGGCGGCGGATAACAACGTCGTATGAAGCTGTCGTATAAAGCTTTTGTGACAGCCTAGGGCGGGGCGCGAAACGGCACAAGGTGCTCCCGCAGGTTGTCGCCTGTGGCGCCACTCTTCCGGTTTTTTGTTTGGGACGCGGCCGGCGTAATTTGCCCGAATTATTTGGCGAATTATTTGGCCAAATTATTTGGCCAAGCTATTTGCCGTCGAGGATGCGCTTGATCTCGGCACGGAACTCGTCCGCCAGATCGGCGCGGTCGAGGCCATACGCCACGTTGGCGGTGAGGAAGCCGATCTTCGAGCCGCAATCGTAGCTGCGGCCTTCGAACTTGAAGCCGTAAAACGGCTGCGACTTCGCCAGCGCGAGCATCGCGTCGGTCAATTGAATTTCGCCGCCGGCGCCGGCGGCCTGCTTGCCGAGCAGGTCGAACAGTTCGGGTTGCAGGATGTATCGGCCGGTAATCGACAGATTGGACGGCGCATCCTTCGCTTTCGGTTTCTCGACCATCTGCGTGACTTGGAAGGCCTTGCCCTTGGCCTCGCCAACGCCGACCACGCCGTACATGTGGACGCGATCCATCGGCACTTCTTCGACGGCGATGATGTTGGCGTTGTCTTCGAGATCCTTCGCCGCGTCCAGCATCTGCGCCAGGCAGCCGCGTGGGTTCTTCACCAGCACGTCGGGCAGCACCACGGCGAAGGGTTCGTCGCCGACGAGGTCGCGCGCGCACCACACCGCGTGGCCGAGGCCGAGCGGCGACTGTTGGCGGGTGAAACTGGTGCCGCCGGCTTCCGGCAGATCGACCTTGAGCAGTTCGAGATCGGCCGTCTTGCCGCGCTCGATCAAGGTCACTTCGAGCTCGAACTGGCGGTCGAAGTGATCCTCGATGACGCTCTTGTTGCGGCCGGTGACGAAAATGCAGTGCTCGATTCCCGCCTCGTGCGCTTCATCGACGACGTGCTGGATCAGCGGCCGGTCGACCACCGGCAGCATTTCCTTGGGCATCGCCTTGGTGGCGGGCAGGAACCGGGTTCCAAGACCGGCGACGGGGAAAATGGCTTTGCGGACGGGCTTCATGGAGGCGAGGGTCTCTTTGAAAGGCGGCAAAATCGTGCGGTTAAAAAGCATGGCCGTCCATAAAGGTCCAGTTGAGGCGAAACTGGCCCAAAATGGGGCATCGGCGTACTGTTAACCTCGTCGAAACGATATCCCGCTCCCATGGGGCAGCGGACGACGAGGACAGGACGCCAGTCTGAATGCGCGAGACCCGACAAATGTTCATGGCCTTCTTTCTGGCGTTTGTCGGTGCCGCCGGCATGGCGTCGGCCGCGAGCGATGTCGACCAAACCGGCACGATTCCGTCTGGCATACAGAGGGAACGGCCGGATCGCCGGAGCTGGAGCGGCGAAGACGGCGCCTCCGGTCACCCCTTGATGACGGCGGCCGCCATTCGCGCCGCCGCGGCCGATTTCCCGAACTGCGTCCAGCGCATGTGGCCATTGGCGGCGCGGCGCGGCATTTCGCGCGACAGTTTCGATCGCATGACGGCGCACCTCGCGCCGGATTTGCAGATCATGGATCTGCTCGACAGCCAGCCCGAATTCACCAAAGCGGTATGGGATTATCTCGACATCCTGGTGAACGACCAGCGCATCGCCAAAGGTCGCGCCCTCCTGACCAAATATGCGACGGAGTTCGAGGCGGCGGAGCGCACTTACGGCGTCGACCGCTATATCATCGCGGCGATCTGGGGCGTCGAAACCGATTACGGCACGCTCGGCGGCGACCGTCCGGTGCTGCGCTCGACCGCGACTTTGGCCTGCATCGGCCGCCGCCAGCGCTATTTCCGCGACGAGTTTATCGCCGCGCTCGACATCCTGCATCACGGCGACGTCCGGCCGGACCGGCTGGTCGGCTCCTGGGCCGGCGCGTTCGGGCCGACGCAGTTCATGCCGACCGCGTTCAAGCGCTACGCGGTGGACTTCGATCACGACGGCCGCCGCGATGTGATCGACTCGATGCCGGACCTCATCGCCTCGACCGCCAATAATCTGAAGAAGGCGGGCTGGCAGACCGGCGAGACGTGGGGCTACGAGATCGTTATTCCGGCCAATCTCGATTTCATGCTGGCGGATCGCCAGCGCAGCATGACGATCCGCGAGTGGGAGCGCCATGGCGTCACGCGTCCGGGAGGGAAGGCGTTCCCGCGTCAGGACGACCGTGCTGTTCTGTTGGTGCCGGCCGGCGTGCAGGGCCCGGGCTTTCTGATGCTGACGAACTTCCGCGTCATCATGCGCTACAACCCGGCGGAGTCTTACGCGCTCGCCATCGGCCATCTGGCCGACCGGCTGCGCGGCGGCGGACCGTTCGTCCAGGCCTGGCCGCGCTACGAGCGGGTGCTGACCCGGGCGGAGCGCCTGGAACTCCAGCAACTGCTTGAACGCCATGGCTTTGATGTCGGCGAACCGGACGGCCGCCTCGGCGAGCGAACCCGCGACGCGCTCCGGGACTTCCAGGTCCGCAGCGGCCGTATCCCGGACGGCTTCGCCTCAACCGCCGTGCTCGATCAGCTCCGGGCCGGCCGCTAACCAGCCGCCGACCTTCGAGTTGACATTTTTGGCGGGCTATTGGTCCATGCTTCGGGGCGGCGAAAAAGCCGCTAATACCGCTCTTGATCGGTCGCTTGGACGCTGCGGATGATGCTGAAAAACCGGATTTTGCGGTCGTTGGGCGGGCTGGCTGTGCTGGCGCTGGCCGAGTGCGCGACCTTGGCCGGGATCGCCGCCGTTTCGGTGACGCCGGCTGCCGCGCAGTTCTTCGATAACCGCTATCCGTCGTTGCAACGTCCGCGTCAGCGCAGCGGCGGTTTCTTCGACAATCTGTTCGGCGGCGGCCGCCAGCGTCAGGATGATCGGGAGGTACCGTACCCGTCCCAGCAGCGCGATGCGCCCGCGGCGGACAGTTCGCGCGCGCCGGCTCCGCGCAAGGACGCCAAAACCGATCAGGCCGAACCGACAACGACGGTCGTCGTGCTTGGCGACGGCATGGCCGACTGGCTCGCATACGGCCTTGAAGACGCGTTTTCGGATGCGCCTGAAGTCGCCATTGTGCGCAAGAACAAGCAGCACTCCGGTCTGCTGCGCTACGATCCGAAGAGCGATCTCGACTGGTGGCACGCCGCCCGCGATCTGCTCGCCGCCGAGAAGCCGTCTTACATCGTCATGATGCTCGGCGTCAGCGATCGTCAGAACCTCCGCGAGAGGGACGTCGCGAAGGACGCGGAACAGCAGGCTGCCAAGGATCAGGCTGCCAAGGATCAGGCAGCAAAGGATCAAGCCAAAAAGGCCGCGGCCGGTACCGACCCGGCCGGCAAGGAACAGGCGAACAAGGACGCCGCCGCGCCGGACCAGGCTAAGAAAGAGACCGACGACGAACAGTCGCTTGTCGCGCCCGAGCCGAAGCAGACGGCAAAGCGCTCGGGCAATGGCGTCATCGAATTCCGCACCGAAGCGTGGGACAAGATTTATAACCGCCGCATCGACGACACCATCGCCGCGCTGAAGAGCAAGGGTGTGCCGGTGTTCTGGGTCGGCCTGCCGTCGATCCGCGGCGCCAAGTCGACCGCCGATGCCGGCTATCTCAACGATTTGTATCGCGCGCGTGTCGAGAGAGCCGGTGCGGTCTATGTCGATGTCTGGGATGGTTTCGTCGATGAAGAAGGCAAATACACCAATTTCGGTCCCGACTACGAAGGCCAGATGCGCCGATTGCGCGCGAGCGACGGCGTGTATTTCACCAAATACGGTGCGCGCAAGCTAGCGCATTACGTCGAGCGCGAAATCCGTCGCTATATGGCGAACCGCGGACCGATCGCGCTGCCGATGGGCCCGTCGGCCCCGACGTCGGCCGATGCCAAATCGGCGGTACGACCGCTCGCAGGTCCGGTGATGCCGTTGACGACGATCACCGGCAACAATGATGAATTGCTTGGCGGCAATGCCGCGAACGCGCGCGCCGATGCTTCCGCAACGGCGGTTCTCGTCAAGGGCGATGCGGTTCAACCTGCGCCCGGCCGCGCCGACGATTTCGTCTGGCCGCCGGGCAGCGAACGTCCGAAGGCGGAAGCGCCGGCTGCCGCGAAGTCGGCGGCGGTGACGCCGCCCGTTGCTGCACCGGCTGCCGCACCGCCGGCGCCGGCCGCGCTTGCGCCTGTTGCACTACCTGCACCGACACCGGCGAAGCCCGCCGCGCCCGCAGCGGCGGCGCGGCCGGTTTTGCCGCCGGCCCAGCCCGCGCCGGTCGCGGTCAAGCCGGATGGTGGCACGCCGGTGATCATGACGCCCGAGGCAGCGCCTGAGACGAAACCGGCCGAGCCGGTGGAGGCCAAGGCCGACCCGGTCGCGAAGCCTGAATCAAACCCGGAAGAAAAAACCGCCGCCAAGCCGCGGCCTGTTCAGCGTCGCGCCGAGCCGCAGCGTCGGCCGCAGGCCGTCGATCCACGCGCGCCGCGCCCGCCGCAAGGTATCGCGCAACAGCCGCCGCCACGCCGCGACGACGGCCTGTTCGGCCGCAACGGCCCGTTCGGCTTTATGCGCTGACGCGTTGGGCGGGTGAGCCTCTGTTTTCAACGAACGCGGCACGGCGGCCGTCGCAAGCTGTCACACGGATCATTTTTTCTTTCAAGCGACCAAGCTACGCTTGTGAGATCGCCGAGGAATCGAGCCGCCAATGACGAGCAAGCCTCAGGGATTCTTTGAAGGCACGGAAATGCCTACCGCGGGCTGGTGGGAGGCTTTGTGGCCCGATCCTGTGGGCGTGCTCACGGCGGTTGGCATAGAACCGGAGATGGAGGTCATCGATCTCTGTTCAGGTGACGGTTGGTTCACCTTACAGATTGCCAGACATACCAGACATGTCGTTGCAATCGATATTGACGGAGCGTTGCTTGAAGTCGCCCGTTCGCGATTGGCAGAAGGCGGCGTGTCCAATTGCGAATTTCGCGCGGGCGACGCCTATCGGCTGGCCGATCTTGCGCCAAGGCCCGTGGATTTCGTTTTTGTGGCAAATGCATTCCATGGCGTTCCCGACCGCCCTCGTATGGCGCGGGCCGTTTATGGCGCGCTGAAGCCGGCCGGTCGCTTAGCCATCGTCAATTGGCATCGGCGTCCGCGTGAGGAAACTACGGTTCTGGGTGAGCCGCGCGGCCCGAAGACCGAATTTCGCCTGTCGCCTGCGCAGACCATTGAGGCGGTGACAGAAGGCGGCCTGATGCATTCAGGCACCATCGAACTGCCTCCTTATCACTACGGCGCGCTATTCCAGCGCCCGGCGTCATGACGCGCCCGCCACCGATTCTGAGCGGCAAGAACATATCGGCACCGTCGGTCTTTCGGGCCGATGCGCTGCTGCGCGAAGCACGCCGGCAAAAGGAGCTTCCTGTCGTCGCGGTGCCATCCGTGTGCATTCTCGATCCAGACGGCGATATCGTGCGCCGTCTCAGGCGGGATGGCCGTGCGCAGCCTTTTTCAAGTTGGCCTTGCTACCACACAAGGCTCGATACATTCGATCTCGGCGGGCGCAGTGTCGGCATCGTCGGCTGCGCGGTCGGCGCACCATTTGCGGTGCTTGTCGCCGAGGAACTTTTTGCCAGCGGCTGCCACTTCCTCCTGAGCCTGTCATCTGCCGGTCAGATCGCGAAGTCAGGCCCCACGCCGTACTTCGTTATCATCGAGCGTGCGCTGCGCGACGAAGGCACGAGTTACCACTACGCACCGCCGACCGACTTCGCCGATGCCGACGCCGGGCTTGTCGCGAAGGCGGCCTTCGCACTGCGCCAATCCAGCCAACCCTTTTTTGTCGGCGCAACATGGACGACCGACGCTCCGTTCCGCGAAACGGCCGAAGCCATCGAAGCTGCGAGAGCGAAAGGCATTCTCGCCGTGGAAATGGAGGCGGCAGCGCTGTACGCCTTCGCTCGCGCTACGGGCGCCGCACTGCTATGCCTCGCCTGCGTCACCAACGCCATGGGCCAGGTGGGGGACGATTTCGAAAAAGGCGAGGCGGACGGCGCCGTCGATGCGCTGACCATCCTCGAACGCTTGGTGTCGATAGCGGACACCCTTTGAGAGCCGCGATGATGGCCTGATCGGAGCCAGCGGTCCGTTCGGCCTTATGCGCTGATTTCAATTTCCGGAACTTGATCCGTCACCCTGAGGTGTGAGCGATCGAAGATCGCGAGCCGTTGAAATCGATCTCGTGTAAATCCGAGATCGAGCGGGCAATGGCCAATCAGTCCTGGGGCGCGCATCCTTCGAGGCTCGCCCTTGCGGGCGAGTACCTCTGGATGATGGTCGACGCCTAGCGCGGCAGCGTGGTGGAGCCCATCAGGAATTTATCGACGGAGTGAGCGCACTGGCGGCCTTCGCGGATCGCCCAGACGACCAGCGACTGGCCGCGTCGCATGTCGCCGGCCGCGAACACTTTCGGCACCGAAGTGAGATAGCCGGATGTATCGGCCACCACATTGCCGCGCTGGTCGAGCGCGACGTCGAGGCTCTTGATCATGCCCTCGTGCAGCGGATGGACGAAGCCCATGGCGAGCAGCACGAGATCGGCTTCGATGTCGAACTCGGTGCCTGGCACCGGCTTGAACTTGTCGTCGAGCTGCGCGCAGTGCAGTTTCTTCACTTGGCCGTTCTCGCCGGAGAAACTCATCGTGCCGACGGCGAAGCCGCGCTTGGCGCCTTCCAGATGGCTCGACGAGGTGCGCATCTTCAGCGGCCAGTTCGGCCACGTCAGGTCCTTGTTTTCCTTTTCCGGTGGCGCCGGCATGATCTCGAAATTCGTCACCGACACCGCGCCCTGACGGATCGATGTGCCGATGCAGTCCGAACCGGTATCGCCGCCGCCAATGACAACGACCTTTTTGCCGGTCGCCAGGATCGGATCGACCTTGCCGAGCGGTTCGTTGGAGACGCGGCGGTTCTGCTGCGGCAGGAAATCCATCGCGAAATGGATGCCCTTGAGTTCGCGGCCCGGGATCGGCAGGTCGCGCGGCTTCTCCGAACCGCCGGCCAGCACAACGGCGTCGTGTTCGGCGGTGAGCTTGTCGACCGGCATGGTGACGCCGACATCGACGCCATAGTGGAAAGTCACGCCTTCGGCCGTCATCTGCTCGACGCGGCGATCGACATGGACCTTTTCCATCTTGAAGTCCGGGATGCCGTACCGCATCAGGCCGCCGGCCTTGGCCCAACGCTCATAGACATGAACGTCGTGACCGGCGCGCGCCAGTTGCTGCGCGCAGGCCATGCCGGCCGGACCCGAGCCGACGACTGCGACCTTCTTGCCGGTCTTGCGCGCCGGCACGTCGGGCTTGAGGCCCTGCGCGATGGCGCGGTCGGCGATCTCGCATTCGATCGTTTTGATCGTGACCGGATTATCGTCGATGTTGAGCGTGCAGGACGCTTCGCACGGCGCCGGACAGACGCGGCCCGTTACTTCCGGAAAGTTGTTGGTCGAGTGCAGGTTGCGCGCCGCCTCGTCCCATTCGTTGCGATAGACCAGATCGTTCCAGTCGGGAATCTGGTTGTTGACCGGACAGCCGGTCGGCTGGCCCGTGATGCGGCTGGTGCCGTGGCAATAAGGAACGCCGCAATCCATGCAACGCGCCGCCTGCTCGCGCACTTCCTTGTCGGGAAGCGGCAGCACGAACTCATGATAATGTTTGATACGGTCCTCGACCGGCGCGTATTTGCGGTCGTGGCGTTCGAACTCGAGAAAACCGGTAATCTTGCCCATCTTACTCCGCCGCCTGCATGGTCGCGGCCTTTTCCTTTGCCATCTCAGCGAGCGCGCGGGCGTATTCGACCGGCATCACTTTCTTGAACAATGGACGATAACGCTGCCAGTCGGCGAGGATGGCTTTCGCCCGCGCCGAGCCGGTATAACGCGCGTGATCGGCGATCAGCTTCTTGAGCCGCTCGGCATCCATGATGGACAGGTCCGCCATCACGTCGACGCGGCCGCTGGTTTCCAGCTCGGTGCCGAACTCCTGCTCGGCAATCGTCTCTTCTTCCGGAACCGGCTCCAGGGCAACCATCGCCATGTTGCAGCGGTTCTTGAACGAGCCGTCCTCGTCGAGCACGTAGGCGACGCCGCCCGACATGCCGGCCGCGAAGTTGCGGCCGGTGCTACCGAGTACAACGACGACGCCGCCAGTCATGTATTCGCAGCCATGGTCGCCGGTGCCTTCGACCACGACGGTGGCGCCGGAGTTGCGCACGGCGAAGCGCTCGCCGGCGACGCCGCGGAAATAGCATTCGCCGGCGATCGCGCCGTACATCACGGTGTTGCCGACGATGATCGACTCTTCCGGCACGATGCCCGCATCGGCGGTCGGGCGGATGACGATCCGGCCGCCGGAGAGGCCTTTGCCGACATAGTCGTTGGCGTCGCCTTCCAGTTCGAAAGTCACGCCCCCGGCGAGCCAGGCGCCGAACGACTGACCGGCGGTGCCGGTGAAGCGCACATGGATCGTCGAGTCCGGCAGGCCCTTATGGCCGTAGCGCTTGGCCACTTCGCCCGACAGCATGGCGCCGCAGGTGCGGTTGGTCGAGTTGATGGCGCTCTGCAGACGCACCGGAGCGCCGCGGTCGAGCGCGGCCTGCGATTCCGCGATCAGCTTGCGGTCGAGGATCTGCTCAAGGTGATGATCCTGCTTCTCGCAGTGATAGGTCGGTGTCCTGGCGTCGGCCTTCGGCTTCATGAACAGCTTGGAGAAGTCGAGCCCCTTCGCCTTCCAGTGCGCGACCAGGCGGCGCTGGTCGAGCATCTGCATCTGGCCGACCATCTCATCGAAGTTGCGATAGCCGAGCTCGGCCATGATCTCGCGCACTTCCTCGGCGACGAAGAAGAAGAAGTTGATGACGTGCTCGGGCTGACCCTTGAAGCGCTTGCGCAGCACCGGGTCCTGCGTCGCGACGCCGACCGGGCAGGTGTTGAGGTGGCACTTGCGCATCATGATGCAGCCGGCCGCGATCAGCGGCGCGGTGGCAAAGCCGAACTCGTCGGCACCGAGCAACGCGCCGATGACGACGTCACGGCCCGTGCGCAGGCCGCCATCGACCTGCACCGCGATGCGCGAACGCAGGCGGTTGGCGACCAGGGTCTGGTGCGTTTCGGCAAGCCCGATTTCCCATGGGCTGCCGGCGTGCTTGAGCGAGGTGAGCGGGGAAGCACCCGTGCCGCCCTCGTAGCCGGAGATCGTGACGTGATCGGCGCGCGCCTTGGAGACGCCGGCGGCAACCGTGCCGACGCCGATTTCCGAAACCAGCTTCACCGAGACGTCGCCGGCCGGATTGACGTTCTTCAGATCGAAGATCAGCTGGGCCAGATCCTCGATCGAATAGATGTCGTGATGTGGCGGCGGCGAAATCAGGCCGACGCCGGGCGTCGAATAACGCACCGCGGCGATGGTCTTGTCGACCTTGTGGCCCGGCAACTGGCCGCCTTCGCCGGGCTTGGCGCCCTGAGCCATCTTGATCTGCATCATGTCCGAATTGACGAGGTATTCGGTGGTGACGCCGAAGCGGCCCGACGCCACCTGCTTGATGGCCGAGCGCATCGAGTCGCCGTTCGGCAACGGCTTGAAGCGGTCCGATTCCTCGCCGCCTTCGCCGGTGTTCGACTTGCCGCCGATGCGGTTCATGGCGATGGCGAGCGTGGTATGCGCCTCGCGCGAAATCGAGCCATAGGACATGGCGCCGGTCGAGAAACGCTTGACGATATCCTTGGCCGGCTCGACCTCATCGATCGATACCGGCTTGCGGCCGTCGGCTTCCGCCGACTTGATCGTGAACAGCCCGCGGATGGTCAGCAGGCGCTCGTTCTGGTCGTTCACCACCTTGGCGAAGGCGCGGTAGTGATCCTGCGAATTGCCGCGTACGGCGTGCTGCAGTTCCTTGACGGTCTCGGCGGTCCAGACGTGATCCTCGCCACGCACGCGCACCGCATAGTCGCCGCCGACATCGAGCATCGAGCGGTAGATCGGCGCGTCGGAGAAAGCGGCGCGGTGGCGGCGCACGGTCTCTTCGGCGATTTCGGCGAGTCCGACACCTTCGATCTGCGTATGCGTGCCGGTGAAATACTTGTCGATGAACTCCTTCTTGAGGCCGACGGCGTCGAAAATCTGCGCGCCGCAATAGGACTGGTAGGTCGAGATGCCCATCTTGGACATGACCTTGAGCAAGCCCTTGTCGACCGCCTTGATGTAGCGCTTGGTCAGCTCATAGTCGTCGAGTTTGCCCGGCAGATGATCCTTCATCGCCGACAGGGTTTCGAAGGCGAGATAGGGATTGATCGCTTCGGCGCCGTAGCCGGCCAGACAGGCGAAGTGATGCACTTCGCGCGGCTCGCCGGTCTCGAGCACGAGGCCGACCGAGGTGCGCAGGCCCTTGCGGATCAGGTGATGATGCACGGCGGCGCAGGCGAGCAGCGCCGGGATCGGGATGCGATCGGCGCTCGCCTTGCGGTCGGACAGGATGAGAATGTTGCAGCCGCCGTTGACTTCTTCCTCGGCGCGCACGCACAGCTCGTCGATCGCCCAGTCCATGCCTTCCGGGCCGTGATCGGCCGGGTAGGTGATGTCGAAGGTCAGCGACTTGAAATGATCGCCGGTCATCTCCGAGATCGAGCGGATCTTTTCCAGATCGCTGTTGCTCAGGATCGGCTGACGCACCTCGAGGCGCTTGGTGTTGGACATGCCCTCGTGGTCGAGCAGGTTCGGCCGCGGGCCGATGATCGACACCAGGCTCATCACCAGTTCTTCGCGGATCGGGTCGATCGGCGGGTTGGTGACCTGGGCGAAGTTCTGCTTGAAATAGGTGAACAGCGGCTTTGGCTTGTCCGACAGCGCCGAGATCGGCGTGTCGTTACCCATCGAGCCGATGGCTTCTTCGCCGGCCGAGCCCATCGGCGTCATCAGGAGTTTGATGTCTTCCTGGGTATAGCCGAACAGCTGCTGCCGATCGAGCAGCGACAGGTTGGTCTTCGGTGCGCCGTTGGCCGCGCCCGGCAGCTCTTCAAGCACGATCTGAGTGCGGTCGAGCCACTCGCGATAGGGATGGCTCTTGGCCAAAGTCGACTTGAGTTCCTCGTCGGGAATGAGGCGGCCTTCGTCGAGATCGACGAGCAGCATCTTGCCCGGCTGCAGGCGCCACTTCTTGACGATGTCCTTTTCCGGAATAGGCAGTACGCCCATTTCCGAGGCCATGATGATGCGGTCGTCGCGGGTGAGGAAATAGCGCGCCGGCCGCAGGCCGTTGCGATCGAGCGTGGCGCCGATCTGGCGGCCGTCGGTGAAGGCCAGCGCTGCCGGGCCATCCCACGGCTCCATCAGCGCGGCGTTGTATTCGTAGAAAGCGCGGCGCTCTTCATCCATGAGCGGGTTGCCGGCCCAGGCTTCGGGCACCAGCATCATCATGGCGTGGGCAAGCGAGTAGCCGCCCTGCACCAGGAATTCGAGCGCGTTGTCGAAGCAGGCGGTGTCCGACTGGCCCTCATAGGAGATCGGCCACAGACGCGTGATGTCCTTGCCGAACAGCGGCGAGGACACCGATGCCTGACGCGCCGCCATCCAGTTGACGTTGCCGCGCAGCGTGTTGATTTCACCGTTGTGCGCCAGATAGCGATATGGATGCGCCAGCGACCACGCCGGGAAGGTGTTGGTCGAAAAGCGCTGGTGCACCAGCGCGATCGCGCTTTCGAAATCCGGGTCGTGTAAATCCGGGTAGTAGCTGCCGAGCTGGTCGGCGAGGAACATGCCCTTGTAGACGACGGTGCGGCACGAAATCGAGACCGGGTAATAGCTCGAGGTGCGCCGCTCGCGGCGGCGATAGATCGCGTTCGAGATCGACTTGCGCAGGATATAGAGCTTTCGCTC
>JBAZSM010000099.1:0-12460 GCA_041662425.1 Pseudolabrys sp.
AAACGAATTTCGGCGAGATCTGCTGGCCCTGCAGTTCCGGCGGCGGCGGCGCGATCATGCCGGGAATGCGGCCGAGAATGTTGGCGCGGCGCGCGATGAAGCCGCCGACGCCGCGATAGACGCGGACAAGGTTCGGCGCCAGCAGCTTCAATTCGTCGGATTTGTAGCCCAGCACTTCCTCGGCGGTCATCTGCGGCCGAGCCTGCAGGATATCCGTCAGGCCGAAGCGGAACGCCTTTTTGACCTGCAGTCGCAGATCCTGAATGTAGGCCAGCGCGAGCTGCGGATTTTCGCCGCGCTTGATCGGCGCTACCGGCGGCCGGCCGCCCTGCAGCGCCTCGCCATAGACGGTGTTGCCGGGGATCATGTCGGCCACCGTCATGACGTCTTCGTTCGCCACCCACATCATCGGCTCGGCTTCGAACTGCAGGCCGATGATGGTGGAGCGCGAGGCTTCGTCGAGGCCGCGGATATCGGCGAGCGCATTGTGGCCGGGCCCGGTCGCCCAGGAGCGGCCGGAGCGCATATTCCACTGCAGCTCGTGGCACGGCAGTTCGTTGTAGCCGGCGCGCTCCTGATGGAAATCGCGCTTGTCCGGCGATACCACGCGGCTGCTCCAGAATTTTCCGCGCGGGCCGAGCATGCCCGGCACGTAGCCTTCGTTGCGGGAAACCATGTGGACGAAGGTGGCCGCCTCGTCGTCGCGCATCCGCGGCGCGCTGTCGCCGAATTCGATCCTGGCCTGGCGGCCGTTGAGGCGAAACTCGCGGTGGAGGTTGGTGGTGTCGCCATTGGCGTCGACCAGCTTGTACATCTCGCCGATCGGCCGCGCATTCGACATGATCTTGCCGGCGCCCAGCATCTCTTCCTGCCACAGGAAACCATTGCCGAACCCGGCCATGTCGCCGAACCACGCCGGCGCCGACAGATAGAAATTATCGTAGCCGGGGTTGAGCGAGGCGAAGATCTTGCTGGTGTAGTCCCACAGCCATTTTTTCACCGGCTTGAATTCGGCGAGATCTTTGTCCTCGATCCCCAGCGAGCACCAGCGCTCGGCCGGATTGATCGCCTTGACGAACATGCCGCCGGCGAAATCATCGGCGGCATAGAGCGGCGTGCTGTCGAACGGATCGTCGGCGCCGTCGCGTTCGCGGCTGTCGGTGGCGTTGAAGCTCTGGTTATCCGGGCGCAGATAGCGCGCCAGATCCCGCCATGTGCCCTCCTCGCGCTGCCGCTCGGTTTTGGCCTGACCGTGCACGGGCTCGAATTCGTTCCATGCGGTCATATCAACTCACAGTCCCATCAGGACGCGGAAACCGACCGGCGGGGTGCCGAGCTTCTTTTGCGCCCCGATGCCCCATGGCGAATTGGTGGTCAGCTTGCGCTGCCGGTTTTCGCCGGCGACGCGCGCGCTTTCGCTGTCGATGGTCGGGATCAGCGCGGCCTCGCTGACGGCCAGCGCCCGCTTCTGTTCCGCCAGCGCCGCATCGGCCGATTGCCGCGCGATCGCAGTCTGTTCGCGCAGCGCGGTAGTCTGCTCATCCAGCGCACGGCGCGACGACTCCGCGGACGCGGCCGCCTGGCTCGATAATGCATCAGTGTCGGGCAGGTCGAAGCCGAGCACGTCATCGACCAGCCAGCTGAAAAACCCCATGTCGCCGCTCCGGGTGGACTTCGGAGCGGAAGCTATGCCCGCGGCGATGGCGTCAAGCGTGCCCAGCGCGGGGCTTCCCGTCGCTAGCGGGCGCGGCGCACCGGGTTATAGCGGCGGGCGTTGCGGTTTTCCTCGCGCTTTTTGGCGCGCTGCTGTTTGACGTCGGTCTTGCGTTTGCGGGCGGCCTCGGTGCCGCATTCCATCATGGCGTATTGTTCGGCGTCGGTGATGTGGGTGTCGAACGACGGCCTGACCGACGACAGGTCGTTGGAACCCTGCAGCTTGCGGAACTGGTAGGTTTGCCGCTTGCCGCGGATCAGGCCCTTGCAGGAGGGATCGCAGAGGTAGTTCCTGCCGGGCGGCCCAAGCTTGTCGCGCACCGCGTCCCAGCGCCGGCCGGTTTCGTTGCTGACGGCGAGTTCGACCTTGCGGCCGAGCTTTTCCGCCAGGCGCTGCCGGTCGGACCCCTTCGACACCCGCTGCTCGCGCTGATCGTCGGTGTCCTTGTCCTCGCCCGCCACCATGGCGGGATCGCAGACCGTGTGAAAATCGCAGCCGCGAAAGTCCCGCGCCTCCAGCGCCAGCATCGCCTCGCCCATCTCCTCGATCCCGCCGCGCTCCAGCGCGATCTCGCGCAAGGTGCGCCACTGGCCGTCCGGCATCTCCTGGCCGTAGCAGGCCGCCGGCGTCAGGCCGCCATCCACGCCGACGATGACCGGCAGAGCCGGCTCCGGCTTCAGCGGCACTTTCGACAGATGCAGCGTGTCGTCGAATTTGTCGTAAACCAGATTGGTCGCGCGTGTGATGCCGGGGATCGCGTGCACCATGCGGCGGATGTACCAGGGGTTTTTGTGGTTGAGCAGAATGATCTGCTCGTAATAGGAACGATCGCCACCATGGGCCTGCAGATTTTCCGCGCCTTCCTCCATGCCGCCCGGCTGCTGGTACCGTAAATAGCCGGGCTGCTGATCTTCCCAAAAGGTCGGATAGGTCCAGTTCTCGACGTCGGGCGCATTGAGGTCGCCGAAGATCCGGCCGGTGCGCTTGATCACCTCGCGCGGTGGCTCGCGGCCAACGGCGCGGCCGAGCCCGATCAGCAATTCCTGTGGCAGCGTGTCGATCTCGCCGAGCTGCACATCGGTGAACTCGAGGCCGCGCAGATCCTCCGGGTCGGCGTCCTCGCCATGGGCGAGAAAATGGGTGGTCATGTGGATACGGCCGAACCTGTCGTCGAAGAACAGATCGTGCCGCGCCGCGCGCGGCGACGCGCCGCTCCAGTTCGCGCCGGGAAAATCCTTTGGAAACAATTTCCAGTGCGAGGGGATTGCGGCTTTCCACAAAGCGTCGTACTTCTGGCGGAAGTTGCCGAGCGTGTATCGGCGCACCCCGTCCGCACCGGGATAGATCCTTTGGGCCTCAACCAATCCTTTTTTCTCGCTGGCGATCGTCTTGCCGCTGCCCACCGGGCCGCAGATGACGCTGACGGGTTGCGTGCCGAGGATGTAGGCGTCGCTGACCGGACCGGCGCTGCGCAGCAGATTGATCTTCCCGGTTTTCTCTCCCTTGTGGATCTGGGCCACCACCTCCGGATTTTGTTTTCGGAATTCGTCGTCGGCCTCCAGATAGCTCATCTGATTTTTGTACGGGTCGGCGTTGCCGAGCGCATCGGCGAGCGACGTATCGCTTAACGGGATCGCGTGCGTCATCGCGCGATTTCCCCCCGCCCCGTGACAGCACCTGAAATTTCGCGATTTTCTTTGAGACCTGAAGCCGACAAGGCCGCAGGTTCGGGCGCTCGAAAAAATCTCAGGAGAGCAGCCGGAGGGGAGATGCGCGCGCGATTTTGGGGGTGGGGGTGGTGGCGGACCCGGGGGGGTGGGCCTGCGAATTGAGCGCGGCCGGCCGAGCGTGCGCCTGGCCGGCCGCGCGTGCCGCGGCGGATCCGACCCCGCGCGGCGATCACCAGCTCGCCCTTTGGAACGCGGGCCGGTGATTTGGGATCAGCGGCCTGACGTGGCCAAGACGCTGATATTGCTGGCTTACTTATCGTCGTGCGACACGCTGGCGTGCGACACGGTCGGCTCGGCCTCGATAAGTCGTTGATTTTGCTCATGTGCGGTCGGATCGCCCTCGTAGAGCCAGGGCGGCAGCTGCTGGCCATCCGCCCCGACACGAGCCGCACCATGCCCGTGAAACTCGACCGTCAAGCCAGGCACCGGCTTGCCATCGGTGTCGACAGGCGCCTGCTTGGCGTAGAAGTACGGTCGGAGATCCGCGCGCAGCTTCTCCAGGCGGTCGAATGCCTCGGCCTTCGAGCATCCGAGCACGATCGCGAGGCTGTCCGGCGTGTGCATCGCCCAGCGCGCGCTCTCCAGCATCGGATCGCCCAGCGTCTTGCGGATGAACGCCAGCATCTCGCGGTTGGCCAGGTTCGTCGCGCCTTTCGGCCGCCCGACCCTGCCATGCGAAATCGCCTTCTCGAACCGCTCCTGCTCGTCGACCGACATGTTGCCGCGCGCCGGCGGCATCAGGTCGAGCTGCTGCTCGCTCGCCGCCGGCGCCGCCGCCGAAATCACCGCGCCCAAAATCTGCTGTTTCGACATTCGCGCTCGAAGCCTCTGAATTTAGAGCAATATTTTAATCTGATGCCGCAACCCGTCATGCGTCGAGGGCATCGCTTCAATCGAGTGTCCGCAGAGTGTCCGCGCCAGTGTCCGCAACTAACCATCTGATGTGCTTCTGTTATTATTATTTAAGGACACAGGGACACCAAGGACACCACTTTCACCCTACGCGCGCACGCGCGAGCGCGCATACGTGAGACCATAGGGTGTCCCGGTGTCCCAGTGTCCGCTATCGCGATTTGTGATGAAGTTGCAGCGGCTTGGCTGTGGCCACTCAATCGGACACTCTTGAAGGGCGGTGTCCACACCCCGCGCCCGTCGCCCTCGCAACCGACGCCTGGGCACGCTGGCATAGGCCAACCAGCGTCAAGCCTGCCGTTATCATTGTCCGTTCTTCAGAACAGAGCCTGCGCCGTGCGCGTGGGCACGCGCGTGCGTCATCGGCAGTCATGCATTCGCGCTTAGCGGCGCAGTCCGTTTCGAGCGCCACGGGGCGAGGGCGCGGGAAAGCCGCGAACGCGCGTCAGCCTTGCGGCATCAAGGGGCGAGGGCTGACAAGGAAATTGGTGGCGAGCGCGGCTAGAACGTCAGATCGTCGTGACATTCGCCTGGCGCGAGGAGCGGCGGCAGTGCTGGCGCTGCCATCGGCGGCACCGCACGATGCGGACGGCCGTCGAGATCGAGTTCATCGGTGCCGTAGCCCATCCGGCGCAGCAGTTTCAGTTGCTGGTTGATGTGCGGCGGCACCGCCTGCAGATGATCCGGGTTGACGCATTTGCGGCACGGGCGAGGATCAGGCGCCCATTTCGCACACATGTGGTCGACATCGTGGCCGAACGGGATAGGCCCCTTAAATACCTCGAACACGTAGCGATGCACCGGCATCACGCGCCTGGTGCCGGGCCGCAGGATCCGGCCATAGGCGCCGAGGCCGTGCACATCGCCGCCGGCATCATCACCGCCGAGCCACAGCCAGCAGCCGCATGGCGTGACCCAAACGCGATCGGGCGCCAGCAACTCCTCAATCGTGACAGGCTGCCGGCGGCGTTCGCGCGGGATCTTGAGACGATCGCTCATTCCGCCGCCTGCAGCGCGGGCCCGGCCACAGCCAGCGCCGCCTGGGCGGCCGGATTGATCCACAGCACCTCGGTCCGTGCGCTCGAGCTCAGGCTGGTATCGGCGCGTGCTCGAGCGCAGACCATTTGCCATCCAGGCAGCATTTTTTGATGCAGATCGGACGGATAGGACGAAACCACCACCATAGCGGGGCTTGCTGCCAGTGCGGTTAGCAGGTCGCGGTGCTTCTGGATCCCAAAGACGTCTGGATAATAATTCCGCTTGTCGAGATATGGCGGGTCGGCATAGAGCAGCGTGCCCGGCATTGCGTGCCGCTCGACCAGGTCTATGGCGTCGCAGTTTTCGAACAGAACCTGCTGTAGCCGAGCGGCAACGACGGCGATCACGTCCGGGACGGCTGCTAGCGACCGCACCCGCGCGATGAAGTGATCCTCATTGTTGCGCGTATCGAAGCCCGACCGTTTGAAGGCGCCCTTGCTGTTCTGACCCATGAATGATCGCGCGATGAAGCGCCGAGCTGCCTCGACATCGTCCTCGGTTTCCTCGTAAAGACCTTCGTATTCCGACCGCGCGTAAGGTGTGAGCACTAAAGCGCGCGCCAACTCTGCCGGGTGATGTCGGATGGTTTTGAAGGTGCGGACAACAGCCTTGCTGCGGTCATTGTAGATCTCTGACCGGGCGCGCGGCTTCTGCAAGAGCACAGCCGCACTGCCGCCAAACAGTTCGACATAGGTTAAATGCGGCGGAAAATGCGAAATCACCCAATTCGCTAGCCGCCACTTGCCGCCATTGTAGCGCATCACCGGGCGCGGGATTTTCATCGTCATTTCTCCGGCGCCGCATGGTATCGATCCAGCACGATCAGCGTGCACCGGGTGCGGTCGCCGTCGATCGTCACGCGGTTGATGTCCTTGTCGCCGAGCATCACGCCGGGCACCGGGCATTGCCGCAGCGCGTCCTTCCAGCTGCGCGACCATTCGCTGCCGTCGAGATGCTCCGAGACCTTGATCGAGCGGTTCGGCACCGCCAGCACCCAGCCGGCGGCCGGCAGGCCGTAGCGCTGCAGCGCCGCCTCCAGCTTCAGCCCTTCCGACCGCATCACCGGCGCCACCACCTCGCGCACATTCATCAGCGCGAAGCCGGCAATGTTGATGTCGCGCTTGGCCGTCGCCGGATCCAGCGGCGCGTCGATCGCGGCGCCGTTCTCATCGGTGGTGCGGATCTCGTGCAGGATCTGGCCGATGGTGTTGTGCGACGAATTGCGCCAGGCTTTTACGGGCGTGGTCAGGATCCGGCTGACGCATTGCCGATAGTTTGGCGCGGCATCTTCCACTTCGGCGAGGCCGCCGGCGTCGAGGTGCTCTGTCCACCACCTCTCCTCCTCCGGCCCCAGCGGCACGTCGAGCTCCGACGCCAGCTCGTCGCCCAGCATCATCGCGGCGCAGGCCAGCAGCGTGCCATAGGTGTCCTGGCCGCGCTTGTCGTGGCCGCCCTGGGCGAGGGCTTCGGCGAAGCGGCGGTATTGCGTCCGGAAGCCGATGCCGTTGTCGCCCCAGGCCCGCATCATCTGCGCCAGGATCATCGGCCCCGTGGTCTCGGTGTTGATGTCCTCGCCTTTGACGCTGTCGGCGTCGAACGGCCACATCCGCAACACCGCGACGCGCGACAGGTCCGCAGCCGAATGCAAGGGGTTATTGATCGCCGAGAACAGGAACGCCGAGCGCATCTGGAACGCCGAGGCCGCACCCCCGCTCGATCCGCGCCGGCCGATCGCGCCGGAGGCCGAGGTGCGCATCAGGTCCGCGATGTTGGCGGCCTTGCGCGGATCCATGCCCGGCTCCATTTCGTCGAGCGCGACGGCGCGGCTGTCATGGCCCATCGCCTGGTAGATGCCGGCCGCGGTGCTGTCGGACGAATGAAACAGCGCCTCGCCAAACAGCGCCTTCAGCGTGTCCTGCAGCGTCGATTTGCCGGTGCCCTTGTCGCCGATCAAAAGCGCCGAGGGCCGCCAGGCCAGCGCGCCGCCGAGATAGGCGCCGCCGATCCAGCCCAGCAGCAGGATCGGGTCGATGTCGGGCCGCGTCCATTTGCTGCGTCTGAAGCCTGCGAGCAGCGTGCGCGCCGGATTGTCCGCCGGCGTGATCTCCTCGGTCCATGGCGCCGGCAGTGCCGACAGGTGCGGATACAGCATGCCCTCATGCACGCCGGTCGGCATCTCCACGAACTTGCCCTTCTCGCATTTCCAGATGCTGTCGCCGGCGTGGTAGAGCAGATTGCCGGAACGGAACGTCCAGGCGCCGCGGCCGCGCATCTTGTCGTCGGGCGAGAAGAAGCCCTTTCGCGAGCAGGCCAGGAACAGCATTTCCTTGACGTCGTCGGCCTCGAACGAAACGATCTCGCTTTCCTTGATGACGGTCTTGCCGTCCTTGGCCATCACGGGCTTGGAATAGCGCGGGTGGATGAATTTCGGATAGTTCGGCGTCGCCGAGTACAGATCCTGAATGCCGACCTGGTTGAGGTCGCGGGCCTTGATGGCGCGAAACTGGCCGCGGCTGTCGATGAAATAGAACAGATCGCCCTCATAGCCGATCGGCACCACCGGGCTTTCGACCGGATCGGCCGGCATGCCGTAGATATCGAACTCGCAATGCCCGGGCTCGACGCCACGCCGCGCCAGAAACGGCAAAGGGTCGCCGCTCCGCTGCTTGCGCAGCCGCGCCAGGTCGCGCTCGGCGCGGCCGAACGAAACCACATTGGCGCTGGCGCCGATTTTGTCCTTGTCGGCCAACGTCAGGTCACTCCGCGCAGCGTATCGTTGAGATCCTTGCCGCCAAATGCCGCGACTTCCGCCACCAGCAGGCCGGCATCGCGATGCGCCTTCAAGCCGCGCTCGAACTGCGCGACCGCGGCCGGCTTGTCCCAGTCGTTCTGCCGATGCACGATCACGGCGTCGATGAAATCAGGAACCCGGCCGGCGACGTGCACCATGTTCGATAGCGAGATCATCGCCCAGGTCCGATGCCGCGGCGACGCCAGCACGGCGGTCAGGCCGTCCTCGACGCCCTCGGTCTCCTGCAGCGTTTCCATCACCCCGTTGGTGCGAAAGTTTTCCAGCGCATCGGGCACGCTCAGATAATCCTGGCCGCGCCACAGCGGGATCACGGCGCCGGCGCAAGACGGAAACACCTTTCGCGCCTTCTGCTCGGTGCCATCGGGCGCGGGCGCCAGCGTGACCTTGTCGCTGCCATCGTCTTGCAGCCATGTCTGATGCACCGCCACGATCCGCATATCGGCATCGACGCAGCAGGCGATGATGGCAGGGTGAAAGCTTTCGCCGATCTTGTTGCCGCCCTTGTCGCGATGCACGTATTTGTGCCGCGGCACGAACCGCAGGCAGCCCGGCGCCCGGCTGCCGCCGCGCAGCCCGATGAAGGGCGCGGCGCGCAGGTCGATGCCGCGGGCGTGCCGCAGATAGAATTCGCCTGGCGTGCCCAGGATCGGCACCGCGGTATCCGTGAACAGCTTGAACGCCGCCGCGCGCTGCCGCTTCAGGCTGGCATCGGCATCTTTCTGCGCCTGGTCGGCCTTGGCCCTGGCGCTGACACGGTCGCGCTCCAGCTGTGCCTTGTCGACACTGCCCAGCCCCAGCCGCTCGACCGCGAACCGCGCCGCCTCCGGGCCGCCGCGCTTGTCGAGGTGATACCAGCCGTTGCAATAGGCGATCAGCTCCAGCAGCCGCCCCTTCTCGTCGGTGGTGTAGTTTTTCCAGCTCAGGCCGTCCGCCTTGAGCCACAGCGCAAAATTGCCGCGTCCGGAGCCGCGCGGATCATCGATCACGATGGTGCCGCCGCGCTTCTCCGGCAGCGCGATGCCGCACAGCGCCAGTACGTCATCGGGCCGATCGTCGAGGATCCGCTTGATGTCCTCAAAGCCCTGCCTGGTGCGAAGGTCGATCACGCCGCCTTCACCTGCAGCGTCACCGCCGCCAGCGCGAGATCGATTTCGTTGCCGTCCTCGCGCCGATCCTCGATCGCGTCGCGCGCGAATTTGATATTGGCCCTGGTGTCGCCGAGCGCGCGGCCGAGATCGGCGTTGGAAACCTGCAATTCCACAGCCGTGATGTAGATTGCCATCTGCCGGATCCGCGCCGCGCGCAGCCATTGCGGGTTGGACGGCCGCTGCACCGAGAAATCAGTGGCCAACAGCGTGTCGCGGTCGAACCGCATCTCAATTGCCAACAGCTGCATCACCAGGCGATGGAAGCCGACAACGATCTGCGGCGGCTTCAGCGCCGGACGTCCTTCCATCGCAGCTCGCAGTTTGATCACCGTCGCTGGCCGCGGCTTGCATTGCCCGCGCCGCAAGGCGCGCCATGTGAAATACGAAATGCCCGCACTGTGGATCAGGTCGACAATTCTGACCTTGTTCCTGACCCGCCACTGCTCGACCGCCGCAATGCGCGGGTCAACGCTTGACGAATGCCCGGCAGCATCGCATTCGACGCGCGCCTTGGTGGACGCTTGACGAATGCCCGGTATTTTTGACTTTGCGGTGACGCTTGACGAATGCCGGGTGTCGGCCAGCCGCGGGTCGGCGGCCAGCGCGGTATCGGCGATGATGTCGAGTTGCCGCGGCGCGGCCGCGTGAGTGGCTGTCATGGTGATGCAGTCCCGGTCTTAAAACTTTTCAACAAAACGCATCACGCAACGAACAAGTTTGCACTTTCTGCAAAGAAGTGGTCGGGCAGCTGAGACACATTCAGCTGCCCGACGAAAATCAAACGGTGTGGGTGCCTTCGACGCCACGCGACATCCGGTCTCGCGTGCGTTGAAGCAACGCCTCCTGCGCAAGCAGAACATGATCCAGGGCCTTTGCGTTGTACTTGCTCGCAAATGGGCCAGCCTGAAATGACATCAAACGGTCGGCGACGATCGCAAGCAGCACTTCCTGGGTGATGCCGTTGACGCCCTTCTCCGGGATCGGTCCGTTTTGGAAAAGGATCGTCGTATGCTTCGATGCAGCACCATGTCGCGCGACGAACGGATCCGACGCGTTCGACGCGGTGTCGAAGCCCTCGATCATGTAAAGGTGGTTGGCACCACCGGCGCCAGGCTCATCCGTGACGGATATTGTCAGCCTGTCGTTCGCTGGATTGACGACGTGACTTGTGATCTTTCGCAATTCACTCTCCTGGTTGGTTTATCGCGTCGTTTACCGCCGACAGCGTGCGGTCGAGATCAGGATCGGGCCGGTCTTTCGTGACTAGCGGCTTGAATTCTGACCAATTGGTCGTGTCTCCCATGCGCCAGTCGCGCAGGAATTCCATGCCGCCGTCGACCATTGGCTCCGCTTCATCGATCGCAAAATTGATTGCTGCGTTGAAGGCGTCCTGCATGGCATCCCGCGCAGCCCGCTCTGACCTCAACGCGTCGCGGATCAGCACCTGGGCATGTGCCGTCCTGCGGACCCGAGGCCATTCCGGCGGTATAGCCTCGATCGCCTTTGCGATCGTCAGCGCCAGCGCGTCGACATCTTGCGTCGTCATCGCTCGCCCTCCGGCCGGTGAGTGTCAGATAGCGGTTTGAAGCCGATGCCGTTGAGGTGCGACGATATGCGACCGCAAAGGACGCCGCGCTCCGCGCTGAAGCGCGTGCCAAATCGATGCTGTTTCAATTGCGGCAGCAGTTCGGTTACCCGTTCCTGGATCACTCCGAACGCACAGGGCGCAAAAGCTCCCGCCGGCGAATACCCCACCGACTTCACTTTGCCGTGCTGGTTCGGTTGAAACGAGTATTCGGTATCGCCGTCGGGCCAGATGACGTGCCAACCGCTGATGACGCTCTTTTCACAGCACCATGCTGTCATCGCTCGCTCTCCGGCCGCTGAAATGTGTTTAGCTGCCGCGTCGCACCGCGCGCGGCCTGGTCGATCTCAATCACTTCGGCGTCCTCGCCACAGTCCGGGCACGGATGCATGGCGCCAAACGGGGCGCGCTGCTTCTGCGCTTCGTCGAGATGGTCGAAGGTGACCTTGCGTCGGCCGCCGCAACGCCGGCACGGCAGCATCACGCGGGCCGGCAGGATGTGAACGCTTGCGCTCATGCGGTCGGCCTTTTCCGTTGCTCGATCGCCTTGCCAAAATCCGCGCGCACGTCGGGCAGGATCACGCCAATGATGCGAAACCATATCGGCTCGGCATGGGCGCGGCCCTGGCGGCGCGCGTAGACCGCGCAGGCCAGCGCCTCGGCCATCTGGATGGTGTAGCGATGCACCACGCGCTCGCCATCGGCCGGCCTGTCGAACCATGTCAGCAGGTCGTTGCACAGCGCCTCGATCTGCGCGAGTTCGTCGACCGGGCGCATCGAGATCGCCGCCTCCGCGTTGAGGATCAACCGCTGCAAAAGGGTGCCGGCGTCGCTCATGGATTAAACCCCTGCAATTCGCGCTGCCGCTCGCGCGCGACGTGTAGCGCCACGAGCACCGCGCATTCCGGCGTCACCAGCCGGATCGAAATTTCCTTGGTGTCGAAGCCCGCGGCGAACATGTCGCCGGTAATGATGATCAGCGCCTCGTCGTGCCGCGCTTCGCTGGCGGTGACGCGGGTTTGTCGTTTCGGCGGCCCGAATGCCCCTCCTCTCATCATGCCCTCGGCCTCCAGTGCAGACAGAGAATGAACGCCTTCGGCTCGCCGCCGATCGCCATCGTCACCGCCTCGATCCGCGCGCCGTTGTTGCGTCCGGAAAACGTCGCCATCTCCTTGCGGCAGCTGGCCTTGACGCCGTCCGGCCAGGTCTCGAAGGCGTGCGACAGTCGGCCGTCCGCCAGCGCCTTGTGGTCGAATTCATTGAGCGCGTGCACGATGGTGCAGACGTTGCATGTGGCGAGGTCGAGCCCGCAGCTGCGCGCGATCTGATCGCGCTGCATGCCCTTCACCTGGGTGTGCGGCGTATCGAACAGCGAGGCGGCGTGCAGCAGATCATCCGCGGCGGTCATTGCGATGCCTTCGCTCGACCGCGCTCGGAATAGTGTTCGTCGAGCATCGCCAAAGCCCGGCGCAGCGTCACGCGCAGATCGCGCTTGCCCCAGAACGTCACGGCCGCGCTGTC
>JBAZSM010000100.1:0-4123 GCA_041662425.1 Pseudolabrys sp.
GATCCGGACACTGGGCGTCAAGGCACCGACCAGTGTGATCTCGCTCGCGCGCATGTCGTCCGTCGAAAATCCTCCTGCTGCCGGCTGCGAGGCGATGGTCAAGGCGCTCGTGGTGGCAAACGAGGTCGTGATCGGCTCGCTGAGCAAGGCCTTCGCGACCGCCAATTCTGCGCGCGAGGTGGGGCTGTCGAATTTCCTGCAGGACCGGCTTGATCGGCACGCAAAGTGGCACTGGATGCTGACGGCCACCTGCGAAGAGGATTAGGCCTATGCCGATGCTCTCGCGCGCGCAGAACGCCGCCATGCATGCCGCCGCTGCCGGTCGATCAACGCTGGGTATCCCGAAGGCGGTCGCCGAGAAGTTCGTCGCCGATAGCCACGGGCAATCGGTCAAGAAACTGCCGAAGCACGTCAAGCCGGCGGCTAAGCGGGGGCAGCCCTTCGGTTCACTCGCGCCTGATGGAGATGGTCGATGAACGCGCTCGAATACGCTGGGGCTGTTTTATACGTTCTCCTGCTGATGATCTTGGTGGTGCCAGCCGTTGGATTCGCTGGTCTGCTGATGCTGACCATCATGGTCAACCGCCGCAATGGCTGACGCGCGCTGGGGTCGGGCACTGCTCGGGTTGTTCGGCTTTGCGCTGATGGCGGCCTATTGGCCGAGCATCAACGGTGCCGCCACCTCGCCGCGCTGGGCGGTCCTCGCCCTCGGGCTCGTCGGCCTGCTGTTCTCCCTCGACGTCAAGGTGACGCTCGGCCATATCGCCGGGGCGCTGTTCCTCGGCTGGTGCACGGCCTCGTACTTGTGGACGGCGACGCCGCTTGATTCGGTCGATGCGCTGCTCAAGCTCTGGATCATGGCGGGGCTGTTCGTGCTCGGCTCGTCGATCGCGGACCTGCGGCCGTTCTACCTCGGCGCGGCGGCCGGGCTGGCGGTGTCGAGCGCGCTGGTGGTGCTGGTGGTGTCCGGGCTGGTCTCCTACGCGCAGACGTCGCCGCCGGCGGGGCTGTTCCTGAATTACCTCTATTTGGCCGAGGCGGCCGCGCTGGTGGCGGTCGCGTGCGGTGCAAACGGGCTGTGGTGGGCTGTGGGGGCCGTGGCGCCGTCTCTGGGCCTCTACCACCTTGCCCGGGGGCCTCTCGTCGCTGTGGGGGCGGTTTCCGGGCTCCTGGGCTGGCGCTATTCGCGCCGAGTCGGCCTCCTGCTGGCCGTCGGCGGCGCGCTGGTGGTGCTCGGGGCGGTGTGGCTGCGGCCAGCGACGGTGGTCGACCGATTCGCGCTTTGGGAGGATGCCTGGTCGGGCTTGACGTTCTTCGGCCGGGGCTTCGGGTCGTATTTCGGGGCGGTGCCGTTTTTCAGCACGCACATCGATATGGCTGCGATCCGCCATTTCCATCCGAACAACTGGCCGCTCGAGCTTCTGTTCGAGGTCGGCGTGCCGGGGACCATTCTCGCCATGGCGCTGTGTGCTATCCTGCTGGACAGGCGGCTCGGCGCCGAGCGGCTGGTGCTGATCGCATTTCTGGTGGAGGGGCTCGTTGGCTTCCCGTTCTCGCTCCCGGCTACGGCTGGTTTTGTCGCTCTCGTGGCGGGTCGCGCTGCTCGGGATTTGCCTCACTGGCGTGACGCAACTGCTGCGCGCCGAGGTGTTGTACGCAGAGGCCCAGTCGTCTCGGTCGTTTCAAAAGGCAATAGATGCCAGCGGCTTGACTGGTGAGGCCTATCCGTATTGGCCGCTGTTTCGGTCCGCGCAATCCATGATGGTCTACGAGCTCGCCCGGCGCCTGCCGAGCGCGGTGCCGACGGCGGTGGCGGTGCTGCGCGACGCCTCGGCTGCGGATCCTGGGTCGATCGAATTACTCAGCCGGCTGTTCAGCGCGCTGCGCGCTGTGCGCGACTGCGATGGCGCGCGCGCAGTGGGTGAACGGCTGGTGAGGCTTGCGCCGCGATCTGTTCGGGCGCAAAAACTTGTTCTTGAACCTTGCTTGCCAGCTTAGGGGTATCTGATGACCTTCACCGTCCGGATTTTCGGTTATCGCGGCAACACGCAGATGCGCGACGTGCTGCCGAAGCAATATTCGGCCGATTCGGTGCGCATGCTCGAGGAGCCCTACGAGTGGGGGCAGGCGCTGGTGTCGAACGGCCTAACGGCGGTCACAAGCGTCTCGAACACCGCGCAGGACCGGGTGTCGATGCTCAAGGTCGAGGTTCCCGACGGGGAGAGCATCCGATATGAGGTGGTCCCTCCGGGCGGCACGCGCTCGGTCGGGGTGAATTCGCCGCGGATGTCGGGCACGGACTTCTATCCGTTCTTCCCGGGCTGGACGTTCCAGTTCATCGACCATGCCTCGGCGCCGTAGGCCGCGCCATGACACGGCTGCCGTTTATCCTGCAGGACTTGCTCGGTTCGATCGGCGCGCTATGCCCGGGCGCTCCGCCGCGGGTGGTGATCACGCTCGATCGGTCGGCGTTCGATGCGGTGGAGGTCGAGCTTGCCGATCATTTCAGTGGCGACCTGCGGGCACCGTTGTCGCTTAAGTATCGAGATCCCGACGCTGGCATTCAGGTGGCCGGCGTGCTGATCAAGCCGGCCTCATGACCGAGGCGCTCGACGAGCAGGCGGTCAAGGGCTCGCCCGAATGGCGGCGCGCCAAGGAGACCGTCGGCAACCGCGAATGGCGGCTCGACAACCTCTATTTCATCCAGGACGAAGACGGCAACACGGTGCAGTTCGTGCGCAACGAAGCGCAGCGGGCTTACTCGAAGCGCCGGTGGTGGCGCGACCTAATTGTCAAAGCGCGGCAGCTTGGATTCAGCACGTTTCTGGCCGTTCTGATCCTCGACCTATGCATGTTCCGCAAGGGGCAGACCGCGGGCGTTGTCGACGTCACGCTCAAGGATGCCCGGCTCAAGCTGGCGAAAATCGCCTTCGCCTACGACAAGCTGCCGGATAACCTCAAGGCGGCGAATCCGCTGGTGAAGCGCAACACCGAGGAGCTCGAATGGGCCAATGGTTCGCGAGTCACGGTTGGTACGTCCTATCGTGGTGGGACGCTGCAATTCTTGCACATTTCGGAATACGGCAAGATCGCCGTGAACTCGCCCGATGCGGCGCGCGAGATCAAGACCGGCGCCATGCGCGCCGTGCACGCCACCTCCGGCATCGTCGCCGTTGAATCGACCGCGCACGGCACCGCCGGCGAATTCTTCGACATGGTGCAGAAGGCGAAGGCCAAGGCCGAGACCGGCACGCCGCTGTCGCCGCTCGATTTCCGGCTCCATTTCTATGGCTGGTGGGTCAAAGCCGAATACCGGATTCCGAACAACCTCGTGATCATCACGCAGGAGCTTCGGAAGTATTTTGACGAGATCGCGCCGCAGCTCCTGTCGCGCCATGGCGTTGTGCTCGATGCCGACCAGCAGGCCTGGTACGCGCAACAGTTCGCGGATCTCGGGCCCGACGACATGAAGTCGGAATTTCCCTCGATCGCCGAGGAGACGTTCTTCAATTCGCTGCAGGGGGCGTTCTGGAAGGCCGAGCTATCGAAGGCGCGCAAGGAGGGGCGTATCGGCGGGCTGGTGCCGTTCGATCCGACACGCCGGGTGAACACGTTCTGGGATATCGGCGAGGACTGCACGGCGCTGATCTTCCACCAGACCGACGGCCTGCGGCATCGCATCATCGACTATTACGAGGAGGAGGGCTGGTCGCTGCAGGGCGCGTGCGGGCTGATCGACGAGAAACGGCGCGAGCGCAAGTTCGTCTATGGCGCCCACTACGGTCCGCACGATTTCGGGAATAAGGATTGGGGCAACAACGCCAAGACGCGCAAGGAGACGGCCGAAGGGCTCGGGGTGAAGATCACCGTGGTGCCGCGCATCGACGTGAAGGCCGAGGCGATCGAGGCCGGCCGGCAGATGCTGAACATGACGTGGATCGACCAGGAGCATTGCGCGCTGCTGGTCGAACGGCTTGAGGCTTATCGCAAAAAGTGGAACAAGAGCCTCGGGCTGTTCACGTCGGATCCGGTGCATGATATGGCCTCGCATGCGGCGGATTCGTACATGACCGGCGCCTGCGGCCTGGTGCCGGACAAGCCTGATCGGCCGCGCAAGCGGGGC
>JBAZSM010000100.1:4136-8432 GCA_041662425.1 Pseudolabrys sp.
GAAGAGCGGAAGACGTCTCAATGGGCGGCATGAACAGGGCGATGCGGCGGCGGATGGTGGCGCGGCAAGGAATCGGATGGCGCGCCCATCGCAAGCTCGAGCGGGAGCGGCGCTCGGAGGCAAAGGTTGCGGCTGCGGCGCTCAAGCTCACGCCGGCGCAGGCCGATAAGGCGATCGCTGAGTTTGAGAAGCTGGCGCGCACCGATGCGGGGGAGGGGTGATGCGGGTCTCCAAAGGCTTCCCGCCGATGTATTCGGAAATTCACCGGGTGTTCAACGTTCGCGGCAAGCCGATCCTGTTCGCTTGGGGCGATACAATTTTTGCGCCTCCGCCGGCTGGTCCGCTGACGCCAGCGCTGCACGCGCACGAGGGTGTGCACGGTCTCCGGCAGATGGCGCATTCTGGCGGCCCGGCCGGCTGGTGGCGCGCCTACATCGACGATCCGCGCTTTCGGCTGTTCGAGGAGGTGCCGGCGCATCAAGCCGAATATCGCTGGCATGAACTCCATTCTGGTCGGCATGGGCGCGACCAGGCGCTCGAGTCCATTGCGCGGCGCCTGTCGTCGCCGCTGTACGGCAGCCTCGTGACCTTCGAGCAGGCAAAGAAGCTCCTTTCGGAGCGCGCCGAGCCTGATATGGTGGCGCTCTAATCGGGAGGCTGGCCTATGGGCGTGAAGGAATTGCGCGAGGCATTCAATTCGGTGGCCTCGCCCCGCTTCTCGGCCAACGTCGCGCTGATGGACTACAGCCGCGCGCACGACACCGAATGGCAAATCCTGACGTTTTCTGGTACGGCTGCCGATGGTAGCGCGTTCACCATCAAATCCGATCCGTTGCGCGCCGAGACGGATCTGCCCGAGGCATCTCGGGTGACGGCCGGCCGATTGCTTCAGCAGGGGAACCTCCGCACATGAAAACGCTTCGCTTTGCCGCCGTTATTGCGGCCCTCCTCGTCGGCTTCGCCGCTCCGGCTCTCGCGCAGGTCGGCTGCGATCAAAGCGCGAGCTATGACGCCAGCACGAACGGCGCGACGCGGCTCGTGACCGGCGATTCGGTCAATCGGGTTTACGTCTGCGGCTTCACCATCGTGGCTGGTGGCACCGCGACGGTCGGTCTGGTGACCGGGACCGGCACGAATTGCGCCACCGGGCAGGCCGCGCTCACGCCGTCATGGTCGATGGTGGCGCAGACGGTGGTGCCCGATAGTTCGCCGGCCTGGCGGGGGCTGCTCGCCGCGCCCGGCCTCGACGTGTGCATCAAGACGAACGCGGGGGTGGCTGTTCAGGCCATCGTCTATTTCAGCAAACGGTAGAGGGGTTTCATGTCGCATCTGTCGTCGACCATGCAGAATATCGCCGCTTCGGAAGAGCCGGAGGCTGGCCCGATCGAACCGTCGATGGCCGATCCGCCGTTTGCGGCGCCGGCTGGTCCGGTGTTCGTCGGCCCGGTACCGGGCCTTGGCGAGACCGTGATCTATCATTCCCACGAGTGGCGCTCGGGCGCGCGCGAGTTTGCCGCGATCGTCACCAAGGTGCACCGGGACGACGCCGGCAATCCGAGCGGCCTTCTCGACATGGTGGTCGTGTTCGACGCCGACGACTTCATGGGCCAGCGCGGCGTGCGGCCGTGGGTCGATAGTTCGGGCTGGACGCCGGTCGAGCGGTCCGGCGATGCCTTGGCAGAGATCGACAAGCTGTCGGCGCGCATGAGCGAGGTCGTGCTCGGCTCCTATCTGCCGCCGGCAGTTTCGATCATGCAGCAACTGGTCGACCTGCAGGCGCGATGCGCGGCTCTCGAGGCGGCTATTGCGACGCCGGTGCCCGCTCCGGCGAAGAACTCGAAGCGCAAATAAGGGGGTTTCCCGGTGGCCGACGTCCAGGTGATGGAGGGTGCCCCTCCCGATGATGGCATGACGATCGACGGTGCGCTGGCTCCTCCGTCCTTGGCCGACGCAGGCACGCAGCCGATCAGCAAACTGCCGCATGCGGAGCAGTTCCGGATCCTGAAAGCCCACCACCGGGCCGATTCCGATCACTCGAACGAATGGCGCGGGCTGGCCGGGGAATGGTTCGCGTTCCGCGCCGGCGAGCAGTGGACCGAGGAGGATAAGGCCCTTCTGCGCAATCAGCAGCGGCCGCACATCGTCTTTAACCGGGTGCTGACCATCCTTAAGGCTGTGGCCGGTATGGAGATCAACGGCCGGCACGAAATCACCTTTCTGCCGCGCGGCACCGAGGACACGGCCGTCAACGAGGTGCTCTCCTCGGCCTCGAAGTGGATGAGCGATACGTGCGACGGCGAGGACGAGGAGAGCCAGGCCTTCGACCATACCTGCACCTGCGGCATGGGCTGGGTCGAGAATCGCATGTCCTACGAGGACAACGCAGCCGGACTCTACGTCGAGGACTGCGTCGATCCACGCGAGATGTACTGGGATCGAACGGCGAAGAAAAAGAACCTTTCGGACGCTCGCCGCATGTCCCGCGTGCGCCGCATGCCGCTGTCGGACGCGGTGGCGCTGTTCCCTGGCAAGACGCGCGAGCAACTCGACGCGGTGTGGGTCGAGGAGCCCAACGGGCAATGGCCGACAAAGTCGATCGAGGAAAAGCGCCGGCGCGATTCCGACGATATGCACACGCAGACCTATGACGATCTGTGCGAGGTCACGGTCGTCCAAATGCAGTGGATCGAGCGCGAGGCCTATTATCTGGTTGCCGACGTCGCCACCAATTCCAAGGCCGAATTGTCGGAGTCGGAATATCAGCGGTTCGAGCAGCGCATGAAGCTGCTCGGCATGGAGGTGCATGCAGCACGGCTGGTGCGCAAGGTCTACAAGTGCGCCTGGCTCGGCGGCGAGCTCCTGCAGCCGGCTGGTCCGGCACCGATCAAAGGAAAATTCTCGTGGGATTGCATCACCGGCGAGTACGACACCGCGAAAGGCTCGTGGTTCGGGCTCGTCAAGGTCATGCGCGATCCGCAGATGTGGGCGAACAAGTGGCTCTCGCAAATCCTGCATATCCTCAACACCACGGCGAAGGGCGGCATTCTGGCCGAAACGTCGGCCTTCGATGACCAGACCGAGGCCGAGGACGGCTACGCGCGGCCGGACACCATCACCTGGCTGTCGGATGGCGCGCTGTCGGGCGACAAGCCCAAAATCATGCCGAAGCCCGGCGCCGGCATGACCGACGGCTATCTCGGGCTGATGACCTTCGCCATCTCGTCGATCAAGGACGTCACCGGCATCAATCTCGAACTGCTCGGGCAGCAGGACCAGAATCAGCCGGGTATCCTCGAAGCCATGCGCAAGCAGGCCGGCATGACGGTGCTCGCGACGCTGTTCGATTCGCTGCGCCGGTTCCGGAAGAACGTCGGCCGGTCGCGGCTCTACTTCATCCAGAATTTCCTTTCCGACGGGCGCCTGATCCGCGTGGTCGGTCCGGACTCGGTCAAGGCGATCGCGCTGGCGAAGGAACGGACCACCGGCGAATACGACGTGGTGGTCGACGACACGCCCACCTCGCCGAACCAGAAGGAGGCGAATTGGGCCATCATCCAGCCGCTGCTGGTGGTGTTCAAAGAGCAGCTTATGGCGAACCCGGACGTGTTCGCGATGCTGCTCGAATACTCGCCGCTGCCCTCGCGCATCGTCGATGCGATCAAGGGCTTCATCAAGCAGCAGAAGGAAGATCCGACCGCCCGGCAGGACGCCGAGGTGGCGAAAAAGCTGGGCGTCGATCTGACGGTCTCGGAAATCTACAAAAACCAATCGATTGCCGAGTTGAACAACGCCAAGGCTGGCTCGACGCAGGCGACCGCCATGTACGATATCGCCATGGCAAAGAACATGCTGGCGAAGAACGATACCGACGGCCTCAAGGCGCACCTGGACATGATGGAGGCGGCGGCCAATGCGAAGGACGTCGAGGCCAAGGCGCGCAAGACAGACGCCGAGGTCGGTCATACGACCGTCAAGACGCAGCGCGAAGCCGCGGCGATCGGGCACGACGCCACCGATGCGCGGGTGCGGCTCCTGACGGCCGCGACTGCGGCGCACAAGACGTCAACGGAACACCGCGCCGCTCGGGTTGGCATGCTGATTGAGCACATGGGCGCTGTTGCCGGCGCGCACCGCGACATGGCGGGGGCGGCGAAGGATCATGCCGCGGCCGCCCTGGCAAACCGCACGCCGGCGCCGGTACGTCCTGCTGGTGGTGCGTGATCCACGCGCGATCCCAGCTTTATCGGCAATTGCGCGAGTTCTTCGAGACCTATCTGCGCGGGGTCTTTGCATGGC
>JBAZSM010000100.1:8442-12349 GCA_041662425.1 Pseudolabrys sp.
TGGCGCGATGTCGAGCACCTGCCTGCCGAACGGGTTGAGGCTGTGGAGGGCCGCAGCAAATTCCCATTCGGCAAGGAGCACGAGGTGGTTTCCATCCGCTTCGGCATGTACGATCTTTCCGTGCGCTCTCCGCACGAGGCCCCTCCTCTTGGCTCGATTGAAATTCACGGCCCGGACGGAACGCTTCGCGAGAGCTCGCTTGATCCGACTGCATGGGCGCGGGTCGGAAAATTCGTCATCGTTCAACAGGAGAGGATGAAGTCCTATGTCTGATACCGCGCAAGCCCTACCGACCGCCGGTGGCGGGGAGGTCGACGACGGTTTCACTGCCGAAGAGCGCGCGCAGTTTGCGCAGATGCAATCCGAGGACACCGGCCCGGCGCCGAGCGAAGCCCCGCCGGTCGATCCTGGTGCTGCTCCTCCCGTCGCTGGCGAACAGGTCCCGGGTCCCGATGATGAAGATGACGACGACGACAATGGCGACGCTGGCGTGGCGGCTGCTGATGGTCGCCCTCAGCCTCCTGCCGCTGACGGGTCGAAGCCTAAGAAGCGGGTTTCTTTCGGCAAATTCCAGCGCGCCGACCAAGCCCGCATCGCGGCCGAGGAAAAGGCGGCGAAGCTCGAACAAAATCAAGCGCGCCTCGACGAACGGCTGAAAATCATCAACGAGGCGCTATCGACACCGCCTGCGTCCGATGCTGCGCCGAAGACGGCGGCCGAGGAAGATCCCGAGCCCGATCCCGAAGCCGACGTTTTCGGCTGGATCAATTGGAAAAAGCGCGACGACGCCCGGCTGCGCACCGAACTGACCGAGCTCAAAACGGCCCGGCAGACGGAAGCGGCCGACAACTCGGTCGCAACCACGTACATCTCCGACGCGCAGCGGTTTGTGCAGCAGGAGCCGAATTTCCCGGCGGCCTACGAATTCTTGATGGCAAACCGGACGGCCGAGCTCGCGCAGTACTATTTCGGCAAGGATCTGCTTGAGGGCGAAAAGCTGACGCCCGAAGAAGAACAGCGCGTGATCAAGACGATCGTTCAGGAGGAAAAGCAGCTTGTCGAGGGGGCGATCAAGGGCAACAAGTCGCCAGCCGAGCAGGTTTTTAAGCTCGCGCGCGCTCGCGGGTTTCGTCCGGCTCCTCCTGCTGCTGCTGTTGATCCGGCTGCTGCGGCGGCGGCAGCGGCTGGTGGTGCGGCAAAGCCTGCTGCGGCGGCTGCGGCTGCTCCCGGCAGCTTGGCGGCTCCTGCGGCGGCTGGCGCGGCTGCGGCTGGGTCGGTCACGGACGAGATCGCGCGCATCAAGGCCGGCACGGAGGCCGCGCGCTCGCTCTCGAGCGGCGGCGGTGCGCCGTCGACGCCTTTGACGGCCGAACGTCTGGCCAACATGCCGGAGGACGAATTTAACCGTCTGATGGAAACGCTGCCGGAATCGCAAATCCGGGCGCTGATGGGCGGCGAATAATCGCCGCGCTTTACAACGTGACCCCGCGCTGATAATGATTCTCGGCGCGGGGTTGTTCCAATCGCCACGGCTCTCCAAGAGCTAGGCCCGGACAAAGCTCTGCAAGACGGTTAGTCCTCCGCGAAAAGGATAGGCGCCGGATCCCGCGCCTGCTGCAAAGGGAAACCGCGGCGCGCAGCCGTTATCAGCGCACCCCCTTGATGAGCGAAGCACTGGCCTGACGCAGTTTGCGCGGCCTAAACCGCAGGGTGCCTTCAAATGGCTATGACCAATTATGGCGTGAACGACGCGCTCGCCATCAAGCTCTGGTCGAAGAAGCTCGACCACGAAGCCCTCAAGTACACCGATATCGGTCCGCTGATCGGCGACAGCCCGGACTCGATCATCCACCGCAAGACCGAGACCTCGAAGGGCCCCGGCGACCAGGTCACGTATGCCATCCGCATGCAGTTGTCCGGCGCGGGCTTTACCGAGAACCAGCTTGCGGAAGGCAACGGCGAGTCGCTGTCGACCTACTCCGACAGCCTGCGCATCAACGAACTCGGCCATGTGGTCGGCGTCAAATCCGAGTACACGATCGACCAGCAGCGCGTGCCGTTCAACCTGCGCGACGAAGCCAAGAGCGGCCTTGCCGACTGGTACGCCAAGCGGTTCTCGGTCGCCTTCTTCAATCAGGTCTGCGGCAATACGGTGCAGACCGATACCCGTTACACCGGCCTGAACGCGACGGTCGCGGCGACGCGCATCATCCGCCAGTCCGGCCGCGCCTCCGACGACCTGCTGGTCGCCGGCGACACCTTCACCATTGGCCTGATCGACAAGGCCAAGGAGGCGGCGATCACCGCGACGCCGAAGATCCGGCCGGCCCGCTTCGGCGGCGGCATGGGCTCGGATGGCCGCCGGGATTACGCCTCGGTCGTGACCGACAAGTACGTGATGTACCTGCATCCGTATCAGGTCACGGACATGCGCACGAATACCTCGACCGGCCAGTGGCTCGATATCACGAAGGCCGCGACGCAGGGCCTGGGCACGCGCTCGCCGATCTACTCCGGCGCGCTCGGCGAATACAACGGCGTGATCCTGCGCACCTCGTTCGACGTCATCAACGGCATCTCGGCCGCCGGCGCCACCGTCGCGAACACCTATCGCGCGGTCCTGCTCGGTGGTCAGTCGGCCATGATCGCCTTCGGCCAACGCGGCTCGATCAACAAGTACCGCTGGAACGAGGAACTGTTCGACCACAAGCGGCGCCTCGAGGTGTCGGCGTGGACGATCCATGGTCTGAAAAAGACCGTCTACAACAGCTTGGATTACGGCACGGTCGTTGTTTCGACCTACGCCGCAGCCCACACCTAACCGGGCCGCAAGCCCTTAAATCCCTCGGAGGGTCTTTCCTATGGCTACTGGTACTCTCGGCGACCAGGCCCGCTTGCAGCCCCGTCAGGTCGTCAACACCTGGCGCAAGCAGGTCAATTACAACGACGCCGGCATCGGCTCCGGCGTTGCCGGTGTGGTGCTTCCGATCGGCGCGTTCATCCTGCGCGTGCTGGTCGAAATCGTCACGGCCTTCAATGCCGCGACCACCAACGTGCTCACGGTCGGCACCAACTCGGCCACCTACAACGATATCGTGGCGGCCGGCGACGTCGACGAGGCGACGGCCGGTGTCTACGATGTCACGCGCGGCCTCGGTCGCTCGCTGACCGCCGCGGCCGACACCACGGTCTATGTGATGTACACGCAGACCGGCGACGCCGCGACGGCGGGCCAGGCCGAGATCGTGATCGAGTACGAAGGCAACACCGGCTGATGGGGGCACCGCTGGCGGGGGACTTCGGCCCCCCGCTTCCCCTCGCGCCTGACCGTTCAACGGAGAGACCCATGTTCATCAAGAAGTTCTGGACCAGCCTTTCGGCGGCTCTTGCCCTGGCCTCGGTCGCCGCCTTGCTGCTCGGCTCGCCGGTTCGCGCCGCCGATCTCTCGCTCAACGGCAACCTGCGCGGCTTGTGCGGCACCGTCACCGCGACCGGCAACGGCACCGCCGGTGCGGCCACCCTCGCCAACAAGTGCGGCGTGGTGACCACCGATACGCTGACGACGCCGACCTCCTCGAACTATGCGCTGACGCTCACGAATACCGTGGCGGCGGCGGCCGATCTGGTGGTCTGGTCGATCGACAACGGCTCGAACACCACCGGCATCCCGGTGCAGGCGACCGCCGTGGTTTCGGCCGGCGCGATCGTGTTCAACGTCCGGCAGTCGACCGGCACGAACTTTAACGGCACGCTGAAAATCAAGTATTTCGTCATCAAGCCCTAATCGGGCTTGTTGGCGGGTCTTGGTTTCTGACTGGAACGGCGAGGACTTGGCATGAAAAATATCAGGATGTTCGCGGTGGTCGCCGGCCTGGTCGGCGTGCTGGTCGCGGGTGCGGCCTTCGCC
>JBAZSM010000101.1:0-12341 GCA_041662425.1 Pseudolabrys sp.
CTGCGCCATCCGAGAATGCATGCATTGGAGCGGGCGAAGGGAATCGAACCCTCGTATGCAGCTTGGGAAGCTGCCGTTCTACCATTGAACTACGCCCGCGTCGGGCCGACATTAGCGAAACCGCACGCGCGCGGCAACGCCGCGATCACGCCTTGAAATGCTTGCTGAGCTTCAGGCTTTGCGCCTGATAGTTCGAGCCGATGCCCTGCCCGTACAAAGTCTTCGGCAAAGCCAGCATCTTCTCATAGACCAGCCGGCCGACGATCTGGCCATGCTCGAGGATGAAGGGCACTTCGCGCGAGCGCACCTCGAGCACCGCGCGGGAGCCTTTACCGCCGGAGCCCGCATAACCAAAGCCGGGATCGAAAAAGCCGGCGTAATGCACGCGGAATTCGCCAACCAGCGGATCGAACGGCACCATCTCGGCCGCATAGGCCGGCGGCACCTGCACCGCTTCCTTGGAGGCGAGGATATAGAACTCGTTGGGATCGAGGATCAGCCGCTTGTCGGGCCTCGCGTCGATCGGCTCCCAGAACTCGGGCACGCTGTAGCCGCCGCGCCGCTCGACATCGATGACGGCGGTGTGGCGCTTGGCGCGATAGCCGACGATGTTCGGCCGGCCCTCGCCGGCGATGTCGCCGGACAGATCGACGCTCACCGCGATGCCGTCGCTGAGATCGGCGTCGTCGGAATCAACCAGCCGCTCACGCGCATGCAGCGCGCGCAAGGCTTCGGCATCGAGCTGCGCGCGGCCGTGGCGGAAGCGGATCTGCGACAGCCGCGAGCCCTCGCGCACCAGCACGGGGAAGGTGCGCGGCGAGATCTCGGCATAGAGCGGGCCGTGGTAGCCCGGCTCGATGCGGTCGAAGCCGCGCATCTCATCGGCGATCACGCGCGTGAACACGTCCAGCCGTCCGGTCGAGCTCTTCGGGTTGGCGGCGGCGGAAATGTCGGCCGGCAGCGCCAGGCTCTCGAGCAGCGGCACGATATAGACGCAGCCGGTCTCCAGCACCGCGCCCTCTTTCAGCGAGAACTGGTGCAGCTTGAGTTCTTCGATGCGCCGCGCGACCTTCGCCGTGCCGGGCAAAAACGACGCGCGCACGCGATACGCCACCGCGCCGAGCCGCAAATCGAGGCTCGCCGGCTGGATCTGGTCGGAATGGAAGTCGGCCTCGCGCAAAATCGCGCCGTCGGCCGCCAGCCGTTCGATCATTTCGTCGGGCAGGATGCCCCGGTCGTCTTTGGCGAAGGACAATGGCACGCCGCAACCCCTCTGCGAGGGGCCGATCTAACCCAAGCGGCGGCTTGACGGGAAGCCGGGCGACCCGGTAAAAGCCCTTTATCCCGTGGTCATTTGAGCCGGCCGGCTTGCAGCCACGTTAAACAAATCGCTAAAAGGCCGGGGACGCGTGTGCCCGGCCGAGAATTTTTCTCCGGCCGGTTTTTTGTTGGCTGAGCGCGGCTGGCCCGCTCAAGGCCAAAGGAGAACGCGATGTCCACGCCGAAAGACACCAAGAATTACCGCCCCGAAACGCGCCTGGTCCATGCCGGCACGCTGCGCTCCCAGTTCAACGAAATGTCGGAAGCGCTGTTCCTGACGCAGGGCTACCGCTACGAAAGCGCCGAGGATTGCGAACAGCGCTTCTCCGGCAAGATCCCGGGCTATGTCTATTCGCGCTATTCCAACCCGACCATGGACATGTTCGAGCAGCGCATGGCCGCGCTCGAAGGCGCCGAAGCCGCGCGCTCGACGGCAACCGGCATGGCCGCCGTCACCACCGCGCTGATGGGTCTGGTCAAGCAGGGCGATCACGTGGTTGCGGCCAAGGCGCTGTTCGGCTCCTGCCGCTGGGTCATCGAAGACTGGCTGCCGCGCTTCGGCGTGCCCTGCACGCTGGTGGACGGCAAGGATCTCGACGCCTGGAAGAAGGCCATCCGTAAAGAGACCAAAGTGCTCTTCATGGAGACGCCGACCAACCCGACGCTCGAGGTCTATGACATTCAGGCGGTTGCCGACATCGCGCACAATGCCGGCGCCAAGCTGGTCATCGACAACGTGTTCGCGACGCCGCTCTATCAGAGCCCGTTGACGCTCGGCGCCGATGTCGTCGTCTATTCGGCGACCAAGCATATTGACGGCCAGGGCCGCGTGCTCGGCGGCGTGATCCTGTCGAGCGAGAAGGTCATCCTCGACAATTATCACCAGCTGCTGCGCCAGACCGGACCGTCGCTGTCGCCGTTCAATGCCTGGATCCTGCTCAAAGGCCTGGAGACCTTGGCCGTGCGCGTCGCGCATCAGACCCAGACCGCCGCCGCGGTTGCCGACGCGCTGGCAGGCCACAAGAAGCTGACGCGGCTCATCTATCCCGGGCGCGCCGATCATCCGCAGGCCGACATCATCAAGAAGCAGATGAGCGGCGGCTCGACCTTGCTGTCGTTCGAGATCAAGGGCGCCAAGGAAGGCGCGTTCCGCTTCCTTAACGGGCTCACGCTGATCCAGATCACCAACAATCTCGGCGACGCCAAGAGCCTGATCACGCATCCGACGACGACGACGCATCAGCGCCTGACGCCGGAGCAGCGCGCCGAACTCGGCATCGGCGATGGACTGGTGCGCCTGTCCTGTGGTCTCGAACATCAGGACGACGTGATCGAGGATCTCCTGAAAGCGCTCGACAAGGTCTGAGCGCCGGACGACTGCCACAAAGCACAACGGCCGGGAGCGATCCCGGCCGTCGTTTCTTGAGGGAATGCGCGGTCGCTTACTTCGCGGGCGCGACGACCTTGGCGGAGACGATCGGACGGCGCACGGAATCGGCGATGGCGAGAGCCAGCCCCTTGGCCATGCAGCCGTAACCGAAGTCATTCATGTGCAGGTCGTCGGGTGTGACGAAAGCCGAATACGGCAGACGATCGATTTCAGTCCAGCGCTTCATCATCAGGAAGCGCCGGAACATGGCGATGTTCTCTTCCTTGGCAAAAGCCGAGAGGAATTTGACCATCTTGACGGCCTGCGGCTTGACCACAACCTTCGGCGCGTATTGCGGATCGACAAGAATGGTATCGGCGCGCGCGGCACGGACCTTGTTGAGGCCCTGGCGGATCAGGGCGCCGCGGTCGGTCATCTCATGGTCGCGGATCAGCGAGTTGGTGCCGAGCTGCCAGACCACGAGGTCCGGCTTGTTGGCGATCACCGCCTCATCGAAGCGGCGAAGCATATCGGTCACTTCCTCGCCGTTCACGCCCTTGTTGATGATGTTGAACGCCTGTCCCGGGAACAGCGTGCGCAGTTCGACGCCGAGACGGGCCGGATAACTGTTGTCCGGCGCGCTGGCGCCGGCGCCAGCGGTCGAGGACGAGCCAAGCGCGACGATGGTCACCGGCTCATGCGCCGCGATCCTTTGCGACACGTGCTTGAGATGTACGTCGAGCCGCACCAGATCGAGCGCGGTGTCGCACGGCGGCCTATCCGTCCGCGAAGCGGTCGGGGACGTTGACGGGTCGGCGGAAGCCGGGACCGCAACAACAAACAAAAAAGCAACCGCGGCGAGCGCTTTCATCGCCCGGCCGGCAAGATCGATGAACGTCACGGCTCAATCCCGGAAAAGATGTTTATTTGCCTTTTTCGATCGACGGGGGATCCGGCTTGGCCGCTTCAATCACAAGATCGGCCAGCAAGCGCCCGATGCAGTCATGCACAAGCTCTGCCATATCAAGTTTTTTGGTGGCCGAATAGAGATCAAACGTCCCCTGCTCGTACCAGGCTTTCATCAGGCCGAACCTGTCGAAAACCGGTACTTCTTGCTGCACTGCAACCCAGCGCATGTTTTCCACGTAGGTGCCCAGCGCAATGATCGAGTCCGTGCGCGGGCTATATTGCGGGTTCATGATGATGACATCGGAACCGGCGTCACGGGCCAGATGACTGCCTTTGTCGAGGGCCTGGCTGAATTGATCGGGATCCACGCCCTGCATCGCATCGACCGTGGCGGTCTGCCAGACCATGAGAGCCGGCCGGGCGTTGCTCAACGATGCCGGCAGGGTTTTCACCATGTCGATGGCGGTGCGCTTTGATTTGACGTCGGCCGCGACCTTTACATCCACACCGGGAAGCAGGCGGCTCAACGCCTGCTGCAGGCGCGCGGGATAGGAATACTGCGCGCCATTGGGGCCGGGCAGTTGCGAGGAGCCGGCGCCTACAACCAGAACTGACAGCTTCTTGTCGGCAATCGCCTGTTGGACATGACGCAGCGGGAAAGCGATTTCCGACTGGGCGCCGCTGACGCGGCAATCGGCCGGATGGCCCGCATAGGCGGGCTCAGCAAAGCCGATGCCCATGGAAATGCAAATGCAAATGCCGCAGCAAAGCGCTGCAAGGCATGGCCATACCGGCTTGGCCGGTACGATTGGATGCCGCCGTATCATGAATCGCCCCCCGCGAACCCCGGCTTGGTGGCCTGGGCGCGCGGTCCCGGTCCCGGTCCCTGTCGTTCAATCTTCTTATACCATGAAATAACTGCCGCAGCCGCAGTCATTATGCCGATACCGGCCAGACTGACGAGGATCTGCGTCGGAATCCCGTTGGAAACTTCGGTAAAAACGAAGTGCCCGGCGAACGACAAAAACACACCCAGACAGAAAATGCCGAGCGAATGCTGGCCGCACAGGATTGCCGGCAGGAACAGCGGCGACTTCAGCGCAGACCAGTCGCGCGGCACCAGCCGCACTGTGACGATGGCGAGCGACAGAAAATGCAGGATGCGCAGAACGTCGAGATTTGTCTTGTCGATCGGATAGATGTTGTCGTTGACGATACGCGGTACGTAAGGCCCAAGCGTCGGGAAGTACCAGGTCAGGGCAATGAAGCAGGCAAACGCCAGATAGAGTATCGCCAGCCCAAGCGTCACAGGCGAATTGATGGCGCGCGCGAGACGCGCCGCGCCGCCGAGCGCGCACCACGCGCCGAACACGAACAGGAATTGCCAGGCAAACGGATTGAACACCCATTCGCCCTGCGGCCAGGCCGGCAAATTCCAGTTGAAGATCCAGGACAGCGTGTAGATGGCGCCCGACACCAATAATCCGAGGCTCGGCGAGCGCAGCAACAGCCACAGAAACGGCGAAAACCACAGCAGCAGGACGATATAGAGCGGCAGCACGTCCATGTTGACCGGTTTGAACTTCAGCAGCAGCGCCTGAATGATCGTGACGTCCGGACTGTTGAGAAAATTGAGAACACCCATTTCCTCGGAGTAGAGAGGGTTCTCGAACGAATGCGAAACGTAGGAAATCTCCGCGAGGTAGATCGCGAACAGGAAGACATGCGCGACATAGATCTGCCAGGCACGCTTGAGGACGCGGGCGGTCGCGACAATGAAACCGTTGAGTTGCATGGCGCGGCCATAGACGAAGGCCGCGGTATAGCCGGAGATGAAGACGAATATTTCGGTGGCATCCGAAAATCCGTAGTTGCGGATTGTTATCCAGCTCACCACGTTCGATGGTATGTGGTCGAGAAAGATCAGCCACAATGCGAGGCCGCGAAACAGGTCCAGCCGCAGATCGCGTTCGCTCGAGGTCGGGGCCATGAACGGCTTTTCTTTCGTGCACTGCTTCAGCCATAATCGCACGCCAAGAGCGAATGGCCATACCGGCGTCGTATAGAATTAAGGCATATAGATGTACCGCGCTGTAACCCGCAAGATCGCGGTCACCGTGACGCCCCGGTTCCTCTCCGAACGGTCGTCACCGACCAACGGCTATTTTTTCTGGTCCTACACCATCGACATCGTCAATGGCGGGACCGAGACGGTGCAGCTCAAGACGCGGCACTGGAAGATTACCGATGCGCTGGGCCGGCTACAGGAGGTCAAAGGTCCGGGCGTGGTGGGCGACGAGCCGGTCCTGAAGCCGGGCGAGTCCTACGAGTACACAAGTGGAGTGCCGCTGCCGACGCCATCCGGATTCATGGAAGGCTCCTACGGCATGATTGCCGAGGATGGCCGGCACTTCGACATCGAAATTCCGCTGTTCTCGCTCGACGCGCCGCATGACGGCAAGCGCATCCTCAATTAGAGCCGTCCCTTAATCGGGCAGGCACCCGGCGAACCGGTTCAGCGCCTGTCGCGGCACAATCGCGAGCACGGCGCCGGCTTGCGAGAATTGCTGCAGACGCTCGACCTCCGGTTCCGACACGGCCACGCATCCCGACGTCCCGGTCGAGCTCGGCAGCCGGACATGAATGAAGACGCAGGACCCGGCGCGCGCGCGACGATCGGTCGGATAATCGACCAGCAGCCCGCGACGGTACGCCGGAACGCGCCACATGTTCTCGCCGTGCACCTGCCAGCCGACCCGCGCGCGCGTCGTAATGGTGTTGTAGGCGGGCGACGAGACATCGTCGACACAGGTCACGCCTTCGCCGATACGCAGATAACCCGGCAGACGCGACGCGCCGAAACCGAAAGCCGGGCCGATACGATAAAAGCCCGCGGGAACGCGCTCGTCGCCTTCGACTTTGATCGGTTCGCGGGGCGATGCGTAACGGCGATACGCATGAGCCCAGGCCGTGCCGTTACGGCCGATCAACGATGTGACCGGACCGCCGTCGGCGCGCCAGCGCGCGTTCGGCGACGACCGCACGAAACGACGCAGCGTCGCCTTCGTGCTTGTCATGGTATCGGGCGTGACCAGTACGAGTTGGCGCGCATTGCTCAGCGGCGCCGGGCAGCTTTGCGCGAACGCAAGCGACGGCGCGATCAGTGTCACCAGCACCACGATCCTGAGCAGCATCGGGATACTACCCCTCTTTATAGATAGAGGAGCAGCGCCTATTCACCTTGCATACGCAAGGTAAATGCGGCCGCAGAGTTAACCCGCCTGTTTATTCGCCGATCTGATTGGCGTTGGCGCCGACGTCTTCGGGCTTGAACACATAGGTCGAATTGCAGAATTCGCAGGTCACCGAAATCTTGCCGTCTTCGACCATGTGGTCGCGGTCGTCCTGCGGGAAACTCTTGAGCATCGAGAATACGGCCTCGTGCGAGCAGGAGCACTGCGCCTTGACGTCCTGCGCATTGAACACGCGCACGCCGGGCTCGTGGAACAGCCGGTAGGCGAGGCGCTCGCTCGACAGTTCCGGATCGATCAGCTCGATGTCTTCGACGGTCTCGAGCAGGGCGCGGCCCTGCACCCAGGCATCGTCCTCCATCACCGGCGCGAATTCATGACCGTGGGGCAGGTCTCCGGGGTGGAGATCCGATTGCGCGCGCTCCTGCGATTTCGGCAGGAACTGCAACATCACGCCACCGGCCCGCCAGCGATGGCTGCCGGGCTTGATCTCCTCGGCGACGGCGAGGCGCACGCGCGTCGGAATCTGCTCGGAGCGCAGGAAGTATTCATGGGCGGCGTCTTCGAGCGACATGCCATCGAGCGCGACCAGCCCCTGATAGCGCTGTGAGTTCTCGCCCTGATCGATGGTCATGGCGAGGTGACCCTTGCCGAGCAGGTTGCTGGAGGTCGCCTCGCCCGACGCCACCAGCGCGTCGACGCCCGGTTTTCCGAAGCGGGCGCAGGCGCGGACATGACCGGGGGTCGTGTAATCGACCACCAGCAGGCCCACCGGCCCGTCGGTCTGCGCCTGCAGGATGAACCGGCCTTCCATTTTCAGCGACGAGCCGAGCATGACGGCCAACACGATCGCCTCGCCGAGGAGCTTTGCCACCGGCGCCGGATAAGCGTGCTTGGTCAGGATTTCATCGACCATCGGCCCAAGTCGGACGAGGCGGCCCCGCAGGTCGAGGGTTGCGACCTCGAACGGCGTCACCACGTCGTCGACCGACACGGCGGACGGCGCGCGCTCGGGAAGGGAAATGTCGGGAGAATTCGGCATAAAATTCGGGTTCGGCTGGTTCATGCGGCTTATGTAGTCGACGATCGGCGAAAGGCCAGTCCTTCGCCGCCATTCCGGGGCGCGCTGAAAGCAGCGAACCCGGAATCCGGAATAATTCGCTGCCCCTCCGCTCTGGACTCCGGGTTCACGCGCTTCGCGCGTGCCCCGGAACGACGAATTATCACGCCCCTTCGGCGTGCAGGCACCAGGCGAGCAGGCCTTTCTGGGCGTGCAGGCGGTTCTCGGCCTCATCGAACACCACCGACTGCGGCCCGTCCATCACCTCGTCGGTCACTTCCTCGCCGCGATGCGCCGGCAGGCAGTGCATGAACAGGGCGTCGGGCTTGGCCTTGGCCATCAGCGCGGCATTGACCTGGTAGCGCTGGAGGATGTTGTGGCGATGCTTGGCCTCGCGGTCTCCCATCGACACCCAAGTGTCGGTGAAGACGCAATCGGCGTCTTTCACGGCCGCTTCCGGATCGTCGCCGACCTCGATCCTGGCGCCCGAGTTCTTCACCCAGTCCATCAGCCACTTTTTCGGCTTGAGCTCCGGCGGACAGGCCACGCGCAGCTCGAACTCGAAGCGCTCGGCGGCATGCATCAGCGAGGCGCAGACGTTATTGGCGTCGCCGGTCCAGGCGATGGTGCGACCCTTGATCGAACCGCGGTGCTCCTCGAACGTCATGACGTCGGCCAGCACCTGGCACGGATGCGAGCGGCGCGTCAGGCCGTTGATCACCGGCACGGTGGCATATCGCGCGATCTCGGCGACCGCCTCGTGATCGAGGGTGCGGATCATGATGGCATCGACGAAGCGCGACAGTACGCGCGCGGTGTCGGCGAGCGTCTCGCCACGGCCAAGCTGCATTTCCTGCGCGGTGAGCATGATCGCTTCGCCGCCGAGCTGGCGCATGCCGACATCGAACGACACACGGGTCCGCGTCGAGGGCTTGTCGAAGATCATCGCCAGGGTCTTGCCGGCGAGCGGCCGCGGCCCCTCGCCGCGCTTCTGCGCTGCTTTCATCGCGCGGCTGTGCGTGATCATGTCCGTCAGCGTCGGCTTAGGGATGTCGATCAAATCGAGAAAATGACGGATGTCGCTCATGCCGTCGCACTCTGCTTGGCGGCCTGGTCGCCTTGTCGCGGATGCGCCTGCGCGAGCCGGACACAGGCACGCTCGATGCGGGCCATCGCTTCGCCGATTTCGTCGTCATTGATGATCAAGGGCGGCAGCAACCGCACCACGTTTTCGCCGGCGGCGACGGTGATCATGTTTTCGTTGCGAAGCTCGTCGACCATTTCGCCGACCGGCGGCACCATGCGCAGGCCGATGAGCAGGCCTTCGCCGCGCACTTCGGCGACGACCGACGGAAAGCGATCCTTGATTTCGGCGAGCCGCTGCTTGAACAGCAGGCCCTTGCGTTTGACGTCGTCGAGAAAAGCCTTGTCGGCGACGATGTCGAGCACGGCATTGGCGGCCGCCATCGCCAGCTGATTGCCGCCGAAGGTCGAGCCATGCGTGCCCGCGGTCATGCCCTTGGCCGCCTCGGCGGTCGCGAGACAGGCGCCGATCGGGAAGCCGCCGCCCAGCGCCTTGGCGAGGCCCATGATATCCGGGGTCACGCCGGTGTGCTGATAGGCGAACAGATCGCCGGTGCGGCCGATGCCGGTCTGCACTTCGTCGAAAATCAGCAGCAGGCCGTTGTCGTCACAAAGCTTGCGCAGCTCCTTGAGGAACGCGTGCGGCACGACGCGCACGCCGCCCTCGCCCATCACCGGCTCGGTGATGATCGCCGCGGTCTCGCTTGTGATCGCTTTTTTCACGGCCGCGATATCGCCGAACGGCACCTGGTCGAAGCCGTCCATATTGGGACCGAAACCTTCGAGGTACTTCTTGTTGCCGGTCGCCGCGAGCGCGGCGAGCGTGCGACCGTGGAACGCGCCTTCAAAGGTGACGATGCGGTTACGCTCCGGCTTGCCGGAGGCGTACTGATACTTCCGCGCCATCTTGATGCAGCATTCCATCGCCTCGGTGCCGGAGTTCTGGAAGAACACGTAATCGGCAAAGCTCAGTTCGCAGAGCCGTTCGGCAAGCCGCTCGCCTTCCGGAATGCGATAGAGGTTCGAGGTGTGCCAGAGCTTCGAGGCCTGCGCGGTGATGGCCTCGATCATGTGCGGATGCGCATGGCCGAGCGCGTTGACGGCGACACCCGACGTGAAATCGAGATAGCGCTTGCCGTTGGTCGCGGTCAGCCAGACGCCTTCGCCCCGCTCGAAAGCGAGGTCGACACGGGCATAGGTCGGCAACAGATGCGAGCTCACGGCCAAGTCTCTTTTTTCCACGAAACGGAAGTTTCAATCCACGACAACGACAGTCACGACACCCGGCAGACCCGACCGAAACGGCAACGCCCCCCGGAAATTGCCGAGGACGTTCAAGAGTTTTCGCCGATAACTCGTCCTGCGGACAGGCCCGAAAGCCCAACCATGGACCCAGCGTTTTCCCGGCTGGCTGTGCCCGAAACGAAACGTGCCGCCTCGCCGGGCGGCACTTTGGGCATTTTAGGCCAGGACAGCCCCAAGTCAACCAAACGGCGAGCGCCGATTCGCGACTCAATTTCACCGCAACTGCGGATTCTAAAGGAAAACCTGTTGGTAGGTGGGTTTTGGTCGGTTGCAAAAGCTTGCGGGCGAGTCAACCCATAGTGTAGCTTTTCAGTCAGACGATACGACATGTCGTGCGTATCGCGGCCGAAATCTGGTTCATTCCTGAAGCGTACACGTTCAGGCGCGGTAATGCCGTGCGGGACGACGGGGATGGATTCTATCTAAAGGCCTGGATTGCCGAGGGAAATGCCCATGAGCTGGACCGATGAGAGGGTCGAACTCCTGAAAAAGCTCTGGTCCGACGGTCTGTCGGCCAGCCAGATCGCCGCCGAGCTCGGCGGCATCACCCGCAACGCCGTGATCGGCAAGGTTCATCGCCTCGGCCTCTCCGGACGGGCCAAGAGCCCGTCCTCCAGCGCGCCGCGGCCGCGCAAGGCGCGCTCCTCCGGCCACATGATCCGGGTGCAGCGGCCGCAGGTGCGCGGCAATACCGCGCTCGCCTATGACTACGAGGTCGAGCCCGAGCCGGAACTGCTGGAAATCCCGGTCGAGCAGCGCAAGACGCTGCTGCAGCTCAACGAGCATACCTGCCGCTGGCCGGTCGGCGATCCGAGCAGCACCGACTTCTTCTTCTGCGGCGGCGACACCAACGACGACCAGCCCTATTGCGGCTTCCACTGCCGCGTCGCTTTCCAGCCGGCGAGCGATCGCCGCCGCGCCAAGCCGTCCTTCAGATAGGCAACTGACCGCGACATTCCGGATGCCGTTGGCCGGGGCCCTGCTCCGGCCTTTTGCGTTGCGGCCCGGCGCGCGGACGCGCCTCATCGCCCCTGTTGTTTGACGGCGCGGGGGCGCCGGACTTCCTCTTCGCTCTCGGGCAAGCCGAGGGATGTACGCAGGAAATCGGGGCCGTCAGCTCGCGCGGCCGAAGCGGTCGTCGAGCGCGTAGCCGGCGCCACGTACGGTGCGGATCGGGTCGGCCATCGTGCCGCGATTGATCGCCTTGCGCAGCCGGCCGACATGCACGTCGACGGTGCGCTCGTCGATATAGATGTCCGAGCCCCAGACGCCGTCGAGCAACTGCTCGCGCGAGAACACGCGGCCGGGCCGTTCCATCAGGAATTCGAGCAGGCGATATTCAGTCGGCCCGAGATCGATGGCGCGGCCGCTGCGCGACACGCGCTTCTTCTCGCGGTCGAGTTCGATGTCGCCGATGTTAAGCACGGTGGCGACGCGGTCCGGATTGGCGCGGCGCAAGAGCGCGCGCACGCGGGCGAGCAGCTCCGGCACCGAGAACGGCTTGACGATGTAATCGTCGGCGCCGGTGGCAAGCCCGCGGATCTTCTCGCTCTCCTCGCCGCGCGCGGTGAGCATGATGATCGGCAACTGCTGCGTTTCCGGACGCGCCCGCAGACGGCGGCACAGTTCGATCCCGGACAGGCCCGGCAGCATCCAGTCGAGCACCACCAGGTCGGGGGCGCTTTCTTTCAGCTTGGTATCGGCCTCGTCGCCACGCGCGGCCGTTTCGACCTCGTAGCCTTCCTTCTCGAGATTATAAACCAGGAGCATCGTGAGAGGCTCCTCGTCTTCAACGATCAGGATGCGGGCGCTCATGCGTCAGGGGCTCGGTTAATGGGGGCGCGTCAGTTTCCGGCCAGGGCGGCGATCGTGGTGTCGCCCTTCGGCCGGCGTTCGGTGATCGGGTTGCCGTCGATGATGTAGTGCACGGTTTCGGCAATGTTGGTGGCGTGGTCGCCCATGCGCTCGATGTTCTTGGCGCAGAACATCAGATGAATGCAGAAGGTGATGTTGCGCGGGTCTTCCATCATGTAGGTGAGGAGCT
>JBAZSM010000102.1:0-12201 GCA_041662425.1 Pseudolabrys sp.
GCCAGATGCTGCAGAAGGTCGAGATCAACGACACCGGCGAGACCGATCTTCTGGTCAGCGAGCAGATCGATCGCAGCGATTTCGATGTGATCAACGCCAAGGCGGTCGACGAGGGCAAGAAGCCCGCCGTCGGTCACCCGGTTCTGCTCGGCATCACCAAGGCCTCGCTGCAGACGAAGTCGTTCATCTCGGCGGCCTCGTTCCAGGAAACCACGCGCGTCCTCACCGAAGCCGCGGTCAACGGCAAGGCGGACACGCTTGACGGCCTCAAGGAGAACGTCATCGTCGGCCGCCTGATCCCGGCCGGCACCGGCGCCATGATGAACCAGCTGCGCGAAGTCGCCATGAAGCGCGACGCGTTGATCCTCGAAGAGCGCGAAAGGGATGCCGCCAAGCAGGCGTCCGCCGCCGAAGCCCTTGCGGCTCCGGCGCTGCCGGCGGCGGAGTAACCGCCGCCCGGTCCGCCCATCGGCCGATCAAACACCATCAAAGGCCGCCCTTCGGGGCGGCCTTTTCTGTTGGCGGAGGGCCGCCGCGAGCGCCTCGTTCGGGACTTCGCAACTGCGAACTGGCTCTGCCAAAACGGCGCTTCAGAAAGAATTCAGAACGGCACCACAGAAATTCAGGCCAGGACTCAAGACTTTTGGCGCAGACGCGCCAATCATCGCGCCGCTAAGGTCGTCACGTCCTGGATTTTGGAGATAACCGAATGAAGTTCATCATCGTCACTCTTGGGCTCGTCGCGGCGTTTGGCGCCTCGCTCGCCGCCGGTCCGGCTCGCGCCGATTCCGACGACATCAAGTGGATCGGCCAGTGCGTCACGGACAACAAGGATGAGGGCCAGACGCCGCAGGTGATCACGGCCTATTGCACCTGCATGAACAACAAGATGTCGTCCAACGAGACGCGCTCGATCACGCAGTGGGAAAAGACCCACAAGCGCGAGCTCGAAGCCTGCGCGACGCAGGCCGGGTGGAAGGGCCGCTAACGGCCAGTGACTGGGGCGGCCGCAAGCCGCCCGGTCGCCGCCGCCAAGCTCCCAAACGACCCGCTGTCACACGCGCTTAACCGGTGCGCCGCTACAACGGCTTATGCACTGGTGGCAGACCGGCATCGTCTATCAGGTCTATCCGCGCTCCTTTGCCGACACGAACGGCGATGGCGTCGGCGATCTCGCCGGCATCACGCTGCACCTCGATTATCTCGCCAGCCTCGGCGTCGATGCCGTATGGCTGTCGCCGGTCTTCGTGTCGCCGATGGCGGACTTCGGCTACGATATTGCCAACCATACGGCGATCGATCCGCTGTTCGGCACGATGGACGAGTTCGACGCGTTCGTTGCCCGGGCTCATGGTCTGGGGCTCAAGGTGCTGCTCGATTTCGTGCCGAACCACACCTCGATTGCGCACCCGTGGTTCGCCGAGAGCATGGCGTCACGCGAGAACGCGAGGCGTGACTGGTATATCTGGCGCGATCCAGCGCCGGACGGCGGCCCGCCCAATAACTGGCTGTCCGAATTCGGCGGCCCGGCATGGGAATACGACGCGGCCAGCGGCCAGTATTATTATCACGCCTTCCTGCGGGCGCAGCCGGACCTGAACTGGCGCAATGCCGATGTGCGCGGCGCCATGCACGACATCATGCGCTTCTGGCTCGACCGCGGCGTCGATGGCTTCCGCGTCGATGTGATGTGGCATCTCATCAAGGATGAGGCCCTTCGCGACAATCCGCCTAATCCGGAATGGCGGGAGGGAGAGGCGGATTATCGCCGGCTGCTGCCGGTCTACTCGACCGACCGGCCGGAGGTGCATGAGGTGGTGCGCGAACTGCGCGCGGTCGTCGACGAATATCCGGATCGGGTGCTGATCGGGGAAATCTACCTGCCGGTCGAAAAGCTCGTGGCCTATTACGGCGATAACCTGGGCGGCGCGCATCTGCCGTTCAACTTCTCCTTGATCGAAACGCCATGGCGGGCGGACGCCATCGCGTCGCTGATCGAGCGCTATGAGCGCGCGCTGCCGCCGTGCGCCTGGCCGAATTGGGTATTGGGCAATCACGACCGGCCGCGCCTTGCGAGCCGCGTCGGGCCTGAGCAGGCGAGGGTGGCGGCCATGCTGTTGCTGACGCTGCGGGGCACGCCGACGCTTTATTACGGCGACGAACTGGGCATGGCCCAGGTCGCCGTCGCGCCGGAACGGGTGCAGGACCCCTGGGAGCGCAGCGTACCCGGACTCGGCCGCGACGGTTGCCGGACACCAATGCCGTGGGACGGCGGCCGCTTCGCGGGATTCTTGAGCGTCGAACCGTGGCTGCCGCTGGGTCCCGACTCAGAGATTCGCAATGTTGCGGCGCAGAGCGCCGATCCGACTTCGATTCTTGACCTGTACCGGACGCTCATCACCCTGCGCCGCGGCCATCCCGCGCTCAACCGGGGCGCCTGTCGGTCAGTGGCCGACTCGTCCGGCGTTCTGGTCTACGAGCGGGAGGCCGACGGTGAGGTATTCCGGGTGGCGCTTAATCTCACCGGCGTGGTAAAGGAAATTCGTTTTAAATCAGATGGTTATCATCGTTACGTGCTGGCGGGCACGGAGCCCGGCCGGGACGGCGAGGCCATCGGCGAGCGTCTGGCCTTGTGTCCGAACGAGGGTGTAATCATATGCTGCGAGCGCCTGGCATTTTGCGATGCAAAGCTGCGCTTGGCTTAAGTTTTCCGGGGCTTTTTCGCCTTGACTTCAACTGACCCTACCGATACACACGGCCCACTTTTCGACAGGCGGTGAGCTTCGTCTGATCGGAACGGCCGCCCGGCCAAGCCTCTGAAATTCCATCTGGTTTTTCGCGGTTAACCGGCGCCTTCGCCTCGATCAAAGAAGCTCAGACGCTGTCGCTGACAGCCACTGTCAGATCATGTGTGACCGGCTGCCTGCCGCTTTCCAAGCGTCGGCGACCGTCAGAACGGGAAAGCGCCCCCGCTGATTCAAAGCGGATGGCGCGATTTCGTTTTGCGTGCGGGTAACGCACGGAAGAAGAACGCGCGTCCTTCGCGGGGCGCTCGCGAGACCTGATGCCGGGCGCAAGCTCGAATAACGGGCGAAAGCCCAGACGATTTAAGGGCCGCAAAGCCCATCACGTAACGAAGGCGAACGATGCCGACGATCAACCAGCTGATTGCCAAACCGCGCGAACCGCTCAAGACGCGCAACAAGGTTCCGGCGTTGCAGTCGAGCCCGCAGAAGCGTGGCGTCTGCACGCGCGTCTATACGACGACGCCGAAGAAGCCGAACTCGGCGCTCCGCAAGGTCGCCAAGGTTCGCCTGACCAACGGGTTCGAAGTCATCGGCTACATCCCGGGTGAAGGCCATAACCTTCAGGAGCACTCGGTGGTGATGATCCGCGGCGGCCGCGTGAAGGATTTGCCGGGCGTTCGCTATCACATCTTGCGCGGCGTGCTCGACACGCAGGGCGTCAAGAACCGCAAACAGCGCCGTTCGAAGTACGGCGCGAAGCGTCCGAAGTAAGGGTTACCGATATGTCTCGCCGCCACGCCGCCGAAAAACGCGAAATCACGATCGATCCCAAGTACGGGAGCGCCGTCGTTTCCAAGTTCATGAATGCCGTCATGTACGACGGCAAGAAGTCGGTCGCCGAAACGATCGTCTACGGCGCGCTCTCGACCATCGAGACCAAGACCAAGGCGAACCCGCTGACCGTGTTCCAGCAGGCACTCGACAACGTCATGCCCTCGATCGAGGTGCGGTCGCGTCGTGTCGGCGGCGCCACCTATCAGGTTCCCGTCGAAGTCCGCACGACCCGTCGTCAGGCGCTGGGCATCCGCTGGATCATCAACGCCGCGCGCGACCGCAACGAGCGCACCATGACCGAGCGTCTGTCGGCCGAGCTGCTCGATGCGTCGAACAATCGCGGCAACGCGGTCAAGAAGCGCGAAGACACGCACAAGATGGCGGAAGCCAACCGCGCCTTCTCGCACTACCGCTGGTAACAGCGGCGCACGCATTCAGGAACGACGACTATGGCTCGCGCTCACGCAATCGAGAACTACCGCAACTTCGGCATCATGGCCCACATCGATGCGGGCAAGACGACGACGACTGAGCGGATTCTTTATTACACCGGCAAGAGCCACAAGATCGGCGAGGTGCATGAAGGCGCCGCGACGATGGACTGGATGGAGCAGGAGCAGGAGCGCGGCATCACCATTACGTCGGCCGCGACGACCGCTTTCTGGAACGGCAAGCGCCTGAACATCATCGACACCCCCGGCCACGTCGACTTCACCATCGAAGTCGAGCGTTCGCTGCGCGTGCTCGACGGCGCCGTCGTCGTGCTCGATGGCAACCAGGACGTTGAGCCGCAGACCGAGACCGTCTGGCGCCAGGGCGACAAGTATCGCGTGCCGCGCATCGTCTTCGCCAACAAGATGGATAAGACGGGCGCCGACTTCTACAATTGTCTGAACGATATCGTCGACCGCCTCGGCGCCAAGCCCGTTGCGATCCAGCTGCCGATCGGCGCTGAAAGCAACTTCACGGGCATGGTCGACCTCGTTCTGATGAAGGCCTATGTCTGGAACAACGAGGCGCTCGGCGCCAAGTTCGACACCGTCGACATTCCGGCCGACCTCGCCGACAAGGCGAAGGAATACCGCGAGAAGCTCGTCGAAGCCGCTGTTGAGCTCGACGACGAAGCGATGTCGGCTTACCTCGACGGCACCGAGCCGGACGTCGATACGCTGAAGAAGCTCATTCGTAAGGCCGTCATCACCGGCGCCTTCTATCCCGTGCTCTGCGGCTCGGCCTTCAAGAACAAGGGCGTGCAGCCGCTGCTCGACGCGGTCGCCGATTATCTGCCGTCGCCGCTCGACGTGCCTGCGATCAAGGGCCTCAACCCGGACAAGGAAGGCGAGGAAGTCACTCGTGAACCGAAGGACGATGCGCCGATGTCGCTGCTCGCCTTCAAGATCATGGACGACCCCTTCGTCGGCACCATCACCTTCTGCCGTATCTATTCGGGCACGCTCATCAGCGGCACCGGTGCGATCAACTCGACCAAAGAACGTAAAGAGCGCATCGGCCGTATGTTGCTGATGCATGCCAACAACCGCGAAGACATCAAGGAAGCCTTTGCCGGCGACATCGTCGCGCTGGCCGGCCTGAAGGAAACCCGCACGGGCGATACGCTGTGCGATCCGAAGGACCCGGTGATCCTCGAAAAGATGGAATTCCCCGAGCCGGTCATCGAAATCGCGATCGAGCCGAAGTCGAAGGCCGACCAGGAAAAGCTTGGCGTCGCGCTGGCGAAGCTGGCAGCCGAGGATCCGTCGTTCCGCGTCTCGACCGATCAGGAAAGCGGCCAGACCATTCTCAAGGGCATGGGTGAACTGCATCTCGACATCAAGGTCGACATCCTTCGCCGCACCTACAAAGTCGACGCCAACATTGGCGCGCCGCAGGTGGCGTTCCGCGAGAAGATCACCAAGTCGGCCGAAGTGGATTACACCCACAAGAAGCAGACCGGCGGTTCGGGCCAGTTCGCCCGCGTCAAGATCATCGCCGAGCCGGCCGAGCCGGGCACGCCGTTCACGTTTGAAAACGAGATCGTCGGCGGCGCGGTGCCGAAGGAATTCATCCCGGGCGTCGAGAAGGGCCTCGAGTCGGTTCTCAACGCCGGCATCCTGGCGGGCTTCCCGGTCGTCGACCTCAAGGTTCGTCTCGTGGACGGCAACTACCACGACGTCGACTCCTCGGCGCTGGCGTTCGAAATCGCGTCCCGCGCCGCTCTGCGCGAAGCGATGCAGAAGGCCAAGCCCGTTCTGCTCGAGCCGATCATGAAGGTCGAATGCGTGACCCCGGAAGACTACACCGGTTCGGTCATCGGCGATCTGAACTCGCGGCGCGGCCAGATCCAGGGCCAGGACATGCGCGGCAACGCCAACGTGATCAACGCGATGGTGCCGCTGATGAACATGTTCGGCTACGTCAACACACTGCGGTCCATGTCTCAGGGCCGCGCTACCTTCACCATGCAATTCGACCACTACGCCGAACTGCCTGCCGCCGTCTCGGCGGAAGTGCAGAAGAAGTTCGCGTAACTGGCAACGAAGTAACCTAAAGTTCTGAACGGAGAGCTCCATGGCCAAAGAGAAATTCAACCGCAATAAGCCGCATTGCAACATCGGCACCATCGGTCACGTCGACCATGGCAAGACGTCGCTGACCGCGGCGATCACCAAGGTGCTCGCCGAAACCGGTGGCGCGACGTTCACGGCCTATGACCAGATCGACAAGGCGCCGGAAGAGAAGGCGCGCGGCATCACCATCTCGACGGCGCACGTCGAATACGAGACCGCGAACCGCCACTACGCCCACGTCGACTGCCCCGGCCACGCCGATTATGTGAAGAACATGATCACTGGCGCCGCGCAGATGGACGGCGCGATCCTGGTCGTGTCGGCTGCCGACGGCCCGATGCCGCAGACCCGCGAGCACATCCTGCTCGCCCGTCAGGTCGGCGTGCCGGCGATCGTCGTGTTCATGAACAAGTGCGACATGGTCGACGATCCGGAGCTGCTCGAGCTCGTCGAGCTCGAGGTTCGCGAGCTTCTGTCGAAGTACCAGTTCCCGGGCGACAAGATTCCGATCATCAAGGGCTCGGCCCTGATGGCGCTGGAAGGCAAGGAGCCGAAGCTCGGCCACGACGCGATCCTCGAGCTGATGAAGGCCGTCGACGAATACATCCCGCAGCCGGAGCGTCCGGTTGACCTGCCGTTCCTGATGCCGGTCGAAGACGTGTTTTCGATCTCGGGCCGCGGCACCGTGTGCACCGGTCGTGTCGAGCGCGGCATCGTCAAGGTCGGTGAAGAAGTCGAAATCGTCGGCATCAAGCCGACGCAGAAGACCGTCGTCACCGGCGTCGAAATGTTCCGCAAGCTGCTCGATCAGGGCCAGGCCGGCGACAACATCGGCGCGCTGCTGCGCGGCACCAAGCGCGAAGAAGTCGAGCGTGGCCAGGTTCTCTGCAAGCCGGGTTCGGTCAAGCCGCACACCAAGTTCAAGGCTGAGGCCTACATCCTCACCAAGGAAGAGGGCGGCCGTCATACTCCGTTCTTCACCAACTATCGTCCGCAGTTCTACTTCCGCACCACCGACGTGACCGGTGTCGTGCATCTGCCGGAAGGTACCGAGATGGTGATGCCGGGCGACAACGTGGCGATGGAAGTGCACTTGATCGTGCCGATCGCCATGGAAGAGAAACTGCGCTTCGCCATCCGCGAAGGTGGCCGCACCGTCGGCGCCGGCGTCGTGGCGTCGATCATCGAGTAACCAAGTCCGCTGTCGCCCCCGCTCGAAAAGAGCGGGGGCTCAGCGATCCTGGATGGCGCGGGAAAAGAGACTTCCGTGTCCGTATCAGGGGCAACGAGTCGATAGCGAATACTGGATCATCCGTTTGAACGGATGATGACAGTCCAGAGAGACAGACAAATGAACGGCCAGAATATTCGGATCCGGCTCAAGGCGTTCGACCATCGAGTGCTCGATGCGTCGACGCGCGAGATCGTCAACACCGCCAAGCGCACCGGCGCTCAGGTGCGTGGGCCGATTCCGCTGCCGACGCGTATCGAGAAGTTCACCGTGAACCGCTCGCCCCACGTCGACAAAAAGAGCCGTGAACAGTTCGAGATGCGCACGCATAAGCGTCTCTTGGACATCGTCGACCCGACGCCGCAGACCGTGGACGCGCTGATGAAGCTCGACCTCGCTGCAGGTGTCGACGTCGAGATCAAGCTTTAAGGCCGGGTGAGGACAAGACAGATGCGTACGGGTGTCGTCGCACAGAAATTGGGTATGACCCGGCTGTTCACCGAGGCTGGTGAGCACGTTCCGGTCACGGTACTGCAGCTCGCGCAGTGCCAGGTCGTGGCCCATCGCAGCAAGGACAAGGACGGCTACGTCGCGCTCCAGCTTGGAGCGGGACCGCGTCGGGCCGGCAACATGAGCAAGGCCGATCGCGGCTACTTCGCGAAGGCCAATGTGGAGCCGAAGCGCAAGCTCGCGGAATTCCGCGTCAGCGACGATGCGCTGATCCCGGTGGGCGCGGAAATCACCGCCGACCACTTTGTCGAAGGCCAGTTCGTCGACGTCTGCGGCATCTCGATCGGCAAGGGCTTTGCCGGCGGCATGAAGCGCTGGAACTTCGGCGGTCTTCGCGCCTCGCACGGTGTGTCCATCTCGCACCGTTCGATCGGTTCGACCGGCGGCCGTCAGGACCCGGGCAAGACTTTCAAGAACAAGAAGATGCCGGGCCACATGGGCTCCGACCGCATCACGACGCTCAACCTCAAGATCGCCAAGGTCGATGTCGAGCGCGGTCTGATCATGGTTCACGGCGCGGTGCCGGGCTCCAAGGGCGGCTGGATCACCGTTCGCGACGCGATCAAGAAGCCGATGCACAAGGATGCGGCCAAGCCGGGCAAGTTCCGTGCGGCCAATAGCGCCGAGGCGCCGGCTGCTGAAGCCCCCGCCGACAAGGAGGGCGCATAACATGGATATGAAAATCACCACGCTTGAAGGCAAGGAAGCGGGCTCGGTGAGCCTGTCGGACGAGATTTTCGGTCTCGAGCCGCGCGCCGACATCATTCAGCGTTGCGTCAACTGGCAGCTGGCCCGTCGTCAGCGCGGCACGCACAAGACCAAGGATCGTTCCGAGGTCTGGCGTACCGGCAAGAAGATGTACGCCCAGAAGGGCACCGGTGGCGCCCGTCACGGTTCGGCCCGCGTGCCGCAGTTCCGCGGCGGTGGCCGTGCGTTCGGTCCGGTCGTGCGCAGCCACGCCATCGACCTGCCGAAGAAGGTGCGCGCGCTGGCGCTCAAGCACGCTCTGTCGTCGAAGGCCAAGGATGGCGGCATTATCGTGCTCGACAAGGCCTCGCTGAACGAAGCCAAGACCAAGGCGCTGGCGATGCAGTTCGGCAAGCTCTCGCTCGCCAACGCGCTGATCATCGACGGTGCCGAGCTCGAGGCGAACTTCGCCTTCGCGGCGCGCAACATCCCGAACATCGACGTGCTGCCCATCCAGGGCATCAACGTCTACGACATCATGCGGCGTAAGACGCTCGTCCTGACCAAGGCGGCGATTGATGCGCTGGAGGCGCGGTTCAAATGAGCACCAGCGATCCCCGTCATTACGACGTCATTCTCTCACCCGTGATCACCGAAAAGGCGACCATGGCGTCGGAGTTCAACAAGGTGACCTTCAAGGTCCGTCGCGACGCGACCAAGCCGCAGATCAAAGAGGCGGTCGAGAAGCTGTTCGACGTGAAGGTCAAGAACGTCAATACCCTGGTCCGCCAGGGCAAGATCAAGGTCTTCAAGAACAAGCTCGGACAACAGTCCGACGTCAAGCGCGCGGTCGTGACCCTCGAAGAAGGTCATCGCATCGACGTGACCACGGGTCTGTAAGAGGTCGGCGATGGCACTCAAGACATATAATCCGACGACCCCGAGCCAGCGTCACCTGGTCAGCATCGATCGCACGACGCTGTACAAGGGCGCGCCGGTGAAGGCGCTGACCGAAGGTCAGCACTCGTCAGGCGGTCGTAACAACAACGGTCGCATCACGTCGCGCTTCCGCGGTGGTGGGCACAAGCAGGCCTATCGCCTGGTCGACTTCCGCCGCGCCAAGAAGGACATGGTCGCGACGGTCGAGCGTCTGGAATACGATCCGAACCGCACCGCCTTCATCGCGCTGATCAAGTACGAAGACGGTGAGCTCTCCTACATCCTCGCGCCGCAGCGTCTGGCGCCGGGTGATAAGGTGATCTCGGCCGACCAGGCGGACGTGAAGCCGGGCAATGCGATGCCGCTCGGTGCCATCCCGGTCGGCACCATCGTCCACAATGTCGAACTCAAGATCGGCAAGGGCGGTCAGCTCGCGCGTTCGGCCGGCACCTATGTGCAGATCGTCGGCCGCGACCAGGATTACGTCATCCTGCGTCTGTCGACCTCCGAGCAGCGCCTGGTTCACGGCCGCTGCATGGCGACCATCGGTGCGGTGTCGAACCCGGACAAGATGAACACGACGATCGGCAAGGCCGGCCGTCAGCGCTGGCGTGGCCGTCTGCCGCATAACCGCGGCATCACCATGAACCCGGTCGACCATCCGCACGGCGGCCGCACCAAGGGCGGCGGTCACTGGACCACGCCGTGGGGCTTCCCGACCAAGGGCAAGAAGACCCGCAAGAACAAGCGTACCAACAAGTTCATCATGGTCAGCCGCCACGACCGCAAGAAGAAGCAGCAGTAGGATTTTCGAACCATGACCCGTTCAGCCTGGAAAGGTCCGTTCGTCGACGGTTTTCTGCTCAAGAAGGCGGAAGCCTCGCGCTCGTCCGGCCGCCACGACATGATCAAGATCTGGAGCCGGCGCTCGACCATCCTGCCGCAGTTCGTCGGCCTGCACTTCGCCGTCTACAACGGCCAGAAGCACGTGCCGGTGGCTGTGACGGAAGAGATGGTGGGTCACAAGTTCGGCGAATTCTCGCCGAGCCGCACATTCCACGGCCACAGCGCCGACCGTAAGGCGAAGAAGGCCTAAGGATAGAAGCTATGGGCAAGCGTTCACGCGATCGGGATCTCCCGAATAACGAGGCCAAGGCAGTGACCCGGAACATCCGGATCTCGCCTCAGAAGCTTAATCTTGTCGCGCAGTTGATCCGCGGCAAGAAGGTCGCGGGCGCGCTCGCCGACCTCGAATTCTCGCGCAAGCGTATCGCCAAGGATGTGCGCAAGTGCCTGGAATCGGCGATCGCCAACGCCGAAAACAATCACGACCTCGATGTCGACGATCTCATCGTCGCCGAGGCACATGTCGGCAAGTCGCTCGTCATGAAGCGCTTTTCCCCGCGCGGCCGCGGCCGTGTCGGTCAAATTCTGAAGCCGTTTTCGCATCTGACGATCGTCGTTCGTCAGGTCGAAGCCGCGGCCGAAGCCTGAGGAGGATTGAGTGGGTCAAAAGATTAATCCGATCGGTCTGCGCCTCGGGATCAACCGCACCTGGGATTCGCGCTGGTTCGCGAACAAGACTGAGTACGGCACGCTGCTGCACGAGGACATCAAGATCCGCGCGGCTCTGATGAAGGAGCTGAAGCAGGCAGCGGTGTCCAAGATCATCATCGAGCGCCCGCACAAGAAGTGCCGCGTCACCGTTCACTCGGCGCGTCCGGGCGTGGTGATCGGCAAAAAGGGCGCCGACATCGAGAAGCTGCGCAAGACCGTTGCCAAGCTGACCGACAGCGATGTCGTCATCAACATCGTCGAAATCCGCAAGCCGGAACTCGACGCGCAACTGGTGGCCGAATCGATCGCGCAGCAGCTCGAGCGCCGCGTTGCCTTCCGACGCGCCATGAAGCGCGCGGTGCAGTCGGCGATGCGCCTCGGCGCCGAAGGCATTCGTATCAACTGCTCGGGCCGTCTCGGCGGCTCGGAAATCGCGCGCATGGAGTGGTATCGCGAAGGTCGCGTTCCGCTGCACACGCTGCGCGCCGACGTCGATTACGGCGTTGCTACCGCTTTCACCACCTTCGGCACTTGCGGCGTCAAGGTTTGGATCTTCAAGGGCGAAATCCTTGAGCACGATCCGATGGCGCAGGACAAGAAGCTTGCCGAAGGCGACTCTGGCCGTCCGCCGCGTCGCGACGCGTAACGAGATAAAGTCATGTTACAGCCAAAGAAAACCAAGTTCCGCAAGGCGTTCAAAGGCCGCATTCACGGCGTCGCCTCTTCGGGCGCGACGCTGGCTTACGGCCAGTTCGGCCTCAAGGCGCTCGAGCCGGAGCGCGTCACCGCGCGCCAGATCGAGGCGGCCCGTCGTGCTCTCACGCGCTTCATGAAGCGCGCCGGTCGTGTCTGGATCCGCGTGTTCCCGGACGTGCCGGTGTCGAAGAAGCCGATCGAAGTCCGCATGGGCAAAGGCAAGGGCTCGCCGGAACTATGGGTCGTGCGCGTCAAGCCAGGCAAAATCCTGTTCGAAGTTGATGGCATTCCGATCGGCGTCGCCAAGGAAGCGTTGACGCTCGCCGCCGCGAAGCTGCCGGTCAAAACCCGTTTCATCGAACGCATCGTTGAGTGACGACCATGAAATCCGCTGACGCACGAGCGCTGACGCTCGACCAGATCGACGACGAAG
>JBAZSM010000103.1:0-11946 GCA_041662425.1 Pseudolabrys sp.
ATTGACCGGGCGCGGCGGTGCGACGCACTTCGATGCGCGGTGCGCCGCCATCGACGAGTTCGGTCTGCTCGACCATCACCACCGCATCGGCGCCGCGCGGGATGACGCCGCCGGTCGCGATCGTTGTCGCCGTGCCGGGCGTGACCTGCAAGGCTGGAACATCGCCGCAGGCGATCACTTCGCCATTGAGCGCGAGAATTTTCGGCGCCGCGTCGCCCGCGCCAACCGTATCCGCCGCGCGCACGGCAAAGCCATCGACGTTTGCACGATCAAAAGGCGGCGCATCGACCGCGGCGACGACGTCATGCGCCAGCACGCGCGTAAGCGCCTCGCTCAGCGCGACGCGCTCGCCGGGCAAGGGCGACAGATCGAGATGCCGCTCAAAGCGCGCACGCGCTTCTTCCGCCGACACGACGTCGAGAAACTGCTCCTGCCGCGCGGCGGCTCGCACGCGCGCGATGAGGGCATCGGTCACCGAACGATCGGCCATCTCACTCATGGCCACGGCCTTACCCGAACCGTCGTGCCCTCGGAATAGCCTTCGCTTTCCGCCGGAACCAGAATCCAGCCATCCGAACGCGTCAGCACCGCCAGCGGCAGATATTTCGATGCCAATGGCTCGACCGTGTTCTGGATGCGGCGCACGGGGATGATTTCGGTCAGGCCTATCGTCGACGATACTTTTCGCGACAGGGTCAGGATTTCAAAGGGCTGACGCTCGCTGCCGGGCACGCCGGCAAGCCGGTCCAGAATACGCCGGCCGACGGTGAGCCAAACGCTGAGCGACGCATCGAGCCGTCCCGGCAGCAGCAGCAGCGGACGCGGCCCGGCAAAGCCGAGCGCCGCGGTTTCGCCCGGCGTGATCGCCATGCCGTGCACGGCGAGTTCGCAGTCGCGCGCCATCGTATGTACGCAGGTGTCGTTGCGGCCCGAGCCGGTGCCGCCGATCACGACAATCGCATCGGCCGATTCCGACGCCAGCACGGTGCCGAGGTCGCGGGCCGGCTCGTCGAGCTTGGCCGCGCCGCCGCGACGTTCGATATCGCTCGCCAACAAACGTGCAGCTGCACCGACAATGGTGGTGCCGCGCAACGGCAAGATGCGGATACGCGGCTCGCGCACGGTGATGCGCGACAATCCGACCGCGGCGAATGCGGCCAGATCGGCCATGCGCAGGCGCTCGCCGGCGCGCCGCAGCGGAATTTGCGGATCGCTGTCGCCACCCGCGGGTAACACGCCATCGCCCGGATTGATCGTGGCCAGTGCCTCGCTGAGTCCGCCAACCGCGCGGACCGCGTCGAATGGCGCCACGCCGTCGGCATCCGGCGGCAGCGGCTGTCCGGCTTCAATCCGTTGCGGCGGATGCACCAGCGGAACCGGATTGTAGGGACCGGCGCCCAAGGTCGCGTCGGCGGCCAGCGCCCAGCCGTCGATCAGCGCCAGCGCCGCGGTCGGCCGCGCCGCAGCCATGGCGTCGACGGCGAGCGCGCGGCCCTCTGCCGCCGCCACGTCGAGGGTGCGCGGCGTTACCGGCTTGACGCGAAGATCGACAATGGCCGTGACGTCGCCCAGCGACGTCAGCCGCGAAATCGTCTGTATCGTCTCGGAAGCAGCCGCCATAATCCCGTACAAAATACTCTGCCTGACCGTCGTGACGTATCGGAATTTGTAGTGTAGCGCAGCGGCGCGAGCGGCAGGAGACAGGCTTTGACCGAAAAGATCATGAACCTCCGCGGCCTCAAATGCCCGTTGCCGACGCTTCGGGTAAAAAAGGCGTTGTCGACGCTCAACTCCGGTGACCTCATCATTGCCGAATGCACCGATCCGATGGCCGCCATCGATATCCCCCATCTGGTGCGCCAGACCGGCGACATCCTTGAGGCCAAAGAACCGGGCATGGAAAGGGGCCAAGAATCAGGACAAGGCCTGCTGACTTTCCGGATCCGCAAAAAATAACGCGCCAGGCGTGCATTGATCGGAAAAATCGCCTTTCAGGATAGGCGGTTGTACTCTATCATGCCTGCTCGCGATACGACAGGGCACACGGCGCGGCGGTGGAGCAGCGGCTTGTATATTTACGCGATCTGCGGATTGACGGTCAGCAGCGAGGTGGCCCTGCCCGGCGTCAACCCGGCACCCGACGCGGCGCAACGCGCGGACGTCACCATCCGATCCGGCCCGGTGCCGGCAAACCTGCCCGGCACTGAGGTTGCCGGCCCGACCTGGCAGATCGCCGGCGAGCAATTTCTCCTGCGCGTGCCCGGCATCGCGCGCTATCTCCTCACCGCCGGCCGCGTCATCGTTTTCGAGCCCGAGGCCAAGGCCGACCCGGCCGACATTCCCGTCTTCCTCATCGGCACCGTCCTCGGCATCCTGCTGCACCAGCGCGAGCAGATCGTGCTGCACGCCAGCGCCGTCGAAGTGGACGGCAAGGCCATTCTGTTCTGCGGACCGTCAGGCGTCGGCAAATCGACGCTCGCCGCCGCGCTGGCGCAACGCGGCCTGCCGCTGGTCACCGACGACGTCTGCGCCATCTCGATCGGCGCCGATGGCGTTCCGATGGTGCAACCCGATGGCCGCCAATTGAAATTGTGGACGCACGCGATCGACAATCTCGATCTCATCGAGCGGCGCGGCGCGCGCGTGCGCGGACGGCTCGAAAAGTATTATGTCGAGCCATCCGGCGTCCTCAATCGCGCGCTGCCGGTGGCGGCGATCTATGCCCTGCGCGAAGCGCGGCCGCCGCACGCAGCCGGCATCGAGACGCCGAACATCGTCGATGCCGCGCTGACGCTGCGGCGAAACGCCTATCGCCCGCACCTCGTCAAATTCATGAGCCAGCACGCCGGCTATTTTCATGCGGCGACGACCATCGCCAACACCGCTGGCATTTTCTATCTCACGCGCGTGCTTAACTTTGCCGCGATTCCCGCCGTCGTCACCCAGCTCGAACGGCACTGGCGCGATATCGGCCTGGTCGTGCGGGCGGCGTGATGCGAACCCTCTGGCCCGCCTCCTATCCGAAATCGGGCGCGCCGCCACGCATTTCGATGCAAAAATGCCGAATATGACATTCGCGGCCGATGGCGCCGCCAAGCAGGCCAGCGCCTCGCCTGCCTTGCGCGCCCTCACCGAACGCCACCTCGGCGATGTCATCCGCCGGCTCGACGCCACCGCCGCTGCACCGGCCGGCCGCTGACCGGCACCTGCACTTTGCTTTGACCTTGGCGCTTTCCGCCTGTAGGCGAAGGGCCATGGCGCCACCCCCCCTGCTGCAACTCACCGGTATCAAACTAACCTTCGGCGGCACCCCGCTTCTGAGCGGGGCCGACCTGTCGGTGTCGACGGGCGAACGCGTTTCGCTGGTCGGCCGCAATGGCTCGGGCAAATCGACGCTCCTGAAGATCGCGGCCGGGCTGGTCGAGCCCGATGGTGGCACCGTCTTCGTGCAACCCGGCGCGCTGGTGCGCTACCTGTCGCAGGAACCGGATTTCGGCGGCTACGCCACGACACTCGCTTATGTCGAGGCCGGGCTGAAGCCGACCGACGATCACTACATCGCGCTTCAATTGCTCGAAGAGCTCGGCATGACGGGCGAGGAAGACCCATCGCACCTGTCGGGCGGCGAAGCGCGCCGCGTGTCGCTGGCGCATGCGCTGGCGGCGGACCCCGACATTCTGATGCTGGACGAGCCGACCAACCATCTCGATCTCACCACCATCGAATGGCTGGAAAAGGATCTGGCGGCGCGGCGCACCGCGCTTGTCATCATCAGCCACGACCGCCGCTTCCTCTCCAACCTGACGCGCACCACTGTTTGGCTCGATCGCGGCACGACGCGCCGGCTTGAGCGTGGCTTTGCTCATTTCGAAGAATGGCGCGATCAGGTGCTCGCCGAGGAAGAGCGTGATCAGCACAAGCTCGATCGCAAGATCGTGGCGGAAGAACATTGGATGCGTTACGGCGTCACCGCGCGGCGCAAGCGCAATATGCGCCGCGTCGGCGAACTCGCCGCACTGCGCGAGCAGCGCCGCAGCTATCGCGGCGCGGCGGGCGCTGCCGCGATTACAGCCGGCGCCGCGCAGCAATCCGGCGCGCTGGTGATCGAAGCCAAGAACATTTTCAAGAGCTTTGGCGAGCGTCCTATCGTCAGCGACTTCTCGCTGCGCGTGGCGCGGGGCGATCGCATCGGCATTGTCGGACCGAACGGCACCGGCAAGACGACGCTCATCAATCTTCTGATCGGCGCCGATCAGCCGGATTCCGGCAGCGTCAAGCTCGGCGCCAATCTCGCCGTCGCCACGCTCAACCAGCATCGCGACAGTCTCGATCCCAATGTCACGGTGGCCGACGCGCTCACCGGCGGCGCCGGCGACACCGTCATGGTCAATGGCGTGGCCAAGCACGTCGTCAGCTACATGAAGGACTTCCTGTTTTCACCGGAGCAGGCGCGCACGCCGCTCGGCAAACTGTCCGGCGGCGAACGCGGCCGCCTGATGCTGGCGCAGGCGCTCTCCAAGCCGTCGAACCTGCTGGTGCTCGACGAGCCGACCAACGACCTCGACATGGAAACGCTCGACGTTCTGGAAGAAACCATCAGCGATTATCCGGGCACCGTGCTGCTGATCAGCCACGACCGCGACTTTCTCGATCGCCTCGTTTCCGGCGTCATCGTGCCGGAAGGCGACGGCCGCTGGGCTGAATATGCCGGCGGCTATACCGACATGCTGACGCAGCGCGGCCAGGATCTGGCGCGCGCTACGGCCAAGGACCTGCCGAAAATCGACGCCTCGAAAGTCGCGAAAACCGCGCCCGACAAGCGCGCGCCGAAACAAAAGCTCAGCTTCAAGCACAAGCACGCGCTGGAGACCTTGCCGAAGACCATTGAAAATCTGCAGGCCAAGGCCAACGAACTTCAGGACAAACTCAACGATCCGCAGCTTTACGTTCGCGACCGCGCCGCCTTCGATAAGATCACCAAGGATCTCGGTGAAGCCCAGCGCAGGCTCGCCGCCGCCGAAGAAGAGTGGCTCGAGCTCGAAATGATGCGCGAGGAACTGGCGGGGGAGTAATCGTCTTCACCCTCCCCTGGAGGGGGAGGGTCGCGAGCGATAGCGAGCGAGGTGGGGTGAATTCCTTTGCCAGGAAAGTTCACCCCACCCCGACCGCCTTCGCTGCGCTTCAGCGGTCGACCCTCCCCCTCCAGGGGAGGGTGAAGTCAGCCAAACCTCTTCACATCAAACGCCTGCGCCGGACATGACGGCGGCTTGCCGTCGATCAAGTCAGCGCTCAGCCGCGCGCTGCCGCAGGCCAATGTCCAGCCGAGCATGCCCTGCCCGGTATTGAGAAAGAGCCCGCCGAGCGGCGATGGCCCGATGATCGGCCGGCTGTCCGGCGTCATCGGCCGCAGGCCGGCCCACGGCGCGACCTCGCCATGGGCATCGAGGTCGAACGTGTCCGCAGCCGCGTCTTTCAACTGCATGATCCGCGACGCAACGGGCTCGGTGCGGTAGCCCTGGAAATCGGCGAAACCGGCGACCCGCGTTGCGCCGGGCAACGGTGCATAGACGATCTTGCGACTGTAGTCGGTGACGCTGTGCGTCAGCGCCGGCTTGCCGTCATCAGCGATCGTGATCGAATGGCCCTTCACCGGATAAATCGGCAAGTTAAAGCCGCATGAGCGGGCGAAGGCTCTGGCGTCGGCGCCGAGCGACAGCACGAACAAGTCGGCTTCAATCGTTCCCTTGTCGGTTTCGACGCCGGTCATGCGGCGGTTCTTGACGACCGGACGGCCAATCGCCGTCGTCATGCGCGTCTCGACGCGGTTGATCTCCTGAAGCCGCGCGAAAAGCTGGCGGCAGAAGTCTGCACAGTCGCCGACCTGTTCGGATTCCGTATAGACCCCGCCGGCGAATTCACTGGCCTTCAGCGTCAGACCCGGCTCCAGCGACAGGCACTCCGCCGGCGTTAGTACTTGCGCCGGATCGGCGGGATCCGGTCTTGCCGCGGCGAAATCGACGGCATTGCGAAACATCACCAGCTTGCCGGCCGTGCGCAGCCCGAAGTCGAAAGGCGTGGCGGCGAGGATACGCTCCAGCTCCGAACGGCTGAGCGCGGCGAGCGCCAGTTGCGCCACGGTGGTGCGCGCCACTTCCGCCTTCGTGCAGGCCTTGAGAAAGCGCAGGCCCCAGCCGGCCAGTTCGAGGTCGAGCGATATTTCTATCGCGTTTTCCCCCGGCAGCAGCAGAAGCAGCAGTTGTCTCAGCATTTTCGGCGACGCCATCGGCGCGACGTAGCGGTAGGAAAGCTGTGCGCCGTTGGCGGCACTGGCCTCCCCGGCCGGGCCGGAATTGCGGTCGATCAGCACGACATCGTGGCCGGCCTCGGCCAGCGCCCAGGCTGACGTCAGCCCCACCACCCCCGCGCCGAGAACGCCGATTTTCATGGCGGCAATGCCTTTTCCTATCGCATTGCAGCGTAGCTCACCGGTCCCCACCGTCTTATGCAAAATTTGCATTATATGAGGAGCCGAGGCCGACTATCGTTGGGCCAGGCAAAATGGGGACGGCATGGATTTCCGGTGGCTGCAGGACTTTTTAAGTCTCGCGGAGGTGAGTAATTTCACCGAAGCCGCCGCCACGCGTCACTCGTCGCAGCCCGCCTTCAGCCGTCGCATCCAGCAGCTCGAGTCATGGCTGGGCGTCGAACTGATCGACCGCTCCTGTTATCCGACCAAATTGACGCCCGCCGGTGAGCGTTTCCGCCAGACCGCGGCCGATATCATTCAGCAGATGGTCGACGCCCGCGCCGGCATTCACGGCGAACCGGCGCTCGGCCAGGAGATCATCACCTTCGCGCTGCCGCATTCGCTGGCCATTTCGCGCTTTCCGGAATGGTGGAAGACGTGGCGCGAAGCGACCGGCGCCTCCGGCTGCCGCCTGCTGGCCAGCAATGTTCATGATGCCGTCACCGCGCATGTCGCCGGACTGGCCGACGTGCTGCTTTGTTTCCATCATGCGCAGCAGCCGATCTTCCTCGATCCCGATCACTATGACCGTGTCGCCATCGCCAGCGAATGGTTCAGGCCCTATGTCGCGGTCAGCCGCGGCGAGCCCGCCTTCAGATTGCCGGGCACGGCGAAGCGGCCGTTTCCGCTCTTAAACTATTCGACCAGCACCTTCATGGGCCGCATGGTCGATCTCATCATGCAATCGGCGCCGGCGCCGGTGCACGCTTCCAAGGCATTCGAATCCGATCTCGCCAGCGCGATCCATAACATGATCATCGCCGGCCACGGCATTGGCTGGCTGCCGGAATCGGCTGCGGCCGAGGGTGTGGCCGAAGGCAAGATCAAACCGGCGGGTGACAATCGCTGGTCCGTCCCGTTCACCGTCTTTGCATTCTGCGATCGCGCGCGCAGCGGTCCGGCCGTGCAGCGCCTGATGGCGCATTTGCGCAAATCGCCCGTTGTCTATCTGGCCGACAAGGCAACGTCGCTCGCTTCAGGAGCCCGTTCATGACCCACGTACTGCATCGCCAGATCGGCAAGGATTATCCGGTCGCCGTGCGCGGCGAAGGCGTTCACATCTACGATTCGACGGGCAAGCAATACATCGACGCCTCCGGCGGTGCCGCGGTGTCGTGTCTCGGCCACGGGCATCGCGATGTCATCGATGCAATGAAGGCGCAGCTCGACAATATCGAGTTCGCGCATACGAGCTTCTTCACGACGCCGGTACTCGAAGAACTTGCCGACGATCTGGCCGCGCACGCGCCGGCCGGCATCAGTCACACCTTCTTCGTCAGCGGCGGCTCCGAAGCGATCGAAGCCGCGATCAAGATGGCGCGGCAGGTCGCCGTAGAACGCGGCGAGCCGCAACGGCGGCATCTGATCGCGCGGTGGCAGAGCTACCACGGCATCACCTTCGGCGCGCTCGCGGTCGGCGGGCGACCGTCGGCCAAGCGCGACTTTTCTCCGCTGCTGATCGAAACGCATCACGTCTCGCCGGTTTACGAGTATCGCCACCGCCGCGCCGGCGAAACGCCGGAAGCTTATGGCGAGCGGCTGGCGCAGGAACTGGAAGCCAAGATCGAAGAACTCGGCGGCGAGAACGTGCTCGCCTTCATCGCCGAAACCGTTGTCGGCGCGACGCTCGGTGCGGTGCCCCCGGTGCCCGGTTACTTCAAGCGGGTGCGCGCGATTTGCGACAAGTACGGCATCCTGCTCATCCTCGATGAAGTGATGTGCGGCATGGGCCGTACCGGCACCCTGCACGCCTGCGAACAGGACGGCATCGCGCCCGATTTGATGGCCATCGCCAAAGGCCTCGGCGGCGGCTACATGCCGATCGGCGCGCTGATGCTGAGCGAAAAGATCTTCGACACCATCGCCAAGGGCTCGGGCGCGTTCCAGCACAGCCACACGTATACGGGCCATCCGCTGGCCTGTGCCGCGGCGCTCGCGGTTCAGCGGATTATCCGCCGCGACAACTTGCTGGCCAATGTGCAGACTCAGGGCGCGCGGCTGGCGCGGCGCTTGCAGGAACGCTTCGGCAACCATCCCTTTGTCGGCGATGTGCGCGGCCGCGGCCTGTTCCAGGGCATCGAACTCGTCACTGATCGTGGCACCAAGGAACCATTCGATCCGGCGCGCAAACTTCACGCGCGGATCAAACAGGAAGCCATGGCGCGCGGCCTGATGGTTTATCCAATGGGCGGAACCGCCGACGGCAAGCGCGGCGACCATGTGCTGATGGCGCCGCCATTCATCAGCGATAATGATACGATCGATCAAATCGTCGAAAGACTGGGCGAAGCGGTCGATGCCGCCACCGGCGGCTAACAATACGCATTGCGGCGATGTGCCGGAATGCGTGACAATGTGGCTGGGCTGAAAATGGCCACGCCATTTTGATGCAGGTAACTAAAACCAGGTTGGAGGGATTTTAAAATGAAACGCATGACATTCACAGGCGGGCTTGCTGCCGCCGGCGTGATCGCGCTGATGACCGGCTCGCCGGCCCTTGCGCAACAGAAATTCGTCACCGTCGGCACCGGTGGCGTCACCGGCGTCTATTACGCCGTCGGCGGCGCGGTGTGCCGTCTGATGAACAAGGACCGCGCCAAGACCGGCCTGCGCTGCTCGGTCGAATCGACCGGCGGTTCGGTGTTCAACGTCAACGCCATCAAGTCGGGCGAACTCGAATTCGGCCTGGCGCAATCGGACGTCCAATACAACGCCGCCAAGGGCGATGGCCAGTTCAAGGGCAAGGCCGACCCGGATCTGCGCGCCGTGTTCTCGGTGCATCCGGAGCCGTTCACCGTGCTGGCGCGCAAGGATGCCGGCATCACCAAGTTCGAAGACTTCAAGGGCAAGCGCTTCAACGTCGGCAATCCGGGCTCGGGCACGCTCGCCTCGATGGAAGAACTGCTGGCGCAGATGAAGTGGACCAAAGCCGACTTCTCGCTCGCCGCCGAACTCAAGGCCGATGAGCAGGGGTCCGCGCTCTGCGACAACAAGATCGACGGCTTCTTCTATGCCGTCGGCCATCCGTCGGCCGCCATCCAGGATCCGACCACGGCCTGCGGCGCCAAACTGATCTCGCTGACCGGCCCAGCCGTCGACGCACTGATCAAGGCGCATCCGTACTACGCCAAGGCGACGATCCCGGGCGGCATGTATGCCAACAACCCGACCGCGACCGAGACCTACGGCGTACTCGCAACCGTCGTGACCTCGGCCAAGGTGGCCGACGACACCGTCTATGCGATGACCAAGGCGGTGTTCGATAACTTCGACGAGTTCAAGAAGCTGCACCCGGCCTTCGCCAATCTCGATCCGAAAGCCATGATCAAGAACGGCCTGTCGGCTCCGCTGCATCCGGGCGCCGTCAAGTACTACAAGGAAAAGGGCTGGATGTAAGTCCACGCTTTTGCAGGGGCGGCCGCAAGCCGCCCCTGTTTCTTTTTAGGCGCGGCGCGCCAAACTTCATTTCATAAAAAATGCGCCGCTGCCGAAGCTCAGCTTCGAGACGTTTTTGCACTTCGCGCGATTAGAGGGGACCGCGATGACCGACACCAATCAGGCCGCGGCGACGCGTGAAGAACTCGAAGCGTTGGTGGCGGAGGCCGACACCGGCGGCCGCAAGACCGTGGGCTTCAACAAGAAATTTATCTTCTCCGTCGCGCTGGCGTGGGCGCTGTTCCAGCTCTGGTATGCCTCGCCGCTGCCCTATTACTTCAACGTCGGCGTCGTCAACGACGGCAAGGCGCGTATCATCCATCTTGCCTTCGCCTTCCTGCTGGTATTCACGACCTTCCCGGCCTTCAAGGCATCCTCGCGCTCGAGCATACCCATTGGCGACTGGATACTGGCGCTGCTCAGCGTCGGCGCGACGCTATATCTTCTGGTCTTTTACAACGACATTTCGCTACGGCCCGGCCTGCCATCGACGGCCGATATTGTCGTTGCGACCGTCGGCGTTCTTTGCCTGCTGGAAGCGGCCCGCCGCGCTGTCGGCCCTGCGCTCGCGGCGATCGCGGCCATCATGCTGCTTTATATTTTCACCGGTCCATGGCTGCCGGGCCTGCTTGCGCATAAAGGCGCTTCGCTCGCCCGCGCGGCGTCGCAGATGTGGCTGACGTCCGAAGGCGTATTCGGCGTCGCGCTTGGCGTATCGACAAGCGTCGTCTTCCTGTTCGTTCTGTTCGGCAGCCTCCTCGAGCGCGCCGGCGCCGGCAATTACTTCATCCAGATGGCGTTCGCCCTGCTCGGCACGTACCGCGGCGGCCCGGCCAAAGCCGGCGTTGTTGCCTCCGGTCTCACCGGCATGATCTCCGGCTCATCGATCGCCAACACCGTGACGACCGGCACCTTTACCATTCCGCTGATGAAGCGCGTCGGCTATTCCGCCGTAAAGGCGGGCGCGATCGAAGCCGCCGCCGGCGTCAACGGCCAGATCATGCCGCCGGTGATGGGCGCCGCCGCCTTTCTCATTGCCGAGTATGTCGGCATTACCTACGCCGAAGTCGTGAAGCATGCCTTCCTGCCGGCCTTCCTCACCTATGGCGCGCTGTTCTACATCGTCGACATCGAAGCCGCGAAGCTGAATCTGCGCGGACTGCCGCGCGCCTCGATCGCGCCGATGCACCACACGTTGCTGCGTGGCTTGATGACGATCTGCGGCATCATCATCATCAGCGGCATCGTCTATTACGGTATCGGCTGGACCAAGGTCGCGTTCGGCAACGCCGCCACTTGGGTTCTCGGCATCGCGCTGGTTGCGGCCTATCTCGCGCTGGTCCGTCACAAGGCCAGACGCCCCGATCTCCCGGCCGACGACCTGACCAAGGCGATCGTCAAGGTTCCGGACTTCTACGACACCGCCAATACCGGCCTGCATTATCTGTTGCCTGTTGTGGTGCTGATCTGGTGCCTGATGGTGGAAGAGCTGTCGCCCGGCCTGTCCGCCTTCTGGGGCACCGCATTGCTCATCTTCATCATGCTGACGCAACGGCCGCTGCTCGCGTTCTTCCGCAATGAGCACCAATACGTCGCGCGCCTGCGGGACGGCTTTGACGATCTCTTCGCCGCGTTCCAGGGCGCCTCGCGCAACATGACGTCGGTCGGCATCGCCACCGCCACCGCCGGCATCATCGTCGGCACGGTCTCGCTCACCGGCATCGGCCTGGTGATGACCGAGATCGTCGAGACCGTCTCCGGCGGCAACCTGATGATCATGCTGGCGATGACGGCGGTGATCTGCCTGATCCTCGGCATGGGCATGCCGACGACGGCAAGCTACGTCGTCGTCGCGACCTTGATGGCGCCGGTGCTCGTCGAACTGGCGGCGGAGAATGATCTGGCCGTACCGCTGGTCGCGGTGCACATGTTCGTGTTTTATTTCGGCCTGATGGCCGACGTTACGCCGCCTGTCGGTCTCGCCG
>JBAZSM010000104.1:0-11897 GCA_041662425.1 Pseudolabrys sp.
GAAGTCGATGGTCATGCGCCAGGTCGGCTTCTTCGTCTGCGCGTCCTCGACCTTGACGATGCGGCCGGCGCGGATATCGAGCGCCTCGAAGTGCGAGAATTCGGCAATGGGTTTGACGGGCATGCTGATACAATCTCCGCTCATGCCCGCCTATAGCCGTCCGAAGGACGGCGTTCTTTCAGAACGCCTATGGGGCGGGCATCCAGTTTTACTCTATCTTGCGATAGAACTGGACCCCCGCCTTCGCGGGGGTGAGCGGACAAAGTGTCGGGAGATATCGAATGAAAGTAGCAATCGTCACCGCGGGCGGCAGCGGCATGGGCGCCGCCTGCGCGAGGAAGCTGGCCGCGGGCGGCTGCAAGGTCGCGATCCTCTCGTCGTCGGGCAAGGGCGAAGCCCTGGCGAAGGAATTGGGCGGCATCGGCGTCACCGGCTCCAACCAGTCGAATGACGATCTCAAGCGCCTTGTCGACGAGACGATGGCTCAATGGGGCCGCGTCGATGCGCTGGTGAACAGCGCCGGCCACGGGCCGCGCGACGAGATCCTGAAGATCACCGACGAGCAGTGGCATTTGGGGCTGGACGTCTATCTGTTGAGCGCGATCCGGCCCGCGCGCCTCGTCGCCCCTCACATGGCGGCGCAGAAGGCGGGCGCCATCGTCAACATCTCGACCGCCTGGGCGTTCGAGCCGAGCGCGATGTTTCCGACCTCGGCGGTGTTCCGCGCCGGGCTTGCCGCCTACACCAAGCTGTTCGCCGACAAATATGCCGCCGACAATGTGCGCATGAACAACGTGCTGCCGGGCTGGATCGACTCGCTGCCGAAGGTCGAGGAGCGCCGCGCCGGCGTGCCGATGGGCCGCTACGGCACAAGCGAGGAAATCGCCGCGACCGTGGCGTTCCTGGTGTCGGACGGCGCGGGCTATATTACCGGGCAGAATTTGAAGGTGGATGGCGGGCTGATGCGGGGGATTTAGATTTTCGTCGTCATGGCCGGGCTTGTCCCGGCCATCCACGCCTTCTTAAGATAGATTCCAGCAAAACGATCTGACCGGTGCCCCATGCCGACGATTGCATACTTTCTGGGAATCTCGGTGCGGATGTTTTTTAATGACCACGATCCGCCCCATTTTCATGTAACCTACCAAGGCCATCGGGCGCGGGTATCGATTGCCGATGGCGAAGTCATCGGGGGCAAGATACCGCCCGCCGTCGCTCGCATTCTGAAAGAATGGGCCGCCTTGCGGCGCGAGGAACTGATGAAGAACTGGGCCGCTTGCCGGACCGACGGGCCGGTCGAACGCATCGAGGGTCTCGACACATGATGATCGATGTTGTCGGCATTCGTAAGCTTGGCGGATACAGGCTCGAAATCGAGTTCTCCGACGGGACCAAAGGCGTTCGCGATTTTTCGTCCGTTCGCGACAAGACCGGGTCGATGGCTGAGCCGCTGAAGGATCCCGCATACTTCGCGCGTGTATTCATCGAGGACGGCGCGCTGACGTGGCCGAACGGCTACGACTGGGACCCGATCGCGCTGCATGATGAGATGAAAGACGCCGGCGAATTGCGGCGGGTGGGGAATGCGGCAGAGTAGGCGTCTCTCCGCCTCATGGCCGTCAGGCCGCGTCTCGAACCATGGGGCGGCCTCGTCCTTCGAGACGCATCGCTGGCGCGATGCTCCTCAGGATGAGGCCGGGAGAAGGTGCGATGCGCTGAGGCGTTTCCAATCATAGCCGGCCTAAACGAGAGTGCCGGATAAAGCGGGCGGTGTATCAGGACACTAGTGCTTGAAGTCGACGCAACGGCTCAATGTGAAGCAATGGGTAGCTGTTGATCGGGCCGCATATCGGCTGGTGAGTAAGGAGGTCAACAATTTGCCCGAGCTTTACCTCGTATCTTCCAGCGAAACGGCTGCCGAGCCTTGTCGTCGCAGCATACAGAATATTGTCGAGGTCACGCAGCTCTTTAGGTACGAAGAAGCTTCGAAATCCCCGGACGCCTTGAGCTACACTGTCAAGATGGTCGAGCGCTTGTCGTAAACTCACCGTATGCGCGCCAAGCTCCGCCTGTTGCCCTTCGCCGGTGGCAATAGCTCGATCAATTTGGCTGAGTGCAGTCTCAAATCTCTCCAGTATGTCTTCGATGGCAAAGAATGGCCAACCGTCAAGGTGAATAGAGGACTTGCCGATTGTTGTTATGCAATGGTCGGGCCGAGCGGCGCCAGATTTTAAGACATTAAACAATGGCTCTGCCGCACCTCTGAATCGTCTTTGATAATCGGAAACGGTTTCTATGGCGGATCGCCATGATGCATTTAACGAAGCGCGAATTAATTTTAGCTCGGGAACCAAGGGGCGGACGTCGAGAACGATTGCTGCTGCCCTGAGTTCGTCATCGAATTTACTTCTTACGGATTTCCACTCGTTGCCCCAGAGGTCAGCGGCGCACTTGCTGCCTGCAAGTGCCCATGTGCCGTCGTCTAGTTCAATTGTAAAGCCATCGCGGTGCCGATGGCTGCCGCATCTAGCACAGTAAGCTTTTTCCCGAGGCCAATCCTTGAAATGGTAAAAATTGATCACTTGGATTGGAAATCGATCTTTTGGAATATGGGCAACTAATCCTGGCTGATGGTGCGGTTCGCCAATGACGAGCTCGCGAGCAGATGTCTCGACTTTATTTCGTTCCCACGAGCGTTGCGCCATAACTCTGCTGCCATCCGAATCGGGTAGGTGGCATTCATCGTATCACGCAACTATAAGATTATTGGCCGGTTGAGGGTAGTTTCTGCCGGCCCGCCCCTTACACATCCACCTTCAGCGCCGCGATGAACGCTTCCTGCCGGATGTCGACCTTGCCGTACTGGCGCATCTTCTTCTTGCCCTTCTTCTGCTTGTCTAGAAGCTTGCGCGAGCGTCGCCGCCGGTGCGCTTGGCCGTCACGTCCTTGCGCAGGCACCCTCGTTCATGTTCGGAACGACACGCAGTTGCGACTCGCCGGCGCTGGTGCCGCATGTTCTTTCGCTGATCTGCGGTGTGCCTGCCGCAGTCATTCCGCGTCGTCGCTTTGACCGGGATCAAATGGCCTGCGTGGGGCCTGCGTAGTTTGCCGTCACCGTGAACTCGGAAGATTGCATCAGGAGGTGCATATGCGACGCTCAACGATGACAACCGGCGCTTTGGCGCTTGCCGCTACGGTCGTTCTGGCGACCGCGTCGTTTGCCCAGCCGATGGCGCCGAGAGGTCAAGGGCCGGGAACCGGACCGGTGGTGGCCGCTTGCCAGACCGAGATCGAAGAGAAGTGTTCCGGCAAGGAACATGGCAACCGGGATATTCGCACCTGTCTCGAGGCGAACCGGGCGAGCCTGTCCAAGCCCTGTCTGGATGCGCTCGATAGCACCGGCGGCGGGCGCGGTATGAATCGACGCAACTGACGGAGCGGCGGCGTTCGGACAACGCAGCAGATGTTATGAAAAATCGCTGTGGCCTGGCGCTCCGGCGTCAGGCGACGAGCGTCTTACACATCGACCTTCAGCGCGGCGATGAACGCCTCCTGCGGGATGTCGACCTTGCCGTACTGGCGCATTTTCTTTTTGCCCTTCTTCTGCTTGTCGAGCAGTTTGCGCTTTCGGGTGGCGTCGCCGCCGTAGCACTTCGCCGTCACGTCCTTGCGCAGCGCGCGCACGGTTTCGCGGGCGATGATCTTGCCGCCGATGGCGGCCTGGATCGGCACCTGGAACATGTGCGGCGGGATCAGCTCCTTGAGCTTCTCCACCATGCCGCGGCCGCGCGTCTCGGCGCGCGAGCGATGCACCAGCATCGACAGCGCATCGACCGGCTCGTCATTGACGAGGATCGACATCTTGACGAGATCGGACACCTTGTAGTCGGTGAGGTGATAATCGAACGAGGCGTAGCCCTTCGACACCGATTTCAGCCGGTCGTAGAAATCGAACACCACTTCGTTGAGCGGCAGGTCGTATTTCACCATGGCGCGGGAGCCGACATAGGTCAGCTCCTTCTGCGTGCCGCGGCGGTCCTGGCACAGCTTGAGCACGGCGCCGAGATATTCGTCGGGCGTCAGGATGGTGGCCTCGATCCACGGCTCCTCGATTTCGAGGATCTGCATCACGTCCGGCATGTCGACCGGATTGTGCAATTCGATCTTGGTGCCATCGCGCAGGTTCATCTTGTAGATGACCGATGGCGCGGTCGCGATGAGATCGAGATTGAATTCGCGCTCCAGCCGCTCCTGGATGATTTCCAGATGCAGGAGGCCGAGGAAGCCGCAGCGGAAGCCGAAGCCGAGCGCGGCCGAGGTTTCCATCTCGAAGGTGAAGCTGGCATCGTTGAGGCGCAATTTGCCCATCGCGGCGCGCAGCGCTTCGAAGTCGGCGGCGTCGACTGGAAACAGGCCGCAGAACACGACCGGGATCGCCGGCTGGAAGCCGGGCAGGGGCTCGTCGATCGGATTGCGCTCGTCGGTGATGGTGTCGCCGACGCGCGTGTCGGCGACTTCCTTGATCGAGGCGGTCAACATGCCGATCTCGCCGGGGCCGAGCTCGTCGACCGGCGTCAGCTTCGGCAGAAACACGCCGACGCGATCGACTTCGTAATGCGCCTCGATGCCGATCATGCGGATGCGCTGGCCCTTCTTGAGGGTGCCATCGACAACGCGCACCAGAACGACGACGCCGAGATAGGCGTCGTACCAGCTATCGACCAGCAGCGCCTTGAGCGGCGCATCGCGGTCGCCTTTCGGCGGCGGCAGCCGCGTGACGATGGCTTCGAGCACATCGGGCACGCCGAGGCCGGTCTTGGCCGAGATCATGATGGCGTTGGAAGCGTCGAGACCGATGACGTCCTCGATCTGCTTCTTGATCTTTTCCGGCTCGGCCGCCGGCAGGTCGACTTTGTTCAGTACCGGCACGATCTCGTGGCCGGCGTCGAGCGCATGATAGACGTTGGCGAGGGTCTGCGCCTCGACGCCCTGCGAGGCGTCCACCACCAGCAGCGAGCCTTCGCAGGCGGCCAGCGACCGGTTGACCTCGTAGGCGAAGTCGACGTGGCCGGGCGTGTCCATCAGATTGAGGATGTAATCCTTGCCGTCCTTGGCGTGGTATTTCAGGCGCACGGTCTGCGCCTTGATGGTGATGCCGCGCTCCTTCTCGATGTCCATCGAGTCGAGAACCTGCTCGCGGCCCGCCATTTCGCGCGCGTCGAGGCCACCGGTGAGCTGGATCAGCCGGTCGGCGAGGGTCGATTTGCCATGGTCGATATGGGCGACGATGGAGAAATTGCGGATATTCTGGATGGGGACGGCCGTCATGGCCGCGAGATAACACCCGCGTCCGGCGCCTTCAAGCGATCCGGCAGGTCTCACCCTGTCATTCCGGGGCGGCCGTCAGGCCGAACCCGGAATCCAGACGCGAACGCCGAGGACAGAGCTGGATTCCGGGTCCGCCGCGGTCGCGGCGTCCCGGAATGACAAACCGGCGGCCTTGTGGCCCGGCGCGGCAATCGATTAGGGTCCGGCCGCCAAAAGGGGCCGGAAGCGTCATGAAGTGGCTGGAAAAGTACGGACCGTGGCTTTTGCTGTTCGTCGTCTCGGCGGCCTATTTCAAGCGCTTCATCTCGCCACCCGATGCCGGCATGTTCCTGTACCCGCAGGCGGCGCAATGCATGCTCGACGGCCAGCCGATCCACACCTGCGCCGGGGCCTTCACCTATCCGCCGACCTTTGCCTTCGTCATGACGCCGTTCGCGCTGCTGCCGATGGGGCTGCGGCTGGTGGTCTGGTACGTCATCACGGTCGCCGCCGCGGTCGGCGCCTACCGGCTGTGCGAGCGCGTGGCGGCGAAATTGTTCGTCGCGCCTTACGGCGAGGTCGAACTGCTCTGGGTGCGGATCGTGTCGCTGATCCTGAGCGTCAAGTTCGTGCTCGCGGTGCTGGAAAACCAGGCCTACGACATGCTGTCGTTCATCTTCATCATGCTCGGGCTGGCCGGGCTGTCGAGCGGCCGCTCGATCGGCGGCGGCGCGGCGCTGGGATTCGCCGCGGCGATCAAGGCGACGCCGTTGATTTTTCTGCCGTATCTCATCGTCAAGAAACGCTTCGCCGCCGCCGCGGCGATGGCGGTGTCGCTGGCCGTGTTCTGCGCCGCCCCGGACATCTTTTTCACGCCGCAGGGCGCGAGCGAAGGTTACTTCATGGCGTGGGTGCATCACATCGGCGGCGCCTCGCTGATCGACGCCACGCAGGCGCAGTTCAATTTCTGGTCCGGCGCCAACTGGCTCAATCACTCGCTGCGCGGCGCGGTGTCGCTGCGCATCGACGAAGTCGCGCATCCGGCGTTGCACAAGACGGTGCTGTACGGGCTCGATCTCGCCTTCATCGCCTTCGCCGGCGCACTGATCATGCTGCGCAAGGAACGGCGCGACATGCTGGCGATCGACGGCTCGATCCTGGTGATCGCAACCTTGATGCTGTCGCCGATGACCAGCCGCTCGCATTACGCGGTGATGATCCTGCCTTACGTCACGCTGACCATGGTGGTGCTGCGCGATACCGCGACGCGCTGGATCGGCATCGCCGTGCTGGCCGTGAGCTTCTTCTTCCTCACCGCGACCTCGAACGACGCGGTCGGGCAGGATGTGACGAACTATGCCTATGCGCACAGCTTCCTGGTGATCGGCGCGCTGACGCTGCTGATCTACTGTGCCGTGATCGTGTGGAATCCGGCGACGCTGGAGCGCGAAAAGCCGTTTACGTGGGACCCGCTGGGCTGGAAGACGCCGCAGGGCATGAAAAGCGTCTCTCCGTCATCCTGAGGCGCGAGCGCAGCGAGCCTCGAAGGATGAAGAGCCTACCGTCCCCGCCACACAAACGCGGCGGACACCGCGTAATTCCACACCGCGCCCATTACCGCGCCGCCGAGGCCCGCGATCCACCACATCGAATCGTGCGCGTAGATCAGGCTGGCGATGCCGACATTGGAAACCGCGCCGATCGAACAGATCAGTTCAAATTCGATGAGTCCCTTCACGAACCCCCAGCCGGTCAGCCGCTGGTCGCGATAGGTGAAGGCGTTGTTGAAGACATAGTTCCAGGCGATCGCGATCACCGTGGCGACGATCTGTTGCGAGGTGAAGCTCTGCGTGCCGAGCAGGTGGAGCGCGTAGAGCGCCACCATGTGCACGGCGACGCCCGTTAAGCCGACAAGGCAGAACAACACGAAGCGGAACGACACCGCGTCGTTGGTGGCCTTCGCCAGCAGCAACTGACCGAAGTCGAGCGCGACGCGGGCGTCGAGTTTGCTCTCGCCATGCAGCCGGGCGCCGAACACGAAGGGCAGTTCGGCAACGCGCAACGCGTCGCGGCCGGTGGCGGCGATGTCGAGCAGAATCTTGAAGCCCTGCGTCGACAGCTTCGGCGCCATGGCGTCGACCACGTCGCGGCGCAGCATGAAGAAGCCGCTCATCGGATCGGTGAGCTCGACCTTGAGCAGCTTGCGGGCGATGGAAGTGGACCAGTGGCTGGCGCGGGCGCGCGTGGCGGAAAAGCCGGTGCCGGTCTTGCCGTCGATGTAACGGCTGGCGACGACGAGGTCGGTATCGCCTTCGCGCAATTTGGCCACCATCGCGGTGAGCAAGGTCTCGTCGTGCTGGAGATCGGCATCCATCACCGCGACATAGCGCGCCTGCGAGGCCAGCATGCCCTCGATGCAGGCGCCGGCCAGGCCGCGGCGGCCGACGCGGCGGATGCAGCGGACGCGGCGGTCGCTCTCGCCGATGAGGCGCGCGACCGTGCTGGTGCCGTCCGGCGAATTGTCGTCGACGATCAGGACTTCCCAGTCGATACCGGCAAGGCTGTGCGCCAGGCGCTCGATCAGCACCGGCACATTGTCGCGCTCGTTGAAAGTGGGAAGAATGACCGTCAGTTCGGGCGCGGGCGCGGGCGCGGGCTCGAGCGTCTGCCCGGCCTGGCCCGAGCCGTTCTGCGCTGCCGGTGCTTGCTGGTCCATCGCCGTCGGTCGTCCACTTATGCTAGATTCGGCGGCAACTTAACCTGTTCACCCGGCCGGGGCCATGCGCCGTGTCGGGCAGTTCCACTCCCGCCCTGACATAGACATGAACGCCCAAACCGGAAACGCCATCGTCATTCGTGAAATCGACGCCGCCGAGGCGAAGGCACGCCTTGAGGAATTGGGCGCGATCCTGCTGGACGCGGTGGCGCAGGGCGCCTCGGTGAATTTTCTCGCCGGCTTTACCCAGGCTGAGGCCGAGGAATTCTGGCGCGGCCAGATTCCGGGGGTCGCCGACGGCGGCCGTCATCTTCTGGTCGCCGATGACGGGACGACACTCGTGGGCACCGTCGTTCTCACCAAGGCGCCGCAGCCGAACCAGCCGCACCGCGCCGATATCGGCAAGATGCTGGTGCTGGCCTCGCTTCGCCGGCAGGGGCTCGGCCGCCGCCTGCTCGACGCAGTCGAGGCCCTGGCGCGCGCGCAGGGCCGCACCTTGCTGATGCTCGACACCCACACCGGCAGCGCCGGCGAGAAGCTCTACCGCAATTGTGGATGGACCGAATATGGCGTGGTGCCGGGCCATGCGCTGACGCCGGACGGCACGCCCGCGCATACGACATTTTTCTACAAGCGGGTGTAGAGGTGCGGGCGGCCGCGCCTTTATCGTAACGTGACGCGCGCCGGCCGCCGTGGCATAGGCTCGCGTCATGTGGTCGACCCTCACCAGCACCGCCCAAACTGCAGCCCGGCGGACACGCGCCTCGTTCACCGATCCGGCCAATGCAGGGCTGCTCGTGCTCGTTGCGCTGGCGATCTACGTCATGGCCTGGACCGGTTACGGCACCATCACCAAAGCCGCGCAGGGCCTCAACCCCGACATGACCGAGCTGATCGCGTGGTCGCGCGATCTCGACTTCGGTTATTCGAAGCATCCGCCGCTGGCCGCCTGGCTGGTGCGGGCCTGGTTCGAGTTCATGCCGGTCGCCGACTGGTCTTATTACCTGCTGGCAATGCTGATGCCGGCGCTGGCGCTATGGATCGTGTGGCGGCTTACGGCCGAGTATCTGCCGCTGCACAAACGCGTCGCCGCGCTGGCGCTGCTGACGCTGATCCCGTTCTTCAATTTTCACGCGCTCAAGTTCAACGTCAACACGGTGCTGATGCCGCTCTGGGCGGCGGCAACCTATTTCTTCCTGCGCGCTTATGTAACGCGCAGCCCGCGCGCATCGCTCCTGGCCGGCATCGCCGCGGCGGCTTGCATGCTCGGCAAATACTGGTCGATCTTCCTGCTGGCCGGTCTTGTCGTCGCTGCGCTGGCCGACAAACGCCGCGCGGCCTATTTCCGCTCGCCGGCGCCGTGGATCACGGTCGTCATCGGCGCGATCTGCCTGTCGCCGCATATCGTCTGGCTGGTCCAGCACGATTTCATCACGTTCAAATATGCCTCGGCCGCGCACGAGGCCCGGCCCTTTGTCGCCACCGCGATCGCGGCGCTCGGCTATCTTGCCGGATCGCTCGGCTACGTCGCGCTGCCGGCGATCATCGTGCTGGTCGCGGCGCGGGCCAATGTCGCGACCTTGCGCGATATCGCCTGGCCGCGCGATCCGGACCGGCGGCTGGTGGCGCTTGCTTTCTGGGCGCCGCTGTTGTTGCCGATGGCCGGCGCGCTGATCGCGCATACCGAGATCACGTCGCTGTGGTCGATGTCGGCGTGGACCTTGCTGCCGGTGCTGTTGCTGTCGCCACCCGGCGTGGCGTGGCGGCCGGTGGATACCGGCCGCGTGGTCGGCTTCGCGGTGCTGCTGCCGGTTGCCATGCTGATTGCCGCGCCGTTCGTCGCCAGCAAGACCCGGCCCAAGGGTCCGCCGCCGGCGGCGGCGCAAGCGCCGCTGCTGGCGCGCGAGGTCGAGCGGCTGTGGCACACAGTCGTGCCATTTCCACTGCGCTTTATCGGTGGCGACGGCGATATCGTGCTGCCGGTGGCGACCTACGCCAGCGAGCGGCCACGCATCCTGATCCCGGGGCTGGTGACGCTGCCCGATCCGGTCACGTTGCGGCACGCCGGCATGGTGCAACTGTGTTTCGCCGAGCACGCGGCCTGCGCCGCGCGCGCCAAGGCCGAGATCGGCGACGCACCGAGCCAGACCTCGCAGACGACCATCGTGCAGACCCCGGGCCATCCGGGTGCCGCGCCGCGCCGCTATACGATCATGGTGGTGCCGCCGCGACCGTGATATGCGCTTGTCGCGCGGGCAAAGAGGGCAAACGTCGTGGACACCAAAAGCGAAAGCGCCGGCCGGTTCAGTTACGACAATCTGCTGAAGCTTGAGGATCGCGTCGCCGCGATTTTCCTGCGCTATCCCTGGATCGGCTGGGGCACCTGGATCGTCTTCATCGTCGCCTCGCTGCTGCGGACGCATCCGCGCCGTTTCGGCTCGACCTTCCAGGCCTATCTCGATGCCGCGCATAATTTCTGGAGCGGCCAGCCGATCTACGACATGTCGACGCTCGGCGAGTATCTGTATTGGCCGGTGTCGTTGCTGGTGCTCGGCCCGTTGCCAATGCTCACGCCGATCGCCGCGGCGGCGATTGCCATGGCGATTTCGGCGGCGCTGCTGACCGGCGCGAGCTACGCGATCATGCGGCTATTGCTGCCGGAGCAGAGCCGCGCCGACGTCATCAATCTCGCCGGCGTGCTGCTGATGATCAACATACCGGTCGCCTGGTTTAATCTGAAATACGTGCAGGCGCAGGTCGGCATGACCGCATTCATGATGCTGACGGCGGTGGCGATCGCCAAACGGCGCTGGATCCTCGCCTCACTGTCGCTGTTTCTCAGCATCATCGTCAAGCCGCTGTCGCTGGTGATGCTGCTGCTGTGCGGCGCCACGCAACCGAAGATGCGCGTCTGGCTGGCGCTGGCGCTCGCCGCGGCGCTTCTGCTGCCGTTCGCCTTCGCGCATCCGTCCTATGTCATCGAGCAATATCGCCTCTGGTTGACCAAGCTCATGCAGCTCACCTCGGTCGAGCCCGGGCAGTGGCCTTACCAGGCGGATTTCGCGACCATGCTCGACACCGTCGGCATCGATCTGCCGCACACGGCGCAGACCCTGATCCGGCTCGCCGCCGCGCTCGGCTTCCTGGCGCTGGTGTGGCGCATCGCGCGTTACGGCAACATCACGGTCTTTGCGGTGGCGGTGATGCTTTATGCCGCCTGCTACATCAACCTGTTCGGGCCGCGGAACGAGTTTCTGTCTTATATGGTGCTGACGCCGACGCTCACGGGCCTTGCGCTGATGCTGCTCAGGCGCAACGCGCGCGACCAGCGGGCGTGGCTGCTGATCGCCGCCTCGCTCGTCATCGCCTTCCACGGTGCGCTTGAAGTCGACCGCGTGGTCAAGCCGGTCCTCGCCTTTGTCGTGCTCGGCTGGATGATCTGGATGACGGTCGATATGCGGCGCTGGGTGGACCTGCTCGGCGTGACGGCGTCGGAGCAGAAATAAAAACGGCCGGGCGCGAGGCCCGGCCGTCATAACATTTCATGTGAAGCAAACGCCTAGTAGCGGTAGTGGTCGCTCTTGTACGGGCCCTGCTGCGACACGCCGATGTAATCGGCCTGGTCCTTGCGCAACTCGGTGAGCTTCACGCCGATCTTGGCGAGATGCAGCCGCGCGACCTTTTCGTCGAGCGACTTCGGCAGCACATAGACTTCCTTCTTGTACTTGCCGTCCTTGTTGTTGGCGTAGAGTTCGATCTGCGCCAGCGTCTGGTTGGTGAAGGAAGCCGACATCACGAAGGACGGGTGACCCATGGCGTTGCCGAGGTTCACCAGGCGGCCTTCCGACAGCATGATGATGCGGTGCTTGTCGGG
>JBAZSM010000105.1:0-11880 GCA_041662425.1 Pseudolabrys sp.
CCATCGGCACCTTGGCCGCTTCGAGCACGTTCATCGTTTCCTTCGGCCCGGCGCCGGCAATGGCGATCACGAGGCTCGGCCGCAGCCCGAGCACGCCCTCGGCAGAGAGTTGCCGCATGTAGCCGACATTGGCTTTCTCCTTCGCCGCCTTGATCGGATAGAGGCTGGTCGAGTCGACGCCGACGATCTCCTTGTCATGGCCGAGTGCGTAGAGAATTTCGGTCACCGCGCCGCCGATCGAAACGATGCGGCTGGTGTCGCTCACCGTAACGGTGCGGCCGGTCGCGTCGGTGACGCTCACCTGCGCCGCGGTCGGTCCGGTGAGCGCGGCAACGACGCCGGCGGCAACAAGGATGCGCCATGTTGTGGAGAAGAGACAGTTCATTGGCATTATCGCGATGCTCACTTGGTCAGGATCAGTTTGTTCTGCGCGGTCAGCCGCAACCGGTAGGTGTCGTCGCCATGCGCGATGGTGATTTCGCGGGCACCGTGAAACAGCTCGCGGCTATCAATGCGGTTGTCGGCAAGTGAAACGCTGCGCAGCGTGCCGTTATGACTTGCGCCGGCACCGTCATTTCTTGCCACTTCCTTGGCCTCGTCCTCGATCATTGGACTCTTTCTTTCAGTATTCGCAAAATGTATCCATGTAATTACTTCTATATTTGAAGCATTTTAAACTACGAATACATAGCGTTCCGCTAGTTTAGATTGGTTATAACTTTTTTATTCGTGCCTTGACCTAAGTAATACATGGTGGTTACAAAGGCAAACATTTGCTGCCGAAGTAACGGCAGAAAGCCAGCCAGCCCGGCGGTTCCTTCGCGATCCGCCTGCCAGCCCGCCGCACAAATCCAAAAAAACACCGGTACGGTTGGGGGTTGTCATGACTGTTGTTCGCCGGAGCGCGCTCGCGCTCCTTGTTTCGGTTTCTTCGGTCGCGTTGCTGTCGGCAGCGGCGATTGCGCAGGAGACCATGGTGCTGGATCCGATCACGGTCCTCGCCACCAAAACGCCGGAGAAGGCCATCGACGCGCTGGCGCCGGTCACCGTCATCGGCAAAGACAAGATCGAGACCACGCAGCCCAAGCGCGTGTCCGATCTCTTCTATTATGTGCCGGGCGTGTGGACGCAGGATCGCGGCGACGATCCGGCGACGACGATCAATATTCGCGGTCTGCAGGACTTCGGCCGCGTCGCGGTCATCATTGATGGCGCGCGGCAGAACTATCAGCGCTCCGGCCACAACGCGAACGGCTCGTTCTTCCTCGATCCGGCACTGATCGGCAGCGTCGATGTCGCGCGCGGCCCGATCTCCAACATCTACGGTTCGGGCGCGATCGGCGGCGTCGCCTCGTTCCAGACCAAGGACATCAACGACGTGCTGCGTCCGGGCGAAAAGTGGGGTGCCGATGTCGGCGGCAGCATCGGCTCGAACAAGCTGCGCGGCGACACCTCCGCTTTCGCCGGTGTCCGCGTCAATCCGAACCTCGATATATTCGGCGGCGCGGTCTATCGCTCGCAGCAGAACTACAAGGACGGCAACGGCGTCGAAATCGGTAACACCGGTAGCAATGTATCGAGCGGCCTGTTGAAGGTCACCGTGCGCCCGGCGGCCGGCCACGAGATCAAGCTCGGCGGCATCTTCCAGGAAGATCTCTACAATGTCGGCCAGATCAACACCGGTCCGGTCGCCACTGCCGCGCAGCGCGCGCTCTATCAGGGCTCGTCGGTCTACGGGACCGACACCCAGAACTATCAGGGCTCGCTGCGCTGGCGTTACAGTCTGCCGGAAGATCGTCTGTTCGACTGGGATCTCGGTGTTTACGCCAACCGGACGACCTCGGATCAGACCAAGCTTTATCACTACAGCACGTCGGGCGGCGCCTACTGCAAAGGCGGCACCGGCAATAATATCTCGGGCTGCGTCGGCGATTCGCGCAGCTACACGATCGACACTATCGGCTTCGACCTGAACAACACGTCACGTGTCGCGGTCGGCAACTGGGAAAACGCCTTCACCTACGGCGTCGACGGCTTCCAGGACGATGTGTCGTCATCGGACTCGCGCGGCAATTCCAACGTCACCACGCCCAGCGGCAAGCGCACGGTGTCCGGCGGCTTCCTGCAGTGGAAGGCGAACTATTCGCGCTGGCTCGAGATCGTCAGCGCGGCGCGTTACGATCACTACCAGCTTGAATCGGCGGGCACGTCGACGGACGGCAGCCGCCTGTCGCCGAAGATTACCGTCGGTGTGACGCCGGTTGCCGGCATCACGCCCTATGTCAGCTATGCCGAAGGCTATCGCGCGCCGTCGGTGACCGAAACGCTGATCGCCGGTGCACACGCGACCGGCGGCGGCCCTGCGTTTTTCGTGTGCCCGGACGGCACGACCGGCCTGTTCTGCTTCCTGCCGAACCCGAACCTTCGTCCCGAAGTCGGCAAGAACAAGGAAGTCGGCGTCAACTTCAAGTTCGACAACGTCTTCGGCAAGGGCGATGCGTTCCGCGCCAAGCTCAACGCGTTCCAGAACGACGTCGACGATTATATCGATCTCGTCGCGTCGACGCCGACGCCGGTGCCGCCGTTCGGTTCGTACTCGAAGTACTACCAGTACCAGAACATCCCGGCCGCCCGCATCCGCGGCCTTGAGCTCGAAGCCAGCTACGATGCCGGCTCATGGTTCCTCGGCGTCAACGGCACGCTGCAAAAGGGCGAGAACACGCAGACCGGCGTCGGCCTCGTCAACATCCAGCCGAAGCGGGTGACCACGACCGGCGGCGTGCGGCTGCTCGATCGCAAGCTGACTTTGTCGGCGCAGTGGTCGGCGGTGGCCGGCAATGACGACCTCCCGGCCGGGTACCTCCCGTCGACGTCCTACAACCTGGTCAATCTCTACGCGACGTACCAGGCGACCAAGGACATCACGCTCAATCTCGGTATCGACAACGTTTTCGACGTCTACTACCGGCCTTACGCCGTTCCGGGCTCCTCGACCGACGGCACGACGCAGAACGATCTGCTGTGGACCAGCGCCGGACCGGGCGTCACCTACAAGGCCGCGCTCAAGGTTCACTTCGGTGGCGTGTGAGTTCATGACCCACCGGAAGGAAGTTGCTCTGACACAAACCCGCGCCAGCAAGCGCCAGCCAAAGGGGTAGATCCATGTCCATGTTCATCGCCATGAACCGCTTCAAAGTGAAGAAGGGGTCCGAGGAATCTTTCGAAAACGTCTGGTCGAGCCGCGAGTCCTATCTCGACCGCATGCCGGGTTTCGTCGAATTCCACCTGCTCAAGGGTCCGGAAGCGGACGACCACACGCTCTATTCCTCGCACACGGTGTGGCAGAGCAAGGCTAACTTCGAAGCATGGACCAAGTCGGATGAATTCCGCACCGCGCATGCCCGCGCCGGCAACACCTCGAGCAACGCGCCGCTCTATCTCGAGCACCCGAAGTTCGAGGGCTTCGAGGTCCGTCTCACGCAGACCAACAAGGCCGCCGTCGCCTGAGGCGGCGGTGCTTTGCGAGAGACGACCATCATGTCCAACACATTGACTGCGACGCCCGATCTGCGCGCCAAACTTGAGGCCGAACCGGGCGTCGTCATCGAAACCTTCGCCAAGGACAATGGCGCTACCTGCCAGGCGGTCGTCGAGGCGATGCCCGCCTCGATGGTTCGCTTCGCCAAAGGCGATTTCGGCACCACGGCGCCGTTCGTCGCGGTGATGGCCGATGTCGCCAATTGGGGCGACGTCACCTTCATCGTTCACACCGACGACGGCATCTTTGAAATCGGCGGCCCGATCCCGCCGGGCTCGGAGGCGCGTAACTACTACAATCTGTCCGGATCGAAGGGGCTGCACGGCCACCTGCGGGCGGAACGCTGTGCCGGCATCTGCTTTATGGAGCGGCCGTTCTTCGGCCGTCTGTCGGCGTCGATCCTGCTGTTCAACCGCGACGGCGGTATCATGTTCAAGATATTCGTCGGCCGCGACGACAAGCGGGAACTGCTCGCCGATCAGCTCGCCGCATTTCGCCGGCTGGCCGACACAATGTGCTGATGCTTCGGACGCGACGCCGCCGGCCTGACAAACCTCAAGGCCGGCGGCGCGCGCTTCTGCTACACATGTCGTCTCGATTCTGGTCGTGGACGACATATGCCCGCACGGTTTTTTCTTGCAGTACTCGCAATCGCCGGCCTGGCTGATCAGGCTCTGGCTCAGGAGCCGGCCGTGCGCGGCCGGGCGCTGCTCAAGGAATTGTGCTCGTCCTGTCACGCCATCGACAAACTGGACGTCAGCCCGCGGCCTGCGGCGCCGCCACTTCGCATGATCGGGCAGAGTTTCGACCTCGACGATTTTGCGCGCCGCCTGCGCACGGGGCTCGCTTCGACCCATCCCGACATGCCGGAATTCCGGTTTGGCGAGGATGACGCGGACGCCGTCGTCGCCTATTTGCGCACGATCCAGCAATAGGTCGCGAGATCCGGCCGCCGGCGGCTCGGGCCATTCGGCCTTAACGCTTCGGCGTCATGGCCTCGCGCCGGGCCTCGCGCCGGCGTTTCAGTTCTGCTACGGGAAGATTTGCGCCGGTGGATGGCGCATGGCGAGAATGAGGCGGGCCTCGGACCGCCTCATTTTGGGGATGTGGGACCTATATATCGCCGTGCCCTAGGGGGACCCCGCCGCGGAGGAACGATGTCGAGTGGCTTGCGCGCCGTGGCGCGTTTTTTCCATCGCTATGTCGGCTGGAACCGGCTGGGCTTTCTGCTCAGCATCGCGATCATCGCCGTTGCCGCCTCCGTGCTGTACCGGATGCTGCACAAAATCCATATCAATGAGGTCTGGACGGCGGTTCACGCCACCAACATCCGCGATGTCGGATTTGCCGCCCTGTTTGTGGCCGGCGGCTATTTCACGCTCACCTTTTACGACCTGTTCGCGCTCCGCGCGATCGGCAAGACCCACATTCCCTACCGGCTGGCCGCGCTCGCCGGGTTCACCAGCTATTCGATCGGCCACAATATCGGCGCCACGGTCTTTACCGGCGGCGCGGTGCGCTATCGCATCTATTCGATGTATGGCCTCGACGCCGTCGACGTCGCCAAGATCTGCTTTGTCGCCGGCCTGACGTTCTGGCTCGGCAATGTGACGGTGCTCGGCATTGGCATCACCGTTCACCCGAGCGCGGCCGGCGCCATCGATCAGCTCGGCCCCGGCGTCAACCGCCTCATCGGGGTCGGCCTGCTGACCATTCTCGCCTGCTACATAGCCTGGGTCTTCACCGCGCCGCGCGAAATCGGCCGCGGCGGCTGGACCGTGCATCTGCCGAGCGGCCCGTCGACGCTCCTGCAGATTTGCATCGGCATATTCGACCTCATGTTCTGCGCACTTGCCATGTACATGCTGGTGCCGAGTTCGCCGAATATCGACTTCATCACGCTGGCGGTGATTTTCGTCACCGCGACGCTGCTCGGCTTCGCCAGCCACGCGCCCGGCGGCCTCGGCGTGTTCGACGCGGCGATGCTGGTGGCGCTATGGGAGTACGACAAGGAAGAGCTGCTCGCCGGCCTGCTGCTGTTCCGCGTCCTCTATTATTTGACGCCGTTCGCGATCGCCGTGGTCGTTCTCGGCGTGCGCGAATTGTGGCTCAATTTCCGCGGTGAGCGTCCGAAGATCGAGCTTCACCCGGTGGCGAGCGTTACTTTGCCGATCACCACCGAGCTCGACCGCAACGGCGGCAACTCCAAAGCCGGTTGACGTGCTACACGGGGGCGCCGGGCAATGGCTGCCTCGCACCCAATGGCCTGCACATGATGGCCTCGTACCATGGCGAACGATAGCGACACCGGCGACAAATCCAGGACGGGCGACCGCCCGGGCCGGATTCGCGGCGCGTGGCGCGCGCTTATCGGCCACGGTGAGGAGGAAGGCGCTCCGGCACGTCAGGCCTCGCCGGCGCGCCGCGGCGGCGTGCAGCGGCGCGCCCGCCTGATCGAGGCCCTGATCGGCGGGCTGCCGCAGCCGGCCATCGTGCTGGACCGCGACGGCCGCGTCATCGCCTTCAACAACGCGGCCAAGGGTGTGGCGCCGGCCTTGCGCGCCGGCGAACCGGCGCTGATCACCCTGCGCATGCCGGAACTGGTCGACGCCGTCCGCCGCGCCGGCAAAAAGCGCGAGCAGCAGCGCGTTGAATTTTTCGAGCGCGTGCCGCTCGACCGCTGGTTCGAAGCCTTTGTGACGCCGGTCGTGCTGCCGGAGACCGATGGCTCCCAGGCAGAGCTGCTTCTCATGACGTTCAACGATCTCACGCCGCTGCGCCGCGTCGAGGAAATGCGCGCCGACTTCATCGCCAATGCCAGCCATGAACTGCGCACGCCGCTCGCCGCCTTGCTCGGCTTCATCGAGACGTTGCGGGGGCCGGCCAGGAATGACACCGCCGCGCGCGAGAAATTTCTGGCGATCATGCAGCAACAGGCGTCCCGCATGGCGCGCCTGATCGACGATCTGCTGTCGCTGTCGCGCATCGAGCTCAACGCGCATCTGCCGCCCAGCGCGTCGGTCGACCTTGGGCCACTGGTGCGGCAGGTGGCGGACGGATTGCAGACACTGGCGCGCGACCGCCGGGTCGATATCCGCATGAGCATTCCGACCGAGCCGCTGTCCGTGCTTGGCGACCGCGACGAACTTATCCGCGCGCTGGAGAATCTGGTCGAGAATGCGCTCAAATACGGCGCCGCCGGCAAGCGCGTCGACATCACGCTGTCGGGGGCGCAGACGCGGACCGGGACTCCGGAGGCCCGCATCGCTGTCCGCGATTTCGGCCCCGGGATTGCGCCCGAGCACCTGCCGCGGCTGACCGAACGCTTCTACCGCGTCGACGTCACCGACAGCCGCGCCCAGGGCGGCACCGGCCTCGGCCTGGCGCTCGTCAAACACGTCCTCAACCGGCATGGCGGGCGCATCACCGTCGAAAGCACGCTCGGGCAGGGCGCGACGTTCACAATGCATTTGCCTCTGCGCACAGGCGAAACCGGTGGCGAGAAAGAAACCCAAGCAAAATCATAGGCTTGGTCTGTCATGTGATTGTCATCGAAGCTTTATAAAACGATGACACGCCAACTTTATGGCTGACCACGGTTTCGGAACTCAACTTGAGCCAACGCGAAAAGAACTCCCGCCCGAAGCCGATCCGGAGTGCGTTAAAGCAACAGCGGCCGCCCGACCTCGGGCCCCGAAGACGACCGCGGGATCCCGCGGGACTTTTCGTCTTTGGCCGCAAACATGGAGAGATCCTTTGAAACACTGGACCGTATTGGCAGCCGCCGGCCTCGTCGCCGCCGCCGTGTCGCTTCCGGCCAATGCCGCCGACATCTCGGGTGCCGGCGCAACCTTCCCCTATCCGATCTACGCCAAGTGGGCCGATGCCTACAAAAAGGAAACCGGTAACGGTCTGAACTATCAGTCGATCGGTTCGGGCGGCGGCATCAAGCAGATCACCGCGCGCACCGTGACCTTCGGCGCTTCGGATATGCCGCTGGTGCCGGCCGAACTCGACAAGATCGGCGTCATCCAGTTCCCGACCGTGATGGGCGGCATCGTGCCGGTCGTCAATCTTGACGGCATCAAGAGCGGCGACCTGACCATCGATGGTCCGACGCTGGCCAAGATCTTCCTCGGCGAGATCCAGAAGTGGAACGACCCGGCGCTGGCCAAGCTCAACCCGAACGCGAAGCTGCCGGATCAGGCCATCGCGCTCGTTCACCGTTCCGACGGATCGGGCACCACCTTCATCTTCACGAACTATCTGTCGAAGGTGAGCGGTGACTGGAAGTCGAAGGTTGGCAGCAACACTGCCGTGCAGTGGCCGGCCGGCATTGGCGCCAAGGGTAACGAAGGCGTTGCCAACAACGTCGCCAATACCAAGGGCGCGATCGGTTACGTCGAAACCGCCTACGCCAAGCAGAACAAGCTGACCACCACCAAGATGGTCAACAAGGACGGCAAGACCGTTACGGCGGACTCGGAATCGATCATGGCCGCCGCCGCTGGTGCCGACTGGGCCAACGCGCCTGGTTTCTACCAGATCCTCACCGACGAGCCGGGCGCGAAGTCGTGGCCGATCGCCGGCGCGACCTTCATCCTGATCCCCAAGGAACCGAAGGATCAGGCCGCGGCCTCCGAAGCGCTCAAGTTCTTTGGCTGGGCGTACAAGAACGGCGACAAGATGGCCGAAAGCCTTGATTATGTTCCGATGCCGGACGGCGTCGTGAAGCTGATCCAGGACAAGTGGAAGAGCGAAGTCAAGGCGGCGATGTAATCCGCCGAAGAACGAGAAGGGCGCCAGACAGGACTGCCTGGCGCCCTTCTTCTTTCCACCGTCGGTATTTGACGGCGCTTGTATCGAGGCCGCAAGGCCGTTTCAGTGGCTCCCCAAAACTGGCACCATGCCCACGAGCGCATGGCGTGGCGAGGAGAGCCGAATGACTTCTTCCGGGAGGCGACCCGTGGTTGACGTAGCGTATCCGGCCAGCGGCGCGATGACGGGGGCCGAAAAGGTCGACCGCGCCAGGGTTCTTACCAAGCTGCGCTTTGGCGATATTTCCTTCCGCATTCTGACGCGCGCCGCCGCCATCGTGGTGCTGGTCATTCTCAGCGGCATCATCATATCGCTGGTCTACGGTTCCCTGCCGGCCTTACAGAAATTCGGCTTTCATTTTCTGATTGAAGAAAGCTGGAATCCGGTGACCGATGAATTCGGCGCTATCGCGCCGATCTACGGCACGGTCGTCACATCGCTCATTGCCATGCTGATCGCCGTACCCGTCGGCCTGTTCATCGCGCTGTTCCTGACCGAACTCTGCCCCATGTTTCTGCGCCGCCCGATTGGCATCGCCATCGAGCTGCTCGCCGGCATCCCTTCGATCATTTACGGCATCTGGGGCCTGTTCGTGTTCGCGCCGTTCCTGCAGCAGCACGTGCAGCCCTTCCTGATCACGGTGTTCGGCCCGATCCCGGTCCTCAATACGATGTTCGCCGGCCCGCCTTACGGCATCGGCATTCTGACCGCGGGTCTGATCCTCGCGATCATGGTGCTGCCTTTCATCACCTCGATTTCGCGCGACGTGTTCGAGGCCGTGCCGCCGGTCCTCAAGGAGGCCGCGTATGGCCTCGGCTGCACCACCTGGGAAGTGGCGCGCAACGTGGTGCTGCCCTTCACCCGCGTCGGCGTCATCGGCGGCGTCATGCTTGGCCTCGGCCGCGCGCTCGGCGAAACGATGGCGGTCACCTTCGTCATCGGCAACGCGCATCGCATTTCCGGTTCGGTCCTCGCGCCCGGCACCACGATTTCGGCGACCATCGCCAACGAATTCACCGAGGCGGTCGGCGATATCTACACCTCGTCGCTCATCGCGCTCGGCCTCATCCTGTTCGTCATCACCTTCATCGTGCTGGCCTGCGCGCGCCTGATGCTGATGCGTCTCAACGCCCGGCTGGGGAAATAATCATGGCCAAGCTCGTCTCCGGCGCGTCCTCGCCCCTTTACGCTGCACGGCAGCGGAAGAATGTCGTCACCATGACGCTGGCCTATGCGGCGACCGGCTTCGGTCTCGCCTGGCTGGCGCTGATCCTGATCGTGCTGTTCTACGAAGGCTTCAGCGGCCTGTCGCTGCGTGTCTTCACCGAAATGACGCCGCCGCCGGGTTCGGCCGGCGGCCTGCTCAACGCCATCGCCGGCAGCCTGGTGATGACCGTGCTCGCGGTGGCTATCGGCACCCCGCTTGGCATACTGGCCGGCACCTACCTCGCCGAATATGGCCGCTACGAGAAGCTGTCGTCGATCGTCCGCTTCATCAACGACATCCTGCTCAGCGCGCCGTCGATCGTGGTCGGCCTGTTCATCTACGAGATCATGGTCGCGCAAATGGGCCACTTCTCCGGCTGGGCCGGCGCCGTGGCGCTGTCCGTCATCGTCATTCCGGTGGTGGTGCGCACGACCGAGGACATGCTGACTTTGGTGCCCGATACGCTGCGCGAAGCGGCGGCCTCGATCGGCCTGCCGCGTTCGCTGATGATCCAGAAAGTCGCCTACCGCGCCGCGCGCGCCGGCATGATCACCGGTGTGCTGCTCGCGGTGGCGCGCATTTCCGGCGAAACCGCGCCGCTGTTGTTTACCGCGTTGAATAACCAGTTCTGGAGCACAAATATGAATGCTCCGGTCTCCAGCCTGCCGGTCGTCATCTTCCAGTTCGCGCTCAGCCCTTACAAGGACTGGCAGGAACTGGCCTGGACCGGCGCCCTGATCATCACCTTGGCGGTGCTTACCTTGAGCATCGTCGCGCGCTTCCTCGGTGGACAGAGTAAGAAATCATGACGATGGCCAGCTTCACAGTACCGACCGTCACCAATGCCGCCACCTCGACCGAAGGCATGGTCGAGAAGGTCACCGTGCAGAATCTCGACTTCTTCTACGGCGATCATCGCGCGCTCAAGACTATCAACGTCTCGCTCTACCACGGCAAGGTGACGGCGTTCATCGGCCCGTCGGGCTGCGGCAAGTCGACCCTGCTGCGCGTCCTCAACCGCATGTACGACCTGTACCCGAACCAGCGTGCGACCGGCACGGTTCGCCTCGACAACGACAACATCCTGTCGCCGTCGCAGGACCTCAACCTGCTGCGCGCCAAGGTCGGTATGGTATTCCAGAAGCCGACGCCGTTCCCGATGACGATCTATGAGAACATCGCTTTCGGCATCCGCCTCTACGAGAAGCTGCCGAAGTCCGAACTCGACGGCCGCGTGCAGCAGGCGCTCGAGCGTGCGGCGCTGTGGACCGAGGTCAAGGACAAGCTCAACGCCAACGGCCAGTCGCTCTCGGGCGGCCAGCAGCAGCGTCTGTGCATTGCCCGCACCGTCGCGGTGCGCCCGGAAGTCATCCTGTTCGACGAGCCGTGCTCGGCGCTCGATCCGATCTCGACCGCCAAGATCGAAGAGCTGATCGACGAACTCAAGGAAGACTACACGATCGCCATCGTCACCCATAACATGCAGCAGGCGGCGCGCGTCTCCGACTTCACTGCCTTCATGTATCTCGGCGAACTCGTCGAATATGGCGACACCACGAAGATCTTCACCGCGCCAAACGATCGCCGCACCCAGGACTACATCACCGGGCGCTTCGGCTAGCCTCGTCGCCGGGAACAGATTGAGGGATCAGGATCATGAACGAGCAGCACACCACCAAGGCCTTCGACGTCGATCTGCAGGATCTGGCGCGAATGGTCGCCGAGATGGGCGGCCTCGCCGAAAAGCAGGTGGCCGATGCGGTCGACGCGCTGGCCAAGCGCGACACCACGCTGGCGCAGCGCGTCACCGCGGCCGATAACGCGATCGACGATCTTCAGCGCGAAATTGAAGAGAAGTCGGTTCTCACCATCGCGCGCCGCCAGCCGATGGCGGTCGACCTGCGCAACATCGTCGGCGCGCTGCGTTTGGCTAACGATCTCGAGCGCATCGGCGACCTCGCCAAGAACATCGCCAAGCGCGTGATCGCGCTCAACGCTGAATTCCCGCCGCCGAAACTGATCCGCGGTGTCGAGCACATGACCGATCTTGTGCTGCAGCAGCTCAAGGCGGTGCTCGATGCCTATGCCCGCCGCGACGACACCAAGGCGATGGCGGTATGGCGCGGCGACGAGGAAATCGACGCCGTCTGCACCTCGGTGTTTCGCGAGCTCCTCACCTACATGATGGAAGACCCGCGCAACATCACCTTCTGCATTCATCTGATGTTCTGCGCCAAGAACATCGAGCGCATGGGCGACCACGCCACCAACATTGCCGAAACCGTGCACTACAAGATCGGAAGAGCGTCGTGTAGGG
>JBAZSM010000106.1:0-11816 GCA_041662425.1 Pseudolabrys sp.
GACTGTATTAATGCCTAGGATTATTTTGCTCGCATCCCGCCCTTGTTAACGAGGGGTGTCTGATCAGCGTCTCCAGATGCTGGGGCGGGGAGCGGTGGCCCTGGAGGGGCGTCGGAGATGCGACGCGGTTCCCCCTCCCGGCAGGTCCAAGCCGCAAGGTCCCGAGGCACATCGGCTTGCCTCGCCGGGGCTCGTGACGATGCGCGCGGTGATAACCTGTCACGGTACAAGCCGCGCCATCGAGGCCCCAAAGCGGTGGTTAGGTGGCTGGTCGCAAAGATGAGCCGCCTGAAATGTCTGTCCACCGGGGGCCGAGCGGAGCAAACTTATAAACACCGCGTGCGGGACGCCGGGGAACCGGCAATTCCGTAGTGACTATGCCTGTGTACTTCTAACTCACATCGTACACAGGGCTGCGGGGCTGTTCGGGCCCCGGCGTTCCGCGCGCCCTCGTTTTATGAGGGTGATGAAGGAAACGATTTTTGGAATACGGCTCGCCCGGGGCCGCAAAGAACACGGGGGCTTTCGCACGTCGGATGGCTTGCTTCACCCTCCCCTGGAGGGGGAGGGTCGACGGCCCGCGTGCAACGGGAGCCGTCGGGGTGGGGTGAATGGACATACGAGATGCAAAGGCAAGATAGTCACCCCACCCCGCTCGCTATCGCTCGCGACTCTCACCCTCACCTGGACGGTAAAGAAAACCTACGCCGCCTCTTCGACCACGCGGTTACGCCCGTCACGCTTGGCGCGGTACAGCGCCTGATCGGCGCGCTTGAGCATGGTGGCGGCGGTGTCGCCGGTGCCGCCCAGCGCCGCGATGCCGATCGAGATCGTCACGTCGAGGCTGGTCGCGCCCTGCTGGATCGAAAACGGCTCACCGGCAATGCGGCGGCGGATACGTTCGGCGACCATGCCCGCGACCGCGAGATCGGTTTCCGGCATGACGATGACGAATTCCTCGCCGCCGTAACGGCAGGCCAGATCGATGTTGCGGATCGACTTGCGGATGCGCACGGCGAATTCGCGCAGCACGTCGTCGCCGGCGTCGTGACCGTGGCCGTCATTGACCGACTTGAAAAAGTCGATGTCGAGAATGAGCACCGCGAGCGGCTTGCCGCGTTGCGCCGCCTGCTCGGTCAGCGCCGCCAGATGGGTCTCCATGTAACGCCGGTTATGCAAGCCCGTCAGCGCGTCGGTGATCGCCATCTCGATCGAGGCGGCGACATTGTCGCGCAGCCGCTCGGTATAGCGCTTGCGCTTCACCTGCGTGCGCACGCGCGCCAGCATCTCGTTCTTGTCGATCGGGCGGATCAGGTAATCGTTGACGCCGATTTCGAGGCCGCGCACCAGCCGCGCATTGTTGTCGGGCTCGGCGACCGCGAGGATCGGCAGGCTGCGCGTGCGCTCGAGCGAACGCACCTGGCTGCACAGCCGCAGGCCGTCGAAATCCTTCAGGCCCAGCGACACGATCAGCAGTTCGTAATTGCCTTCGGCGGCGCGGAACAGCGCCTCCTTCGGATCGGTCTGGACGTCGACCGTGTGCTCGGCGCCGAGCGTCTGGGCGATGCGCTCGTAAGAGGACTGCCGGTCGTCGACGATCAGGACGCGCCCGCCCCGGCCGGTATCGGCAACGGCGTCACGCTCCGGCGACTGAATGCCGATTTCCCTGGACGTCAGCGCGCGCATGCGCAGTTCGTCGGTCACCATCTTCAGCCGCGCCAGCGAACGCACGCGCGAGATCAGCGCCACATCGCCCACCGGCTTGGTGAGAAAATCGTCGGCACCCGCTTCGAGCCCGCGGACGCGGTCGGACGGCTGGTCGAGTGCGGTCACCATGACGACTGGAATATGATGTGTCGCCGGATTGGACTTGAGACGGCGGCAGACCTCGAAGCCGTCCATGTCGGGCATCATGACGTCGAGCAGCACGATGTCGCATTCGGCCCGATCGCACAGCGCCAGCGCCTCGGCGCCGCTATAGGCAGTCGCCACGTCGAAGTATTCGGCCGAAAGCCGCGCTTCGAGCAGCTTCACATTGGCCGGGATGTCATCGACAACGAGTACGCGGGCAGTCATGTTTTTACCTTCCCTTGCACCATCAGGCCGGGCCGAGGAAATGGCGCACGGTCTCGATGAACTTGCCCACCGAGATCGGCTTGGACAGGTAGGCCTCGCAGCCCCCTTCGCGAATGCGTTCTTCATCGCCCTTCATGGCGAAGGCGGTCACGGCAATCACCGGAATGGCCTTGAGCTCCGGGTCGTCCTTGAGCCACTTGGTGACTTCGAGCCCGGAGACTTCGGGCAACTGGATATCCATCAGGATCAGGTCGGGCCGGTGCTTGCGCGCCAGATCGAGCGCGTCGATGCCGCTGCGGGTGCCGACAATGTCATAGCCATGCGCTTCCAGCAGATCGTGGAAGAGCTTCATGTTGAGTTCATTGTCCTCGACGATCAGGACGGTCTTGGCCATGGTCCGCCCCGTTGTCCCCAGGTACTTCCAGAAGGTAGCGCTTGTCCGACCGCGGCGGCATCCAGCGTCCGCCGCTCGGGGTATGATCCCTCGCCACGGTAGTGGTGATTTCTTACGGAAAGGCAAATAGGGCCCCATGAAAGCGCCCCGAACCATGCCCGCCGAGGCCGCAGAAACGCTTGCAGTTCAGGCGCTTAGCTTCATCGCTGAGGATTCCGAAAGGTTAACCCGTTTCTTCTCGGTCACCGGCGTCGATCCGGGCGGGATTCGCGACCAGATCGGGGCGCCCGGCTTCCTCGCCGGGGTGCTCGGCTATCTCGCCTCGGACGAGAAGCTGGCGAGCGAATTCATCGCCACGGTGGCGTGCTCCCCGGGCGACATTTTCCGGGCCCACACGGCGCTCGGCGGGGAGCCGTGGGAGCGCGAAATCCCGTGAGCGCCTTTTGCCGCGATTGCCTGACGGACGCGGCCGACGCGGCAAAACGCTGCCGCGCCTGCGGTTCGCCGCGGCTGTTGCGCCACGCCGAACTGGCGGCGCTGACCATCGCCCATATCGACTGCGATGCCTTCTACGCCACCATCGAAAAGCGCGACGATCCGACGCTCGCCGACAAACCGCTGATCATCGGCGGCGGCAAGCGCGGCGTGGTGTCGACCTGCTGCTACATCGCGCGCACCTTCGGCGTGCGCTCGGCGATGCCGATGTTCGAGGCGATGCGCCTTTGTCCGCACGCGACCGTCGTCAAGCCGAACATCAAAAAGTATGTCGAGGTCGGCCGGCAGGTGCGCGCCGCCATGCTGGCGCTGACGCCGCAGGTCGAGCCCTTGTCGATCGACGAGGCCTTCCTCGATCTCACCGGCACCGAGCGCCTGCACGGCATGAGCGCGGCCAAGGTGCTGGCGCGCTTCGCGGCCCAGGTCGAGCGTGAGCTTGGCATCACGGTGTCGATCGGGCTGTCGGCCAACAAATTCCTCGCCAAGATCGCATCGGATCTCGACAAGCCGCGCGGCTTTGCGGTGATCGGCCAATCCGAGGCGGCGGCGTTTCTGGCGCCCCGCCCGGTCGGCTTCATCTACGGCGTCGGCGCGGTAAGCGCGGGCAAACTCGCCAATGACGGCTTCCGCCTCATCGCCGATTTGCAGCGCGCCGACGAACACGACCTCATGCGCCGCTATGGCGAGGAAGGAGAAAGGCTGTGGCGGCTGGCGCGCGGCCTCGATACGCGCAAGGTCGATCCGGTGCGCGAAACCAAGAGCATATCGTCGGAGACGACCTTCAACACCGACATCAGCGACTTTCGCCCGCTCGAACAGACCTTGTGGGAACTGACCGAGAAGGTCTCGGCGCGGCTGAAGGCGGCGCATCTGGCCGGCTCCACGGTGACGCTGAAGCTCAAGAGCAGCGACTTCAAGCTGCGCACTCGGTCGCGCTCGCTGCCGGCGCCGACGCAACTGGCAGGCCGCATCTTCGCCGCCGGGCGCGACATGCTGCGCAATGAGACCGGTTCGACGCGCTATCGCCTGATCGGCATCGGCGTCAGCCATCTTGACGATTCAAGCGGCGAGGACTTGGCCGACCTGATCGACCGGCGCGATGCTTTGGCCGAACACGCGGTCGACAAGTTGCGCGAGAAGTTCGGCAAGGGCGCCGTGGTGAAGGGACTGGCGCTGGATGAGGGCTAGGATGCGGTTCTATCATCTTGCTTTGACCCTGAGCCTCGTGTTGTCCGGCCTGAACGCACAAGCGGCGAGCCCGGAAGACTCCGATGAGCCATTCGGTCTGGCCACGCGGGAAGCTCAGCAAGGCCCGTTGTGGGTGACCTGGCGTCACCTGCAAGCCGAACTCCAATCGGACAGCCGCACCGTTGCTCAGTGCCGGGCCGAGCCCCTCTCCTGCACCGAGGCCGCGCAGCGTTTCATGGCCATCGTCAAACAAGGTGCCGGATTTGACGGCGCCGGCCATATCGGCCGCATTAATCGTGCGGTCAATCTCGCGATCAGACCGGTCACCGGCACTGCCGATCAGCCGGGTTGGACGTCGCCGCTGGCCTCGCTCAAGGCCGGACGCGGCAATTGCAAGCAATTTGCTGTTTTGAAATATGCAGCACTACTGGACGCCGGCATCGCGCCGAACGATCTGCGGCTTGTCATCGTGTCAGTCAAACAGTTGCAAAAGCCGGCATCGCACGCGGCCAGCCACCTGGTGGTCGCGGTCCGCGTCCAGGCGCACTGGCTTATTCTCGACAATCGAACCTTGGTAATATCCGACAGCCGCACCCTTTTGGATCGCCTGGAGCCACTGTTCACGCTCGATAACCGGGGCGTTCGGCAATTCGTTTCAGTGCCCGATCCATCGATAGCCGTCGGGCAATGCGGTGATGCCCTTGGCTAGGCGGATGTCCCCGACCCTGTTCGTGGCCGGCCCCGTGCCAAAAATCGCGCGCAAGGCGCCGACTTGCAGGCGCCGATTTGCACGGCGTTTATTTGCAGAGCGTTTATTTGCACGCCTTCTCCTTCTTCATCTCCAGCGAGGTCAACTCGCCCTTGATGGAGAAGTCGTTGTAATCGAGCGTCAGCGCGCGCGAGATGCCGTTCTCGTACAGCTCGAAGGAAATCGAATAGACCGGCGTCTGCTCGCCCGTGTGCTCGGCCGCATCGCTCTTCTTGTCGAAATAGCTGATGGTGACCGGCCAGCGCAGCATGCCGGCCAGCGCCGGCTCCTTTGCCGAGACGTCATCGGCCGGCTTCACGGCGGGATCGATGGCGCGGCCGATCACCGTCAACGTGCTGTAGAGCTTCTCGCCGCTGTCCGAGCCGTCATAGACCGGGAATTCGAGAATGGTTTTTTCGGCGCGGGCGGCTTCGATGATGCGCCGCATGTGCTCGGTCGGAAATACGACGCCGGTGGGAACGGTGAAGTTCTTGTCTTTCGGCTTGTTGAGATCGACCGACACCGCGGACGCCTTGCGCTCGGCGCTGCCGTCGACGATCTCGGTGGTCTTGTCGTTGAGCAGGTTCTCCGAATTGAAACGGAATTTAGAGGCGTCGGCATTCTCCCACGTCGTCGACCGCAGATCGCTCAGCACGTTCTTGCCTTCGCCGGAATCCAGTTCGGAGACCTGGCGGAAATGCAGTTCATAGCCTTCACAAACGCTGCCTGTGAAATCGTAGAGGATGCGGCCGCGGACCGCCTGGATGCCGCGGCTGCCGCTCGATTTGGCGAGCTTGAGATCATAGACGGCAAGATGCGATGCCAGCACGACAGGCTTGGCGGCCTCGCCGGTCGGCACCGGCGCGGCAATGGGCGCGGCATCCGCCTGACGGTCCGGAGAGCCAACTGTCAGACCCACGGCGAGAACCGCGACGACCGGAAGCGCAGAGCGGAAGGCAATCTTTGTCATAAGCGGACCTTGGCAAATTCCGGTGGTATCTGGCGCGATGATAGGGGCAATAACGAGGCGTGTCCCTAGCACCTTATTGCGAGGGATAGGCCGCACCCGCCTTGCGCCCCCGCGGGCAATCGTCCAAGACTTTTGCCACCCTTGTTCGAGAAACGGAGACGAATCATGACCGGCACTGTCGAGAAGAAGCTGAGCGAACTGGGCATCGCCTTGCCGACGCCGGCGGCCCCGGTCGCCAACTACGTCGCGTTTGTACGTAGCGGCAATCTGCTCACGGTGTCCGGACAACTGTGCTTCGGTCATGACGGCAAGCTGGTCGCCGTCGGCCAGCTCGGCGGTTCGGTCACGATGGAGGACGGGCAGAAGGCGGCCCGCGCCTGCGCCGTCAATCTCATCGCCCAGGTCAAAGCCGCGCTCGGCGATCTCGACAAGGTGGTGCGCGTGGTGCGGCTCGGCGGCTTCATCAATTCCGCACCGGGCTATGGCGACGGGCCGAAGGTCATGAACGGCGCGTCCGACCTGATGGTCGACGTGTTCGGCGACAAGGGCCGCCACGCCCGTTCGACCGTTGGCGTCTCCGCGCTGCCGGCCAATGCGGCGGTGGAAGTCGAAGGCCTGTTCGAGGTCGCCTGACGCGAAAGGCTTTTGTCCGATGCCGGGCCTTCACTGGCTCACCGCCCGCCCTATCGCGCATCGCGGCCTGCATGATAGCGCCGCGGGCATCGTCGAGAATACGGCGTCGGCTTTTACCGCGGCAATGGCCGGCCGTTACGGCATCGAGTGTGACGTCCAAATCAGCGCCGATGGCGAAGCCATGGTGCATCACGACGATGCGCTCGGCCGCCTGACCGAAGGCGGTGGTGCGCTCGCCAGCCTGCCGACGGCGGCATTGCAACAGGTACCCTTCAAGGCGACCGCCGACCGCATTCTGACCTTGCCGGAATTATGCGAGTTGGCCGCCGGCCGTGTGCCGCTGGTCATCGAACTCAAGAGCCGTTTCGATGGCGACTCGCGGCTGGCGCGGCGCGTCGCCGAGGTGCTTGCCGGCTATCAAGGCCCGGCGGCCGTGATGTCGTTCGATCCAGCGCCCATCGCGGCTCTGCGCGCGGTCGCTCCGCACCTTACGCGCGGCATTGTCGCCGAGCGGCATTACACGCACCCCGAATGGGCCGCCCTGCTGCCCGCGACCCGGCGCAGCCTCACCTTCCTGCTGCACGCGCCGCACAGCCGGCCGAACTTCATCGCCTATTCGGTGAAGGATTTGCCGGCGCTGCCGCCACTGGTGGCCCGCCACCTGTTCGGCCTGCCGCTCCTGACCTGGACGGTACGCAGCACGGACGATCGCGCCACTGCGGCGCGCTATGCCGACCAGATGATCTTTGAAGGGTTCCGGCCGCCGTGACGGTGAGGCAGGCCGCGGAACCTTTACGATACGAGGGCGGTTACCGGACATGCGTTTTGTATTCATCATCGCCGCGGCCGTGGCCCTCGCCTTTGCCATAACGCTTGCCGGCGTGGCCGGTCAGGCCTCGGCGCAGCCGGCCGAGCGGCAGGCCGCGCAGCCCGCCAAGAAGAAGATCGTGAAGCGGGCCCATCGCGCCCGCGGCGGGCAAATCGCCTGTACGGCCTATGGCTGCCATCCGATCCCGCCGAATTGCCATCCGCAAACCGGCTATCGCTGGGACGGCATGCCGAGCGGTTTTGACGTCGTCGTCTGCCGCTAAATCTGCGGACCAGCCAATCGGATTTCGATATGCGGCGCGCCACATCTGCTCCCTACATGGCGCGTGGGGGCGTTCCGCATCGCGGGGACGCTGTGATGCGGCTTCAACCAAAGCCAGATCATGAGAACAGATATGCAGAACCTTCTACGCCGCCTTATTCGCGTCGACGCCATCGCTTTGTGCGCCGTTGCCACATTCGCGGTGGCTCTTCCGGGCCAATCCGCCTTCGCCGCGACAAAGCACAAACCCACCCAAGTTCGCAGCGAGGCTCTGCGGGCCAACGCCCAGGTTCCCGGCACCGTCGCCTGCACCGTCACCGGCTGCCAGCCGATGCCGACCCAGTGCCATGCAGCGCCCCAGGGTGGTCAGGAGCCCGGCTATTCGGTCGTCGCGTGTCCCTGAGGCGGACAAGCCTCGCGCAAACATGTCATCGCTGACCGTCATGTGAGGTAACATTGCCGGAAATCCCATTCAGGCGTTTCGGCCAATGACCCCTGCTCTCGCTCAATCTCTTCGGCGCGCCCGGCTCCCGGGCGCGCCGCTCGCCATTGCGTTTGCACTGGTCCTTTCGGCCGGCCTCGCCGCTGCGGCGCAGCCAACCAGCCCGGCCAAACCGCACCGCCCCCGCGCCGCGCCACCGCCGCGCGCCGAGGCGCCGATCATCTGCACCGAGCTCGGCTGCCGGCCGTTGCCGCACTGCCATGCGGAAACCGATTTCACCTGGGAAGGTCCGACCGGCTATCAAATCATCGTCTGTCCCTGAGACCGGACAGGTCTCCGTGCATCGCGAGACGCCGGCCGGCGTTCGGCGCTAGGATCGATGTAATCTGCCATTGCTGGCCGGGCGCTTATCAACAGCACCCGTCTCGCCATCCACAGCCCGAAATGAAACCGCCGCTCGAGGCCCGATGTCCGAACCTGAAATCCGGATCCGAATGGCGCGAAGCCTCACCGAGATTCCTGCCGCCGATTGGGATGCTTGCGCCGGCCAACGGAGGCCAGCAGCGGGCGGACTTTCCACAGTTGAGGAATCGCCTGAGGACAAGTTCTCAACAGCCCGGCTTTTGAGTGGAGTTGCGCACAGGTCGCGTGAGGATAACACCCTCCTTAATGTGAATTCTGAGGATGAGTTATCCCCGGACTTATCAACACGAGGACAACTCGATAACCCATTTGTATCTCACGATTTTCTTCTCGGCTTGGAGCAGTCCCATTGCGTCGATGGCCAGACCGGCTGGCAATCCCGCCACCTGCTCGCCGAGGCCACCGACGGAACCCTGCTCGGGGCCGCGCCCTGCTACGTGAAGACCCATTCACAGGGCGAGTACGTCTTCGACCATGGCTGGGCCGAAGCCTTCGATCGTGCCGGTGGCGATTATTACCCCAAGCTCCAGGTCTCTGTGCCGTTCACGCCGGTGAGCGGCCCCCGCCTGCTTGCCCGCCCCGGGCCCGGCGCCGCCGGCATCCGCGACGTGCTGGCGGAAGCGCTCGTCAAGCTGACGGACGCCAACGATCTGTCGTCGGCGCACGTCACCTTCCTGACCGAGCCGGAATGGCGGCTGCTCGGCGAGCGCGGCTTCCTGCAACGCACCGACCAGCAATTCCATTTCGAGAATGCCGGCTACGCCACGTTCGAGGATTTCCTGGGCGCGCTGTCGTCGCGCAAGCGCAAGACCATTCGCCGCGAACGCAAGGAGGCGCTATCGCCCGGCATCGACATCGTCTGGCTTACCGGCTCCGACCTGACCGAGGACGCCTGGGACGCTTTCTTCGCTTTCTACATGGATACCGGGTCGCGCAAATGGGGCCGGCCGTATCTGACCCGCGAATTCTTCTCGCTGATCGGCCAGAGCATGGCCGATCGCATTGTGCTGATCATGGCCAAGCGCGCCGGGCGCACCATCGCCGGCGCCATCAACTTCCTCGGCGCCGACACGCTTTACGGCCGCAACTGGGGCGCCATCGAGCACCACCCGTTTCTGCATTTCGAGGTCTGCTACTATCAGGCCATCGATTTCGCGATCGCGAACAAGCTCAAATGGGTCGAGGCCGGCGCCCAGGGCGAGCACAAGCTGGCGCGCGGCTACCTGCCTCACACCACCTACTCCGCGCATTACATTTCCAATCCGGGCCTGCGGCGGGCCGTCGCCCAGTATCTCGAGCGCGAGCGCGCCTATGTCGAGGCCACCTCCGAGGAGCTTGCGGCGGCCGCGCCGTTCCGCAAGGATTTGGCAGAGCAGGAGTAATGTCTATTCTGTCATTCCGGGGCGGTCCCAGGACCGGGTCCGGAATGACGACAAGAGTGTCGGGAGCACCTTCAATGCCGAGCTACGATCCGAACAATATCTTCGCCAAGATCATTCGCGGCGAATTGCCCTGCTACAAGGTCTATGAGGACGACAAGGCGCTGGCCTTTCTCGACATCATGCCGCGCGCGCCGGGCCACACGCTGGTGCTGCCGAAGGCTCCGGCCCGCAACCTGCTCGACTGTCCCGCCGACGATCTTGCCCATGTCGCCCGCATCGCGCAAAAGGTCGCCCAAGCGGCCATGAGCGCGCTCGGCGCCGACGGCGTCACGGTGCAACAGTTCAACGAAAGCGCTGGCGGACAGGTGGTGTTTCACCTTCATGTCCACGTCATCCCGCGCAAGGCCGGCATGCCAATGAAGCCGCCGGCGGCCGAAAAGGAAAAACCCGAGGCGTTGGCAGAGATGGCGAAGAAATTGAGTGCGGCGCTGGCCGAGTGAGTTCTTAACGCACCGGCGACTTCACGATGGCGCCGAGATCGAGCGCCCTGGCGCGGGCGATATCTTCGCCGCGGCAGACGTTGTCGAAGACACTGTAGCGGTATTCGATCCTCACATCGGCCGCCTTGTCGAACAGCAGGCCAACCTGCTGCAGATTGACCGGCAATAGCCGCGCATCGCCGCCGCTCATCCGCAGGCAATGGCTGTATTCGAACGGCAACACGATCAGGCTGCGGCCGCGCGATGTCGCGCGGACATGCAGCACCGGCCCGGTCTCGAAGGTTACGGACACCGATTGCGCCGGCGTCAGGCCGGACGGCGCGCCCTCTTCCACAACGACATCCACTGTCGGATCGAAGGCGTCGCTGACCATCGCCGCGACGGCCTGCGACGCATTGGCGATGCCTGTCACCTGCGTTGGCGAATACTGGCCGAGATTGACGCCGTCGAGCCGGTAGACCCGCAAGGCCCGGCCGTCGCGGGACAGTGTTTCGGCTGGCGTCGCACCTTTAATCTCGGTGTCGCTCACGACGGCGCTGACGCCGAGCAGGCGCGCGATCTTGCCGGATGTCTTGTCGAAGCGGTCAAGCCAGAACGCGTTCTTCTCAAAGCGGTCGCCTTCATCGGCAAAAAAGCGAAACAACAAGGCGAAGGTGACGGGCGAGGTCCAGGTCTGGCTCTGGTTCAGCGTCGGAATGCCGTGCGACAGCATATCCGTGAGGAAATCGCTGCCGATCAATGCGCGATAGTCGAGCGCTTTCGCCTCGAACGGCACATCGCGGTCGCGCGCATAGATCGTCGCCACCTTGCCGCGGAACGCCGCGCCCGGCGTGAGCGCGAGATCACGCGCCAAAGCCGCGACGGCAGGCGGCGCGTTCGGCGGATAGTCGAGGATGGCCGGCGGCGGGCTGGCGACGGCAAACAGCGCCAGCGCGGCCATGAGTATGATCGTGTAGACGCGGTAGCGGTGTTCGGCGATCAGCCGTGCCGGACCCAGGCGCGGTAGCAGATAGGGCAGCGCCGCGATACGCCGGTCGATCAGCGTGGCGACCGCCATCGCGACGAGAACGAAGAACGAGCCCCATAGCGCCGAATGCGCGGTCTCCGCATAGGAGAACAGCAGCGGCGCGCGGGCCGTGAAGGCGTTGGCGAGGCTCGCCAGAACGATAACCGCTTCGGTCGCCAGAATGCCAACCGCGAAACGGCGAACCGGCGCCGGGCCGCGGCTGGCGAGAGCGAACGCGGCCGCAATGGCGACGAAGAAGACCAACGCCGCGCGCGGGTCGAAGCCGCGTGAGGCGACCATGAAGGTGTCCGCGATCAGCCCCGATGTCGGGGCGCGGACATGGTCGAAGAAGAAGCTGCCAAAGGTGTATCCGTAGAGGTTCTCGAAAAAGCGCGGCACATGCAGCGCCAGCATGACGGCGGCGACCGCACTACCCACCGCCAGCTTCCAGATCGCCTCATTGCGCGCG
>JBAZSM010000107.1:0-11682 GCA_041662425.1 Pseudolabrys sp.
GGCGGCGAAGGCGAGCCCGTCGCCATAAGCGAGAGGCGCTTCGCCGCGCCGCGCCGCTCCGGCGCGCTGATAGGGATCGGCGTCGAGGGTTCCGACGCCGGGTTCCGCGCGCCAGGGGCCGAAGGCGAGACCGCTGTCGGGCAGTCCGTTCGCGACCGTCCACCACGTCGCGCCGAGGCCGAGCGCGGCGGCGAGCGCGAACGCGAGGAGGACGCCGAGTGCGAGACGCAACGATCAGCCCCCTCAGCGCGCCAGCACGATCGGGGAGGCCCCGGCGCCGGGCGTCGCCATCGAGGATTTCTGCGCGGGCGGCGCGGTCGCGGCCGAGACGTCCGCGGCGATGGCGCCGAGAACCTTCGCCGCGCCGTCGGTCAGGTTGCGGGAACGGAATGGCGTCGGCTCGGCGCCCTCGGCCGGCGCCTGGGCGACCGCGCCGGCGTTCGCGGGCGCTGGCAGGCCGTAGATCGGCTTCACCGGCAAGCCCTGATGCGCGAAGGCCATGATTTCCTTCCAGGTCATCGCCGGCAGCGAGCCGCCGGTCATTTCCTTGGTCGCGGTGTAGTCGTCATTGCCGAACCAGACGCCGCCGACGAAGTTGCCGGTGTAGCCCATGAACCAGGCGTCGCGATAATCGTTCGTGGTGCCGGTCTTGCCGGCGGCGGCGATGCCGTCGAGGCGGGCGCGGCGCGCGGTGCCGTTTTCGACCACGCTGTTCATCATCTTGATCATGCCGGCGGCGACATTGGCCGGCAGAGCGCGGCGAGGTTTTGGCCCGTCGCGATCGAAACGCCAGATCAGGTTGCCGTCGCCGGTGCGCACTTCGAGAATGGCGTGCGGCTTCACCGCCATACCGAGATTGGGGAAGGTGGCGTAAGCGCCGACATGTTCAAGCATGGTGACGGCGTCAGCGCCGATCGGCAGCGACGGTGTATCTGGCAGCGGCGTGGTGATGCCCATGTCGCGCGCGGTCTTGATGATGCGTGCGCGGCCGAGCTTCGCATTGCCGTCCCCGACGGCGACAGACAGTCGCACGGCGACCGTATTGATCGAGTGCGTGAGCGCGGTGATCAGCGTCATCGAGCCGCGATAGCCGCCGCCGTAGTTATGCGGACACCAGTTGCCGAGACAGATTGGCGCGTCGACGACGATCGAATCCGGCTTGAAACCGTGCTCAAGCGCCGTCGCATAGACATACGGCTTGAACGAGGAACCCGGCTGGCGCATCGCGTCGGTGGCCCGGTTGAACTGGCTGACGCCGTAGTCGCGACCCCCGACCATGGCGCGCACCGCGCCGTCGGTATCCATGATGACGGTGTTGGCCTGGCCGGCGTGATATTCCTGGCCGTACTGGCGCAGCATGGTTTCGACCGCGGTGTCGGCGACGTTCTGAATACCGTTGTCGAGCGCAGTGCGCACGACGAAGACGCGTTCCGTCATCGACTTCGGGAAGGTGTCGACGAGCTTCTTCATCTCGTCGAAGGCCCAGTCGAGATAATAGTTCGGCGCGCGATCGGCGCGGCGGTCGACGGGGGTGGCGGGGTGGCGGCGGGCGCCGAACACCTGACCCTCGGTCATGAATCCGGCCTCGACCAGATTGTCGAGCACGACGTTGGCGCGCGCGCGCGCCGCCGGCAGATTGACGTGCGGCGCGAACTTGGTCGGCGCCTTGAACAGGCCGGCGAGCATGGCGGCTTCCGCCAGATTGACGTCGCGCGCCGACTTGTTGAAATAATACTGCGCCGCCGCGTCGACGCCGAAGGCGCCGCCGCCCATATAGGCGCGGTCGAGATACAGCTTCAAAATCTCGTTCTTGGTCAGCCGCGATTCCAGCCACAGCGCCAGGAACGCTTCCTTGATCTTGCGGTCGAGCGTGCGCTCGTTCGACAGAAACAGGTTCTTGGCGAGCTGCTGCGACAGCGACGAGCCGCCCTGCACGACGCCGCCGGCGCGCGCATTGGTGACCAGCGCGCGCAGCGTGCCGCCGATATCGATGCCGAAATGGTCGTAGAAGCGGCGGTCCTCGGTCGCCAGCACCGCCTTGATCAGGTGATCGGGGAACTGGTCGAGCGGGATCGAATCGTTGTGACGGATGCCGCGGGTGCCGACCTCGTTGCCGTAGCGGTCGAGGAAGGTGACGGCGAGCTCGGATTTCTTCAGCCAGTCGCCGTCCTGCGTCATCTGGAAGGCCGGCGTCGCCAGCGCCAGCATCAGGACGCCGCCGGCCAGGCCCAGAGTGGCGCCTTCCGAGGCCAGTTCGACGGTCCAGCGCCGCCAGCCGGCGGTGTGGAAGCGGTCCATGAAGGTGGAAAAGCGCTCGTAGCTCTCGCGCGTGCCGGTGGCCGAGCGGAACAGGCTGAAATCGACCCAGGCGTCGACCGCGAGCATGGCCCGCTTCAGGCGCGTCCGGAAGGTCTCGGGGGGCAGATCGAGCAAGCCAAAACCGCCTTGTTGATCAGTCTGTTAGAGCCTGATTTCGGGGGACGCCGGGCCAAACAAGGTGACGGGCGCCGCCAAGCCCCTAATTTAGTCGAAGCCGGCGGTTTTCGCTAATGCGGACTGGCGGTTATTTGCCTCAAGGTGAACACGAAATGGGGAGAAATGGCGGCGCCGGACGCCTTGCCCTTCCGGCCGGCCGCAAAGCGCGGTAGGCGCAACGGGGCCCCGAGCGCGGGCGCCCGCCTCAGGATATCGTCATGCCCGTCAAAAAGACCGCCACGGACGACCTGCCGTTCTGGCGGACCAAGAAGATGAGCGAGATGACCCCGCGCGAGTGGGAGAGCCTGTGCGACGGCTGCGGCCGCTGCTGCCTCAACAAGCTGACCGATATCGACACCGCCGAGACGGTCTACACCGATGTCGGCTGCAAGCTGCTCGACGGCGACACCTGCCGCTGCACCGACTACCCGAACCGGCAGAAGAAGGTGCACGACTGCGTGCGGCTGACCTGGCGCAACATCCGAAGGCTCACCTGGCTGCCGCCGACCTGCGGCTATGTGCTGGTGGCGGAGGGCAAGGACCTGCCGTGGTGGCACCCCCTGATCTCCGGCTCGGCCGAGACGGTGCACGAAGCCGGCATCTCGGTGCGTGGCAAGGTGAGCGAGAGCGAGGTCAACGTGCCGGACCGCGACCTGGTGGATTACATCGTGAAGTGGCCGGTGAAGTGGCCGAAGGGGTCGAAAGGCAACACCAGAAAACCATAAGGCATTGAAAATGTGTTATATTGCAAATATTTATGTGGCATAAGGTAGAATATACCTGTATATCTATAATATAGAAATGGAGTTGGGCTCATGGGCCTGAGCATCAAGAACGACGAGACTGAAAAGCTCATCCGCGAACTGGCGCGGCGGCGCGGGCAGGGCATCACCGAAGCGCTGACCGAGGTGGTGCGCCGCGAGGTCGAGCGCGAGCGCAGGAAGCCGCGGCGGCAGGAGGACTATGAAGCTTTCAGCCGTCGCATCGACCGGATCACCGAGCGTTACAACAGCCTGCCGCTGCTTGACGACCGCAGCGACGACGAGATTCTTGGCTACAACGAACATGGCCACTTCGACTGATGGTCATCGACTCGTCAGCGCTGATCGCCATTCTCCGGCACGAGCCGGAACGCGACGGATTCAAGCGGGCCATCTATCGGGCCAGTATTCGCCTCATGTCGACGGTGACCAAGCTCGAAGCCAGCATGGTTGCGTCCGGGACACGCGGGCGTGCCGGGCTTTCGGAACTCGACGCCTTGCTGGGAGATTTGCAAGTCAAGATCGTCCCGTTCGACGACCACCACGCCATGATCGCGCGCGATGCCTTCGTCCGTTACGGCAAGGGCCGCCATCCGGCCGGCCTGAATTTCGGCGATTGCGCGTCCTACGCGCTGGCGATGGCAGAGGCCGAGCCGCTGTTGTTCAAGGGCACGGATTTCGGCGCAACGGATGTGGAGGTTGTGGCGTAGCCGCCATAGCCATGCCGATTGAACTTAGGCCGCTTTGAGCCGAGCCATCTCGGTATTGAACTCAAACCGAAGCTGCGCGCCTTCGTCCTCGGGTAGCCAGCCGGTCATATGGGGGAAAATCGTCTTATAAACGAGTGCCTTGTCGGAATCCTCCGCCAAAGTCTCAGCCGCACGAAGTTCTGCCAGAATCCGGCTAAGGCGAGCGCGAACGTCGTCCAAATCCGGCTTGTAAGCCGAGGGCGCTTCGTCCGAGGTGAACAACTCGGGCTGCTCGACGTCGCCAAAAAGATCCTGTTGCGTGGGCCGGGCCATAGGATACGCAGGTTCGACGGGACAATTTCGATATCGTAGATAGAGCAATCGCTTAACATGAGTCTCGGCCGCCGCTTCGTTATCAACCGGATTTCCTAAGCGCCGGCCAGCGGGCCCCCTGTTTTGAGCCGATCGAGGATGCTTTGACCGACAATCCGCGAACCAAAGACCTGTTGCGGCATCTGGCCGGGCGGCCGGGCCACGACGAGGTGAAGTCGGATTTTCGGCAGCTTCTGGTCGAAGAATTTGGCGTTGAACTTGGGGCGCTCGATTTCGAGCGGCGGGTTCCCGAAGTCAGGGGGCGCCTCGATGCCTTGATCGGCCGCACTGTTTTCGAAGCCAAGCGCAATCTCGATCAGGAATGGGACGATGTCGTTCGCAGAATGCCCGACTATCTGGCCGATCGCGAGCGCGAAGAAGGCGAGCGGTTTGTTGGCATTGCCTCGGACGGGCTCAAGTGGGTGGTGTTCGAGCGGCAAGAGGACCAACTGGTCGCGCTAAAAGAAACGACGCTTGATCCGGAGAAGGCCGACGCTTTCCTGGCGTGGCTTGACGGCGCGGTTGCGCTGAAAGTGTCACTTCAGCCTGATCCGATGACGGTTCGGCTTGAACTCGGTCAGGAGTCTGTTGCCTTCCGCAGAGCCAACGAAGGCTTGCAGGCACTTTGGGGCAAGCTGAAGGACGACCCCGCGGTCTCATTGAAGAGGCAATTGTGGGCGCAGCTTTTGAAGTTGGTCTACGGCCGTGAGGTCGAAAGCGATGCCTTGTTTTTTCAACACACGTTTCTCGTCATCGTCGCCAAGGCCATCGCGCTCGCAGTGCTCGGCTTGCGTGATGACAACCCGCGCCACGTTCTATCGGGCGCAGCGTTCGAGGCGGCAGGTATCTTCGGGGCGGCTGAAAGCGACTTCTTCGATTGGGTGGTTGCCGAACCCGAAGGCGAAGCGCTGGTGCGGCGTATCCTTGCTCATGTTCGTCGCTTCCGTCTCGATCAGGTTGAAAGTGACGTTCTGAAAATTCTGTATGAGTCGTTGATCGACCGCGATGAGCGTCACGGTCTCGGCGAGTACTACACGCCGGACTGGCTCGCGGCGAAGATCGTTCGCCACGCCGTCGAGCGACCCATTGAACAGAAGGTGCTCGATCCTGCCTGCGGCTCCGGCACATTCCTATTTCATGCCATCCGCAATTTCATCAAGGAAGCGGAGGAGGCTGGACTCGAAGAAGGGCTACGCGCAGCGGAAGTAACGAACCATATCGCCGGCATGGATATCCACCCGGTTGCCGTCATCATCGCGCGCGTGACTTATCTGCTGGCGCTGGCCCCGGTCATTGCGCACCGGACCGGTTCGCTGTCGATCCCGGTTTATCTCGGCGATGCGCTCCAGTTGTCGACGGCGACGACGATGCACCTCAAGGAACTCATCATTCGCGTTCCGCCCCCGCCGGAGGGTGCGGACCTCAAATTTCCCGAAATCTTCTGCAAGGAAATTCATCTGTTCGACAAACTGGTCGCGCGCATGCGGGTCGGTTCCGAACAGAAGATGTCCGCGGGCCAGGTGGGGCAAGCGTTCAAACGCGAAATCGAGCAGCACTATAAGCGCGACTTGACCAAGGCCGAGATCGAAGGCCTCGCCGAAATGGTCAGGACTTATGAAATATTCGACGATCTGTGCCGTCAGGGACGGGACTCGGTGTGGACCTATTACGCGCGCAACCTGTCGCGGCCGCTGGCACTGTCGTTCGGGGCTGGCTGGGCCAACGTTGTCGTCGGCAATCCACCGTGGGTGGCGTTCCGGCATATGAGTGCGGATTTGCAGACCCGGTTCAAGGAACTGGCCAAGGGTGATCGGGTCTATGTCGGCGGAAAATTTGCGACGCAGAATGATCTTTCAGCACTGTTCACAGTGCGCGCCGTGGCACTTTATCTTCGCTCCGGCGGCCGGGTCGCCTTTGTGTTGCCGCTTGCTGCTTTGACCCGGGGACAATTCGACAAATTCAGAGCTGGGTCATTCACGAGCGCAAAGATTGCCTGGGATGAGGCGTGGACAATGGACGACGAAGTCCAGCCTTTGTTTCCGGTGCCTTCGTGCGTCGTATTCGGCCGTCGCCGGGCGACCAGCAAGGCTCTGCCTGACAAGGTCACAGCTTATAAGGGCGAGTTGCCGGAACGCGACGCGACGGAAGCGGTGGCCGACGCAAAGCTTGTTATGCAGCGGAATGCGCCAAAGCCTGCCGAGGGAAAGTTCACCGGTGGTTCGGCCTACCGCAAGGCATTTCGGCAAGGCGCGACGCTCGTGCCGCGCATGTTGTGTTTGGTCGAGCGCAAGAGTCTGGGACGCCTTGGCGGTGATCCGACGGCGCCGTATGTCGCAAGTCGCCGAAACAATCAGGAAAAAGAGCCTTGGAAATCTCTGCCCGGCGTAGAGCACAGGGTCGAGGCGGAATTCCTGCATCCTGTTCTGCTTGGCGAGAGCATATTGCCTTACCGCGTTTGGCGCCCTTTTGAAGGCGTGGTGCCGGTGACAAAGGAGGGAGCCGTCCTGGACGCCGAAGCAGCCGCCAACCGTGGCTTCAATGGATTGCGCGGATGGATGACGGCAGCGGAGGCGACTTGGAACCAAAATGCGGAAAGCGGGAATATGAAACTCGTTGGCCGCTGGAATTACCATAATGAGTTGGGTGCGCAGTTTCCTCTCCGGCCGCTTCGCGTAGTCTACGCCAAGGCAGGAACATTGCCCGCAGCATGCCTAGTTAGAAGCACCGCAGTTATCGATCATATGCTTTATTGGTCGGCCCAAGAGAATGAGGCTGCTGCATCGTATCTTACGGCAGTTTTGAACAGCGAAACGTCCCGTCTTCGTATCGCTTCGATTCAATCAAAGGGGCAGTGGGGTGCTCGACATTTTGACAAAGTGATGTTTACGCTCCCGGTCCCACGATTTGATGCATCGGTTGTTCTTCATAATGAACTCGCCGCGGCAGCCGCCGAAGCCGAGCGTCTCGCAGTGGCGTTCGAACTGCCGGAGGGTGTCAAATTCCAGCGGGCGCGCAAGCTGATCCGTGGTGCGCTGATCGATTCAGGCGTCGCGCAACGTATCGACCAACTGGTTGCCCGCTTGCTCGACGAAGCGCCATCCGAAAGTGCGGATGGTGCGTGAGGCAGATTTGAGTGCCGAAAATATAGGTTCGTGAAATTCTGACGATGATGAAGAGTAGAGTTGTCGTGCTAATGTAACTCGTGATGGGCCCGTTTTCGTGACGCTATGCTTAAGTTCAGATAGGAACGAAGCGATGTCCGCCCCGCGCCAAGGCGACCTGTTCGGCGCGGACCCCGTTCCCGCGTACCGGCCCGACCCTGACAAGGTGCGCTCGCGGCTGCACAAGATTTTGGCCGAAGCCCGGGCCGCCAATGTATTGCCGTGGGAGCCGACGACCGTCTCGCTCTACCGCACCATCTTCCCGCAGATGACGAACTGGCTGCCCGAGGACGAAGGCGCGCAATTTCGCTTCGAATTCGAGGCGGAACTGGAGCGGCTAAAGGCGGCGTAGGCATCTATGGAATATATTCCTTGACAGCGTGACGCTGCTCCGCTAGTCTTGGCGCATCCTCCACCACTCACATCGTGTCCCATGACGCCCCGGCTGTCCCTGCGCGCGGCGGCGCGCAATCTCTATGAAGCGATGGTGCGCGAGGAGGGGGCCTTGCGCGAAGCGGCCCCCGCCGCTCATCTGTCGCCTTGTCCCTCCCCACCGCGCGCAGATTCTCGCGGGGGGCAACAGCCCGACCTCATGGCCCGCGTGCGCGGGCTCTATGAAGACACCGCCGTGCCGGTCGCCGAGATCGCGCGGCGTGCCGGCGTCACCGAGCGCACGATTTATAAATATGCCGCGAAAGGCAACTGGCAGACGCGCTATGTCCGCGCGCCGGTGAAGGGCGCCGGCGGGCGCTTTGCGCCGCGCGCCGGGGCGGGCGGGCCGGTTCCGCGTGGCATCAAGGCGACCGATCCGGAGGCGCGCGCGCGGGCGGCGGCCGCTTGCGCGGCGGCGTCGGCGCGTCACGCCGCCGCGACGGCGAAGGCCGATGCCGTGCAGCTCTGGGAAGCGCGGCGCCGCGCCATCGATTCCGTGTCGGCGGCGATGGCGGCCTACAACCGCTTCCGCAAGGCGCGGGCGGCGCGCGGGCCGGGCGGCGACACGCCGGCCGATCGCAGGCTCGAGGCGCTGCATGTGAGCCACATCGAAGCCGCGATCGCCTGCGTGGAAAAACTGCGGGCGTGACGCGGCGCGGGTCGCGTCGCCCGGCATGTCTCCCGATTTGGCTCCCGGCACGGCATCCGGCATAACTCCCGGCTTGTCTCCCGGCATGGCACCCGCGCGCGCGCGGCGCTTGCGCTTTGCTCCGGCGCCGGGCATGTCCCGCCGCCTATGACCGAGCAACCGAGCCCCCCGAATCCGCAACAGCGCGGCGCGCATCCCGCCGCGCCGGCGCTGAAGCATGAAGACATCAGGCGCATCGTGCTCGGCATCACGCTGGCGATGTTCCTCGGCGCGCTCGACCAGACCATCGTCGCCACCGCGCTGCCGACCATCGGCCGGCATTTCGGCAATATCGAGGATATCGCCTGGGTGGTGACGGCCTATCTGCTCACCGGCACGGCGACCACGCCGCTGCTCGGCAAGCTGTCGGATATTTACGGGCGGCGCGTCGTGCTGTTGTGCGCGATCGCGATTTTCGTCGCCGGTTCGATTGCCTGCGCGCTGGCGCCGGACATGACGTCGCTGATCGTCGCGCGCGGCTTTCAGGGCTTCGGCGGCGGCGGGCTGATCGCGCTGGCGCAGACCATCATCGCCGACATCGTCTCGCCGCGCGAGCGCGGCCGCTATCAGGGTTATATCGGCGCGGTGTTCGCGCTGTCGTCGGTCGGCGGGCCGGTGCTCGGCGGCTTTCTCACCGAGCATGTCGACTGGTCGCTGATCTTCTGGATCAACCTGCCGCTCGGCGCGCTGGCGCTGGCCGGGTGCTGGCACATCCTCAAGAAGGTGCCGTATCACCGGCGCGACCACAGGCTCGACGTCATCGGCGCGGTGCTGATGATGCTGGCGGCGGTCGTGCTGCTGCTGGCGCTGTCCTGGGGCGGCAGCCGCTATCACTGGCTGTCGTGGCAGATCGCCGGGCTGGTGCTGACGTCGGCGGTGCTGTGGCTGCTGTTCGCCTGGCGGCTGAAGCGCGCCGCCGAGCCGTTCCTGCCGCTCGCCGTGCTCGGCAATAAGGTCGTGCGCGCGGCGGCGCTGGGCGGGGCCTGCACCATGGGCACGCTGGTCGGCATGACGATTTTCATGCCGCTGTATTTCGAGGTGGTGTTCCACCTGTCGGCGACGCAATCCGGCCTCGGCCTGATCCCGATGCTGGGCGCGGTGGTGATCGCGTCGACGCTGGCCGGACGGGCGCTGACGCGGGTCGAGCACTACAAGCGCATGTCGATCACCGGCAACATCGCCGGCATTCTCGCTTTGGCGACGCTGGCGATCTGGCCGGCCCGGCTGCCGCTTGCCGTCGTGCTGGCATTGCAGACCGTGGTCGGTTTCGGCTTCGGCGCGGTGTTTCCGATCTCGACGGTGTGCATGCAGAACGCGGTCGACCGCTCGCTGATGGGCATCGCCACCGGCGCGGCGAATTTCTTTCGCGCGCTGTTCTCGTCGCTGGTGGTGGCGATTTTGGGCGCCATCGTGCTCGGCGGTCTCGGCGGCGCGACCGGCATGTCGATGGAAATGCTGGCGCGATCGGCCTCGGCGCCGGAGCTGGCTTACGCGTTCCGGCTGGTGTTCGTGGCCTGCGCCCTGGTGCTGACGCTCGGCCTGGTGTTTCTCATCATCCTGGAAGAGCTGCCGCTGCGCGGCGCCGCCGCACCGCCGGTCGAACACTGACCGCTATTCAATGCACGAGGGCGGCTTCGAGCGCCTGGCCGAGCTTCTGCGTATTGAACGGCTTCTCGAGGAACGTGATGTTCTGCATGTTGAGCCATTTGCGGTATTTCTGCGCCGGGTCGTAGCCCGACATGCACAGGATGCCCATGCCCGGACGGCTCGCCATGGCCTCCTTGACCAGCGTTACGCCGTCGAGCCCGCCCGGCAGCACGATATCGGTGAGGATAATGTCGATGGTGGCCGGCGAGGCCAGAAGATCGATCGCCTCCATGCCGTTGGCGACGGCGTGCACCCGGTAGCCGAGATGACGCAGTTGCGCGCCGGCGACGATGCGGACGTCGGCGTCGTCCTCGACCAGCAGCACGGTCTTTTCGCGCTCGGCGCTGGCGCCGCCGATCGGTCCATCGACCTCTTCGGCCTGGCCGGCCAGGGCAACGCGCGGCAAGCGGATCGTGATCGACGTGCCGCGCCGCGGTTTGCTGTCGATCTTCAGAAGGCCGCCGGACTGTTCGGTGAAGCCCTGCACCATGCTCAGGCCGAGGCCGCTGCCGAGGCCGTCGCTCTTGGTGGTGAAGAACGGCTCGACCGCGCGGTTGAGCACGTCCTCGCTCATGCCGATGCCGGTGTCGCTGATCGAGATGCAGACTTCCTCGCCGGTCGGCCAGCGCGACGGTTTGGCCGTCGCCGGATCGCACGGGCGGCATTCGGTCGAGATAACGATCTCGCCGCCATCGGGCATGGCGTCGCGCGCATTGAGCGCGAGATTGAGCAGCGCATTGGCGAGCTGGTTGCGGTCGACTGAAATCACGGCGCCCTTGGCGTTGAGCCGCGTCACCAGATCGATGTTCTGCCCGAGCGTGCGCTGCAGGAGCCGGAGCGTATCGAGAACCATCTGATCGATCGGCGTCGGCTCGGCGCGCAGCGGCGTCTGCCGCGAGAAGGCAAGAAGCCGCCGCACCAGTTCACGGCCGCGGCGCGTGGCGCGCATCGCCGCGTCGATCAATTCGGGGTCGGCGGTCAGGCCGCCCGCGGCCGCGCGGTCGACGAATTCGAGGCTGCCGGCGATCACGGCGAGAAGATTGTTGAAGTCGTGGGCAACGCCGGCGGTCAATTGCCCGACGGCTTCCATCTTCTGCATCTGCCCGAGCGTCATCTGGGCTTCCTCGCGCCGGCGCATTTCGCGGGCAAGCTCGGCCGTGCGCTCGCTGACGCGGGCCTCGAGTTCCTGGTTGGCGCGCGCCAGCAATTCCTCGGCGCGGTGGCGAATGGTGACGTCCTGCATCGTGCCGAACACGCCGTTGATTTTGCCTTCCGCATCGCGCACCGGCGTGATCCAGAGCTCGACATCGAGGATGGCGCCGTCGGGCCTGCGGACGCGCAGCACCAGGTTGGGAATTTCCTGGCCCGCCAGCACATCGTCGATGGCTTTTTTCAGCGATGGACGGTCGGTCGGAACGACCATCTGGAAAAATCCGCGCACGGTCGGCGTGTAATTA
>JBAZSM010000108.1:0-11598 GCA_041662425.1 Pseudolabrys sp.
GCTATTTCCAGCCTTGCGACCGATGGGTATGGCGTGCGGCTCTCACGTTCTGAGGCGCAAGATCTAGCTGACTTTGTCCTGCTCGCAAAACCGGATGAGCTTTCGCAGGCGCTCGCCAGCGTGACAGAGGATATGGTTGGCCGGGCTGCCGCCGCGCAGACGGCGGCGCTCGATCGCGTGGCGGCCAAGCTGGCAGGCATCGCGCGCCTTAACGGGCGTGAATTAACCGCCGATGTTGCGCGCAGTCTGGCCCTACAGCTGGAGCGGGCGGATAATGACGAAGTTATGAAAATAATCGATCACGTCGTCGGCGAGCGTCGCCCCGTCGTGCTGTCTGAGGTTCCGTTCCCGGCGGATGCGAAGATCAAGGCCAGCGCTGACGCCAAGCCGGAGCCGAAACCGGCCGCCGATGCCGACGCGCCGGCAAAGCCGATCGGCGATCCTGCGTTGGCGGCCGATGCCCAGCGCGTGCTGGATGAAGCCGGCGATTTCGAAATCGCGCTGCAGAACCCTGACGGCACCACGCGCACGCTGAAGGCGTCCGAGGCGATGCGGGAAGTCGAGGCCGATGCTGCGGCCGCCAATGAACTCAACGCCTGCATTGCCGGCGCCGCCCAGGAGGCCGCATGACCGCGCGCAAATGTTTCATCCGAAAGATCGCCGCTGGCAATGTCGAGCGGATCTCCGGCCGCCGCATCGTCGACATGCTCAACGAATTCGAGGAGGCGCACAAGGCCACGCTGGGCGATGCCGGCGCCGAGCGCCAGGCCGCGATCGACGTGGCCGAGATCGCGACCGCCGAGGCGGCACGCAAGGCCGACCTGATCCGCGGCAACATCATCGCGCAATCCAACGTGCTGCGCGCCGCATCCGCCTATGAGGCCAGGGTGGTCGAGCTGCGCGCCACGCCGGGCGATCTCGGTTTCGGCAACAAGGCGCCGCCGACGCTGGGCAAGGAACAGACGACGCTGGGCTTTGCGGTGCGCTCGCTGCTGGCGCGCGATGCCTTCGAGATCTCGTCATGGAACAACGTGCACTATCTCGCCCGCAACATCCGCGGCCAGGCGCACGCCGCGTTCGCCGATGCGATCGATTTCCTGCGGCCGAAAAAGCTGGGCTTTCGGGCCGAGGCGACGCGGGAGCTTGACGTGCTGCGCGCGGTCTATGGCGAAGGTGGCGTGCAGCCCGAGGCGGCGGCGGCGGCCAAGGCCTGGGGCGAAGTCGCAAAGAGCCTGGCCGATCAGTTCCGCGGGGCCGGCGGCGCGTTGGGCGAGCGTGCGACCTGGCGGTTGCCCAATCCGGCGATCGATGTCGCAAAGGCCCGCGCGCTCGGCGCCGACAGGTTCCGCAAGCTGGTGCGCGACAATGTCGACCGCAAGGACATGCTGGACTGGGACACCGGCAAGCCGATGAGCGACGCGCGGTTTTCGCAACTGCTCGACAGCGTGACGGCCGATATCATCGACGGCCCGCAGGGGCCGGTGACGTCAGCGCGCGCGGGCCGGCCGATGTTAGCCAATCAGCGCGACATGGCCCGCTTTTTCTCCTGGAAGGATGCCGAGAGCTGGCAGGCGGTCGCCGACGCGGTCGGCACCCATGCCAGCGTGTTCGAGACCATGACCAGCCACATCAAGGGCATGGCCGACGACATCGCCGCCTTGCGCGTGCTCGGTCCCAATCCGGAGGCGACCAGGACCTTTATCCACAATCTGTTCGATCGCGAGGCGGCGCGGCTGGCGGTCAAGGCCGGCGACAAGGCCACGCCGAAAGACATCGCCGCGGCGGTGAAGGCCAATCGGGGCATTGAAAGCCGGGTCAAGCGGGAGAAGCGGCTGTTCGACGATCTCTATGCCGAGGTCACCGGCGCCAATCAGACGGCGGTCTCTACCACCTTTGCGACCGCGATGGGCGATGCCCGGGCATGGCTGTCGGCGACGCAACTGGGATCGGCGATCATCTCGTCGTTCACCGATCCCGGCTCGCTGGCGGTGGTGGCGCGGTTCAACGGCCTGCCGGTCATGAACACGATCGCGCGCGCCACCTCCATGATGAAGGAAAAGGGCAGCGACGTCTTCATCGCGCAACAGGGCCTGGTGCTCGACAGCCTGGCGCACAGCGCCGGCCAAACCGACCGCATCATGGGCGAAACCATCCGCACGGGGCTGGCGCAAAAACTCTCGAGCGCCAACATCCGCGCCTCCGGCTTAAGGCGCTGGACCGCGATGCTGCGCGGCGCCTTCGGGCTGGAGATGATGGCGCATGTGGCGCGCGAGCGCGGCACGGCGTTTGCCGGATTGAGCGACGAATTCCGCGGCAGCCTGGCGCGCTACGGCATCGCCGCCGATGACTGGGACCTGATCCGCGCCACGGCGCCGCACGAGCCGCGGCCGAACGCGATCCTGCTGCGGCCGATGGACGTCGCGGAAGGGCAGACGCCGGCGCATCGCGCCGCCGCGGAAAAGCTGCAGCGGCTGATCGACACCGAAATGGACTATGCCGTGATCGAGGGCGATCCGGTGACGCGGGCGCTGATGATCGGCGACAGCAAGCCCGGCTCGCTCGGCGGCGAGACCCGCCGCGCTGTCAGCATGTACCGATCGTTTCCAGCGACGTTCGTCATGATGCATTTCGCCAGGGCGACCGCGCGCGGCTGGGACGGCGCGCGGCTGTCGCATTCGGCGCTGGCATTTGCGGCGATGACGGCGCTCGGCGCGCTCTCGATGCAAACCAAGGAGATCGCGGCCGGCCGCGATCCGCTGTCGCTGGATCCGACCACCGCCAACGGCCTGCGCGCCTGGGGCAAGGCCACGCTGCAGGGCGGCGGCTTCGGCGTATTCGGCGACATCCTGTTCCTCGACCAGACCAAGCAGGGTAACTCCTGGGCGGCAACATTCGCCGGCCCGCTGGCCGCCTCGGCCGAAAGCATTCTGGGCGACTTCGTGTTCAAAAACATCCAGCTGGCCGGCAAGGGCCAGGAGACGCATTTCGCCGGCGATGCCTTGTATGCCCTGGGCCGTCACATCCCGGGGTCGTCGCTGTGGTTCACCCGGCTGGCGTTCCAGCGCAGCGTGCTCGACCAGCTGGCGCTGATCGCCGACCCGCGCGCCCGCGAGCGATTTTCCCGGATCGAGGCCCAGGCCAAAAAGGACTGGGGCCAGAGCTACTGGCTGCCGCCAGGGCGAACCGAGGCCCGGCGGGCCCCGGATCTCGCGGCGGTGCTGGGGCCGGAGTAAGCCGCGCCGACGAGGCTTGACGCCCGCGCCGTCGGCGTAGCTTCCGGACATCAACCGGAGAATTCCGCCATGGGCGTCGAGAGCGCGATCGGCCAGATCGGCACATCCTACCAGTACACGGTGGCGACGCCCAGCGACAGCACCACCTACACCGGCGTCAAGGGCGTCGCGATCTGCGGCGCCGCGGGCGATCTGGTGGTGACCAAGCCCGGCGGCGGTGACGAGACCATCCCGGTGCTGGCAGGCATGGTGCTGCCGATCGGCTTCACGAAAGTGAAGGCGGCATCGACGGCAACCGGCATCCTGGTCATGAGCTGATGTTCGGCTTCACCTTCACGCTATGGCGTACCGCCATCAATGTCCTTGGGGGACCGGGGGCGGCACCTGATCTGCCAACGGCACCGGTTCTGGCGATCACCTCGGCCAGTTCGGACGACACCCCGGAATTCACGATCGACATCGACGACACGGTTGAGGCCGGGGACGATATCCGGTTGCAGATTGCGGCGGCAGGTACCAGTTTCGCGGCCCCGGTTTCGGACACCACCCACGACATCACGGCTCCGGAAGATGTCGCGAACGATATCGATCTCGCCCTGGCCTCCCTCGCGAACGGAGATTATGAGGCGCGCTGCAGCGTCTCGGACGGCGTGCTGACAAGCAACTGGTCGAACACGGTTTCATTCACGATAGCGGCTTCGTCCGACCCTGTTGACTACATCGAGTTGGAAGCGGGCAGTGGCTACATCGAGCTTGAAGCCGGTGGCGGCTACATTCAACAGGAAGCAGCATAATGGCCCTTACACCTCAGAAAATTTCCGCGCGAACCGCGCTCTCTGGAACTGGACGCATCTCCCGATCTGCAGCACGGCAAGGGTCAACTACGGACTATCGAACCGTGGACAACTTCACGGCGACAGCCGACCCGGCAGTTACCGACGACGTGACGGACGGCTACCATGCCGGTTCGACGTGGTTCAACACCACCGACAATAAGCTGTTTGTCTGCCAAGACTCGACCGATGGGGCGGCTGTTTGGCGGCAGGTGATGGACGCCAGCAAGAACCTTTCCGATCTGGCCGATGCGGATGCCTCACGCATCAACATGAGCGTTGGTTACGGCTCGCGCCGAAACCGCTTCGAAACCGGCTCTCATTTTGTCGGGGTCGCTGGAGCTAACGGCGTCGCTGTTCCGGGGATGGAAGCCTACATGTCCTTCAGTGGAACGGCCGCTGGTATCGGAGTCATTACGAACGTCCCGGGCACGGTTGGCGTCTGGTCGCTGGATTTGGGCACCACCACCACGGGCAGAGCCGCAATCGCTGCCGTAGCATCGGTAACCAACGTCGGATTTAGGCTTGGCGAAGGTCGCGCCAGATTTTTAGCTAGAGCCGCAATTCATGTGCTGTCGAACGGAACTGAAACCTATACGACAAGGGTTGGGTTCATCGACAACGGTGCGAGCGAGAGTGCTGACGGGGCCTTCTTCCGCTATACGCACGGCAGCAACGGCGGCATGTGGGAGGCGGTCACGCGCACCAACAATGCCGAAACTTCCAGCAATACCGGCGTGACGCCGGTTGCTGATCTATTTCAACTGTTTGAGGTCGACGTGAACGCCGCAGGCACCAGTGTCGATTTCAAAATTGACGGGGTGATTGTCGCGACCATTACAACGAACATCCCGACTGCGGTTGGCCGAGAAACCGGATACGGCCTGATGTCCCTGAAATCGGCGGGGACAACTCAAACGTCAGGGCTTTATTTTGACCTTGTGGAAGTCGAGTACAACTTCACGAGTCCTCTCTGATGGCTCTCGCAGCGAAGAAGCGCGCTGGTATCAACGTCAATTTGATGAACGTGAGCGACCTCATGTTCATCGATCATTTGATTACGGCCGATGGCAATATCGGGCCGAACACAACCCCGACGACTGCACCGTTTTATCAGTTGCTTGGCGCAGATGGGTGGCCGGACGACGCTGAATTTGCCTCCGTGGGGTTCAAGCTGGGTGACGTGCGCGCCCCCGCCAGTTCGGATTTTGCAGGTCCATATGTCATAACATGGGATGGCGTGGGGGCGGTTCAAATCGTGTTCGGCGGCGTCACATGGTCCATGGATCCGGCTTCGCAAAATGTCGTGCAGTCCCCCAACAACAGATTTACCAACACTTCGGGCGTGGCCCGAGCGATTGTTTCTCACTCCGGATATTTAGCCAACCTACCTCTGACGTTTAACGTCTCAACGACGGGCACGGGTGCAAATCGCGTTCGGAATGTAAAGTTTTACCGGCTTGAAGACGAGGCTGATCTGCTTGCGGGGAAGGTGTTCCGCGCCAAGGTCAAGCAGCAATACATTGACTACAACGCGGGTTGCATTCGGTTTATGAACTGGAATGGCGTTAATGGAGGCTCCAATCTCGTCCGCTGGCGAGATAGAAACCCTCCGGGTTACGCCGGGAAGACCAGCAATTGGCACGCCGGTCTCGCTTACGGCGAGACTTCAGGCCTCAATCAGATGACGCTGGATGCGGTGGCGAGCACTCCGGCATCCATGCAGCATGGCGAGGTTGTGACGTGTCGCATCGGAGCGGGCTCCGGCATCGCCCGTTGCGGCAACATCATCCAGATCACGGGCATCGCAAAAGACGGCACCAACCGCGTCACTACCGGCACAGCGCACGGCTTTCAGGTCGGCGACAAGGTGCAGCCTTACATGGTCAATTCGGTCATCCCGTCGGGCGGGCCCGCAGTCGGCATGACGCAATTGCACATGAAGGTGTGTGAAGTCACCAACGTCACCGACGCGACGCATTTCGATATCGATATTGACGTCACCGGGTTTTCGAACTTCACGTTCGGCTACGTCTATGGCTATGTGAGCTTGCGGGTTGGATCGGGCAACGATCGCATTGCGTACCCCGTAATGACCAGTTTCGGCATCTGGCCGTTTGGGCGCTACGGCAACAATATCGGCGCCGGCACCTATCGCGCCTTCACGTTCAACAAGAAAATCACCATCAATCCCGACATCGGGCCGGGATGCTGGGTTACTGCGCAGTTTTCAGGAAGTCAGGTGCTTTTCACCGGTCTCCCTGTCGAATTTTGCGCGATCTTTATGAATGAGTTGGATGCCATGCGGCCTCCGGGAGAGGCTGCGCCCGCCGCATGGCTCTGCATCCCCGACCAGGGGATGATGAGCGATGATCCGGACTACGACCCGCTGGACAATTTTCCGGTCAACATGCTGACCGCGTTCCGGAATGCTCTCGATCACGACTGCGAGGTGCAGTGCGAGCACTCAAACGAGACATGGAACCTGCAGTTCACAAGCGCCGTGATGATGCGATACCAGGGCTATCTGGCGTACCCTTCGGGCGGATCGGGTGACCCCGCATCATTCTCGTCTTTCCGCGCCGTCAAGATGGTGTCGGAGCTGAAAGCAGCGTTCCCGCGCCTGACCAATCCGAGCATCCGGTACGTCATGGGGCTGCACGACGTTGTTGGAACCATTCACATCAACAACAATGCGCGCTTGAATGGGGGCGCGGCCTACACCGCGATATCCGGCAGCGCCACCGTGCCGATGGACAGCTTCGACGGGGCGGCTGTCGCACCGTACTTCAACAACGATGAAACCAATTCCAACAGCCTGACGAATTGTGTCGCTGATTGGGTATCCGCAGGGAGGCCAACGACCGGGGCCACGCTGGATGCGATCATCGATCGCTACCAGGACGGGATGCAGACTTCCGCGATCGGAGGCTCGCGGACGATCGATTATCAGATGAACACGCTGGTACCCGCCTACGTCACCAAGATGAAAACCTACACTCCGCACAAGGAGTTTTTTCTCTACGAATGCGCATTCGAGTATGTGGGATCGGGCACAGACAATCTGGCGTTCATTGCGCTCGCGCGGGCATCTCGGCGCTACGCCATCCAGATCAGGGCTTGGTACAACAATTTCAATGACTACGATCCGCTCTGCGGCTACGGGATCGAGTTCGTGTTCACGAACCGGACCTACGGTCACGCCTACCCCGACACCTATTTAAATGGGATTGAGGGCGGCCGACTTGATCAGGCGTGGCACGCGCTTCGGCTCCGCAACAACAGCAAGCGCCGGCTGTGGGTGAAAACTTGAAACTAGTTCATCCTCGCCCGAATGGCGGCTTTGTCGTCCGTTACGACGACCATTTTTGCTGCACCGATCCGGTTGGCGAAGATCCCTAAGCCTGCCGGTGGCTCGCCGTCGAATTCAAAACAGCCCTTTTCGTCGGCGGTGAATTCGATCTTCTCACCATCGACCTTGAAAGTGTAAGGCCCTGGGCGCGTGAAGTACGGCGGCCGAACCTGCCATTGAGTTTTCATGGGTTCAAGTCCTCCGGACTGTAGCGAGAGTTGCCGCGCTTACCGGCTCGAATGACGGCGTAAATAGCAACAACGCAGGCGATCATTCCGGACGCACAAAAGGTCAAAAAGGGCTCCATCCCGCCACGCTACCCCACGTTGCCCGGCCCTGCCTAGCCCGGAAATAGGTCTGATACCGGACCGAAAGGTTCAAAGTTAACCGCCTCCCCGCTCCCTCAGGGTGTCCTGGGGTGCACGCTTGACACCCCCTTGTCGGCCCTACTTTCCCCGCCATGACCGTCCCAACCGAAGCCTGCTATGCCGAGCGCGTCTATACCGGGGTGGAGACCATCTTCACGCCGGGTTTTGCCGCGTTTTCGGGCGCTGACGTCCATGTCAGCTATTTCGACAGTACCGGGGTCAAGATCGAGCTGACCCTGGGCGTGCATTTCCTGGTCTCGCTCGACGGCGGCGGCGCCGTCACGGTCACCCGCATCGCGTTCCCCGCGGCCTCGGCCGATCAGCCGGTGATCCTCGCCTTCGAGCGGATCACGCCGGCGATCCAGGGCACCGATTTTACCAACCTCAACCGCTACGATGCGGCGCTGCACGGCCGGCTTGCCGACGCCGCGGCGATGCGCGACGCCGAGCTGCGCGGCAAAATGCTGCGCGACCAGCAGCCGTTCACCACCAGCGATGCCGCGGTGGATTTCCGGCCGCGCACGGTGCGTGCCGCCGAGCCGGTCGCGGCCAGCGACCTCGCGACAAAATTCTATGCCGATGAAGTCTCGGGCAGCAATGCCCAGGCCGGCGCCGAGGCGGCGCGTGATATCGCGGTGGCGGCGGCGGCCGAGGCCAGCGCGGATGCCGCGGCCGCGGCCGGATCCGCCGGCCTGGCCGAGACCTATGCCGACATCCTGAGCAATCCCGATTACGGCTTCTACGTCGACATCCCCACCACCTCGCGCGACTACGGAACCTATGTCTAGGGAGATTTGCGTATGAGCATCAGGGTCAAGCACATCCGCGGCACCACGGCGGAAGTCGAGAGCGTCACGCCGCTGGAGGGTGAGCTTGGCTACGACACCACCCGCAAGGAAGCCCATCTCGGCGACGGCGCCACCGCGGGCGGCATGCGGCTTTCGAAAAAGAACGTGGTCGAGATCGTGTCGCCGGCGCAGATCACGGCCGACCAGAACGATTATGCGCCGACCAACCTGAAGCACGCCGGCGCGCTGATCCTCAACTCGGACGCGGCGCGCAGCATCACCGGCATGGTGCCAAACACGGTGACCGACACCACCGATGGCGTCACCCGCCAGATCTACAATGGCGGCGCCTTCAACATCACGCTGAAGGATCAGAGCGGATCGTCGACCGCGGCCAACCGCTTCGATCTCAACAGCGCCGACGTCGTACTGCTGCCGAAAACCACCATCACGCTGCGCTATTCCAACGCCGCGTCGCGCTGGCTGGTGGTCGGCTCCAATGTCGGCAGCGCGGTGGCGAGCCTCGGCGTGGTGGCGCGCACGCTGGCCGGCTCCGCGCTCGGCATTTCGATGGTCAACGGCACCCTTACGGAAAGCCACGCCGGCGGCGCCGTCACCTTCGCGATCAAGACGCTGGCCGGCGCCGATCCGAGCGTGGCGGATCCGGTGCTGGTGCTGGTGCGCAGCGCCACGGCGGCCAATGGCGACTACAGCATGCTGACGCTGACTGCGGCGACGTCGCTGACGGTGTCGTCGGGCTCGTCGCTCGGCACCACCAACAACGCCGCGTTCCGGCTGTGGCTGGTCGGCTTCGATGACGCCGGCACGTTCAGGCTCGGCGTCATCAATGCCGGCCTCGGGGTCTATGCGCAGCAGGTCGTGCTGCCGCATTTCTTGTCGACTTCGTCAGCTGAAGGCGGCGCCGGCAACGCCGACAGTGCCACTACCTATTACACCGGCACCGCCGTGGCGTCGAAGCCGCTTGCGGTGCTGGGCTATGCCGACTACCCCGCCGGCCTGGCCGCGGCCGGCACCTGGTCGGTGTCGCCGACCACGCTGCAGCTCTATCATGCCGGCATCCCGTTGCCGGGCACCGACACCGCCGCCGGCATCCGCAACAACGGCTTCGTGCTGGTCAACGGCAAGGTCGAGACCTCGGTTGGCGCCAGCGCGCTGACGATCACCATCAAGACGTTGGCCGGCTTCCCGCCCAACGTGTTCGATCAGGTCTATGTGCTGTTTCGCAACGCGACCGCGGCGGCCGGCGATTTTTCCGTGATGACGCTGACGGCGGCGACGACGCTGACGGTGTCGTCGGGGTCGACGCTGGGTACGGCCAATGCGACGCCGTTCCGGCTGTGGCTGGTCGGCTTCAACGACGCCGGCACCTTCCGGCTCGGCGTCATCAACTGCCTGTCCGGCACGTCGATCTTCCCGCTCGGCCAGTTTCCGATCGCGTCGTCGACGGCGGAAGGCGGCGCCGGCGGCGCCGATAGTCCGCATGTGTTCTACAGCGGCAGCGCTGTGGCCGCAAAGGCCTATGCCGTGCTCGGCTATCTCTCGTTCGAAAGCGGGCTGGCGACCGCCGGCGCATGGTCGGCGGTCCCGACCCGGATGCAATTGTTTGGCCACGGCGTGCCGTTGCCGGGCACCGAGATCCAGAACGCGCGCACCGATAGCGGTGCGCTCGCCACTGGCACCACGACGATACCGCTCGACGACACTATTCCGCAAAATACCGAGGGCGACGAATATCTGTCGCGGGCGATCACCCCGACGTCGGCGGCCAATCTTCTGCGGCTGCGTTGTGAAGCCGTCGTGGCACATGGATCGGGCCCGTCTGCGATCATTGGCGCAATCTTCCGCGACGCGGTCGCCAGCGCGCTGGCTGCGGATATTGTGTATTTCTACGTCGCCGGCGTAACCAACAGGATTACCCTCGAGATCGACGCGCTGGCTGGCGCGGCGGCGTCGACCACGTTCAAATTGCGCGCTGGAACGACCAGCGGAGGAACGCTGACGTTTAACGGATCCGCCGGAGGCCGCCTGATGGGCGGTCTGATGAATTCGTTCATGCGCGTGCGGGAAATAATGACCTGATCCCGCGCGACGCTTGACGGCGCCGGGCAGGTTGCATTGTCGGCTCTGTTCACGGGAGCCTACCATGCGAGAACCAGCATCAATTCGATACAAAAATCCCGGCGCGATGTGGGGCAGCGCGCTGGCGATCAGGTGGGGCGCTGCGAAAAAGGCGGTGTCCCTCAACGACGGCACCGGGCAGGGCAACAACATCGCGGTGTTTCCTACCTATGTGCACGGCATCTGCGCCCAGCTGGATCTCTGGCGCACCTCGAAAAACTACCGCAACAAGCGCTTTGCCGACGCCATCCGGATCTGGTCCGGCGGCAACCATGTCGAGAGCTACATCAAGTTTGTGACCGACCGCGTGCCCGGCATGACCCGCGACACCGTGATGGACGATGCGTTCTGGCGCAGCCCGATGGGGATTGCGTTCCTGAAGGCGCAGGCATGGCACGAGGCCGGCAAGCGCTATCCCGCCCCCGAGGCCGACTGGATCGCGGCGCAGAAAGCGGTATTCGCCGGCACGGTGCCGAAGGTGCCGATGTCGACCGCGACGAAAGTCGTGGTGACGGCCACCGCGGGCGCCGCCGGCGGCGGCTTCGCTGCCTCGCAAGGCATCGGATGGCTGGCGATCGTGCTGACCGCCCTGATCGTCGCCGGCCTGGTGGCGGCGTTCGTGCTGATCCGCCGCAAGATCAACGGGGCCGGCGCATGAATTTTTCAGCAGGCGAAATCGAGGCGCTGCGGATCCTGCTGGACTGGCCGGCGATGACGGCTGCGATGGCGCTGGGCGGCATGTTCACCGCCTACCGTATGTTCAAGCGGTCGATGGCGAAAGAAGAGCTGCGGTTGCGCGGCGGAAGGGACGCGGCATGACGATCCTGATCATCCTGGCCATCTTCACCGCGCTGCTGCTGTGGTACGCGCTGGCTGGCCGCGACT
>JBAZSM010000109.1:0-11352 GCA_041662425.1 Pseudolabrys sp.
TCGGTGATCATGGGTCCCTGCGCCGGCGGTGACGTCTATTCGCCGGCCATGACCGATTTCATCTTCATGGTGCGCGACACCTCCTACATGTTCGTCACCGGGCCTGACGTCGTAAAGACCGTGACCAACGAGGTCGTCACCGCCGAAGAACTCGGCGGCGCCTCGGTGCACACGGCCAAGTCGGGCGTCGCCGACGGTTCGTTCGAGAACGACGTTGATTGTCTCCTGCAGATGCGCCGGCTGATGGACTTTCTGCCGTCAAATTTCGAGGCCGGCCCGCCGACCTGGCCGAGCTTCGACGACATCGACGCCGTCGATGAATCGCTCGACACGTTGGTGCCCGACAATCCGAACAAGCCCTACGACATCAAGGAGCTGATCACCAAGGTGGTGGACGAGGGCGACTTCTTCGAACTGTCGGCGGCCTACGCCAAGAACATCGTCATCGGCTTCGGCCGCATCGCCGGCTCCACCGTCGGCTTCGTCGCCAACCAGCCGATGGTGCTGGCCGGCGTGCTCGACAGCGACGCCTCGCGCAAGGCCGCGCGCTTTGTGCGTTTCTGCGATGCCTTCAATATCCCGATCGTCACCTTCGTCGACGTGCCCGGCTTTCTGCCCGGCACCGACCAGGAATATGGCGGCCTGATCAAGCACGGCGCCAAGCTGCTGTTCGCCTACAGCCAGTGCACCGTGCCGCTGGTCACCGTCATCACGCGCAAGGCCTTCGGCGGCGCCTATGACGTGATGGCGAGCAAGCATGTCGGCGGCGATCTCAATTACGCCTGGCCGACGGCGCAGATCGCGGTGATGGGCGCCAAGGGCGCGGTCGAGATCATCTTCCGCGGCGGCACGCCGGAGCAGATTGCGGCGCAGACCAAGCAATACGAAGACCGCTTCCTGTCACCCTTCGTCGCCGCCGAGCGCGGCTATATCGATGACGTCATCATGCCGCACTCGACGCGCAAGCGTATCGCCCGTGCGCTGGCGATGCTGAAGAACAAGCACGCCGAGATGCCGAGACGGAAGCACGATAATTTGCCGGTGTGACGCCTTGCTCGCCCGGCAAGCCTGCACGTATTTCTGCACACCGCCGCGCCGAGGTCAGGATAACTGGCTCGCTTTACGGCCCTTGTCGGTCAGAAGCCCGCGGAAAAACAGTTCGATGCTCTTGTCGAAGGCGGCGCGCGGCGTCAGCCCGGTCTTCGCCAGCACGGCAGGGTCGTGGATACCCTTGATGATCTGAATCCAGTACGCCGTCACGAACGGAATGTCGGTATCCGGCCTCACCATGCCTTGCGCGATACCGTCGCTCAGCAGCAGATTGAACACGATCGGGATATTGTTTTCCTTGAGCGTGTCGATTTCGCGCGCCAGCGCCGGCGCGTGGCGATGCAGGTCGTCGAGGAAGTTCGGTCCCATCGGTCCGAACTGCGCGCCGATGATGCCGAGCACGGACTTGAACTTGACCGGAAACGGGTCGCCTTTGGTCATCGCGGCCTGCACCTGCCGCCGGATCGTCGCCCCGGTGGCCGCGATGATGGCGCTGACGATCGCGTCCTTCGACGGGAAGTGGGTATAGATCGTCTTCTTGCTCATGCCGAGCGCGAAGGCGAGATGGTCCATCGTCAGGCCGCTGTAGCCGTCGCGCAGCAGCAGTTCGCGCGTCATGGCGATGATACGGCCCGCCGGTCCGTCGTCGAGGTCGATCGGGGGAAGGGGCGACGGATCCGGCACGGCGCTCGCAATGGGTATGAAGCGAATGGGTTATGAAGCGACGGTCTCCCGCGGGCGCGAGGCCGCGGCGCGGGGCTGCCCCCCTAACACATGTTCGAGGTAATTGGCGAGTTGCGCAAGATCGCCCGGCCCGCCGCGCGCGGCGACAACCTGATCGGGACGAATGAGCACCCAGCCGGGCGGACTGATGTGATAGCGGTCGCGCACGTCGCCGTGCAGATCGCTCTCGGGGTCCAGGCGAAGGATGACGAGATCGCTTCCAAAGCCATCCATCATGCCGGCGAGCGGAAGTTTCTTGTCGGCCTCCTCAAACACCAGCAGCGTATGATGCGGGCCGCTCAGCGTGCGCCACAGGCTGGCCTCGGCATTGTTGGCGTCGATGTAGCGGGCGTCGCGGGCGCGGCTGCCGACATCGGTGCGCCGCCAGCGTCGTGGCTGCTTGCCGAAGGCGACCAGCGGGCCGTCCTGATAGACGATCTCGGTTTCCGACAGTTCGATCTGCAGCGCGCGCTGCGCCGCGGGGATGTTGCCGGCGAGGCTCACCGCGACGTCGCGCAGCACGCGGGCGATGCCGCTGCTGGCGAAGGCGGCGTGCAGCTTCTGCGCGGCGCCGGCGATGACGGCGCGCGCGACGGGGCGGCGTTCGGCCTCGTAGCTGTCGAGCAGCAGGTTGCTGTCGCCTGTGCCGCGCAGCACGGCGGCCAGTTTCCAGCCGAGATTGACCGCGTCCTGGATGCCTGTGTTCATGCCCTGGCCGCCGGCCGGGCTGTGGATGTGGGCGGCATCGCCGGCGAGGAATACACGGCCGTCGCGATAGCGCGCCGCCAGCCGCTCATTGATGCGGAAGGTGGAGAGCCAGCTCGGGCTGTTGAGCCGCAGGCTAGGGGGGCCGTGGCGGTCGATGTGATCCTGCAATTCCTCGATGGTGCACGGCGCGTCGTTCTTGTCGTCCTGGCGCACGGCGAAGACGCGCCAGGTCGCTTCCTCGAACGGAAACAGCGCGACGGTGCCGCCGCCATGCCACCAGACATAGATGCTCTGATGGTCGAGATCGCCGTCGATCCGCACATCGCCGAGCAGATAGGTCTGCGCCTCGGTGTAGCCTTCGAATTCGATGCCGAGCGAGCGGCGCACGAAGCTGCGGGCGCCGTCCGCTCCGACCAGGTAGGCCGCGCGCAGGGTCTCGGTGCGGCCGTCATGCGCGCGCAGCTCGGCGGTGACGCCGCTGTCGTCCTGTTTGAAGCCGACGAGTTCGACGCCGCGCTCCACCGTCAGGCCGAGTTCGGCGGCGCGCGCGGCGAGAATGGATTCGGTGACGCATTGCGGCAGCAGCAGCGGGTAGGGGTAGGGGCTGTCGATGCCGTCGCCGACCTTGAGTGTCGCCAGTTGCCGTTTGCCGTCGCCGATGCGCAAGGCGTTGAGGCGGACGCCGGCGGCGACGAAATCCTCGACGACGCCGAGCGCGGCCAGCGCCTCGAGGCTGCCGCTCCAGATGGCCAGCGCCTTCGAGACGGTGGCGGGCACCGGGGCGCTGTCGATCAGGCGCACCGGGATGCCGTAGCGGCGCAAGGTGACGGCCAGCGTCAGGCCGGTCGGGCCGGCGCCGCAGACCAGAACGGGCAGCACAGAGGTCGAAGTCATCGAATCCCCACGGGAAATGGCAGGAAAGACAGGACGCTACGCGAATCCCGCCGAGGCAGTAGGCTCGCTGGTCAGGTCACGGCTGCAAGAGACAGAAACTAGAGATACTAGTATAGTTTTTTTAGTTTCCAGAATCAAGAGGATTTTTCCGCTGGACCGCAGGTGCCGGTTTTCAGCGGAAGCGGCGCCTGGGCCGGACAACTCCGTTTTCGTCTCGCCTATAATCCCAAGGCATGTGCGCTGCCGGCGCGAAGCGGCGGCAGATCGAAAAAAAATCGGGCGGCAAGACGCAGGTCTTCCCCGCTCTTGCCGCCCGAACTTTCGCCGCGTAACGCTTGCGCGCGTCGCTTAATTCGACGCCATCTTGCCGGTCGCAACCGTCAACACCGCGCCGGTGTCGAGATCGATGCGGTAGATCTCGCGCAGCACATTGCCGGCAAAGCCGAGCTCGACGATCGACACGGTCTTGAAGGTGACCGGGATGCCATCGGGCAGGATCTGGTTGAACTCCTTCGCGGTCTGGTTCATCGCCGCCTGAACGTCGGGCGTGAACTTCGCCATGCTGTAGACCAGCGTGTTGTGCGGATTGTACGAACGCAGTTCCTTGCCGTCCTTCACCACGTTGACGCCGGAAACGCCGACCGTCTTCACGAGGTCTTTGGCGGGCTCGCCCATCGCGGCATAGACCGGGCCGGTGCAGCGCGGCAGCGGGCCATCGCGCAGCGGGGTCAGCGCGGCGGTTGCCGTGGTGTTGAACGCGTGCATGGCCTCGTAGCTCGCGCCTTCCTTGACGATGCCGAAATCGAGCCACCACGGATGGCCGGCGCCCTTGGCGGCTTCGGTGGTGTAGAAATTCTTCAGCGTCACGGTGAGCGCCGGCGGCAGCTTCGGCAGCGCCTTGAGCATCATCTCGGGCGTCGCCGGATCGGCGTTGTGGATATGCACGACGGTGACGTGCGGGATGTTGTGCATCTGCGCTTCGGTCGAAAGCCCGGCGTTGAGCAGCTTCTCCTTCAGCGGGCCGTAGACGGTGACGCCGAGAATATCGGTCACGTCCTTGGGCAAGGTATAGACCAGGCCGAAGGTGCGCTTGTGCTCACGGAAGCTCGTGGACGTGAGTGCGCTGTTGTCGATTGCGCTTTGCGCCAGCGCGGCTTGGAAACCAAAGGCAGTCGATCCTGCGATGACGAGCGCCGTAAGGCAGGCACGCAATCCCCGAGTGTTCGTGGACATTTTTGAAAATCCTTTTGGTGTCGGTCGTTGAATTTAAGATTTGGCCGCAACGGCGGGTGCAAGGCAGCGCGCGCAATCGCACGAAACCGTTGCGGCACGGCGCAATCTGCGGCGGTCCTGTGACAGCCGTATAAATGCGGCGGTGGACAAATTGCCACATCCGGCGCGCCATGACGGCATCGCAGGGCGTGCGAACAGCCCCTTGACTTTCTTCCCATCGGCCTATAATCCTATCATCGTTCCATCCGTCGAGGGGCGCTGTCATGAGGCGTCGTGGAAGCGGGGTGGAATGCGGTGCCCGCGGGCTTGAGGAATACGCGCCTCAAGCACTCGGGCGGCGCCGGGGCACGCGCAAATAAGTTTACGCAGTTTGATGGGAATGTCTGGTCGGCATGTCCGATTGGTTTTGCGCTAATCTGTCCGCACCACGCCAACCCGGATTGAGTCGATGATATGTTTGCGGGCTCCAACCGTCTTTACCTTCAGCGTCTTTGCCTTCAGCATCTTGGCCTGTCTCGCTTCGTCGCCCGCGCTCGCTTTCCAGGGCGAGAACCTGCTGGTTTCGCTGCCGTCCGGCTACAAGGTCGATTTCCAGAAAAAGGAAGGCAAGGCGCAGATCACCGAAATGGTGCCGGTGGCCGAGAGTGTGAACAACTGGAGCGAGATGCTCACGGTGCAGGTGTTCTACGGTTTGAAGGCGGCGCCGGAGCAGTTTCTCGACCGCGTCAAGCAGGGCTGGCTGAAAGCCTGTCCCGGCGCCGAAAGCGCCTCGCTCGTGAGCGCGGTCGAAAGCGGTTATCCGATGGCGATGTGGCTGCTCGCCTGTCCGCTCAACAGCGACACCGGCAAACCGGAAATGACCTTCCTCAAGGCGATCTCCGGCAAGGACAGCTTCTACGTCGTGCAGAAGGCGTTCAAGTTCACGCCGTCGAAGGAGCAGACCGCGACCTGGACGCAGTTCCTCAAGAAGGTCACGGTGTGCGACACGCGGCTTGCCGATCGCGCCTGTCCGGCCGGGATCAAGTGAGCGTGGGCAGCCGACTAGGCCAGCGCGTTGCGCGGCGACGCGCTTTGACGCCGCGCCGTGTTAATGTCGGTCTGGCGCTGTTTCGGCGCGAGCGATTCGGTGCGGACCGTGATGGCCACGAAATCCGATAACATCCAGGGCAAAACGCTGCGGTCAGCCGCCGCGGCCGGCAACAAGCCTCCCTCGAACCTCCGGCCGCGCGATCTCGCCGCGATGCTGCGCGCCGAACTGCCGATGCTGGTTGGCATGGCCACCACCGTGCTGATCTTCACCGTGGGGCATCGTCTGGTGGCCGATTTCTCCAATCTCGGCCTCACAGCGGCACTGTTTGTGTGGATGTTCGCGGTGATGATCTGGTGCGCCTTCGGCGTCGTGCGTCATGCTGAAGCGCTGGCGGAGCATTTCGGCGAGCCCTATGGCACGCTGATCCTGACCCTGTCGGTGGTGATGATCGAAGTTACGATCATGGCGACCGTGATGCTCACCGGCCAGCCGAACCCGACGCTGCCGCGCGACACTGTGTTCGCGGTGCTGATGATCGTGCTCAACGGCATGGTCGGCGCCTCCGTCATTGTCGGCGCGCTGCGCCACAAGCAGCAGCAATACAGTCTGCAGGGCGCGGTGGCGTTTCTCGCCGTCATCACCAGCCTGGCGGTGATCTCGCTCATCATGCCGACTTTCACCCGGTCGACGCCGAACAATTCGCTCAACGCGATGCAGGCCGGCGCCTTCGCCGTGCTCACCGGGTTGCTTTATGGCGGCTTCCTGATGATCCAGACCATGCGCCACCGCTCCTTCTTCACCGAAGCTGATGCGGGCGCCGGGGAGCATGGCGAACACGGCGGCGGCCATTATCCCGTCTGGGTCCACACCATCCTGCTGGTGCTGACATTGCTGCCGGTCGTGCTGCTCGCCGAGCCGCTCGCCGGCATTATCGATTTCGGGCTGGAGGTGCTGCACGCGCCGACCACGCTCGGCGGCATCATCATCGCCGTGCTGGTGCTGTCGCCCGAGGGGCTTTCGTCATACCGGGCGGCGTCGCAAAATCACCTGCAGCGCTCGGTCAACCTGTCGCTCGGCTCGGCGCTGTCGACCATCGGGCTCACCATCCCGGCGATGCTGCTCATCAGCCTGTTGACCGGAACGCCTCTGCAGCTTGGCCTGGCGCCGGCCGAGGCCATCCTGCTCGGTCTGACGCTGGTGATTTCGCAAATGACGTTTTCCGGCGCGCCGACCAACATCCTGCTCGGCGGCGTGCACCTCGTATTGTTCGCGACCTTCGTCGTGCTGATCTTCAATCCGTGATGCGCCAAGGCCGCTCAGCGCCAGCCGCCGCCGCCATTCACATAGACGGTATCGGCGGTCATGTATTCGCAGGCGTCGGAACACATGAACAGCACGAGTTCGCCGATCTCCTCCGGCCGGCCGAACCGTTTCATCGGAATGTCGGCGAGCATCTTCGCCTTCAATTCGTCCGACGTGCCGGAGGCTTCATGAAAATTCGACTCCACGGGACCGGGCGAGATCGACAGCGCGCGGATGCCCTGGCCGGCGAATTCGCGGGCGACGCCGAGCGTCATCGTCACCACCGCACCTTTGGCCGAGGCATAATGCACGCTGGTGCCGGGGCCGCCGCGCTTGTGCGACATGCTGCCGACATTGACGATGACGCCGAAACGGTTTTCCAGCATATGCGGCAGCACGGCCTGCATGGCGTAGAAAGTGCCCTTGACGTTGAGGTCGTAGGTGGCCTCGAACAGGTCGTCGTCGATGTCGAGGAATTTGGCGCGCCGCAGGGCGGAGCCGGCCGAGTTGAACAGGAATTGCAGGCTGCCGAAATCGTCGAGGGCCAGTTCGACCATGTCGTTGACCGCGCCGCGTTTGGTCACATCGATGGTGAGCGCCAGCGATTTGCCGCCATAGGTCGCGTCGATAGCCTCGACCGTCTGCGCCACAGCGGCTTCGTCGATGTCGGCGCAGACCACATTGGCGCCCTCGCGCGCGAAGATCAGCGCCGTCGCCCGGCCGATGCCGCTGCCGGCGCCGGTGATCAGGATGGTCTTGCCCTTGAAGTAATCCGGCGATTTCGGCATGGGGGAGGCGCTCCGCTGGTTGGGTCCGGGTCGGGAAATGCTATTGTCGGAGACGACGATGACCGGGACAAGTCGGCCCCGGCGCATTGCACCTAGTCTTTCCGATCGACGTCCGGTTTTGCCGAGGAATTGCCAATGACATCAACCGCAGCCATCGAATACGCCGACGCGAGCCCCGAGGTGAGGGCCGTCTATGATGACATCAAGGCGTCGCGCAACGTGCCGGACGTCAACAATTTCTGGAAATATCTGGCGCGCGATCCCGCCACGCTCAAGCGCACCTGGGAGAGCATCAAGCAGATCATGGGGCCCGGCGCGCTCGATCCGCTGACCAAGGAGATGGTCTATCTCGCCGTGTCCGTGACCAATGGCTGCGGCTACTGCATCGCAAGCCATACCGCCGCGGCCCGCAAGGCCGGCATGACGGATGCCATGTTCGGTGAATTGATGGCGGTGACCGGCATGGCCAACGAAACCAACCGTCTGGTCAACGGCTATCGCGTGCCGATCGACCCGATGTTCGGCTGATCACGGTGCTCGAAAAGAACAGGTGAGGGTATGAATCGCGGGCTGTTCACGAAACTGATTTGCGTCGCGCTGGTCGGTGCGGCCATGCTGCCGCTCGGCCGCTGGCTTTATCCGCATGTCAGCGAAGCCGTCACCGGCGGGCAATTCGAAGCGATCGAAGCCGTGCTCGGGGCGAGCATCGGCTTCGGTCTTTCTTCGTTGGTCGGCTAGATACGGCCCTACTGATTGTTCGAGGCCGGCGCCGAAGGCTGCGCGGGGGCAGGCGAGGTCGCGCCTGAACCGGTCGTGGTCGGTGGCGTCACGTTACGGACCGGCGCGGAGCCCGGCGTCGTTGCGGCCGGACTGTTCAAAGCCGGGATGTTGGCCGTCACGGGCGTGCCCGTGTCGGTGCCGGTGTGCCAGTTGCCGAGAACAAGTATGCCAAGCACCACCAAAGCGACGATGCCGCCGATCCAGGCCCAAATCACGCTTGAGCCCATACCTGCACCGGAAGCACGATCGCTGCGCTGCAGCACCGGATCGTTCAGCCGGGGATCGAAGCGCGGATCGTTGAGACGCGGATCGCTCATGGCTTTCCTCCTTTGTTCCATCGGCGAATGCTCGCCTTGACGTCTCAACGTCGTTTGGGCGCAAAGGTTCGGCGTGCAAACCAGCTATGTTGCCCGCGCTTCGCCGCGCCGCCATCCAAACAGCAGGTGTCGTGCCGGCGTCGGAATGCTATAGGGCGGCTGGCTCTGCCGGGCCGCGCGCCGCCTGATTCCTTCCATCGAATTTGACCCAAGTTGCGACCTATGCGCCTCACGACATTGGCGATCGCCGCTGCGCCACTCCTGTTCGTGCTGCTATGGAGCACGGGCTTCATCGGCGCGCGTTACGGCTTGCCCTATATCGAGCCGATGACGTTTCTGGCCGTGCGCATGAGCCTTGTCGTCGTGGTGATGGCGATCATTGCCGTCATCGGCAAGGCGCGCTGGCCGAGCCCGCGCGAAACCGGCCATAGTCTCGTCACCGGCCTGATGGTGCACGGGCTCTATCTCGGCGGCGTCTTCTTCGCCATCAGCCAGGGTGTGCCGGCGGGCATTTCGGCGCTCATTCCCGGTTTGCAACCGATCCTGACCTCGACCATCGCCAATCGTTTCATGGGCGAGCGTGTCTCTCCGGTGCAGTGGGTTGGTCTCGCACTCGGCCTCGGCGGTGTCGCGCTGGTCTTGCACGACCGGCAGATGCTCGGCGAAGCGACCATGCTCGGCTGGATCGGCAGCGTTGTGTCGCTGCTCGGTATCACTTTCGGCACGTTGTACCAGAAGCGCTTCGGCGGCGGCATCGATTGGCGCAGCGGCAATCTGGTGCAGTATCTCGGCGTTGCCGTGGCCTACTCGCTGATCGCTTTCGCCTTCGAGACCCGCGTCATCCACTGGACCGGCGAACTGGTCTTCGCCTTCGCTTGGCTCGTGCTGGTGTTATCGATTGCGACGGTCGGCCTGATGTACTGGCTGATCCGCCGTTCGGCGGCGACCGGTTTTGCCAGCCTGTTTTATCTGGTGCCGGCGGTGACGGCGCTGATGGCCTATCTCTTGTTCGGCGAGAAGCTCGACGCCCTGTCGATCGCCGGCATGGTGATCTGTGCGGCCGGCGTGCTGATCGTCAATCGTGGGGCGGCCGTGAAGCCGGCCGCCGGCAATGTCGGCGCCTCGGCGACGCGGGACTGACTCGCTATTTCTTCTCCAGCACCAGCTGCGTCTGCGTCACCAGCGCGCAGAGCCTGCCGTCGCCGCGCGTAATCCGCGTCTGCCAGACCATGGTGGTGCGGCCGCGATGCAACGGCGTGCATTCGGCATAGGCGGTGTCGCCAATCGGCACCGCGGCGAAGAAATTGGTTTTGCTCTCGATCGTCGTGGTCGACTGGCCGGGCTTGAGATTGGCCGAGGTCGCGGTGCCGCCGAGATTGTCGGCCAGCGCCATGATGGCGCCGCCATGCATGATGTTGAAGCGGTTGTTGAAGTCGTCGCGGACGGGCAATTCGGCGGTGACGCGCTCGGCCGAGAGGTGGGTGATCTTGATGCCGAGAAACTGCGCGAAGGCGGGCTGCTTGTGGGCCGCCTCATTGACGTCGGACATTGACAGGCTCCGGATCGGGACTAGCGAAAGGGCGCGGACCTCTCACGGTCCGCGCCCTTCTATACTGAAATCCCGCTCGGCCTGTCGCGGCCTATTTTCCGTGCTTACTTGGGTTGCGGCTACTTGGGTTACAGCTACTTGGGTTGCAGCTACTTGGGCTGCGGCGCGATGCGGATATAGGGCCGCGGCTGCTTGTAGCCGCCCGGCCAGATCTTCTTGGCTTCATCGTCGCTGATCGCGCCGGTGATGATGATGTCCTCGCCCTGTTTCCAGTTCGCCGGCGTTGCGACGCGATGCTTGGCATTGAGCTGCAGCGAGTCGATGACGCGCAGGATTTCGTCGAAGTTGCGCCCCGTGGTCATCGGATAGACCAGGATCAGCTTGATCTTCTTGTCCGGGCCGATGACGAAGACGTTGCGGACCGTCTGGTTGTCGGCCGGCGTGCGGCCTTCCGAGGTGCCGCCGGTCGCGGCCGGCAGCATGCCGTAGAGCTTGGCGACGTTGAGGTCGGTGTCGCCGATCATGGGGTAATTCGGTGCAAAGCCCACGATCTCCTTGATGTCCTCCGACCAGGTCTTGTGATTGGCAACCGGGTCGACCGACAGGCCGATGATCTTGGTGTTGCGCTTGTCGAATTCCGGCTTGAGCCGCGCCATGGTGCCGAGCTCGGTGGTGCAGACCGGCGTAAAGTCCTTCGGGTGCGAGAACAGCACCGCCCAGGAATCGCCGAGCCATTCATGAAAACGGATTTTGCCTTCGGTGGTTTCCGCTTCGAAATCCGGCGCAATATCGCCAATCGCCAAGCTCATTGTCAGCCTCCAGGGTCGATCTAAGGGATTCGTTGCTTCTCATATAAGGACAGGAAGCGATGTGAAAGGGGGGCGAGCCAAAGAGCATCGGCGTACCGGGCCGAAAGCCGCCGATGGGCCAATGCTGCGGTTTAGGTCGAAAAAGACGGAAGGATATTCTCCCGGCCAT
>JBAZSM010000110.1:0-11036 GCA_041662425.1 Pseudolabrys sp.
TGTCGCGCAGAACATCCGGACCGCCCGTTGGGCGAAGGCAAACCCGGCCGAGGCCACGCGCTACATCGCGCGTGACAGCGGCAGCGCGGAGGAACTCGTGCCGTTCAAATATTCGCCGAATGTCGTGAACGCCCTCGAACCCTCCCTCGACGAAAATCTCATAGGATACCTCGAAGACCAGAAGAATTTTCTTGTCCGGGAAGGCTTCCTCAGGAACGATTTCGCCATCGCGGATTTTGTTGCTCACGGGCCGGTGCGGGCGGCTCGCGCTCTTGTTGATCTGGAGGAGCGATCTGTAGCCGCTTAATCCGACGGCGCGCGTCCCGAGGGAGTATCATTGTAGTGGGATCGAAGCGGCGCATGGTGGAACTGCTGAACATCAGCCCGTCGGAGGGTGGCGCTTCATCTTAATCCGCCCTGCCCTCTCGCTCTGCTTTTCTCCGCGTCGAGGCTCTGCGCAATTACCTTGACGGTTGCGGCATCGATAGAAGCTGTCAATTGCTTGACGGAGGCGCCGTTCGATCTCTTGCGGATACATAATCATCTTGCGGTGGGGGTGGAAGGCATAGCCGCGCGCTAGATTGCGTCCAACATCTTGAATCCAATCGCTGCCACGCGTCCCCCGCCTCGATCTCAAGCAGCCGACGCTCACGCGCTTTCCTGAATCCGCGCAGGTCCCGGCAAGACTTTCTCCCTTTAACCGCTGGCCCAAAATCGTCTGCAGGTGATGGACATGATGCGCTCAACATTCGTTTATCTGCCGGGCGCCGATTGTCTGGATGTCAGTCTTGACCGAAAAGGCAATCCAATACTGCGCCTTCTAGGTGGGCGAGGTCGGCGGAACCGCGCCGTCGCGGCCTTTCCACGGGGACAGTCAGGTCCAGAGCGATCTTGCCGGCGCTGATGACCAAGACCCGATCGGCGAGCGCGACCGCTTCGGCGACATCGTGCGTGACCAATACTGCGGTGAATTTCTGAGCGATCCAAATACGCTCGATTAGTTGCTGCATCTCTATGCGTGTCAGCGCGTCGAGCGCGCCAAGAGGCTCGTCGAGCGCCAGGATCTGCGGGTGACCGACCAGCGCGCGCGCCAGCGCCACGCGCTGCTTCTGGCCGCCGGACAGCACGGAGGGCCATTCATCGGCGCGATCGGCGAGGCCGACCTCGGCGAGGATATCGAGCGCGCGCTGCCTGGCGTCGGTGCCGGAGGCGATGCCTGTCAGACCGACCTCGACATTTTTCACTACGCTGGTCCATGGCAGCAGACGCGGCTCCTGGAACATGAAGCGGGTGCGGCTGTGGCCTTCTTCTACGGCGCCCAGCGTCAGCGACCCCGCTGTCGGGCGGTCAAGCCCCGCCAGCAATCGGAGCAGCGTGCTCTTGCCGCAGCCGCTCTTGCCGATGACGGCGACGAACTGCCCCACCGACACCTCTAGGTCGATGCCGTCGAGCACGGTATTGTCGCTGAAGCGCTTTTCCACCCCCTTGAAGGCGAAGGCGCGACGTCCTTCGATCGCTGTGGCCGGGCGCGCCGGTGCCGGCGACGGCGTGGTGATGAAGGTTCGGGCGGCGGTCAGGCGGGCGGCTGTCATGGGCACTATCCGTTCTGGAAGGCCGGGTGCCAGCCCAGCAACAGCCGCTCAAGCAGGCGGGCCAGGCTGTCGGCGAGCTTGCCGAGCAGCGCGTAGATCAGGATCGACAGCACCACGACATCGATGAGCAGGAATTCACGCGCCTGCATCGCCATGTAGCCGAGGCCGGAACTGGCCGAGATGGTTTCGGCGACGATCAGCGTCAGCCACATGATGCCCAATGCATAACGCAGGCCGACGAAGATCGCCGGCAAGGCGCCGGGCAGGATGACGCCGAAGAATAGCGCGCGCCGGTCCATGCCGTAGACCCGGCCCATCTCGACCAGTTGCGGGTCGACGCTCTGGATGCCGAGCAGCGTGTTGACGTAGATCGGGAAGAACACGCCGAGCGCCACCAGGAACAGCTTGGCTTCCTCGTCGATGCCGAACCACAGGATGACGAGCGGGATTAGCGCCAGATGCGGGATGTTGCGGATCATCTGCAGCGTCGTGTCGGTGAGGCCCCGGCTGAGCGACGACAGACCGTTGGCGAGGCCGAGCGCAAAACCGATCGACCCGCCGACGGCAAAGCCGGCCAGCGCCCGTGCCGTGCTGACGCCGATGTTGCGGATGAGCTCGCCCGACAGCGTCAGCCGCCAAAAAGCCTCGGCGACGGCACTTGGCGCCGGCAGGACGTTGGCCGGCATGACGCCCGCGCGCGACGCCGCCTCCCACCCCGCAATCACCAGGAACGGCAGCACCCAGCCAATGCCGTTCCTCCGCAGACACGTCCAAAAGCTCATGAAGAGGCCTGCAGGCGGGCGGCGCCATGGAAGCCGACCGAGAATTCGTTGGCGATGTCTTCGGGAGCCCTGAGCCGCCTCGTCCCGAGGCCCAGCTTCGGGAACAGAAGCTCGGCGACCCGGTAGGCCTCTTCGAGATGCGGATAGCCGGAGCCGATGATGGTATCGATGCCAATCGCTTGGTACTCGCGTATGCGTTCGACGATCTGCTCGGGAGTACCGACCAGCGCCGTGCCGGCGCCGCCGCGCACCAGCCCGACGCCGGCCCAGAGATTGGGCGACACGACCAGCCGGTCGCGGCGGCCGCCATGCAGCTCCGCCATGCGGCGCTGGCCGACCGAGTCCATCTGGTTGAGGAAGCGCGCCTGCGCGTTCTCGATCTGCGCGTCGGTGACGTGGCTGATCAACCGCTCGGCGGCGCGCCAGGCTTCGTCCTCCGTCTCGCGTACGATGAAATGCAGCCGGATGCCGAAGCGCAGCTTACGGCCGCGAAGTGCCGCCTTTTTTCGGGCCGATGCAAGCTTCTCGGTGACCTGTGCAGGCGGTTCGCCCCAGGTCAGGTACAGGTCGACGAGGTCGGCGGCGAGATCCTGCCCGGCATCGGACGACCCGCCGAAATAGAGCGGGGGCCGCTCCTGCAGCGGCAAAAGGTCGAGGCGGCCATTCTCGACGCGGTAGTATTTGCCGTCGAAATTGACGCGTTCCCCCGATACCAGCCGGCGCCAGATGGTCAGGAATTCATGCGCCTGGGCATAGCGCTCGTCATGCGGCAGGAAGATGCCATCGCCGGCGAGTTCGGTCGGGTTGCCGCCGGCCACGACATTGAGCAGCAGGCGGCCATTGCTCAGCCGGTCGAGCGCCGCGGTCTGGCGCGCGGCGAAGGTCGGCAGCGTCACGCCGGGCCGCAGGGCGACAAGGAATTTGAGCTTGTCGGTCAGTGTGGCGAGGCCCGTCGCGGTGATCCAGGAATCCTCGCAGTTCTGCCCGGTCGGCAGCAGCACGCCCGGAAAGCCGAGCCGGTCGACCGCCTGCGCGATCTCCTTGAAATAGCCGAACTCCGGTGGCCGCTGCTGCTCCTCGGAGCCGAGGTAGGAACCGTCGCCATGCGTCGGGATGAACCAGAAGAAATCGAGCGGCGCGGTGTCGGCTGGCGTGGTCATGAGGGCCCTCCTGGAGATGCGGGCGGAAACGGCAACGGCGCCAGGCGTTGTCGACCCGGCGCCGCGTGGCAAAGGATCAGTTTCCCGGTGCGGTCCACACCGCGTCGGAAATGCGGACGGCGTTCGGGATCAGGCCGAGCTTGAAGAAGCGGTCGGCGGTCGCCTGCTGGCCGGCGATGATCTCGTTGGTGATCGGAAAGATGCCGAACTTGCTGCGGTTGGCGGCGATCGTCTGTGCGTCGAGCGGCACCCCGGTCACCTCATGCAGCGCCTCGGCCACCTTATCGCGGTTGTGGTCCGCCCATTTCGCCGCCTCGCCAAGTGCGGCGATCGTCGTGGTGACGACTTCAGGATGCGCCTTGGCGAAATCCTTGTTGGCGAGGAAGTAGGTGTTGACCTTGAGCACCTCGCTGGAGCGCGCCAGCACGCGCGGCTGGTAGCGGGTTTCGGCGATGGCGAAGAACGGATCCCAGACGGTCCAGGCGTCGATCTGGTCGCTGGCGAAAGCGGCGGCCGCATCGGCCGGGCTGAGATAGACCGGCGTGATCTGATCGAAGGGGACACCTGCTTTTTCCAGCGCGGCAACCAGAAGATTGTGCGCACTGGTGCCCTTGCCGACGCCGACGCGCTTGCCCTTGAGGTCGGCGACCGATTGGATCGGCGAGGCCGGCTTGACGAAGATCGCCTCGCCATCGCCATTGGACGGCAGTGCTGCCGCATAGACGATGTTGGCGCCGGCCGACTGACCGAAGATCGGTGGCGCGTCGCCAGTCCAGCCAGCATCGATGGCGCCGACATTGAGCGCCTCCACCAGCGGCGGCCCGGCGGTGAATTCGACCCACCTGACGGTGACGCCGTTGAGCGCCTTTTCAAGCACCTGCTGTTGCCTGGCAATCACCGGAAGGCCGGTCTTCTGGTAGCCGATGGTGAATTGCTTCAGATCCTGGGCCGCGGCGCCGAAGGACATTGCGACTGTCGCGGCAGCGAGGCCGAGGCTGAATACGCGTCTCGTCAGATTGAACATGATCCCTCTCCATCAATCGAGCGCTGCGCCGGAAATCCTCCGGCCGACCGCGACCGCCATCAGGCTAGGTTTGTCCATAAAATTAGTAGAGAAATGATTTTGCGAGTTGGCGTCGCGATGTGGAAATGTATTCTGCGCCAATGTCTCAGCGTCGAGCTACGCCCCTCACTGCGACCAGTACTGCCAGGCCCAGTAGAAACTCTCGTCGCGCGGCGGCAAACGGTCGCGTTCGGCATCCCATTGAACGGGGGCTGGCGATCTGGGTTCGTCTTCGGGCGGTCGCCAGTCCCCGGGACGGACCAAGCGAAGCCAGTTGCCGAGATGGGCGAACAGCACGGCGGTGGAATGGGTCATCATCATTCTCTCCTCTGCTCTCCTGGTCCAGATTGTCTGGGGTCCGATCATTCGCGTCCCGCCCACGGCACGAGCACGCGCTCGATCCTGCGGATGGTGAATTCAAGCACGAAGGCGATGGCCGCGATCACCAGGATGCCCATCACCACCACGTCGGTGACAAGGAACTGGGCGGCCGACTGGATCATGAACCCAAGCCCTCGTGTCGCCGCCACCAGCTCGGCGGCGACCAGCGTCGACCAGCCGGCGCCAAGGGCGATGCGCAAGCCGGTCAGGATCGAGGGCAGTGCGCTGGGCAGGATCACGTGCCGCGCCACCTGCGTGCGGGTCGCGCCGAGCGAGCGCGCCGCGTTGCTGCGTTCCTGCGAGACGCCGCGCACGCCGGACGCCGTCGACAGCGCCACCGGAGCCAGCATGGCGATGGCGATCACCAGGATCTTCGACGGCTCGCCGATGCCGAACCAGATGATGACCAGTGGCAGATAGGCCAGCGGCGGGATCGGCCGCAGGAATTCCAGCAGCGGATCAAAAATGCCGCGCCCGATGGTGCTGATGCCAATGGCCAGACCGACCGGAACGCCGATGAGGAGCGCGGCGACCAGCGCCGCGAACACGCGAGCCAGGCTGGCGACGGCATGCTGCAGCAGTGTCGCGTCGACGAAGCCATCGCGGGCCACGACGATGAATTTGTTCCATACGCCAAGCGGCGAGGGCAGGAACACCGGCGACACCAGTTGCAGTCGGGCCGCTAGCGTCCACACCGCCAGCACCGCCAGGATGGTCACCGCGCTGATCATGCGCGCCGAAATGCCGGTCCGCTTCGGCCGGGGGCCTGACCATGGCACCGAAAGGGCATCCACCGCCTCGGTCTTGCGGTTTGGCCGTTCCGTGTAGGACGTCACGGTCATGCCCCCTCTCCTTCGAAGATCGCATCTGTCAGTTCGCCGCGCGCCGCCGCGAAGGAAGGGTCGGCCTTGATCGCGCGAATAGTTTCGCCCGAGGCGTAGCGCCTGGAGAAAACGGGCTCGAAGGTCCGCACCAGACGGCCGGGTCCCGGAGCCAGAACGACGATGCGGGTGGCGAGCACCAGGGCCTCCTCGATGCCGTGCGTCACCATCAGCACACCGACATCGCTCGCCGCCCACAGGTCGAGCAGCGTCGTCTGCATGCGTTCGCGTGTCAGCGCATCGAGCGCGCCCAGCGGTTCGTCGAGCAGGAGGAATTCAGGTTCGGCGGCCAGCGCCCTGGCCAGGCCGACGCGCTGGCGCATGCCGCCGGAAAGCTCCCAGATGCGCTTGTCGCCGGCATCCGTGAGTTTCACCAGCGCCAGCAGTTCATCGGCGCGACGTGCCCGCTCGGCCGGCTGGACACCGCGCAGCCGGAGCGCGAAGGCAACGTTTTCGCGTGCGGTGAGCCACGGAAACAGCGCATCGTTCTGGAACACCACGGCGCGGTCGGAACCGGGCGCGGTGATCGGCTTGCCGTTGGTCGTGGCGCGGCCACCCGTAGGTGCGACAAGGCCGGCGGCGACGTTGAGCAGCGAGGTCTTGCCGCAGCCGGAACGGCCGACAAGGACGACGAAGTCACCCTTGGCGACATCGAGCGACACTCGTTCGACCGCGGGTGCCGGCTGGCCGTCATAGTGGATGGAAATTCTGTCGAGCACGAGATGCGGCATTGGCCCTCGCAGGTCTGAAGGAGATTTGCCTGCCCGGAACCACGCCTCGTCGGCGATTCCGGGCAGGCAGCACGCAAGCCTTGGAGCGTGTCCGCGAAGGCGCTCAGTTCGAAGCCAGGGCTTCGGTGACGTATTTCGACGATACGTATTTCGAATAGTCCGGCAGCACGGCGTCGATCTTGCCCTGCTCCTTGAGGAAGGCGGACGTCGCCTCGACCGCCTTGACCGTGCCGCCGCCGAGGAACTTGTCAGAAGCCTGTTCCTCGAGCGTCGGGAACACATAGCCCTTGAGCAGCTGCGGCACCTCTTCCAGCTTGGCGCCGGTGATCCTGGCGATCTTGGCGGCTTGCGGCGACGACACCGACCACGCTTCCGGCTTGGCCAGGAACGCGGCATAGGTCTCGCCCGTCACCTTGACGAAGTCGCGCACCGCTTCCGGGTGCTTTTCGGCGAAGTCGGTGCGCACGATCCAGGCGTCGAATGTCGGCGCGCCCCAGGCCGCGACCTGCGAGGAATCCAGCACGACCTTTCCGCTCGTCTTGATCTGGCCGAGCGCTGGATCCCAGACATAGGCCGCGTCGATGTCGCCGCGCGCGAAGGCGGCGGCGATTTCCGGCGGCCTGAGATTGAGGATCTGGACCGACTTAGGGTCAACGCCTTCATGCTTGAGCGCCGCGAGCAGGCTGTAATGTGTCGTCGAAACGAAGGGCACGGCTACTTTCTTGCCGGCGAGGTCGGCGACCTTCTCGATGCCGGCGCCGTTGCGGGCGACCAGCGCTTCGGATTCGCCGATCAGGCCGACGACGAAGATCGTCTGGATCGGCAGTTCGTGGCTGGCGGCAGCGGCCAGCGGGCTCGAGCCGACATAACCGATGTCGACGGACCCGGAAGCGACCGCGGCGATGACGTCGGCGCCGGAATCGAACTTGCGCCAGTCAATCGACGCTTTGGTCGCGTTTTCATAGATGCCGTCGGCCTGCGGCACTTTGGAGGGTTCGACCACCGTCTGGTAGCCGATGGTGATTTTCAGCTCCTCGGCGCAAGCTGGGCCGAGGAAGGCTGCGCCGGCGAGCACCGCAGACGACAGGACAAACATGCGTCGTGAAATCGTTGACATCAAAGGGCTCCGTGAAAGAGACAGCAGATTGCCCGACGATAGTCAGCTAATTCTACCAGACTTGTAGAGTTATAAACTTCTCACGACCGACCCTTGCTTGGAAAAACTCTCCTTTGCGGCCGCTCAGAATGGAAACCGACGGCTGCTAGCGCTGGGTCGCCACAGTTCCGTGCACGAGATATTCACCGACCATTTGATGACCGAGCCCATTCACGAGCGGAAGGGATTTCTGATGGAGCACACCTACGAGCAAAGCTATGCCCAAAACAGACACGCGTTTGTGACAATTTTCCGCACTGCCTACGCTTAAGTATATTAAGCTGATAGACATTAGCGTATCACCGCCCTTACAGTGGGCACTAGCTCATGCACAGCAAAGGTGCCTTGCCCGTGGCTCAGAATGCAGACCGTGGCACTTACCAGGCCGCGTGGACTTCTACCCACTGCCTCCTTTTAGATAACGTCGGTCAAATGGCTATGACGGGCTGCCCACGGCGTGCCGGTCGAACGGGTGATAGCGCCGACGGCCGGTTGCCATCGATTGACAAACCAATGTGGATTCCATGCTTGCAAAAAGGGGCGAGTAGGGCCTCAAGGCGCTTGCACACATCGCTCGGTTGCCGGCCGGCGACCTTGCTTTCGTCAACGAGATCGCGACAGCCAACAACATCCTTAATAAGTTCCTGGACGCCATTCTCGGCGAGTTGCGCAACGCACGCTTTGTCCAGAGCCGGAAAGGCAATGACAGCGGCTACCCCTTCGCGCGGCCAGAGGCCGACATCAAGGTCGGTCATGTGGTGCGTGTTCTCGACGGTCCGCTGGCTCCAAAACCTTGCGCCAGCCGGACACAGACCAGCGCTGAGAAGATTCTAACGAGGCGACATGCCAAGTTCTACATCGGATGCTCGAAGTCCGGCAGGCGATCGCCGAGGTCCTCGATCGGCGCAGCTTGGCCGAAGTGTGCGATATCGCCCCAGGAGATGCCGAGCTACCGGTCACCGCCAACGGGCGGACGATCGTCGCGCAACTCCAGGCCTGGCGGGGGTCCATGGCGCCGTACGGGTGCCCAGATGACGGCGCGCGCCAACTCGATCATCATCGTCGGCGGCGGCGCCAGCGGCGTCGTGCTGGCTGCGCATCTGCTGAAGTCCCCCAATCCCGATCTCCGCGTCACGCTGGTCGAGAGGCGGTTGAATTTCGGCCAGGGCGTTGCCTATTCGACCCTGTTGTCCGCGCATGTACTCAACGTCGCCGCCACCGGCATGAGCGCGTATGCTGACGATCCCGGCAATTTCTGGCGCTGGCTGCTCGAGCGCGGCCTGGCAACACCCGACCAAGCGCCTGTCTACGCGCCGCGTAGCCTCTATGCCCGCTACCTCGGCGAACTGCTGAATGATCTGGAGACCCGCGAGCAGGACACCGGCCGGCTTCGCCTGATCCGCGAGGAAAGCCTGTCGATCACGCCCACACCGTCGGGTGTCGAGGTCGCGCTTGCCAACGGCACCAGCGTGGTCGCCCATCTTGCGGTGCTGGCGACCGGTCATGACGAGGAGCCGGTGCGGGGTCACGCAGTCAAGATGGGCTCCGAAGCCGACACGGCGCTGCCCTCGGACAGCCGCGTCACTGTGCTAGGCACCGGGCTCAGCATGGTCGATGCGTTCCTGGCGCTGGAACAACGCGGCCATCGCGGCGAGATCATCGCGTTCTCCCGACGCGGCTTGCTGCCGTCGCCGCACCGCAAAGGCAAGCCGATCAAGCTCGATGTCGCCGACATCCCGCTCGGCACGCAGCTGTCCTACTTCGTCGGCTGGTTCCGCGACCTGGTCAGGGAGAACGAGAAGGCCGGCGTCGACTGGCGCGACGTCGTCGATGGCCTGCGCCCGTTCAATCAGAAGATCTGGCAGAACTGGCCGGCCTCGGCCAAGCGCCGCTTTGTCGAGCACACCAAGGCATGGTGGGACATCCACCGCCATCGCATGGCACCGGAGGTCTATTCCCGGGTTACCGAAGCTGTGCGATCGGGCCGCATTCGCCTTGTCGCCGGCCGTGTCGTCGCCATCACTGCGGGCGACGGCTTCACCGTCAAGGTTCAGGCGCGCCATACGCATCGGATCGAGACATTTGAAGTGGCCCGCATCTATGATTGCAGCGGCATCGTCCGTGACATCTCGTTGTCTTCGAACAGCGTTGTGCGCTCGCTGGTCGACCGCGGCTTAGCCCGACCTGATCCCCTGCGAATTGGCCTCGACGTGTCCGACGATTGCGAGATCATCGCCGCCGACGGGACGGTCTCGGCCAAGATCCTCGCCGTCGGCCCGCTGACGCGCGGCACCTTCTTCGAGATCGATGCCATCCCGGACATCCGCGTGCAGTGTGCGCATCTGAGCAACCGGCTGCTGAGCTAGACCGGCGTTAGAGCCGACTATGGCGCCCTTCTCGCAAATGCGACATGCATACGGGTCAATCGATGTGGAACATCCGTTAGATCAGCGGTTGTCCCATGCGCTCGCGCAAGGTCGCGCCGGGCTGATTGCGTCCTAGAAGCCACAGCGGCGAAGTTCTGGAACAACCTTGCGCTAAACGCTTCAAGGTCCGCCGGCAGCACCGGACACATGACGCTGAAACCGTCAGCGGCTTTATTCTCAACCCCATCTACATCGTATTGGCGATATCGTCAGCTGTGCCGGCCGGCAGGAAATGGCCGCGCGCGCCACCAACGCGCTGCAGGAGCTGACGAACAGTGAGGCGCTCGTCGCGGGCGAGAATGAAGATCAGCGCAAACCGGCTCTTGGCCGCATGCGGCTTGCTACTCTGCGGCAATGCTGGCCCACCGCCGACCGGAGAGCGCTAAGCTGACATCTTGCACAGCAAGGCCGACACGGGCTCGTATTGCCTCGGCGGCCAGCACGCCATTGGCGAAATCCTTTTCCGAGGCATAGACGGCGGTTGGCAGGGTGAAGGCTTCAAAGAAACCGAACAGTGGCCGCAATTGATGCTCGACGACCAGGGCGTGGCGCTCTCCGCCACCTGTGGCGCTTAGCAGCACCGGCTTGCCCCGGAGCGCCGCGGGATCGACTAGGTCGAAGAAGTGCTTGAACAGGCCGGTATAGCTGCCCTTGTACGTTGGGGAACCGACCACAAGCACGTCGGCGGCGATGATCCGCTCGAGAATGCCACGGGCCTGCCCATCGAGATCGCGGGCCCCCTTCGCACTCCCAAGGCTTGGCCCAAGGTCGATCAAGTCATAGGTGCTGGCCGCCAAGCCGTAGCGCCCGGCCACCTCGGCCACGATATGCTCGACGAAGCCGCGGGTCTTGGATGGCCGTGTG
>JBAZSM010000111.1:0-11034 GCA_041662425.1 Pseudolabrys sp.
GCAGACGTTTCGATTTCCCGTGCTGCGCGGTAGGCGCAGCGGGAGCGAGCGGCTTGGGCCTGTCGGGGGGTAAACCAACGCCGCATCTCCGGCGCAACCCGCGGACCACCGCTTCCCGCCCCAGCATCTGGAGACGCTGATCAGACACCCCTCGTCGTCGGGGCGGGATGGGCGGGAATATAGGCCTAAGCAACCAAAAGAGTCAATAGTCCTAGGAATATTTTGCTGATTGCGGCCGGACCCTCGCCCTCCATGGGAGGGTTGCGGAAATTACGACCCAACACATCGACAACCTCAACGGTTGTATCTTATATCTTCTGCTACTATAGATAGAATACTAGGAATTACATCATTCTCGTTGCTTAGTCTCTTGACCCCTCTTCACGGAGCAAATTCATGAGCGACCTTATTCTCAACGGCGATTTCTCCTTTCCGAACATTTCCGGCCCGACGGGGTACCTGCAGTTCATCGAGACCCCGCCGTTCTCTTGGCACATCGCCTGGGTGAACTCGGCGACGGTGGGGCCGCCTAAGGCGGAAGTGCAGAAGAACGTGCCGGACGGGCAATACCTGGAGATCGCTTCTTCCGCCCCCTATCAGATCACCCAAACGATCCAACCAAACCCTGGGGAAGACTACGTGTTCAGCTTTCGGGCCAAGGCCCGAAGCGGCTTCCCCAGCCAGTTTCTTGCACGGCTGAGCAAGCCCGATGGCGTCGTCGTCGAGTATCACATCACTCCCGGTTCCACATGGCACAACTACACGTTCTGCCAGTGTCCGACGACCGGGAAGGTCGAGGTAACTTTCGTCGGGCTTGGGACCAGCGACGGCGGGGCATTTATCGACAGCGTCCACTACGTGAACTGAGTTGGAACAAGCTTTCAATCAATCCCGGAAGCGCGCGAGGGCGATGAAAGGCCCTCGCGCGATTCGGTGCCACGCGGGACTTGTTCGGAAGGCAGAGAGTTGCGCCCGCCGGGCATAATCGAAAAATTTACGACCTGAACAGCCGCGTATACTGCGTCTCGTGCCGGGCCGAGGCGAGGTCGGCGCGGAAGGCCGACGAGCCGATATCGTCGAGCGCGGCCGCCAGCGCGCGCTGCGCGGTGTCGATGACGGCGGCCTCGAGCGCGGCCAGCACATGCAGGCCCTGCGTCTGGCCGAGCGGGATGAGCCGCACGCCGGCCGAGACCCAGTTCGCCGTCAGCGCATGCAGATAAGCCGGCAGCGCCTGCCCTGCGTCGATGCCGTGACCGGCAACAGTGACGGCCACCGCAACGGGATAAGCCACCGGACCGCTCCACACCGCTTTGAGTTTATCGAGCGCTTCGCAGCCCCAGGCGGCGCGCGCGGCCTCGATGAAAGCATTGCCTTGCGCGGTGGTCTCCAAGTGACGCTCTTTCGACGGCGCGAAGGCGGCGGCGAGTTCGGCGATGTCGTGCAGCGCCTTGTCGTCATCGTTCATGACGGCGCGATGCGCGTGCGCGAAGAACACGGCATCGCAGAAGCCGCCGCCCTCGGTCAGCATACCGGCGAGCCAGTCCTTCAGCGCCGCGGCGTCCGCGATGTCGCCCGCTTCAACCGCCCATTCGATGCCGCTGGAATACGAGAAAGCGCCGACCGGAAACGCCGGCGACAGCCAGGCCATGAGGCGAAGAAGATGCGACGTTTCCCCTCCCCCCGTGAGCGCAGCATGTGGTGGGGAGGAGTCAGGGGTGGCGAGTGAAACCTGCGCAAGCGTTTTCGGCTCTTCCCCCCACCCCGGCGCACGCCGCTTGCGCGACGCACGCCGACCCTCCCCGCCGCTTCGCGGGGGGAGGGAGAAGGAAGAGCGGTCGGCGCCATCATCCATGATCATGCCCATGATGATCGTGCCCATGCGGCGAGGCCGGTTCCGGATCGAACGCGGCATCGAGCGGCGTCAGCTTGGCGCCGAGGCCGCGCAGCATGTCCTCCAGCACATGATCGCGACGGATGCGGACCTTGGCGTCGACGATCTGCACATCGGTATGACGGTTACCGAGATGCCAGGCGAGCCGCACCGTCTCGAAGGCATTGGGCGCGGCGATCTCGATCAGCGATTCAGGCGCGCCGGCGATCTCGACGATGGAGCCGTCGTCGAGCACGAGGCCATCGCCATCGCGCAAGCTCACGGGCGCGGGAAAATCGAGCAGCACCTGTGTGCCCTTTTCGCCGGTCAGCACAATGCGGCGGCGATGGCGGTCATCGGCGTCGAGCACGACGCGGTCGCGCGCGGTGGCGGCAGACCAGTCGGCAGCGGACTTTATGGCGGTGACGCGGTGCATGCTTGGACTTTTACTCCGTCATGGCCGGGCTTGTCCCGGCCATCCACGTCTTCTTTCTTGAGGCCAGCAAGACGTGGATGCCCGGCACAAGGCCGGGCATGACGACGGAGAGGACTGAGGCAAGACAGCCTAGAAAAGAAAATACCGCTGCGCCATCGGCAGGCTCTCCGCCGGCGGGCAGGTCAGCAACTCGCCATCCGCCCTCACCTCGTAGGTTTCCGGATCGACCTCGATGTTCGGCGTGGCATCGTTATGGATCATGCTCTTCTTGTTGATCTTGCGCGTGTTGTCGACGCCGACGAACTGCTTCTCGCAGCCGAGCTGTTTGCGCAATGTCGAGCGCGCCGCGGCCTTGGACACGAACACCAGCGACGAGGCGGTGAGCGACTTGCCATAGGCGCCGAACATCGGCCGGTAATGCACCGGCTGCGGCGTCGGGATCGAGGCGTTCGGGTCGCCCATCGCCGCGGCGACAATAGTGCCGCCCTTGATAACGATGTCCGGCTTGACGCCGAAGAAGGCCGGCGACCAGACGACCAAGTCAGCGAGCTTGCCCTTCTCGACCGAACCGATGTGCTTCGACATGCCCTGCGCGATGGCAGGATTGATCGTGTATTTGGCAATGTAACGCTTGCAGCGCAGATTGTCGTTGTCGCCCTTTTCGCCCGGCAATGAGCCGCGCTGCTTCTTCATCTTGTCGGCCGTCTGCCAGGTGCGGATGATCACTTCGCCGATGCGGCCCATGGCCTGACTGTCCGACGACATCATCGACAGTGCGCCGAGATCGTGAAGGATATCCTCGGCCGCGATGGTTTCCTTGCGGATGCGGCTTTCGGCGAAGGCGAGATCTTCCGCGATCGACGGATCGAGATGGTGGCACACCATCAGCATGTCGAGATGCTCGTCGATGGTGTTGCGCGTGAACGGCCGCGTCGGATTGGTCGAGGACGGCAGCACGTTCTTCAGGCCCGCGACCTTGATGATATCGGGCGCGTGGCCGCCGCCGGCGCCTTCGGTGTGAAACGCATGAATGGTGCGGCCCTTGAAGGCCTTCACGGTATCCTCGACGAAGCCGGATTCGTTCAGCGTGTCGGTGTGGATCATCACCTGCACGTCGTATTTGTCGGCGACCGAGAGACAATTGTCGATCGCGGCGGGCGTCGTGCCCCAGTCCTCGTGCAGCTTCATGGCGCAGGCGCCGGCCTTGACCATTTCCTCCAACGCCGCCGGACGCGAAGCGTTGCCCTTGCCGGCAATGCCGAGATTGACCGGAAACGCATCGAAGGATTGCAGCATACGGCCGATGTGCCACGGCCCCGGCGTGCAGGTCGTCGCATAGGTGCCGTGCGAGGGGCCGGTGCCGCCGCCGAGCAAGGTGGTGACGCCGGAATACAGCGCGTCGTCGATCTGCTGCGGGCAGATGAAATGAATGTGCGAATCGAAGCCGCCGGCGGTGATGATCTTGCCCTCGCCGGCAATGATGTCGGTGCCCGGGCCGATGACGATCGTCACGCCGGGCTGAATGTCGGGATTGCCGGCCTTGCCGATGGAATGGATGCGGCCGTCCTTGATGGCGATGTCGGCCTTGACGATGCCCCAGTGGTCGAGGATCAGCGCATTGGTGATCACCGTGTCGACCGCGCCTTGTTTATTCGTCATCTGCGACTGGCCCATGCCGTCGCGAATGACCTTGCCGCCGCCGAACTTCACCTCGTCGCCATAGACGGTGAAATCCTTCTCGACCTCGATAATGAGATCGGTGTCGGCAAGCCGCACTTTGTCGCCGACGGTCGGGCCGAACATGTCGGCATAGGTGCGACGGTTGATTTTAACAGCCATTGTTTAATCCCCAGAGTTATCAACCGCCGATTTCAGACCCTTGCCATGCGCGCGCCTTGGAATACGATTTTGCGCAGGTCATCCCTCTTTGGCTTTGCCGAACAAGGATGGTCGCCATGGCCGACGCAGGGAAACCCGCAGTGGGCCTGGAACGTGAGCGCGGCCTCACGGCCGTGTTTGTGGTCCAGGTTTGCCGGCACCGGCTCTCAGTAACTGGGTACCGGATGGCGCGCTCACGCGTGTAGCCCGGAAACGGATCCGAGAGCTTGAGACGGGCGGACGACGGTCCGCCCGTTATGGCTTTTGGGGGCTTAACCAACTACACCCCCAACAACAGATGGCGTCTTTGGATAGACTTGGGTCAGCCGTTCTGGGCAGACAACAGCGACGACCAGAATTGCAAACGTCAAAGCGGACAATGCCACCCAAAACGTCAGCCGGGCCGTCCTCAACAAACTTCGTTTTTTCTTGTCGTAATATCTGACAAGACCGCCTGCATCTCCCGGAAAGAATGCGGCTTCGATTGAATGTTTGATATATCTCTCGTGAATTTTTACGACATCAGCATGAGCTCGATAACGGAAAACCCCATAAACGCAAATAGCGAACGGAACTGTTGTCATTACGACTAACGCTCCGTGATCTAAAATTTTGAACGTTAAAAACGCACCGTAGATTGCCCAAATCGCCGCAATGCTTAGAATCTCAAATTGATTCATAGTCTTAATTTCTTCGTCAATGCGCAAACGCGCAGCTTTCATCTCCTCAATCAGATACTTTTCAGTATCCAGTTTTGCTATGGCACCTTCTTCTGCCACGACTAAAGTTTTCCCATCACGTCGCCGCGGAAGCCGTAGATCGTCTTCTTGCCGGCGAGCGCGACCAAAGTGACGTCGCGCGTCTGGCCCGGCTCGAAACGCACCGCCGTGCCGGCGGCGATATCGAGGCGCATGCCGCGCGATTTCTTGCGGTCGAACTTCAAGGCCGGGTTGGTTTCGAAGAAGTGGTAGTGCGAGCCGACCTGGATCGGCCGGTCGCCCGAATTGGCGACCGTGAGCGTCACCGTCTTGCGCCTGGCGTTGAGCTCGATCTCGCCGTCCTTGATGAAGAACTCACCGGGGATCATGCAGCACTCCTTCCGTCGTCATTCCTGCACGCACCGCAGGTGCGAACCGGAATCCAGCAACCGACTCTGCACCTCTGTCTGGATTCCGGGTCCGCGCGTTGCACGCGCGCCCCGGAATGCCAAAGCGTTAGATCACGCCACCAATCAGCCCGGCGCCGATCGCGACGCAGACAGCGCCAGCAACGCGCACCAGCGGACGCAGATGAGCGCGCGTCATGGTGAGCGCAAAGCCGATGCCGACTGCGTGCAAGGTCGCGGTGGCGACGGCAAAGCCCCCCATGTATTCAAAGCCGCCGATATTCTCCGCGACTTCCGAGCCGTGGGCGTGGCCGTGAAAGACCGCGAAAGCGCCGATGATCGCCGCGCCGACCCAGAGCGGCAGATCGACCGCCAGCGCCACCAGAATGCCGAGCGCGACGACGGAAGCGAGAATGCCCGGCTCGACGAACGGCATCGGCACATGCGCCATGCCGAGCGCGCCGCCGATCAGCATCACGCCGACGAAGGTCGCCGGCCACACCCACAGCGCGCGGTCGCCCTTCAGCGCGGCCCAAAGGCCGACCGCCACCATGACGGTCATGTGATCGAGGCCCGACAGCGGATGCGCAACGCCGGCCGCAAACGATTCGGTGGACCCGAGGCCGGCGTGAATGCCGACATGGGCCAAGGCCGGCGTGACGCCCAGTACGAGCAGCGCGAGGATCGAAAGCAGTTTCATGGTCAGTCCTTTCAGCGAAGCGGTTCGGTTAGCGAATGGGATCGTGCACGGTGACGAGCTTGGTGCCGTCGGGAAACGTGGCCTCAACCTGGATGTCGTGGATCATCTCGGCGATGCCATCCATGCATTGCTTGCGCGTGATGACATGGGCGCCGTCGCGCATCAGATCGGCGACGGTCCTGCCGTCGCGCGCGCCTTCCAGGATGAAATCGGAAATCAGCGCGATCGCTTCCGGATGGTTGAGCTTGACGCCGCGCTCGAGCCGCTTGCGCGCCACCATCGCGGCGAGCGCGATGAACATCTTGTCTTTTTCCCGGGGCGTCAGATTCATCGTCGTCCTCTGGTCGAAAAATTACTGCAGCCACAGGCGCGGCACTTGCGTGCCGAGCGCCGCCAGCAGCGCGATCAGATCGTGGCGCAACACCGCACCGTCTTTGGCGACAAGCCGCGCTACCGCCACTCCATTCCACGCCGAAATGCCGACCTCGCCCAGAAAACCTGATGGCGAAGTGTCGCCGAGGGCGCGGACATGTTCAAGCGCCTCGTCGCCGCCGGGGACAATCAACACCGTCGCCATGGCGATGCCGCCACCGGCGACCGCGCGCCTGCCGAGCTGCGCGGCGATGGCGCCGCCGGGCAGCGCCGAATCAAGTTTGGCCGTGTCGGCATAGACGAGCTTGCCGTTCAGGCGTACGCGCCAGCGATCGGTGAAAGCGCCCTCGGCCATCGCCTCGCCCATGGCGGCGCGGCCGAACACCACCGCTTCGGCCATGATGAGGGACGCGCCATCGGCGACATCGACGTCGATACGCCGCGACAAGCGGGCGCGGTCGAACAAAATTGTTTCCTGCGGCAGCCAGGCGAGCCGTGCGCCGGAGGCAACCTTCAGCGTCACGTCCATTTCCGCGGCCGGCCCGGTGGAACGATAGATCTTCTCCGCCGCGGTGGTGCCGGCGACGAGACGCGCGCCCTCGCCCACCGTCATGTCGACGGTGAAGCGGTCGCCGCCGGTCATGCCGCCGCCGGTGTTGACGATGACGGCCTCGAGTACGCCGTCGGTGACATTGGGAAAGCGCACGCGCAGCGAGCCGTGCTCATGGACCTGCGACCGCCGCGTGACGCCGTCATGCGCCGCCACGCTCAGGCCGATATGGCCGGTGGCGCGGTTGGCGAGGAAGGTTTTGCCCTGCTCCGTTTGCTCGACGCTGAGCGACACGCGAATCGTACTCCTCGGTCATGGCCGGGCTTGTCCCGGCCATCAACGTCTTACCGGCGGCGGCATTTTGAAGACGTGGATGCCCGGCACAAGGCCGGGCATGACGGCTTCGGGGATTGTGCCCCGCTAAATCGCCATCGCCCGCTTGAGAGCGTCTTCGTCCAGATTGGCCTTGTCGCTCTGATAGACGATCGCGCCGCGGTCCATCACAACCAGATGATCGCCGAGTTCCTGCGCGAAATCGAGATACTGCTCGACCAGGATGATCGCCATCTCGCCAAGCGAGCGCAGATAGGAAATGGCGCGGCCGATGTCCTTGATGATCGAGGGCTGGATGCCCTCGGTCGGCTCGTCGAGCAGCAACAGGCGCGGCCGCATGGTCAGCGCGCGGCCGATGGCGAGTTGCTGCTGCTGGCCGCCGGACAGATCGCCGCCGCGGCGGCCGAGCATGCTCTTGAGCACCGGAAACAGCGTGAACACGTCGTCCGGGACTCTGCGCTCACTGCGCGGCAACGGCGCAAAGCCGGTTTCGAGATTTTCCTGCACCGTGAGCAGCGGGAAGATCTCGCGGCCCTGCGGCACATAGGCGATGCCGCCGCGGGCGCGGTCGACGGTCGAGAGCTTGGTGATGTCCTTGCCCTCGAACATGATGGTGCCGTTCCTGACCGGACGCTGGCCGACCAGCGCGCGCAGCAGGCTCGATTTGCCGACGCCGTTGCGGCCGAGCACGCAGGTCACCTTGCCGGGCTCCGCCTTGATCGAAATGCCGCGCAGCGCCTGCGCCGCGCCGTAATAGAGATCGATGTTGGAGGCTTCGAGCATGTTCTGAAGCGAGCGAGTAGCGAATAGTGAGTAGCGAATAGTGAAGACAGATCTTGTCTCTTACTATTCGCTATTCGCTATTCACTATTCGCCATACCGCTACTCCCTGTTCGCTCATCTACCCAAATACACTTCGACCACGCGGTCGTTCTGCGAGACCTGATCGATTGAACCTTCCGCCAGCACCGAACCTTCGTGCAGGCAGGTCACCTTGACGCCGAGCTCGCGCACGAAAGCCATATCGTGCTCGACCACGACCACGGTCTTGGTCTTGTTGATCTCGCGCAGCAGTTCCGCCGTCTGCATCGTCTCGACATCGGTCATGCCGGCGACCGGCTCATCGACCAGCAGCAGCTTCGGATCCTGCGCCAGGAGCATCGCGATCTCGAGCCATTGCTTCTGGCCGTGCGACAGGCTGCCGGCGATGCGGCTGCGCAGATGCTTGAGGCGCACGGTTTCGAGCACCTGGTCGATGCGCGATTCCTGCTCCGCCGACGACGACCAGAACAAGGTCGCGCGCACGCTGCGGTCGTTCTTGAGCGCCAGCAGGAGATTGTCCTCGACCGTATGCATTTCGAACACGGTCGGCTTCTGGAATTTGCGGCCGATGCCGAGCGTCGCGATTTCCGTTTCGTCCAGCGTCGACAGGTCGAACTTGCCCTGCTCGAAGAACACGTCGCCGGTGTCGGGCCGGGTCTTGCCGGTGATGACATCCATCATTGTGGTCTTGCCGGCGCCGTTCGGGCCGATGATGGCGCGCATCTCGCCGGGCTCGACGACGAATGACAATTCGTTGAGAGCGCGGAAGCCATCGAACGACACGCTGATGCCGTCGAGATAGAGCAGCGCCGAAGTGGTCTGCGCGTTGTATTCGACCGTCGTCATGGTGCCCTACTCCGCTGCGCTCGGTTGCGTCGACGGCGAGCCCGTCGTGGGAATAACACCGTCCTCGGCTTCGGCCGAGCGGCGCGCCTCGCTCTTTTCCTTGTGACCGCTGCGCCAATGGTTCCAGGTGCCGACGATACCGCGCGGCAGGAACAAGGTCGTACCGATAAACAGACCGCCGAGCATGAACAGCCAGTACGGCGCCAGGAAGCCGGAGGTGAAGTAGGTCTTGGCGTAATTGACGACGAACGCGCCGAGCACCGCGCCGGTCAGCGTGCCGCGGCCCCCGACCGCCACCCAGATCACCGCTTCGATCGAATTCGCGGGCGCGAATTCGCCCGGATTGATGATGCCGACCTGCGGCACGTAAAGCGCGCCGGCGACGCCAGCCATGCAGGCCGACACGGTGAACACGAACAGCTTGTAGGACTCGACCCGGTAGCCGAGGAACCGCGTGCGCGATTCCGCGTCGCGAATGCCGATCAGCACCTTGCCGAATTTCGACGTCACGATGGCGCGGCAGATCAGGAAGCAGACGGCCAGCGCGATACACGAAACGACGAGCAGCGCGTTGCGCGTGCCTTCCGCCTGCACGTTGAAGCCGAGGATGTCCTTGAAGTCGGTCAGGCCGTTATTGCCGCCGAAACCGAAATTGTTGCGGAAGAAGCCGAGCAGCAGCGCGTAGGTCAGCGCCTGCGTGATGATCGACAGATAGACGCCGGTGACCCGCGAGCGGAAGGCGAACCAGCCGAACACGAAGGCCAGCGCACCGGGCACCAGCAGCACCATCAGCATGGCGTAGCCGAAATTATGGAAGCCGTACCAGAAGAACGGCAGTTCCTTCCAGTTCAGGAACACCATGAAGTCGGGCAGGATCGGATCGGCGTAGACGCCGCGCGTGCCGATCTGGCGCATCAGGTACATGCCCATGGCGTAACCGCCGAGCGCGAAGAAGGCGCCGTGGCCGAGCGAGAGAATGCCGACATAGCCCCAGATCAGATCGATCGACAGCGCAAGCAGGCCGTAGCAGATGTATTTGCCCAGCAGCGCGACGAGATAGGTCGAGACATGCAAGCTTGAGCCGGCCGGCACCAGCAGGTTGAGCACCGGTATCGCGATGGCGAAGGCTGCAAGCAGGACAAGGAACAGCGTCGAGCCGCGATCGAGCATGCGGATGAGGGCGTGCGATTTCATCATGCTTCGATAGCTCTGCCCTTGAGCGCGAACATGCCGCGCGGGCGCTTCTGGATGAACAGGATGATGAAGACGAGCACGGCGATCTTGCCGAGCACCGCGCCAGCAAAGGGTTCGAGGAATTTGTTGGCGATGCCGAGCGTCAGCGCGCCAACCAAAGTGCCCCACAGATTACCGACGCCACCGAACACCACGACCATGAAACTATCGATGATGTAGCCCTGCCCCAGGTTCGGCGACACATTGTCGATCTGCGACAGCGCGACGCCGGCAATGCCGGCAATGCCGGAGCCGAGACCGAAAGTGAGCGCGTCGATACGCGCGGTGCGGATGCCGACCGCGGCCGCCATCGAGCGATTCTGCGTCACCGCCCGCATTTCGAGGCCGAGCCGCGTAAAGCGCAGCATGGCCAACAGCGCGACGAAAACGATGCCGGTGAAAACGATGATCCAGAGCCGGTTATAGGTGATGAGGATGCCGCCGAGATCGAAGGCGCCCGACATCCACGATGGGTTGCCGACCTCCTTGTTGGTCGGGCCGAAAGCGGCGCGCACTGCCTGCTGCAGCACCAGCGAGATACCCCAGGTGGCGAGCAGCGTTTCCAGCGGCCGGCCGTAGAGGAAGCGGATCACCGAGCGCTCGATGATGATGCCGACGATCGCCGAGAAGATGAAGGCGAGCGGCAGCGCGATGGCCAGCGAATAATCGAACAAGCCGGGATAGCTGGTGCGGATGATGTCCTGCACTACGTAGGTAACATAGGCGCCCAGCATCACCATTTCGCCATGCGCCATGTTGATGACGCCCATGACCCCGAAGGTGATGGCAAGGCCGATGGCGGCGAGCAGCAGCACCGAGCCGAGCGAGAGGCCGTACCAGAGGTTCTGCACCGTCGCCCACAGCGCGAGGTTGCGCTCGATCTTGGTCT
>JBAZSM010000112.1:0-10953 GCA_041662425.1 Pseudolabrys sp.
GTCGTGACACGGCCAAAGAAGATGGATTCGCTCGAGGTCTATATCGGCGAGGACTTCCTCGGCGTCCTGTTCCTGGAAGCCGAGCGCGGTCGCAAGTCCTATATTCTTGAATTGCCGATCCTGGATTTCGATCTCGAAGACATCGGCGAGTAACGCGTCCGCGGGTTCGCTCGTGGAGCCTTAGTTCGCGGGCCGCCAGCGCAGCATCAGTTTGTCGATGCCGGCGGCGACCCTTTTCCAGTCGGCCAGCCATTCGCGGGGAAAGCGGAACGTGACGTCGGCGGCGCCGGCGCGCTTTTCCAGAAGACAAATTCCCGTATTGCCGATGCCCTGGCGCGTGCAGCGCGCCATGAAGCGTTCGGGCGTAGCCTGCTCGTAAACCAGGTCCTCGCCCTGGTAGGGCGTATCGTTGCGGAACGGATGCACGACCAGTCCTTCCGGGCCGGCGACCGAGGCTTTAGCCAGATAATGCGGGTAAATGTCGCGGACGCGCGCGGCGAGCGGCAACGCGCCATCGTCGAGTTGCACCAGCGCAAACAGGCGTTCGTTGGGATCGACGGGCTTGCCGTCGATCACCTTGATCGATGGATCGGGCGGCATCAGCGACGGCCATAGATAGGCGATGTCGATGCGGTTCTGCGAGCCGGCATGGCGCTGGCTGGGAATGCGGATCGCGGCCGGCTCGATGTTGAAAACCGTGCCGGCGATCGTGATCGGAATGGACGGTGCGTCGATCGCGACTGGCGCATCGGGCCAGCGCGGCCACAGCACATAAGCGACGTAGACGGCGGCGGCGATGCAGACCGCGGCGAACAGGATCACGGGCGCCGCGAGCGGCCCGGCGTGAGCGCGGCGGCGGTTCGCGCGGCGGCGAGCAGGGTGGTGTGCGATGCTGGCCATTGCAGTTCCCGGGGCCCAATTCAAAGGCCGATCATCAAGGCGTCGCCCGAGGCGATGAAGTGCCACGCCTTGGTTAATGATCCGTGAAAGGGGTTAACCATCCGTTAAGGATTGGCTGGCGTGGGCAAGCAGTTGGGGGTTACTTGCCGGCCAGTAATGCGTTGAGGCATCCATGACCCCGGAATCGATGCAGATGCTGCTCGCTGTCGCCTTCGGCTTTGCCGTGGCGGGGCTGTCGAGTTCAGCCTTCCAGCTCGCCACCCGCCGGCTTCCGAGCTTCACCATGCTGGCCGAGGGCCCGAGCGCGCAGGCGCTGGCTGCCGTGCCGCTCCTCATCGTCGCCGCGCCGTTCCTGATCATGCGCAATACGCTGATGGGCGCCCGCCACGAAAGCCGCCGCTTCCAGTTCGTCTTCATCGCGACTTTGATCGCCGGCTTCTGGAGCCTGATGTCGGGCCAGGTGCTGATGATGAGCCTGCACGCCGTCGGCGTCGTCTAGGCTTCGCTGCGTCGCGTTTGCGACCGCGGAACGACGCACCGGGCACTTCCATTTTGCCATCATCACAGGCTAACTCGCGCCCCTGACAGGGGAACGCGACATGCCGATTTATGAACTCGACGGACAGGCGCCGGAATTTCCCGGCGAAGGTGAATACTGGCTGGCCGAGACGGCCGTGCTGATCGGCCGCGTGCGGCTCAAGCGCGAGACCAGCGTGTGGTTCGGCGCGGTGCTGCGCGGCGACAATGAATGGATCGAACTCGGCGAGCGCTCGCAGATCCAGGACAACGCGACGCTGCACACCGATATGGGATTTCCGCTGACCATCGGCTCGAATTGCGTCATCGGCCACAAGGTGATGCTGCATGGCTGCACGATCGGCGACAACTCGCTGATCGGCATGGGCGCGATCGTTCTCAACGGCGCCAAAATCGGTAACAACTGCCTGGTCGGCGCCGGCGCGCTGGTGACCGAGGGCAAGAGCTTTCCCGACAATTCGATGATCGTCGGCTCGCCGGGGCGCGTCATCCGTACACTGGACGACAAGGCACTAGCGATGATCCGCGGTGGTGCCGAGCACTATGTGACGCGCTCGAAGCAGTACGCCAAGGGGCTGAAGCGGATTGGGTGATCGCGCTGGTCACAAAAAAGGTGCGGCCAGCCTTGGGGGAGGCTGGCCGCGCGCGGTCCCGGTCTGGGGACGGGGAGGGGTGGGGACATGACCGGGAACGCGTAGTCCTTACACCGTGATCGTTTCAGTTCAGACGAAGCTCCCCGGCTTCGTCCTCAGCGGGCCGAGACGGTGGCCGGAGCGTTGCGCGGTTCACCGAGCGCGACCCACAGATTCTGGTCGGCCTGCGACTGGCGCTTGACGAATTTGTATCCAGTCCGTGTCCACGGCAGAATCTGGTCTTCCTGATTATCGAGAACGAACTCGCCGCGGTCGGTCTTGACGGTGAGCACCGCGTGGCCATCGCCGCGCTTGTCGCGCACCACGGTGACGAGCAGCGCTTCGCGCGGCCAGCCGGCCTGCATCAGCATGTGGCGCTTGAGCAGGACGTAGTCTTCGCAATCGCCGTAGCCGTCCTCGCCCATGTTCCAGCGCTCGACCACACCCCAATGTTCGATGTCGGTGATCGGCTTGATGGTCTGGTTGACCCAGTTATTGACCTTGACGAGGTCTTCCCAGGTCTTCGCGGTCATGACGATGTCGCGCGGCGCCGAAATCTTGGTGACGCACTCGCCCTTGTATTCCTGACAGAAGTCGACCCAGCCGATCGGCGCGCGGGTGACTTCGCCGACGGAGGCAAATACGGCGCGGTCGACGGCGGCGGGAGCGCTGCGCAGCGAGGCGTAGCGCTCGCCGGCCTGGCTGGCGTAGGTGGAGATCGCCAGCGCCACCACCGCCATGGCCATAGTATTGGCGATGCGAGTAACGCACTTAGCCGAAGTAATCATTGTGTTGTCCCTTCCCAGTTCGTCCCGGGACAACAATCGCAAAGAGGTTCTTCGGCGCACTGAAATAAAACAAGCAGTATTTATGGGTGTTGTAGTAAAACGAGATGCGAATACTAAGAAAACTGAAGTCTAATTCGATTAAAATCCGAACGAATACGAATTACATAAAAATCGACAGATTAGCCGTGTTTCGCCCGGAAAACGGGGCGAATTCGCGCGCCGGAGCGAGCCGGGTTTACCTTGCGCGGCGACGTGGAGGCGCGGGCCCGATCGGCGAAGTGGCTCAATTCACGGTGCCGCGGGACGCGAAAGTCGGCGCAATTTTATCGACCGCGGAAACGCGGCGCTGACCATGCCGCGAACACGCCCAATGTGCGCCGCTCTTGCGGTCGCTTTCGGCCGTGAATGGCGAGGGCATCGCCAAACAAAAAACGCCGCAGCGGGCGGCTGCGGCGTGGGATCTCGGCAGATGAAATGGAAGATCAGTCGCCGGTGACGTTGTCTTCGATGAAGTCCGGGTGCTGCAGGCGGCCGAACTCGATGGCGAAGCCGCCCTCGATATGGCGGACGACGCGGCCCACGGTCTTGCCGATGGTCACGGCGGAGCCGACCGGCGGCAACAGCTCTTGCGGCACGGCGACCGCGGCGCCCGAGGCCGAAAGGTCGATGACGCGGCAGCCGATATTCTCCCCGTTGGGCAGGATCAGGCGGGCGCGCGAGTTCTTCGGCGTAAAGCGGCCATGACGGCGGTCTTCCGGCAGGTTGAGCATCTGCCGGTTGGCGAGCCAGGTCAGCTGGGCGGCCAGCTTGTCGCGCTTGCGCGAGGTCGCCGAGATGGTCATGGCGAAACCGTTCTCGATCAGACGGGCGATCTGGCCCTCGAGGCGGCCCAGATGATCGACATAGGCAATGACACGTTCGCCGGGCTGGCCGATGACCGGAGCGACGAGGGCCATGCCGCCGGGCGACATGTTGACGACCTGACAAGGATACTCGTTGCGGTCGACCAGCATATAGCGGCCGAGCAAGTTGACCTTGACGCGTTGATGTCGCCGGCGCTCTTCGGCCAGCGGCGGAATTCTCGGCTTGGTCAACGGCATCGCCATGGCGGGCAATTTCTGCGGGAGATGGTCTCCTCGAGCCCAGGACCCTATGGCTGTAACATTAACGGTCCGTTAGCCGATTTTTTCGTCCGCCGGAACTTCGCGGCCGCCGCTATAGACCACAAATCCGCGGCGCAGGCGGCCGCCCTCGCGCAAGGCGGCGGGTTCAGCCGCGTCCACGGCGGGCGTCTGCGCCGGCGCCAATGTGAGGCCCGCGCCGAACGCGTCGATCTCCGGCCCGACATGGCGGAGCGCCGTCAATTGCAGTTCGGTCAGCGGTTTTGACCCGAGCCAGAATGGCGGCGTCAGGGGCGCGAGGACGCCGAGTGCGCGCACCCGGGCGTGGCCGCTATGCGCGAGCGGCAGGAGCAGCATTTCCAGATCGACCTCTGCGCCGTCGGCGGCGCGGCCGGTGATGCCCAGAACGGCGCCGACGCTCTCGCCGGTGATGGTCGCTGTCAGGTTCTCGATCGTCGTCTGGTCGGCTTCGCGCCACAACGACGACAACACTTCGCCCTTGATCTCGCGGTTGAACAGCGCGCAGACGCGGGTGCCGGCGAGGCGAAAGCGCCAGCGATCGACGAAGTCGGCGGCCAGCATGATGGTGTCGCCAAGCGCGCGCCGGATATCGGCGGGATCGATGTCGCCGCGTTCGGGCGCGGATCGCGCGCCGCGCTGCTCGTTCCAGTAGCCGTACACCGCCTGTGTGGATGCATGCTTCATGATGCGCCACCCTGTGCCGTCGCGAGACGTTTGCTCCGCTCCCATGTGCCCGAACGGGACAATGACGGGGGCTAATCGCCGCGACAGACTGTGATGAGCAGGGCGTGTGCCGGGGTGGCGGGCGCGAGGGGCGGACCGCCCATTAGTGTTAAAGCTCGGAAAGGTGTGCTTGCGGTGCGGCGGCGAAAAGCTTAACTCCGGCGGGCCCAGGGAACTTCTCGTGCAACAACGCGAACCGCTGTTCAATATTCCAACCGTCATCGTCGCTTTGCTCTGCGTGCTGGCGGTTATTCACGGCGTGCGCGACTGGTTTCTCGACCAGGATCAGGACATCCAGGTCCTGCTGCAATTTGCCTTCATCCCGGCGCGCTATGACGCATCGCCGGTCCTGGGCGGCGCCTTTCCCGGCGGCTCCGGCGCGGATGTGTGGACCTTCGTAACGTACGCCCTGCTGCACGGCAGCTGGACGCATCTTGGCGTCAATGCGGTGTGGCTGTTGGCATTCGGTTCGCCGTTGGCGCGTCGTTTCGGAACGCTGCGCTTTCTCGTCTTCTTTGCCGTGACCGCGGCCGCGGGCGCGGCCATGCATCTTCTCACCAATGCCGGCTCAGTGGCGCCGATGGTCGGCGCGTCCGCATCGATTGCCGGTGCGATGGCCGCCGCCATGCGGTTTGTGTTTCAGCGTGGCGGTCCGCTCGGCATGTTTCGCTCGACCGATGACGAAGCCTTTCGCGTGCCGGCCTTGACGCTAGCCGGTGTGTTCAGCGATGCGCGCGTGCTGCTCTTTATCGGCGTGTGGTTCGGTATCAATATCCTGTTCGGCCTGTGGTCGTCGCCGCTTCTCGGCAGCGATCAGGTCGTGGCCTGGCAGGCACATATCGGCGGCTTTCTCGCCGGACTTGTGTTGTTTTCGTGGTTCGATCCGGTTTCGGCGGAAATCGAGCCGCGCGACGATGTTGCAACGCACTAAAGCGCGCTTCATGTCGCATCGCAGCGCAATGCCACACATGATGGGCCTTGACGGAACAGCACCGGCGGCCTGATCGTTGATCTGGGCCCGGGACTCAAAAGTTGGCGACGAGAACGTGGTCGATGCGGTCAATGTGACCGACGGGCTTCCGGGTTGTCAGGAGGCTGCCATGAACGTCAAGACGATTCTGGCCGCAAAGGGCGGCGACATTATCAGTATTGAACCGACGGCCGATCTTGCGACGGCCGCCAAGCTGTTGAGCAAGCATCGCATCGGTGCTGTCGTGATTTGCGGCGCCGGCGGACGTCTCGCCGGCATTCTGTCCGAGCGCGACATCGTTCGCGCCTTGGCCCAGAACGGCGCGGCGGCGCTCGATCTGCCGGTCGGGCAGGTGATGACACGCAACGTCAAGACCTGCGGCGAGACCGACTCCATCTCCGACCTCATGGAGAGCATGACATCGGGCAAGTTCCGCCATCTTCCGGTGTTGAAGGCGGAACAGCTGATCGGCGTGATTTCGATCGGCGACGTTGTGAAGATGCGGGTGCAGGAAGTCGAGGGCGACGCGGCGGCGATGCGCGAGTACATCCAGACGGCCTGAGCGGGCTGGAGTAGCGAACGCGTTACTTATTGTGCGTTATTTGCCGCCGCTCACGTTGGCGTCGTACGGCTCAGAGAGGCTGTCGATCGCTTCGGTGACCGTCTCAAGGGCCTTTTCGGCGGCGTCAACGCCGACGGCGATGGCGTCCTTGTTACGATGAAAGTCGAACCAGCCAATGGTGCCGAGCCGCGGACTGATGAGCACGTCCGGCGGATCGCCGGCCAGACGCGCACGTGTGATGCGGTCCTGCATCACGTTGAAAGCCTCGACCATGACCGTGGGAATGCCGGGACGGCCGTGATGGCCGAACAGCTTGCGGCGGAGCGACGCTTCCTTGCCGAACAAAGCGCGCAAGCCGTTTTGTGGTTCGGACGGCGGCGGCGGTTCGTCGCTTTCATCGCTGCCGTGGTTCGCAATGATGGTGCCGCGTCCGAACAAATCGGCGTTGAGATTGACGGCGATGACAACCCGGGCGCCGAGCGCGCGTGCCGCCGACACCGGCACTGGATTGACCAGCGCGCCGTCGACCAGCCAGCGGCCGCCGATCTTCACCGGCGGAAAAATGCCGGGCAGGGCGTAGGAAGCACGCAGCGCGTTGGCCAGCCGGCCACGCGTCAGCCAGATTTCGTGGCCGGTATTGAATTCGGTGGCGATGGCGGCGAAGTGAACCGGCAGGTCCTCGATGCGGGTATCGGCGAGAGACTCGCTCATTTTGCTCGCCAGCCGGCCGCCGCCGATCAGGCCGGAGCCGGACAGGCTGATGTCCAGATAGCTGATAATGTTGCGTACCGTCAGGCTGCGCGCCCAGTCTTCGAGATTGTCGAGCTGGCCGGCCGCATAGCAGCCGCCGACCACGGCGCCGATCGATGTGCCCACGATCACGTCCGGCACGATGCCATGCGCCACCAGCGTCCGGATCACGCCGATATGGGCAAAACCGCGCGCCGCGCCGCCGCCCAGCGCGAGCCCGATGGTCGGGCGTGTTCTTTGCGGTTTCAACGGCGTCTCGGTCGCATCTACGGCTCGATCGTCGTTGTGGCGCGCGCGGGCGAAAAATCCTTCAAACACCAAGCCTGATCTCCTTAGGCCCCGGATCCATCATCGAGCCGTGCCTGTCCTGGGGACAAGGAATTCGCCCCGACTTGGTGAATATGGGCAAGACCTTCAGCAAGACCATGGGCATCGCTGCCGGAGTCGCATGACAAAGCCGTGACACGTTCAGGGTGCGCCGGGGTGATTACCTTAACGTTAAGGCATCGGGCCGGACCAATGCCGCGGAGCTCGATCCGGTTCGGTCTTTGCGGCAAATTTCTGGATCACTGCGTCGGGCGGATCATCGAAAACAGGCTGTCGACCACGGCGTATTGGTCATAGCCGCAACGGGCGATCGGACGCATGGCTGCCGTGTCGAGAATGCCGTCCTTGACGAAGCTGTCGTCGATGTGAACGCCGACCACCTGGCCGAACACGACATGGCCGTCGAGCGGCCGCCCGTCATGGCTCTGCATCCGCACGATCTGGGTCATTTTGCATTCCAGCGCACAGGGGCTGGCGGCGACCCGTGGCGGCTTGACGATGCGCGACGGCGCGGCCTCGAGCCCGGCGCGAGCCATTTCGTTCGCCCCGCGCGGCAGCGGCGCCGAGGTCTCGTTCATCGGCTCGCGCAAATCCCAGGTCGCGAGATTACAGACGAACTCGCCGGTCTCCTCGATGAAGGCGACCGAGTCCTTGTGGCCTTCGCTGGAAAACATCACCATGTTGGGCCGGCTGAAGACGCCGTTGAAGAACGAATAGGGTGCGAGGTTGATCTCGCCCTTGGCGTTCATCGACGTGATCCAGCCGATCGGACGGGGCGCGACAATCGCCTTGAAGGGATCGTGCGGCAGGATGCTGCGGTCGCGCTTCTCGGGTTCGTAAAACATCAGCTGCGGACTCCGTAATAAGTGACGACGCTGTCGAGATTCGGCCGCTCGCGGTCCTCCGGAGGCTTTGCCGCTTTGCCGATATAAACAAAGCCGGCGATGCGCTCGCTGTCGTTAAGGCCGAGCGCCGCCATCGCCGCACGATCGAAAGCGAACCACTCGGTCAGCCAACTTGCAACGTACCCCATGGCGTGCGCCGCGGTGAGGAGGTTCATACAACAGGCGCCGGCAGACATTTGCTGCTCCCATTCCGGCACCTTCACGTGCGGTGCGGCACGGCTGACCACGGCGATGACGAGCGGCGCCCGGGCAAGGCGCCGACGCTCGAATTCGATCTGATCGGGCGTTGCGTCGGCGCGCAGGACGCGAAACACATCCGCGATCTTTTCGCCGGCGGCGAGGCGGGCATCGCCGGAAAAGACGATGAAGCGCCACGGCGCGAGCTTGCCGTGGTCGGGGACCCGCGAGGCGATGGTGAGCAATGTTTCGATGTCGCCGGCCGACGGGCCGGGGCCGGTCATGTCGACCGGTTTGACGGAACGGCGTGTTTTGAGAAGTTCTAACGCGTCGGGCATTGAAAGACTTTCGGCGGCGGGAAAAACGAAAGCCGCGCACAGACGGGCGGCAGAGGGCTTGCAAGCAGATAGTCAGAAGGCGGCGTCAGCGCAATCGGCGATGGCGAGGTGCTTGACCCGGTATCGAGGGCCGAAACGGGCGGTCAGCCGCCGTGGATACCCGGATTGCTTTTCGCCGATGGCTTGAAATCGCCGTGATTTCGGCCGAAAACCTCAACCGTCATGACCGGCATTCCAACGGCCCGGGCCCGGCGCCTTTTACCGCGCAATGGGGCTCTTTTCGTCTTAGCGCTTGTTTTCGCGGCGCTGGGCGTGGTCGTGCCCGAGCGTGCGCTGGCGCAGGCGAACAATTCGAACTCGCTGTTTTCAACCTCACCGTCGATGGGTGCATTCGGGCCCGCGCCGGGTGTCCGCGGCGGCGACGGATTTGGCGCGAATGGCGTGCTGGCGCCGCCGCCGCAATCGCCCATGATGATTGCACCGACGCCGACGCCGATGGTGCCCGCCGGGCAGGTCGCGCTGGCGCTATCGGCACGGTTCGGCGCCGAGGCCGCCCCCATCGGCGGCGGGCTGACCTGGCGCATTTATGCCGCCAAGCCCGAGCCGGGCGGCACCTTCCGACTCATCCGTGAGGACAAATCGCCGGCCCCGACAATCGTATTGCCGGCCGGTCCCTATATCGTGCATGTCGGTTTCGGTCTCGCCAATGCGGTGAAGCCGGTGACGCTGCGCGGCGCGACTGTGCGCGAGGAGTTCGATCTTCCGGCCGGCGGCCTGCGCATCGAAGGCCGCGTCGGCGATGCGCGGATTCCAGCCGCGCAGATTTCGTTCGATGTGTTCAAAGGCAGCCAGTTCGAACCCGGCGACCGGCGGCCGATTGCCGAGCATGTGGCCAGCGGCGCCGTCGTCGTGGTCCCGGAAGGGACCTATTACATCGTTTCCAATTACGGTGATGCCAATTCGATGGTGCGTTCCGATATCCGCGTGCAGCCGGGCAAGCTGACCGATGTGATCGTCAATCATCGCGCCGCCATCATCACGCTCAAGCTGGTGAACGAAAAGGGCGGCGAGGCGTTGGCCAACACGGCATGGTCGGTGCTGACGCCCGGCGGCGACGTGATCAAGGAATCAATCGGCGCTTTTCCGCGCGTCGTCCTCGCCGAAGGCGAATATCGCGCGATCGCGCGCAATGAAGGCAACGTGTTCGAACGTGAATTCAAGGTCGTCACCGGTGTGGACGGCGATGTCGAGGTGCTGGCAAAGTAGATTTGCCGCCGGCGGATTGCTGGAACGAGAACGGTGAGCGGGTCATTGGTCGAGGACATCGATGCAGAAACAGCCAATGCGGCGGCGCTCGCGTCCTTTACCGCGCTCGATCCGCGTTCGATTGCGCTGCTGCTCGATGTCGACGGCACGCTGATCGACCTTGGGCCCTCGCCCTTCGAAGTCGACGTCCCCGATATTCTGAAAGAAACGCTCGACCGCCTCTATCGATCGACCGGGGGCGCGCTGGCGCTGGTGAGCGGGCGGCCGGTCCGCGATCTCGACAGGCTGTTCGCGCCGCTGGTGCTGCCGGCTGTGGGCGGGCACGGCGCGGAGATGCGTCTGGCCGAAGGCGCAGCCGTATCGCGCGTCACGGATCTGCCTAAAGCGATGCGCACGCGGCTGGCCGGCATTGTCGAAGCTGGCTCAGGGCTTGAAGTCGAGGACAAAGGCTATTCGGTCGCGCTGCACTATCGTAAGGCGCCGCGTTACGAAGACCGGCTGCGCGTCCATATCGCCGAAAGCCGCTCGGCATTCCCCGACGAAGACGTCGAAGTTCTGCCGGGCAAGATGATGTTCGAGGTCAAACGCCCCGGCATCGACAAAGGCGGCGGCGTGCGCGAATTGATGCGACATAAGCCATTTACCGGACGCATGCCGGTTTTTGTCGGCGACGATGTTACCGATGAGGCGGCGTTCGCGGCTTTACCGGCCCTCGGCGGCAAGGGATTCTCCGTCAGCCGCCCATTTGAGGGCCTAAGCGGCATATTTTCGGCGCCGGAAGAGATTCGCCGCGCTTTGCGGCAACTGGCCTCGGCAAATTGAACTTCGAGCCGTCTGAAGCGTTATCGTTTCAGCATTAGGCGGCGCATCCGTTATACTGATCTCATTTTGGTCCATAGCGAGCAGGGGGCGTCGCGAAGCTGGGGGAGAGAAGAA
>JBAZSM010000113.1:0-10902 GCA_041662425.1 Pseudolabrys sp.
TGGCGGCCGCGATCACGGCTTCGCCATCGGGGTTCGGCTCGAAGCGCGCGATGTTTTCGGCAACCGAGCCGGCCAGCAGTTCGACATCCTGCGGCAGGTAGCCGATGTGCCGGCCCAGGACGTCGGACGACCATTGGTCGAGCGCCGCGCCATCGAGCCGCACCTTGCCGCGCGCCGGAGGCCACACCCCCACCAGGACGCGGGCCAGCGACGATTTGCCGGAGCCGCTCTGGCCGATGATGCCGAGCCCCTGCCCCGCCTCCAGCCTGAAGGCGATTTCCTGCACCAGAACCTTGGAGGTGCCCGGCGCAGTCGCGGCGATGCCTTCGACAGCCAGCCGATGCGCCGGCGCCGGCAACTCCATGGGCGACATCTGCGCCGGCATGGCCTCCAGAAGCTTGTTCAGGCGCGTCCAGCTCTGGCGCGCCGCGGCAAAGCCCTTCCAGTTGGCGATCGCCAGATCGACCGGCGCCAGTGCGCGCGCGCTCAGGATCGAACCGGCGATGATGATGCCGGCGGTGGCTTCCTGGTTGATGACGAGATAGGCGCCGACCGCGAGCACGCCGGACTGCAACAGCATGCGCAGCACCTTGGAGGCAGAGCCGAGACCGCCGCCGATGTCGCTGGTCCGCTGCTGGCTGCGCATATACTGGCTGTTGGCTTCGGCCCAGCGCGCCGCCATGCGGGACATCATGCCCATGGCGACCAGCGCCTCGGCATTGCGGCGGCTCGCCTCGGCCAGCGTGTGGCGCGCCATGGCGGCTTCCGCCGCGGCTTTTGTCGGCGCTTTTGTCATGACTTCCGTGGCCAGCGTCAGCGCGATCAGAACGATGGCGCCGCCCAGCGCGGTGAGGCCGATGAGCGGGTGGAAGATAAAGCAGATCGCGAGATAGAGCGGGATCCACGGCAGGTCGAACAGCGCGACAGGCCCGAGCCCGGACAGATAGGATCGCACCGCATCGAGATCGCGCAAAGGCTGGCCGCCGTCGCCCCGATTGCCGATCCGCAGCGGCAACCGCACCAGCGTGTCGTAAACCCGCCCGCTCAGCGCCTCGTCGAGAGCGCCGCCGACGCGCGCGAGAATGCGGGAGCGAATGGCGTCGAGCACGCCGAGCGCGGCAAAGAGCGCAACGATAAGGACCAGGAGGCCGGCCAAAGTCGGCAGGCTGCGGCTCGGCAGCACACGGTCATAGACCTCGAGCATGAACATCGCGCCGGTGAGCATGAGGATGTTGCTCATGCCCGAAATCAGCGCGGTGCCGACGAACGCACCGCGGCAGGCCGCGAGCGCGGCCGAGAGTTCGGAGCGCTCGCGATGCGGCGACGCGGGATTGGAAGTTCTCGTCATCGATCTAGCGGCCCCAGCCAGAACACAGCGCCTGATGATTATCAGACAATGATTATATGACTGTGATCGATCGATTGGAACGTCGTTGCGTCAACGCCCTCAAGCACAACCGAACCCTGATTGGCGGTCGAAATCACCGTATTACCGCCATCGCCCTGGGCGTGACCGAGTACAGCGTCAACGGTGGCAAATATGGTGTGGCTGATTTGAAGAAAATCATCGAGGACGCTGAAATCGGTGATGTGAGCCGTGCCGCCGTTATCGGCCTGAAATACGAACGCGTCGTTGCCGCCGTTTCCGGTCAGCGTGCTGTCGAACCCGGCCGCGAAGATCACGTCTTTGCCGCTCGTGCCGAAAAGGGTGATTGGACCGCTCACCGTACCGTTGGCGAATACGAAATTGACGGTATCGGTCCCGCCGTGACCATCATTGATGGTCGCCAGCGCCGAACTGACTGACGGCTGCTGGTCATCCGACGTGTAGACGATGCCATTCGCCAGCGCGGTGTTGACGATCGACAGCGTACCGGTCCCGGTCAGCGTATGCGTCCCGCTACCCCCAACCGTGAGACCGTTGCCGGCATTGTTGAAGTCCAGAGTGCCATCCTGCGCGCTGAGCGAGAACGACATTGGATCGCTGCCGGCATCGCCATCGAGGACCGCAAGAGCAGTGACAAGCGTGTGGATTTCGTCCCCCACCGTGGTCAAACCGGTGGTGTCGAACGTCGGCGCCTCATCGACATGGACCGAAACGGTCGATGTAACCGGCGCGCTGCCGTGCGTGCCATCGTTGACCGCCAGCTGGAAGACCCGCTCAGCGCCGTTATCTGAATTTGTCGCAAAGCGCACGGCGGCGAGAATCTGCTCGTAGGTAGAAAGGCTGCCCTCCCCGGTGATATTGATGAAGAGGCCGCTCGGACCGTTCTGATATTCCCAGGCCAGCCCTTGCCAACTGCTGATCCCGCTGTCGGGATCTCTTGTCGCACCGTCCAACACACTCAAATCGACGAACAGATTGTCACTGCCGTAAGTCTCATAGGATAAGTGCCCGGCGAGGGTCGCCGAGACGGACGCGGAGAAAAGATGCGTGCTGTCCGCATCGACGATCGACGGGCTGACGCCAAACACGGCGACCGCATGATCGTCGTTAAAGGCGCTGGTGGCATAATTGGTGCCGGGGCTTTCGCCATTGAGATCGACAACTGGGACGTCCGACCTAACGGCGACAGTGATATTCGCGCCCGCCTGATCGCCGTCATTGTCGACGATCGTGTAGTGGAACGACTCCTCGGTCGAATGCACGGCCGCCAACGGCGGGACATACGTCCAGTCGCCGGCGTGATGGCCCCCGGCTTCGTCGCCGAAGTAGAAAGTGAAAGTGCCGCCAAGCGCCGTCGTCACCGTGAGCGAGGCTGCCGTATGGCTCCACTGCGCCTGCGAGCTCGACGAAACCGTATTGAGGCCATCCCAGGTGTAGGCTTTGCCATCGACGGTCACCGACAGGAAACGTCCGCCATCGCCGCCGAATGACGTTGCGCTGTCGGCGAGGACGTTGTGCGTGTCGACGACGGTGCCTTGCAGCGTGTTATCGAGACCGTCCGCCGACGTCAGATTGATCGGCAAGAAATCGGCGTCGCTTGCACTCCAGGCAATCGGGGCAAGATCCCCGTCGTTGACGTTAGTGCTGATACCGATGGCGTAGGAAGCGTCGACACTCTTGGAAGCAAGGAAGGATTCCCACAGAGCCGTCAGGCCTTGAACGTCGCCAAGCCCTTGTCCGGCGGTGGGCTCGCCGTCGGAAATAAAATAGACCAGCGTCTTGGCGGCGTCGCTTGGCGCGTTGGCGTTCCACGCGGCCATAACGTCAGAGATGGCATCGGCATAATTGGTGCCGCCGGCCGCAATGCTGCCCTGGAAAAAACCGTTGGCTTCGCTGGCGCTGACCCACGGACCGCTCTCGCCATTGTGGACGTGGCCTGCGCTCGAGAACGAAACGGCCATAACCTTGTTGATGTCGACATTGTCGTTGCCGAGCAGGTTCGCAATTGCCTGCTTGGCCAGGATCAGCCGCGCGCCGTCCATGCTGCCGGAGGTGTCAAGGATGATGACGATATTATACGATGCGACCGCCGTGCCCGCGATGACGGTCGCGGAAACATCTTCTGCCTGCGGCAGGTGATCGACGATCGGCTGCGTCGGCGGCGCAATGCCGTCACCCACCGAGATCGAATAACTGACTGGATCGCCGCTGCCGTCGGGCACGAAGGTGACGCGGCCCGCGGCAATGTCCGCAGACGTAAAAGTCACGGCGCCGCTGCCCTCGATATCGAACGAGGCGAAGAACAGATTGTTGTTGCCGGAATCGACGACGAACTCGCCGCCTGTGACATTCGTCACGGTGAAGGTCAGCGCCGGTCCATCGGGGTCGGTGACGCCGTAATCGTTCGACGACAGCACGACCGGGCCGCCGTCATCCAAGTTGACGTTGAAAAAATTCAGCACCGGCGCGTCGTTGACCGGCGCCACAGTGACGTTCGCCATAACGGTATTGCTGGCGCCGTTCTCCGCCGAGCCGTCATTGACCTGGAAGCTGATGGTGCGCGTATCGTCCGACGGATTGTCGCTGGTGTTGGAATAAGTCACCGAACGCAGCGCGGCCTGATAGTCCGCAACGCTGGCGACACCCGACAGGGTCAACACGCCATTGGCATAGACGCCGGTGATGCCGTGCTGATTGACAAAGCCGAGAACGTCCTCGCCCGAATGGTAGTGTTCTGAGATCGTCACCTTCGCGCCGGTGAGCGTGGTGTTGTCGACGTCCGACAGTGTCAACGCGTTGTTGATCGCGACCGATGTGCCGTTCTCGGTAAAGGACAGCGCCGTGCCCGGGGCATGCGCCAGCACCGGCGCATCGTTGACCGACGTCACCGCTATCGCGATCGTCGCGGAGATGCCGGCCGAGGTATCATCCCTGGTTGTGAGGGTCACGCTCGCGTCGCCGTTGTAATCGTGCGAAGGCGTGAACGTCATGCCGTTAAGCGCGGCATTGATCGCGGCGGCTGAACCGCTGAAGGTCATGGTGGTGTTGTCGACGCCGTTGCCGGCGCTGAAGACGAGGCCGGCAACGCCGCTGAGTTTAAGCAGGCCATGCGCGGCGGTCAGCGTGACGGTCAGAACCGGGCTGTCGGCATCGAATATCGTGAGGGCTCTGGCGCTGCTGAAGACCAGCGACTGGTCCTCTTTCACCGTCGCCAGCAGGGGCCCGAAATTGACCGGCGGCAGATTGGGCGACAGCGAAACGACGACCGGCTTGAAATCGCCGGGGTCGCCCTGAATGTTCGCCAAAGGCTGGATTGTCGCCACACCACGCGGCCCGCCGAGATCGCCGCCGATATTCACATCGACGAAGGTGATGGCGATGCTCAGTTTCTGGTCGGCCGGGATCTGCGTGTGCGGCTGATCCTGCGGCGTCTGCGGGTTGGGATTGTTCGGATTCTGCTGCTGGAAGAACTGCTGGATGAGCTGATCGCCGACCGCCTTGATGCTGACGATCTGCTGCAAGGCCTGCAGTTCGATCGCCAATTGCGCCGGGCTCTTCTGGATTTCATCGGCGACGATCTGCAGCGGCCCGACCGGCCGCACGACGATCATCGGACCGTCCTGCACGACCTGCGCGATGACGCGGCCCGCGCTGTCGATCACGACGGCGCCGGTCGCGCTCTGCGACACGTAGAACTGAACGGTGCCGTCGCTGGCGGTGGTAACGCCGCCGACGGTGCCGCGGATGCCCATGGTCGCGACCGGCGTGCCGATGCGCATGTTGCCGGAGTGCGCGACCTCGCCGGAAATGAAGGTGAGCGAACCCTGCACCAGATCGAGCAATTGCGAATTGCCGTTGCCGTTCGGCGAATAAACGAATTCGCTGACGACGATGCGCGTATTCGCCGTGAGGTTCAGCGTGCTGCCGTCATTGAAGGTCACGGCCATGGTGCCGTTGGTGGTCTGCAACACGTCGGCGCGTAGCACCGCATCGCCCGGCCGTAAGGTGACGGCCACACCGTTGCGCAGGATGGTCGCATCGCCAGCCGCCGTGACGACGCGGCCGACGGCGTCGTTCGCCGCCGGCGCCGGCGGCGTCGCTTGCGCATATTGGTCGGGAGCCGCCGAACCAGTCAGCGCGTCGACAAGATCGTGCGACAGCCGCGCACCTTCCGGCGACAGCAATGTGACGCGCTCATCGGCCGAGAAATAATCGCGGACTATGGCGCGGTCGCCATCGTGGCCGTTGAGAACGAGGTCGTTGCCGGTGCGTGCGAAGTCGGCGTTGAACAGCAGGTGAGCGTCGGGAATGGTCGCGGTGGCGCCGTTGGCGCCGGATTCGACATCGACGACCGCCGCGTGACCGGCATCACCGTCACCGCCAAACGAAACCGTCTGGCCGTCAAAGTTCCCCACGTCGCGTAACATCTGCTGCGCGCCCCCGCCGGTCGCAAGCCGACCGGCATTCCCAATTTTCTATTTGTGCCTTGCGGCCCTCGGCCGATCGTTAATCAATCGTTTATAATACACTTCGGCCAAAAAAGCTCAAAATCGGTGAAAACGACCCAAATATCATTAATTTCGGCTCAGATACGGCCGAATGCCTGAACGGTGGTCGCGCTGGCCAATAATTATGCAATGGTTGGCTGCGGAATGCGGCCAGCCACCGAAAGCCGCCCCTCTCCCGGCCCGCTGGAAACGCTGAGTGATGAATTCCCTTGCCCCGGGCCAACGCGATGGAATTCATAGCGCTCGGGGGAACGTGATTTGCGACGCATTCCAGGGCGCTTGATGGCACGGTTTCGGGGCGGCGGCCTGCGCCTCCTCAAATATGCCGTGCTGGCCGCCGGGCTTTCGGCAATGATGGCGCTCACGGTGCCTCAGGTGCGCGCCACGAACGGACCGCACCTGGAGGCGATCCTGTGGGCGTGTCTCGCATTCTTTGCCGCCGAACTGGCCGCCAGGATCTGGCACAGCGTCCGCGCCGATCACGGGCCGTCCTACCTGTTCTCGCCGCCATTCTGGTTTGACGCGCTCGGCGTGCTGCCGGTGCCGATCGCCCTGCTGGCCGGCGCACCGCAAGAAAAGGCATGGCTGCTTGCGGCGCTGTGGGTGCTCAAGCTCGCTACTGCCGTGCCGGGACTGTCGCTGCTCGGCCGCATTGTCCGTCTCGAAGCGCGGCCGCTGGCGAGCGTCTTCGTCATTTTCCTGATCGTGCTGACGCTAGCCGGCGTGGCACTTCATCTCATCGAGGGCCCGGCCCAGCCCGACAAATTCGGCAACCTGCCGATGGCACTGTGGTGGGCGGTGACGACGTTGACGACGACGGGCTACGGCGACGCCGTGCCGGAGACCTATCTCGGCCGGCTCATCGCCGGTTTTGTCATGATCTGCGGCCTCGGCGTCTTCGGCCTTTGGACCGGCATTCTCGCCACTGGCTTTGCCAACGAGCATCGCCGCCGCGAATTCATCCGCAACTGGGATCTCGTGACGCGGGTGCCGTTCCTGCGATCGCTCGATGCATCCGGCGTTATTGAGCTGACGCGCATGCTGCGGCGCCAGGACCTTACCGAGCACAGCATCGTGGTCCGCCGCGGCCGCGAAGGCGATTGCATGTATTTCATCGCCGCCGGCGAAGTCGAGGTGCAGGTCGAGCCGCATCCGATCAAACTCGGCGCCGGTTCGTTTTTCGGCGAATTTGCGCTGCTCCACGGCGGCCCGCGCAGCGCCACGGTGGTCACGACCATGCCGACCACGCTGCTCATCCTCGACGTCACCGACTTTCGCGCCTTTACCGCGCAGCATCCCAAACTGGCCAAGGACCTGGAGGTCGAGGCGGCACGTCGTCGGCATCCTGTCAAGGACCCCGATCACATCGGCACGGATGATAGTGCGGCACTGTGAAGCGGAAACAGATCAGTCTCGCGCCGATTCGGCATTCCGCCTAGAATGCGGTGCACGAAACCTGAGGCGACGGTAACTTCATGCGCGTTCGATTCTGGGGAGTTCGGGGCAGCATCGCCTGTCCCGGCGCTGACACGATACGCTATGGCGGCAATACGCCCTGCATCGAAGTGCGCTGCGGCGACCACGTCCTTATCTTCGATGCCGGCACCGGCCTGCGCGCGCTCGGCAACGCGCTGATGAAGAACGCGGCGCGGCGCGAGGTCGATATTTTCCTCACGCATTGTCATCTCGACCACGTCACCGGCCTGCCGTTTTTCGCGCCGTTCTTCGTCGACGGTTACAAGGTCGGCGTGTGGGCCGGTAACCTGCTCCCCGCGGGAAGCGTCGAGCAGGTCATGCGCAAGATCATGAGCTCGCCGCTATTCCCGGTGGAGGTTGAGATATTCCGCGCCGGCATCAACTTTCACGACTTCATGTCGGGCGACGTCCTGCAGCCCTACCCGGGCGTCACCTTGCGGACCGCGCCGCTCGACCATCCGGATGGCGCCAGCGGCTATCGTCTCGAATATAACGGCAAGGTGTTCGCGCTGATCAGCGACACCTCGGGCTTCCCCGGCAAGCGCGATCGCGAACTGGTTTCGCTCGCCCGCAACGCCGACCTCATCGTCTACGATTCGACCTTTACGGAAGAGGAAATCGCGACAAGGGAGACCTGGGGCCATTCCACCTGGGTGCGCGGCATCAAGCTTGCCGAGGAAGCCGGCGCCAAACAGCTCTGCCTGTTCCATCACGACCCGTCGCATGACGACGACTTCATGGATGTGCTGGCCGCCGACGCCGCCGATGCACGGCCGGGCACCATCACGGCCCGCGAAGGCCAGATCATCGACTTGTGACGCGGGCGCCGCGCGATCGGCTGCGGCGCCGGCGCATCTGGCATAATAATTGCCGCGACGTTACACTCTGCCGCAGCGCAATATTGCGCGCATGGCAGAGCCTGATTGGGGTTTGGGGACATTTTCGATGAACGATACGCACGATGTAATTATGGGTGTGTCGATGCACACCATCGTTCTTGCCATCGGTTTCATAGGCGGCCTGCTCTACATCGCCAGCCATTACATGAAGACCATGGTGCCGCTGCGCGTCTGCGAAATCATCAGCAACGGCCTGTTCGTCGTCTACGGGCTGCTCTACCCGTCGTACCCGACCTTGTTTCTTTACGGCATCCTCATTCCGCTGAATGGGCTGCGCCTCTACGAAATGCTCGAGCTGATCCATAAAGTGCGCCACGCCGCGCAGGGCGATCTGTCGATGAACTGGCTCAAGCCCTATATGAGCAAGCGCCGTTACGGGCAGGGCCAACTTCTGTTCAAGAAGGGCGATCACGCCGAGGAGATGTTCTACATCGTCAAGGGCAAGTGCCGGGTCGTCGAGCTCAATCTCGATATTCCGGAAGGCCGGCTGGTCGGCGAACTCGGCTTCCTCACGCCCGAGCACGCGCGCACGCAATCGGTCGAATGCGTCGAGGACACCGAGATGATGGTGATCACCTATGACAAGCTGGGCGAACTCTATTTCCAGAACCCGACCTTCGGCTTCTATTTCCTGCGGCTGACCAGCGAACGGCTGTTGCAGAACATGAAGCGGCTGGAGCAGGAGCTTGAGACGCGAACGCAGGCCGCTTCCGCCTGACGGGCTCATTAGGCCGGGTTTTCCGCATTCTTAATGCTGAATCATTCGTTGCCGGCGGCGGCGTTCCAAACCAAGGATTCACCCTCATCGGTAAAGTCGGCGCGCCGGCGCGCCGCATTTAACCGGATCTGAGACACACCGACCTTATCGATGTCCCTGACGAGCGGCGCGAGATCGGCCAGCAAGGCCGGCGCAGCGCTGCTCCGACAGGGGCGTTTCGATGTTTATCCAGTCGCAGTGGCGCGCGTGGGCGTTCCTCGCCGCCATCCTTGGCGTGATCCTGTATTGCGCGAGCCATAACACCGCGCGAGCCGAGCCGTCGCTGGCGCGCGTCGCGCTGGCGCCGCCCGGTGTACCGCTATTCGCCGTACCGCCGCCGTCCACGACCGCGCCTTTCAATCTGACGCAAACGGCGTTGGCCGCGGCACCGGCGCGGGCCATGACAACGAAATGGCAAAGCCTGCAATCCGTCATCGCGATCGAGACGCAGGCCATGGCAGCCTGCCGCACGCAGCCGCATGCCTGCACAGCGTCAACCGCACACTTCCTCGCCATCGTCGATACGGCACGCGCCGCGCGCGGCCGCGCCCGAGTCGGCCTCGTCAACCGCGCCATCAACCTCGCCATCCGTCCGGCGCGCGACGCCCAACTGTTCGGCGTGCCGGACGTCTGGCAATCGCCTTTGTTGACCTTCACCAACGGCGCCGGCGATTGCGAGGACTACGCCATCGCCAAATATGTCGCGCTGCACGAAGCCGGCGTACACGCCGCCGATCTCAGGCTCGTCATCGTGCATGACGCGCGCAGCGGCGAAGACCACGCCGTCACCGCCGCACGGATCGATGGCGAATGGCTGATCCTCGACAGCCGCAAGATGCTGCTGCTCGCGGACACGCAGGTGCCGGACCTCAAGCCGCTGATCGCGTTTGGCGACGAGGCGCCCAGGCCGACGTTCACGCGCGACGCGGGGCTGGATATGCGTTTGATGCCGGCTCCGGCGGCGGGTTTCGCCTTCGGCTAACCCGCCCTGCGCCATCCGAGAATGCATGCATTGGAGCGGGCGAAGGGAATCGAACCCTCGTATGCAGCTTGGGAAGCTGCCGTTCTACCATTGAACTACGCCCGCATAGTCAAATACTTAGCAGGTTTTGGGAAAAACGCCAGGCACCGCTCAGGCACCGATTAGTATTAATCTAGTGGCAATTTGAGCTGACCGCTTACAGCGGCCGAAGGTTGAGCCTCAATGGGCTCAGCGCCAACCTCCGCCCGCTTACGGCGGGCCGCTACGCGGAAGTCCGTCTTCTTCCGTATTAAAGCGTCAGCAAACGCGCGCATATTCCGAACATCACCGGCGTAAGCGACAACAATTCCAGACCCTCCATTTTCCAGACCAATATTCGCTTCCTCGGCGAACTGCAAAAGCAAATCGACCTGCTGTGCTTTCGCAAAGAATGCGACGACGGGATAAAGCTCGTAGTGGCTGCCGCCGTACGCGCCGGCATTGCAGCTGCTACACGATACACAGCCGGCGGCCGATAGCGCGATGGCGGAGGATGCAACTCCAATATCGAGGCCGAAGAGACCCTCATCTTCTTCATATAATTCCTCGACGATTAACTCGTATTCCTCATCCAAATCTGCGGCGGCCTCCAACCGCTCGATTAGAACACTTTCTTGATCGAATACGCGTTTGGCGTCTCGCCAAGTGCAGAACCTCAAATCCATGTAGGCGCGATTGCAGCCGAGCCCACTTTCGTCGAGAGCTTCGCCGCGCTCGGGCCAACGAAGATTATTCCTGGCAACTGATCGAGTAATTTTCACATCGAATGTGTGACGCTCGGCCATTGGTCCACCAGGACAAGTTAGGTGCCGCCACCGCGATCAATAACCGGCGGCCCGGCAGCGGCAAGCAGC
>JBAZSM010000114.1:0-10888 GCA_041662425.1 Pseudolabrys sp.
GCCGCATCCTGCGCAAGATCGCCGAAGACGAATTCGGCAGTCTCGGCGATACGTCGACGCTGGCCGATCCGGCGGTGGTCGACGATCTCATCAGCAACCGGCAAAACAAGAAGAAAGTCGAGACATAGCGCCGACATACTTCACACCGGCGGCCGTTTGAACAACGATAGTTTCAGTCCAATTGAACCATTGCAATCAAATAGCCATTGTCACTGAGTAGATTCGCTGATTGAACTAAAGAAGTTGCGATATGAGATATCTAGTGTTGATCGTCGCGCTAGCGACGTCATTCTGCGTAGGCGCCCAGACGACTCTTAGCAAAGACCATTTAACGTGCGATCTATTTAAGAAGCGATTGGCCAAGGCGCTCGAGATTTATAAAATCGGTCCTCCAACTTATTTCGGAAACGATATCTTTTTGGACATCGAAGGAATCGGCGAGGTGGACACTGAGCTACGGTGCCAACCAAACGGAGGCTTCGAAGCGATTGAGATGTCTGCCCGACCGTCTCTCAATTACGGCGATGCTGTTAAATCAACTCTCAGGTTGGGCTTCGTCGCCGGCGCTGCAATTCAGGCGTATTCAGATTTGCCTTGGGACCGAGCGCTCGCACTGAGGGATCGCTTGGTAGCGAGAGTAAATGCTTCTGAGGGCGATAGTACGCAGCCCGACAGCGCCAAAGAACAGATTCTGAATGCCTCCGTCTCGCTCAACAAAACACCGCTTCCTGCTTTTAATATCGAAGCGACGAATATCCCCTTGACGGACGAGTAAATTCATCTCTGAGTGCACTCGGCTGCACACGCCAGGGTGTCGAGAGCCACGGCAAGGAACTGGTGCAGTGGGTTCGTAAGGAGATCGGCCCGTTCGCGGCGCCCGACCTCATCCAGTTCTCGCCCGGCCTGCCGAAGACGCGCTCCGGCAAGATCATGCGCCGCATCCTGCGCAAGATCGCCGAAGACGAATTCGGCAGTCTCGGCGATACGTCGACGCTGGCCGATCCGGCGGTGGTCGACGATCTCATCAGCAACCGGCAAAACAAGAAGGCCGACGCCAAAGTTTAAGCCGATACCGGCTTTTTGCCGCTTTCCGGCCCTCTCTCGTGACGCGAGAGAGGGCCTTTTTTATCTGTCCCAATTCGAGAAGTTCCGTTCGCGGCGTTTACGTTACCGCGAGCTTTCCGCCGACGCCGGCGACCGCCGTTTTATGATCGCGCCACTTTATTGGCGGGCGGAATCCATGACCCATGTTCTCATCAAGCGGACATTCGTGTTCGTTGCATTCGTGTTGTGCTGGGCGGTCTTCGCCGCGGTCATCGCTCATGGCTCGCCGAGCGTCGGGCAGCGCGGCGTTGTCGCGTTTTCCGGCTTCGCGCCCGGCACCATCGTCGTGAGGACCAATGAGCGCCATCTGTATCTGGTCCTCGACGAGCGCCGGGCGTTGCGCTTTCCGGTCGGCGTCGGCCGTGACGGCAAGACCTGGACCGGCAGGGCGCGTATCGAAGGCAAATACGTCAAGCCGGCCTGGTCGCCGCCGGAGGAAATCCGGCGCGAGCATCCCAATCTGCCCGACGTCATTGCCGGCGGCACGCCGCTCAATCCGATGGGCGATGCGGCGTTGACAATGCGGGGCGGTGAATATGCAATCCACGGCACCAATAATCCGCGATCGATCGGCGGCTTCGTCTCTTACGGATGCATTCGCATGCTCAACCGCGATATTCGCGAGCTGTATCGCATGGTCGATGTCGGAACACCGGTGATCGTCGAGCAATGACGTTTCTACGGCCGGTCGCCGCTCTCATCCTTCTCATCGTTGCAACGATCGCCGCGGCGCCCGCTTTCGCGCGCGGCGACGTCGTGCCGTTCCGCAACGAATATCGGCCCGGCACCATTATCGTGGCGACCGGCGCGCGGCAGTTGTTTTACGTGCTCAATGGCGGACAGGCGATCCGCTATCCGGTCGGCGTCGGCCGCGCCGGCATGGCCTGGCACGGCACCGCCTATGTCGCGGCGAAACATCTTCGGCCGGCCTGGGCGCGCATTCCGGGACGCACGCCCACGTATCCAGGCGGTTCGCCGAACAATCCCATGGGCGCGGCGGCGATGGGTCTCGACCGCGGCAATTACGCCATCCACGGCACCAACGATCCATCCTCGATCGGCGGTTTCGTCTCCCACGGCTGCATCCGGATGTTCAACGACGACATCATGGACCTGTACAGCCGCACGCCGATCGGCACGCAGGTGCATGTGTTGCGGTGAAATAGCCGCACCATCCGTCTCGCCGTCCGCCGCCATAGCGCCGCGCCAGACCCCGCTCGTACAGCACTGACGCGACATCGGCGGTCCGCGACGTCGACACATCGGCGTCGACGCGGCCGCGATATTTGTCCTGCCCTATATTGGAAATCCCGACGCCGTCCTGCTGCAGCAACTGCGCCAGCGCGTCGCGCGCGGCGCGGGCCTTGGACAGTTGGTCGGCGCAGCGCCCACGCATCTCCGGCGCATCGATGCCGCGCAGGGAGGTTGCATAAGGGTTGGCGGCTTCGGCCCCGGACCGTTAAGCTGCGGATATGGTCACCTTTTTGACCCCGCGCTCGCGTCAACGACACAATTCGTGGCAATAAGGGGCCTCATGGCGCGTCCGCGAATCTCCCCCCAAGCCGAAGTCCCCGGCCTCGCCGCCCGGCGCATCGCCACCGACATTGTCGAAGGCGTCCTGCGCCGCCGCCTGGCGCTGGACGACCAGCTTTCCGGCAAAGGCGCCCATTTCGGCCTCGCGACGCTGGCCGAGCGCGACCGGGCCTTGATGCGGCGGCTCACCGCGACGGTGCTGCGCCGGCTCGGCACCCTGCGCCATCTCGTCGGCGGGTTTCTCGACAAGGGCTTTCCGGCCGAGGCGCCGCGCGTCGAGTACATCCTGCTCATCGGCGCCGCCCAGATTCTCTGGCTCGACGTGCCGGACCACGCCGCCGTCGATCTGTCGGTGCGGCTGGCCCAAAACGACCGGCGCGCGGCGCGCTATGCCGGCCTCGTCAACGCGGTGTTGCGCCGTGTCACGCAGGCGCGCGCCACGTTTGACGACACCGATGCCACGCGCGACACGCCGGCCTGGCTGTTGGCGCGGTGGCAAAAGCATTACGGCGACGAGACGGCGCGCGCCATCGCCCAGGCCAACGGCCATGAGCCGGCGCTCGACATTACCGTGAAACGGGATGCCGAGAACTGGGCCGAGCATCTGCACGGCGTCGTGCTGCCGACCGGCACGGTGCGAACCCTGGCGCATGGCGCGATCTCGCTATTGCCCGGTTTTGCCGAAGGCGTCTGGTGGGTGCAGGACGCCGCCGCATCAATCCCGGTCCGCCTGTTCGGTGCCCTCGAGGGCAGGACGGTTTGCGATCTGTGCGCCGCGCCCGGCGGCAAAACCGCGCAACTGGCCAATGCCGGCGCCAACGTCACCGCGGTCGATCGCTCGCCGGCGCGCATCGGACGGCTGAACGAGAACTTCGCGCGCCTCCAGCTCAAGGTCGAAACCGTTGCCGCCGACGCGCTGGAATGGCAACCCGGCCGGCAATTCGACGCCGTGCTGCTCGACGCACCCTGCACGTCGACCGGCACAATCCGGCGTCATCCCGACGTGCCGTGGCTCAAGTCGGAAGACGATCTCGGCATTCTGACGTCGCTGCAAAGCCGCCTGCTCGATCGCGCCGTCGAGCTGACCCGGCCGGGCGGAACGCTCGTCTATTGCACCTGTTCGCTCGAGCCCGAGGAAGGCGAGGCGCAGATCGAAGCATTGCTGCGCCGCGACCCGCGCGTCTCGCGCCTGCCGATCGCGCCCGCGGACGTGTTCGGCCACGCCGAATTCGTCACCGCGGACGGCGCGTTGCGGACCTTGCCGCACTATCTGCCCAACCCCGACCCGCGCTGGGCCGGCCTTGACGGGTTTTTCGCAGCCCGCCTGATCCGGCGGAACGACTAGAGCCGACTTATGCACCGCGTGACGGGGTCCGGGCGGCCAAATTGGCCCGCCGCGGACCCTTCCGCTATCCTACGGATTGCACGCGTGAATCGCCGCGCTGCAGGGGACGAAAGAGGCAATGCGGGTTACGCTCGGCGAACGAGCCAGGCTGCTTTTGCTGGTCGGGCGCCGCGCCATGCGCAGCCTCGGCGGCGGCGTCGGCACGCATCCGCTGCTGCGCTGGCGCTATGGATCGGCCAAGACCGACCGGCTGGTGATCGCGCCGCAGGATCTGCGGACTGCCGACGCAACGCGCGCCGCCGAAATCTATGCCGGGCGCTTCGCCTTCGCCGGCAAGGTGGTGATCTGCGACCGCCGCTCGCCCTTCGAGATGATGCCGCCGTCGGACGAATGGGCGGCGACCTTGCTCAACTTCTCCTGGCTGCGCCACCTGCGCGCCGCCGACTCGGCGATCACCCGCGCCAATGCGCGCTCGCTGATCGACGAGTGGATCACCATCCAGGGCAGCTGGCATCCGGTTGGCTGGCATCCGGATATCCTCTCGCGCCGGATCATCTGCTGGCTCAGCCAGTCGCCCTTCATCCTGCAGGATGCCGACGCGCGATTTTATCGCCGCTTCATCCGCAGCCTGCAGCGGCAGGTGCGCTACCTTCGCCGCACGATCGACGATTCGCGCAGCGGTCTGCCGCGCCTGCAGGCGCTGATCGCGCTGACTTACGCCGCTCTCTGTCTCAACGGGCTGTCCGGGCAGTTGCGGCCGATCGCGCGGCGGCTGATCGAGGAATTACGCGCGCAGGTTCTGCCCGATGGCGGCCACGTCAGCCGTAATCCCGGCACGCTGATCGAAATCATCATCGACCTGTTGCCGCTGCGGCAATTGTTCTCGGCGCGCAACCTGCAGCCGCCGCAGGCCATCAACAACGCGATCGATCGCATGATGCCGATGCTGCGGTTCTTCCGTCATCCCGACGGCAATTTCGCGCAATTCAACGGCATGGGACCGACGCCGGTCGATCTGCTGGCGACCGCGCTCGCTTATGACGATGCCCGCGGCGCGCCGGTATCGAATGCGCCGCATTCGGGTTATCAGCGCATCGACGCCGATGCGACCGTCCTGCTGATGGATACGGGCAAGCCGCCGCCGGTGGCGCTGAGTACCGAGGCCCATGCCGGCTGCCTGTCGTTCGAAATGTCGTTCGGACAGCACCGCGTCGTCGTCAATTGCGGTTTGCCGGCGATGAACCGCGAAAACTGGCGGCAGGTCGCGCGTGCCACCGCCGCGCACTCCACCGTCACCTTCAACGACACGTCATCGTGCCGCTTTCTCGAATCGGCATCATTGCGCCGTCTGCTCGGCGGCACGCCGATCGTCGCCGGCGCCCGTCAGGTCACGGTCGAGCGGAACGACACCGCGGATGGCGCGTTACTCACGGCCTCGCATGACGGCTATGCCGGCGAGTTCGGCATCATCCATGAGCGCACGCTGAAGATCAGCGCCGACGGCCGCGCCATTGACGGCGAGGACACGTTCACGCCGTCCGGCAAGAAGTTCGACATCCGGGCCGGCGATGAATACGCCATCCGCTTTCATCTCCACCCCGCGGTAAAGGCCAACCGTCTGTCCGAAGGGCGCGGCGTCATCCTGCTGCTGCCGGACAAGGAAGTGTGGACTTTCGCCACCATGGGCGAGGCCGTGCATGTGGAGGAAAGCGTGTATCTCGCAGGCTCCGACGGCCCGCGCCGCGCCGTGCAGATCGTCATTTACGGCCACGCCCGGCAGGCCGGCAAAGTGCGCTGGTCGTTCCGTCACACGCCGCCGGTCACGCCCGGAGCGCGGCTCGATCGCGCCGACGAGCCGGAATTGCCGCTCTAGCGCGGCGGCCGCAAGCCCTGTGGAATTGGCCAAAAATGCGGGATTTCCCGCATACCCTTCGGCCCACCTCCTGTGCTAGCCACGGGCCATAACCCCGAAAAACGGCGATTGTCATGTCCAGCCATCCGCGCCGCGTCACTCGCGCTCTCCTGTCGGTCTCCGACAAATCCGGCCTTATCGCTTTCGCCACGGAGCTTGCCGGCTTCGACATTGAACTCGTCTCCACCGGCGGCACCGCCAAGGCCCTGAAAGATGCCGGCCTGCGCGTCGACGACGTTTCCGACCTCACCGGCTTTCCCGAGATGATGGATGGCCGCGTCAAGACGCTGCATCCGAACGTGCATGGCGGCCTGCTCGCGATCCGCGCCAACGCCGCGCACATGGCGGCGGCGGCCGCGCACAACATCAAGCCGATCGATCTGCTGGTCGTGAACCTCTACCCATTCGAGGAAACCGTCGCCAAGGGCGCGCCTTACGACGACTGCATCGAGAATATCGACATTGGCGGCCCGGCCATGATCCGCGCCGCGGCCAAGAACCACGGCGACGTCGCCGTCGTGGTCGACACCACCGACTACGCTCTGGTGCTCGAAGAGCTGACCATGCACAGCGGCATGACGACACTCGAGCTACGCCAGAAGCTCGCCGCCAAGGCGTATGCGCGCACCGCGGCCTACGATGCCGCGATCTCCAACTGGTTCGCGGCGACCCTGAAGAACGACGCGCCGGACTACCGCGCCTTCGGCGGCCATCTGGCGCAGACGCTGCGCTATGGCGAGAACCCGCACCAGACGGCGGCATTCTATCGTACGCCGAACGTGCGCGCGGGCGTCGCCACCGCACGACAGGTGCAGGGCAAGGAACTGTCCTACAACAACATCAACGATACGGATGCGGCTTACGAATGTATCGCCGAGTTCGATGCCAGGCGTACCGCGGCCTGTGTCATCGTCAAGCACGCCAACCCGTGCGGCGTCGCCGAAGGCTCGTCGCTGCTCGACGCCTATAAAAAGGCGCTGGCCTGCGATTCGACATCGGCCTTCGGCGGCATCGTCGCACTCAACCGTCCGCTCGATGCCGAAGCAGCCAAAGCCATCACCGAGATTTTCACCGAAGTCATCATCGCACCCGATGCCAGCCCCGAGGCCATCGCCATCGTCGCGGCCAAGAAGAACCTGCGCCTGTTGCTCGCCGGCGGCGTGCCCGACCCGCGCGAACACGGCTTGCTGGTCAAGTCGGTGGCCGGCGGCCTGCTGGTGCAGTCGCGCGACAATGCGGTAGTCGATGACATGGAGTTGAAGGTCGTCACCAAGCGGATCCCGACCGCCGTCGAACTCAACGATCTGCGCTTTGCGTTCCGCGTCGCCAAGCACGTCAAGTCGAACACGATTATCTATGCCAAGGACCTCGCCACCGTTGGCATCGGCGCCGGGCAAATGAGCCGCGTCGATTCAGCCCGCATCGCCGCGCGCAAGGCCGAAGACGCCGCCAAGGAGTTGAAGCTGTCAGCGCCGTTGACCAAGGGCTCGGTCGTGGCCTCCGACGCGTTCTTTCCGTTCGCCGACGGGTTGCTGGTCGCCATCGAAGCCGGCGCCACCGCGGTCATCCAGCCCGGCGGCTCGATGCGCGACGCCGAAGTCATCGAGGCCGCCGACAAGCATGGCATCGCCATGGTGTTCACCGGCACGCGGCATTTTAAGCATTGAGCGGTTTATCCCTCCCCTGAAAGGGGAGGGTCCGGCGCGCAGCGCCGGGGGTGGGGTCCGCTCTCGATCACGAAGAACCCCACCCGGCTCGCTTCGCTCGCCACCCTCCCCGAAGACGGGGAGGGATAAGAGTCTACTCCCTCGCCAGATCGCCCAGCAAACTCGCCGCCACACTGAGCTTCGACAACGTCAAACCCGAGCCCGCAATTTCGTGGATCGCGGCGCGGATGCGTTCGACCTCGGCACGGCGCGGCTCGAGCCAGGCCTCGACTGCTTCGGCGCCGGAATGGCCGTTGCCGACCATCGCCGAGGTGAGCCGCCGTTCGGCATCGCCGATTTGATCCACCGCGCGATCGAGCGCAAGGCGATCGAAGTAATCCGACACGACGATGCCCGGCACGGCCTGCGCCACCTTGTCGAGCTGGAAGAAGCTCTCGGTCGCGAAATAAGTGGCGGTCACTTCGGCAACCGGCTTCTTGGCGCGGTCGGCAACCAGCACGATATCCGGCGCGGCCCTGGTCAGCGCCAGATTGGCAATGCGCCGCGCCAGATGCTCCGGCACATGACCGCGCGTCAGTTCGGCAATGCGTACATCGCGGGCCGACGCCGCCTGTTTGGACAACGCAGTATCGAGCGCCGCCTCCACCTGCGCGATGCCCTCGCGATAATGCGCGACGAGGGTGTCGAGACCGAGCTTGAGATCGACATTGCGCAGGAACCAAACGAGACGATCAAGCAACAGATCCTGCACGGCGGCGTAAAGCGACAACTGCATGTCGCCCGAGAGCTTGTTGTCGAGCGTGTCGATCTCGCCATTGAGACCGATGAGATCGTAGCTGTTGCGTACAGCGGCGAAAGCCGCGGCGATTGCGGCCGGCGCGGCGCCGGTCTGATCGGCGATGCGCACGATCAAAGTCGCGCCGCCGCGGTTGATCATCGAGTTGGTGAGCTGCGTGGCGATGATCTCACGCCGCAGCCGATGCGTCTGCAGCGCCTCGGGGTGACGCGCGGTCATCTCCTTCGGGAAATATCGGTTGAGCTCGCGCCCGAGATACGGATCGTCCGGCACCGTCGAGTCGAGCAGCACCGAATAGAGCGTCAGCTTGGCATAGGCCAGCAGCACCGATAGTTCCGGCCGCGTCAGCGGCACATTGCGCTTGCGACGGTCGGCGAGCGCCATCTCGTCGGGCAGAAATTCCACATTGCGGTCGAGCAGGCCCTTCTGCTCCAAAGTCTGCATCAGGCGTTGCTGGAAACCGAGATCCTCCAGGCCGCGCCGTTGCGCCAGCGAAATCGCCAAGGTCTGCTGGTAGTTGTTGCGCAGCACCAGACGCGCGACCTCGTCGGTCATCTCCACGAGTTCGCCGTTGCGCTGCTCGATTGTCAGCGTGCCGGCGCGAATCAGCGTGGCATAGGCGACCTTGATATTGACCTCGACGTCGGACGTATTGACGCCGGCCGAATTGTCGATGGCGTCGGTGTTGAGGCGCACGCCGTTGAGCGCCGCCTCGATGCGGCCGCGCTGCGTCATGCCGAGATTGGCGCCCTCGCCGACCACTTTCACCCGCAAATCCGAGCCGGTAATGCGGATCGGATCGTTGGCGCGGTCGCCCGCCGCCTCATCGCCTTCGCTGGCCGCGCGCACATAGGTGCCGATGCCGCCGAAGAACAGAAGGTCGGCCTGCATCTTCAGAATCGCCTTCATCAGCGCCTGCGGCGTCACGCTTTCGCCGACGCCGATCAGCTTCTGGGCTTCCGGCGACAGCCGGATTTCCTTGGACGAGCGCGGGTAGACGCCGCCGCCTTTGGACAGCAGCGACTTGTCGTAATCCTGCCAGCTCGAGCGCGGCAGCGCGAACAGGCGCTTGCGCTCGGCCAAGCCCGCTTTCGGATCGGGATCGGGATCGATGAAAATATCGCGGTGGTCGAAGGCGGCGACCAGCCTGGTGGTATCCTCGCGCAGCATGCCGTTGCCGAACACGTCGCCCGACATGTCGCCGACGCCGATCGCGGTGAACGGCGTGACGCCGATATCGATATCCATCTCCCGGAAGTGGCGTTTGACCGATTCCCAGGCGCCGCGGGCGGTAATGCCCATGACCTTGTGGTCATAGCCGGCCGAACCGCCCGAGGCGAAGGCATCGCCCAGCCAGAATTCATGACCGAGGGACAGGTTATTGGCGATGTCGGAGAAGGTCGCCGTGCCCTTGTCAGCGGCGACGACGAGATACGGATCGTCGCCCTCATAACGCACGACAGAGTCAGGCGGGATGATCGAGCCATCCGGCGCGTAATTATCGGTGATGTCGAGCAGCGTGCCGATGAACAGCTTGTAGGTCGCTATGCCCTCCGCCATGAACTGGTCGCGCGTCGGATTGAGCGGCATCTGCTTCGGCACGAAGCCGCCTTTGGCGCCGACCGGCACGATCACGGCATTCTTGACCTGCTGCGCCTTGACGAGGCCGAGAACCTCGGTGCGGAAATCCTGCGGCCGGTCGGACCAGCGGATGCCGCCCCGCGCCACCTTGCCGAAGCGCAGGTGAATGCCTTCGACGCGCGGCGAATAGACGAAGATCTCGTAGAGCGGCCGCGGCAGCGGCATCTCGGTCAGCTTGCCGCTCCCGAACTTGATGGCGATCAGCGGCTTGAGGTGGCCGTCCTTGCCGGTCTGAAAGTAGTTGGTGCGGATCGCCGACTGCACCGCGTTGACGAACAGACGCAGGATGCGGTCTTCATCGAGGCTCTCGACCTTCTGCAGGCCGGCCTCGATCCGTTCGACAATCTGTTTCTGCTTGTCGTCGCGCGACGTCGCGTCGTGACGGGGATCGAAGCGGGCATGAAACAGTTCGACGACGTCGGCGGCGACCGGCGCATGCTTCACCAGGGTCGTCCACATGTAATCCTGCGAGTATGACACGCGGATCTGGCGCAGATAGCGCGACAAAGTGCGGATCAACGCCACATCGCGCCAGCCGAGACCGCCAGTCAGCGTCAGGGCGTTGTAGCCGTCGTTCTCCGCGCCGCCGCGCATGATATTGAGGAACGCGGCCTCCAGCCTCGATTTGCCGGATTGAAGGTCGATCTTGCCGACGCCCTGGCGGGTCAGCAGCATGTCGTGGAACCACAGCCGCGACTGGCCTTCCGGCGCGATGCGGTAGGTTCGCTCGTCGACGACCTGAAAGCCCATGTTTTCCAGAACCGGCACGCGCTCGGACAGCGGCAGCGGCCGGCCGTGGCTCCACACCTTCAGGCTGACGCTGTCCTGCTCGTCTTCCTGACGATGACGGAAATCGACCCCGAGCGGACGCTCTTCGGACAGAGTCTCGA
>JBAZSM010000115.1:0-7079 GCA_041662425.1 Pseudolabrys sp.
CCGAGATCGCCCTTGGCGCCCATCTCCGTGGCGGACGATGTCAGCCCCGCCGCACCCATGTCCTGGATGGCGATGACGCAATCCTTGGCCATGATCTCGAGGCAGGCTTCGAGCAAAAGCTTTTCGGAGAACGGATCGCCGACCTGCACGGTCGGGCGCTTCTCTTCGCTGTTGTCGTCGAACTCGGCCGACGCCATCGACGCGCCGTGAATGCCGTCGCGGCCGGTCTTGGAGCCGAGATAGACGATCGGCATGCCGACGCCCGAGGCAGCGGCGTAAAAAATCTTGTCTTTCTCGGCGAGGCCGACCGCCATCGCGTTGACGAGGATGTTGCCGTCGTAGCGTTTGTGAAAGCGCACCGAGCCGCCGACCGTGGGCACGCCGAACGAATTGCCATAGCCGCCGATGCCGGCGACAACGCCCGAGACCAGATGCCGCGTTTTCGAATGTTCGGGCGCGCCGAAGCTCAACGCATTGAGGCATGCGATCGGTCGCGCGCCCATCGTGAACACGTCGCGCAGAATGCCGCCAACGCCGGTCGCCGCGCCCTGATAGGGCTCGATGTAGCTCGGGTGGTTGTGGCTCTCCATCTTGAAGACGCAGGCCAGCCCATCGCCGATGTCGATGACGCCGGCATTTTCGCCGGGGCCCTGGATCACATGAGGCGCCTTGGTCGGCAGGCCGCGCAGATGCACCTTGGAGGACTTGTACGAGCAGTGCTCGTTCCACATCGCCGAGAAGATGCCGAGTTCGGTGAACGTCGGCTCGCGACCGATGAGGTCGAGAATGCGCTGGTATTCATCCGGCTTGAGGCCGTGTTCGGCCACCAGTTCCGGGGTGATTTTGATGTTGTTGGGAATCATTTCACTTCGTGGGCCGGACCAAGCGGATGGCGTTGCCTAGCACAGTTCGCCGCTCGAATTGGACAGGCATCTCGGCCCCTTCCAGAGGAAAATCAGGGCTCGGAGGACAATTTGGCCACTGACGCGGCCGGTTTCAATGCACGAACGCGAAATGCACGGTCAGCGCCGCATCCGGTCAGGCCGCTTTGGCCAGAGCCTCGGCCAGACCGGCGAACAAGCCGCGGCCGTCGGTCGAGCCGATGACGTCTTCGACGTGATTCTCCGGGTGCGGCATCATGCCGAGCACATTGCCACTCTCGTTGACGATCCCGGCAATGGCGTTGATCGCGCCATTGTGGTTCCAGTCCGGATCGATCATGCCGTCGGGCGACGAATAGCGGAAGATGACCCGCCCCTCGCCCTCGAGCCGCGCGATGGTCTCGCCGTCAGCGATGTAATTGCCCTCGCCATGGGCGACCGGCACGCGGATCACCTGCCCCGCATTGTAGCCGCGCGTGAACGGCGTGTCGGAGCGCTCGACCTTGAGAAACACGTCGCGGCAGATGAAACGCAGGTTCTCGTTGCGCATCAGGACGCCCGGCAGAAGCCCGGATTCGCACAGAATCTGGAAGCCGTTGCAGACCCCGAGTACCAGCCCGCCTTTGGCGGCGAAGCCGCGCACCGCGTCCATGATCGGCGAACGGGCGGCAATCGCGCCGCAGCGCAGGTAATCGCCGTAGGAAAAACCGCCCGGCACGACAACGAGGTCGGTCCCGGCCGGCAATTCGTGCTCGGTGTGCCAGACCATCGCCGGCGCCTGCCCCGACACAAGCCGGAGTGTGCGCGCCATATCTCTTTCACGATTGATGCCGGGGAAGACGAGGACGGCGGATTTCATGGCGGGCAGTGCCTCGTTGCTATCCGATAACCTCGACGCGGTAATTCTCGATCACCGTGTTCGCCAGAAGCTTGTCGGCGGCCTGTTCCAACACGGCCTGCGCCTTCTTGGGGTCGCCGCCGTCGAACTCGATATCGAACACCTTGCCCTGGCGGACCGAGGCAACGCCCTCGATGCCGAGCGAGCGCAGCGCGCCCTCGATGGCCTTGCCTTGCGGATCGAGAACGCCGGATTTCAGGGTGACGGTGACGCGGGCTTTCATGTCGGGCGGCTTACCATATGAATCGCGGGATGGGGCGCCAAAAGCGCCCCTTCTCCACGCCAAACTAGGCACACTGGCATTCAAAAACAACAATGCCCGGCAGGACGAACCTGGCCGGGCATTGCGAACTTGAAACGGCCGGAACCGGTCCGGGATCAGCCCTTCACCAGAACGGGACCGGCGCCGCGCGGCGGCTCGCCCTCGTTCATGATGCCGAGGCGTTTGGCGACCTCGGTATAGGCTTCGACCAGCCCGCCCATGTCGCGGCGGAAACGGTCCTTGTCCATCTTGTCGTTGGTCTTGATGTCCCAGAGACGGCACGAGTCGGGCGAGATTTCATCCGCCACGACGATCCGCATCACGTCGTTTTCCCACAGCCGGCCGGTTTCCATCTTGAAGTCGACCAGACGGATACCGACGCCGAGGAACAGGCCGGAGAGGAAATCGTTGACCCTGATGGCGAGCGCCATGATGTCGTCGATCTCCTGGGGGCTGGCCCAGCCGAACGCCGTGATGTGCTCTTCCGACACCATCGGGTCGTTGAGCTTGTCGTTCTTGTAGTAGAACTCGATGATCGAGCGCGGCAGCTGCGTGCCTTCGTCGATGCCGAGACGGGTCGCCAGCGAGCCGGCGGCGACGTTGCGCACCACCACTTCGAGCGGAATGATTTCCACTTCGCGAATCAACTGCTCGCGCATGTTGAGCCGGCGGATGAAGTGCGTCGGCACGCCGATGTCGTTCAGGTGCTGAAAAATGTATTCGGAGATACGGTTGTTCAACACGCCCTTGCCTTCAATCACCTCGTGTTTCTTGGCGTTGAAAGCGGTCGCGTCGTCCTTGAAATGCTGAATCAGCGTCCCTGGCTCCGGGCCCTCATAGAGGACCTTCGCCTTGCCTTCGTAAATGCGGCGGCGTCGGCTCATCGGGATATACCGTGGTTGATGAATGTCCATAGGTGCCGTGGTTCCTTAATCTAAAGCGCTAAGATCCGCGGCTGTGGCACCGGCCTGTCGATCCAGCGCAAGCTGATACTTGCGCTAAAACGGCCTGGCCACGAGGTCAACCTAGCCGATCGGTCCGGGCAGCACAATCGACGTGCCGGGACGTTTTCCACTTCGCAATTTTGCCGTAATACGCGCTTGCCAGGTTGCCTTGACCCCCGCCGGGCGATATGCAAACGCAGTAAAAATCCTGTCAATCGTGAGGGCGGCATGACCACTTTCGACAAGCGCGAAGAAGGCTTCGAGAAGAAGTTCGCGCATGACGAGGAATTGCAATTCAAGGCGATGGCTCGCCGCAACAAGCTGCTCGGCCTGTGGGCCGCGGAGCTGCTCGGCAAAACCGGGCCTGATGCCGAGGCTTATGCCAAGGAAGTTGTGCTGGCCGATTTCGAGGAAGCCGGCGACAACGACGTTTTGAAGAAAGTCGTCACCGATCTGGCCGGCAAAGGCGTCACCGAGCAGCAGGTTCGCGCCCGGATGAACGAATTGCTGTCCCAGGCGGTGGCGCAGATCCAGGCAAGCGGCTGACAACGGGCACCTGAAATGGCCGCGTTTTCGCTCGCCCGCCGCTTGCGCGCGGGAGAGACCGTTTTTTCCGGCTGGTGCATGATGGGCAGCCCCATCGTGGCGGAAACCATTGCGCGCGAAGGTTTCTCCGCGGTGGTGCTCGATGCCCAGCACGGCCTGTGGGACGTCGAGTCGCTTCTCGCCGGCATCGGTGCCGTGCATCACGCCGGCGCCGCGCCGTTCGTGCGCGTGCCGCTGTCGGATTTCGCCCTGGTCAGCCGCGCGCTCGATTTCGGCGCCGAAGGCATCGTCGCACCGATGATCAACACGGCCGACGACGCGCGGCAGTTCGCCGCCGCCGCCAAATATCCGCCGCTCGGCGAGCGCTCCTTTGGCCCGCCGCGCGCGACGATGCTGCAGGGACAAATGCCGCCGGTCGAATACCTGCCCGCGGCGAACAGCGGCACGCTCACCTTCGCCATGATCGAAACGCCCCGCGCTTTGTCCAATGTCGCGGCCATCGCCGCGACGCCCGGCATCGACGCGCTCTTCATCGGGCCTTATGACCTGTCCACCTCGCTGTCGGCCGGCAAGGCGCAGGACATCGAAGCCCCCGAGGTCAACGCCGCGATCGACCGCATCTGCGCCGCCGCCATCGACGCCGGCAAGATTCCCGGTATCTATTGCCGCGACGCCGTTCGCGCGCTCGACATGGCCAAGCGCGGCTTCCGCTTCATGACCGTGGGCAGTGATTTCAGCCTGGTGCGCGAGGGCGCTTCCGCGGCGCTCAAGCAGTTGCCGGTAAAGACCTCGGGCGCAAAAGACGCGTTTTAGGACTTCTGCGCCGTGACCCGCGGCGCCAGGTCATCCAGCACCTTCGCCACGCCGGCCTCGACGTCCGCGGCGGCGATCGTGATGACGCGGTAGTTGCGCTCGGCCAGCCATTGGTGCCGCAACGGGCGCTGCTCTTTGGCCGCATCCGGCTCCACCGCCGGGACAATCTCAATCACACAGCGCAGCGGGATCGACACCAGATCCGCCATATGCGGCCCGAGCGGCACCTGCCGCTTGAAGCCCAGGCCCGCGAAGCGCCGGTCATTGGTCAGCGCCGTCCAGAACGTACGCTCCGCCTCGGTCGGATTGCGCCTTAACAGCCGCGCAAGACCCCGCACCGGTGCGCGATCTTCCAGCACGCGGCCGGCTCCGTGATCGGCGATCACCGCGCGCAATTCCTCGGCCGCCTGCGGATCGAGCGTGCCGCCGCGCGCCGGCCCCTTGCGGCCATTGGCGATCGACATGATGACGCCGTGCAGCGTGCGGATGTCCTGCTGCGTCGGCTCCATGCGATGGAAAACGTTGTGCAGGTTGATGACCATGGTCTCGCGCTTTTCCGCCGGGCGGAAGAACTCGACCTTTTCCAGCTCGTTTTCGAGATCGCGGAAGAAAGCGCCGACCTGCTGCTTGCCGGCGGGCGGCGAGCGCCGCGAAATCGGCTCGCGCACCGCGTCGGCGCCGGCCAGCTTGAACCACTCATAGGCGACGACGATCACCGCCTGCGCCAGATTGAGCGAGGCGAAGGCCGGATTGACCGGCAGCGTGACGATGCGGTCGGCGAGCCCCACTTCGTGATTCTCGAGCCCGTTGCGCTCGCGGCCGAACACCAGCGCCACGGTATCGCCGGCGGCGACACGCGGCGCCACTTCGCTGGCCGCCTGCTGGGCATCGATGATCGGCTTATGCTGGTCGTGGTTGCGCGCCGTGGTCGCCAGTACGAAGGAGCAATCGGCGACCGCCTCTTCCAGCGTCTCGTAAAGCTGCGCGCCATCGAGCACGCGGGTTGCACCCGCCGCCATCACGACGGCCCTTTCGTTCGGCCAGCCCTGCTTGGGCTTGACCAGCCGCAGCCGAGACAGGCCGAAATTGGCCATGGCGCGCGCCGCAGCCCCAATGTTCTCGCCCATTTGCGGCTCGACCAGCACCACCACCGGGGCGGGCTGCTCGATCCAGCGCTTGGTCTTGTCGGTCCCGGCTCCGGGCATTGAAATCGCTCCGTTCCCGGCTCTATAGCCGCCTCACCGGCCTTGCGAAAGCATGAGGAAAAGCCTGCTTCCGCCGTCCCGGGCGGGATGCTATAGGCCAGCCGCCGGCACCCATTTTCCCGCTGTCCGCGCGATTTTTCAGAAGGTTTGCACCGCAATGGCGAAGATCAAAGTGGCCAACCCCGTCGTCGAAATGGACGGCGACGAGATGACCCGCATCATCTGGCAGCTTATCAAGGACAAGCTGATCCATCCCTATCTCGACATCGACCTGCTGTATTACGACCTGTCGGTCGAGAAGCGCGACGAGACCAACGACCAGATCACCATCGATTCGGCTGAGATGACCAAGAAGGTCGGCGTCGCCGTGAAGTGCGCGACCATCACGCCGGACGAAGGCCGCGTGAAGGAATTCGGCCTCAAGGAAATGTGGCGCTCGCCGAACGGCACTATCCGCAACATCCTCGGCGGCACCATTTTCCGCGAGCCGATCATCTGCAAGAACGTGCCGCGCCTGGTGCCGGGCTGGACCCAGCCGATCATCATCGGCCGTCACGCCTATGGCGACCAGTACCGCGCCACCGATTTCAAGTTCCCGACCGCGGGCACGCTCTCGATCAAGTTCGTCGGCAGCGACGGCAAGGTGATCGAGAAGGAAGTGTTCAAGGCCCCGGGTTCGGGCGTCACCATGGCGATGTACAATCTCGACGAGTCGATCATCGATTTCGCCCGCGCCTCGATGAACTACGCGCTCGACCGCGGCTACCCGCTCTATCTGTCGACCAAGAACACCATCCTGAAGCAGTATGACGGCCGCTTCATGGAACTGTTCCAGAAGGTGTTCGACGAGGAGTTCAAGGACAAATACGCGGCCAAGAAGATCACCTACGAGCACCGCCTGATCGACGACATGGTCGCCTCGGCGCTGAAGTGGTCAGGCGGCTATGTCTGGGCCTGCAAGAACTACGACGGCGACGTGCAGTCCGACACGGTGGCGCAGGGCTTCGGCTCGCTGGGTTTGATGACTTCGGTGCTGCTGACGCCGGACGGCAAGGTGGTGGAAGCGGAAGCCGCGCACGGCACCGTGACGCGCCACTACCGCCAGCACCAGAAGGGCCAGGAGACATCGACCAACTCGATCGCGTCGATCTTCGCCTGGACCCGCGGCCTCGCCCATCGCGCCAAGCTCGACAACAACGACGCGCTCGCCAAGTTCTCGCTGACGCTGGAGAAGGTCTGCGTCGACACCGTCGAGTCGGGCTTCATGACGAAGGATCTCGCGCTGCTCGTCGGCGCCGACCAGAAGTGGCTCTCGACCACCGGCTTCCTCGACAAGATCGACGAGAACTTGAAGAAGGCCATGGCGGCCTAAAGCGCTCTCATCTCGCCGATGAATGCAAAAGGCGCGGCTTCGGCCGCGCCTTTTTTGTTCCCGCCCGCCGGGCCTTCACCCCTGCCCTTGCGTCAGCCGCTGTAATTCCCGCTGCCGCATCGCTTCGATACGCTCGTCGACCGCGCTCTCCGGCACCC
>JBAZSM010000115.1:7089-10818 GCA_041662425.1 Pseudolabrys sp.
GCGGCGAGCTGCAGGCTCGCTTCCACGGTCTCGGGGATGACGCCGAACGCGCCAAGCTCAATCAGCCTTTGCGCATGCGCCGGATCGGCGGCGCGCGCCAGTACCACGGCATTGGACTTGATGCTCCGCGCCGCGCTCACCATGCGCTCGGCCGCTTCGGCATTATCGACGGTCACGACAAAGGCGAGCGCGCGCTCGGCGCCGACCCTGGCCAGCATCTCGGAACGACCGGCATCGCCGAAATAGGCCGAGAGGCCGTCATGGCGCGCCGCGTTGACGCGCTCGCCGTTGGCGTCGAGCGCGACATAGGCGATCCCTTCGGCGTCGAGCGCGCCGGCGATCAGGCGCCCGACCCGGCCGATACCGCCGATGATGACGTGGTTGTCGAGTTCTCCGACATCGGCCCCGGGGGCGTCGCCGGCATGATCGATCGCCTCAAACCGTCGGGACAGCATGCGCGCGGCGATGGCGAGCAGCGGGGTTACCAGCATGCTCAGTCCCACCACCGCGATCGCCGCGGTGACGAGACGCGGCGACAACAGCGAACTCGACTGCGCGACGCCGATGACGACGAAGGCGAACTCGCCGGCCTGCGCCAACAGCAGCGCCACCTCGAACGACACCGCGCGCGGCACGCCAAACGCCCGCGCGACGCCATAGAGAATCGCCGCCTTGACCGCCAGCAGCGCGGCGAGCGCCAGGATCACCCACCCGGCGTCGCCCAGCACCGCGACGGGATCAAGCTCGGTGCCGACGGTGATGAAGAAAATGCCGAGCAGCAGACCTTTGAACGGCTCGAGATCGACCTCGATGTGATGGCGCGCTTCCGAATCCGACAGCAACATGCCGGCGAGAAAAGCGCCGAGCGCGACGGAGAGGCCGGACAATCCCGTCGCCACCGAGAAGACGACGAGGATGAGGAGCGCGATCGCCATGATGAGGTCGCGGCTGCCGGTGCGCACGGCCGAGCGCAGCAAAGGCCTCACCAGAAAGCGCCCGATCAGCAGCAGCCCGACCACGGCACCGAGCGCCAGCACGAAGGGCTTGATCAGATCGACGACGCTCGCCGGCGGCGTGCCCTGCTTGGCGCCGGCCAGCACGCCGACCACAAACAGGATCGGCACCACCATCAGATCCTGAAACAGCAGCACTGACAGGGCAATACGCCCGGCCGGGTGCGCGGCGCGGTGCTGCTCGGACAGAAGCTGCATCACGATTGCGGTCGATGACAACGCCAGGCACAGACCCAGCACGACACCGGCCGGCGGCATGCCGATGGTGAACCGCACCGCGACGCCGATCGCCAGCGTCGAGAGGATGACTTGAGCGAGGCCGACGCCGAGCACGTAGCGCCGCAACTGCCACAGACGCTGCAACGACAGTTCCAGCCCGAGCAGAAACAGCAGCACGACGATGCCGGCTTCGGCGAGCACCGCGCCGCGCTCGGGATCGTCGAAGGTCACGTAACGCAGCCACGGGCTTGTCGCGGCCAAGCGGCCAAGCCCGTGCGGCCCGAGCGCCACGCCGGCGATGAGAAAGCCGAGCACCGTGCCGATCCGCGCACGGTGGAACAGCGGCACGATCACGCCGGCAACCGCGAGGAAAATGATGAGGCCCTTGAGGCCTTCGGCATGCAGCACAATCGGTCGCCTCTGATGCAGCGTGCCCGGCGTCACGCCGGCCCTTGCCTAGACAATCGTGGCGGCGGCAACAAGCGTCGGGCGCGTCCCGAGAGCGGCCGTCAGCCGACTTCGCCCTCGGCGATATCGCCCTTGGGCGTGATCGGCTCACCCATCCGCGTCTTGACCACGTCGTTGACGCGTTTGGCGATGCGCGGCTCGCGGCTCATCAGCGCGTGCAGGTCCTGTGCGTCGAGCACCAGCAGATTGGTGCGCATCAAGGCGGTCGCGGTCGCCGAACGCCGGGCGCGGCGCAGCACCGCGACCTCGCCGAAGAATTGCCCGGGTCCGAGCAGGATCGGCGGCCGATGCCTCGGTGCCACTTCGACCCGGCCGGCGGCGATGAAATACATCGAGTGGGCCGTGTCGCCCTCACGCACGATGATCTGCCCGGCTTCCACGACCTGCGCGCGCAGCAATTGCAGGATGTCGGCGATCTCGGCGGCGTCGAGTTCGGAGAACAGCGGCACACGCGCGATCATGCCCCAGGTGACGACAAATTCGCGGCGGTGGATCTGTTCGGAAAAGGCCGTGGCGATGATGCCGACCGGCAGCGCGATCATCATGACGCCGAGAACGATCGTGCCCGTGGCGATCAACTTTCCGAGCACGGTCACCGGCACGACGTCGCCATAGCCGATGGTGCCGATGGTCACGATCGCCCACCACATCGCCTCGGGTATGGTGCCCAGCTTGTCGGGCTGCACCGTGCCTTCGGCCAGATTCATGAGCGATGCGGCAACCAGCGTCGCGCCGGCGGTGATGACGATGCAGCCGAACAGCGCGCGGCGCTCGCGATAGATGACGTCGAGCAGCGAGCGCATGGCCGGCGAATAGCGCGCGAATTTGAAGAAGCGCACCATGCGGAACACCAGCAGAAAGCGCAGGTCCTCCGGCATCACGAAGGTCAGCCAGAACGGCAGCACGGCCAGAAGATCGACGATGCCGGTCGGGCTCAATACGTATTTGAGCCGCGCGCGCGTCGCCGACAGGGAGCGATGCGGCCCGTGCTCGACCGCCGACCACAGCCTCAATGCGTATTCGAGCGTGAAGACGACCAGCGACAGATATTCGACGGCGACAAAGACGACACCGAAGCGCGCGGCCAGCGACGGCACCGATTCCAGCGCGACGACGACAAGATTGACGAGAATGAGCGCGACGAGAAAACGATCGACCGCGATGCCAATGCCGGCAGACGCCTGCTCCAGCGTCAGGTAGGTGCGCCGGCGCAGTTCAGCGGCTTTTTTGACGGCCATCGGGGTAACCCGGATCGAATCGGACGGCGGAAGGAAAATAATGGGACATCTCAACCGGATTGGGTGAGACGCATCCCGAAAGCATTGTTCAACGCATAGTGCCCGTGCGACTTCACGACGAGCTTTTCCGCCCGCACCATGCGGTGCAGACGTACGACAAGCGTTTGCCGCCGAATTTCAATTCGGGCTTCGTCAAGGCGCTCGACCAGTTCCTGTACGGAAAGTCCATTGGGCGTCGAAGCAAGGCTCGCCAAAATAAACTCTTCGGTATTGTCCCGCGGGAGAGGCTGGCTGGTGACGAGCACAGGGCGCAACGCTACTCGTTTTTCCGTTATCTCAGCCGACGCGTCACGTCCATCCGCGATCCGGACCATCGAAGCTTCCAGACGCCTGACCATCTCCGCTTTCAGTCGCTTGGCTGCTTCGGGACTCTCGCGGCCAATGGCCTGCAAATAGAACGCGAGCACTTCGACCTTTTGCAAAAGATCGCTTTCGACACCCGGTGAAATATCCGTAATCATTACATATACACCTCGAGATCCACGTCCGTTAACTTAGGTTAATTTTGCGACTCTACAAGCGACTTTGTTTTAAAAAGTTAATTTTCCCCTTAAATCGTTGACATCCGCCAAAGATTGCGCGAGTGTAATCATTACAAAAGTCGGGGGCCTGTAATGCTTACGGTGTTTTCTTCTTCGTATGCCGTGGCCGCTGCAGCGGCCTGTCTCGCAGTCGGATATTACCGACTCCGCTTCCACGCCCCGACCTTTAAAGCTAGGGCGTACAGCAAG
>JBAZSM010000116.1:0-10782 GCA_041662425.1 Pseudolabrys sp.
GACCTCACCACCCAGATCGCGGATGCGATCAACGACGCAATCGCAGCATATTCGAGCGAGCGGTTTCGGTTCTCCGATACGCCGCTCGACGCGCCGTCGACCTTCTACACGGTGGCTGCGCAAGCGGTTTATACGTCGGCCGACCTAGCTGCGCTGGCGACGATGTACAAGATCGATTTCGTCAATATGAACGTCGGCACCGCCTCGGTGTTCGGCCTCTCCCCCGACACTGCCGAGAGCCTGCTGCTCTACAATCAGCAATCCGGCTTCATGCGCGGGCAGCCTTCCTGGTACGCCTACCGGGACAATCAATTGATTCTCGCGGCTGTGCCGGACCAGGCCTATCTCATCACGGTTGGCATGTTCCTGAACAAAGCGGCGCCGGCCTCGGATGCCGAGACCGGCAATCCGTGGATGACGGATGCCGAGCGGCTGATCCGCGCGCGCGCGAAGTTCGAGATTGCGACGCACGTCACGCGCAACGATAAAATGGCGATGATGATGTCGCCCTCTCCGCCGGCCGAAAACCAGGGCATGGTCGGCGCGGCCTATCGCGAGTGGAAAGTGCTCAAGGGCGTTGCCAACCGGGTATCGAGCCGCGGTAAAGTTCGCCCTATGGCCTTCTGAGGGAGCGCGCATGGCGTCGCTGTTCGGTTCTCTGGCTCCGGTCGATCCGACCACTCCCGAGCTCAACGATTTGTCCGGCAAGGTGCGGCCGGGGATCCTGTCGCGGCTGGGCGAGACGTGGCCGGCGCGGTTGGCGCAGGACGTGGTCGGTGGGGTCAAGACGCTCATCGACGGCGGCTATGCGCCGGGCGTGCGCCGCGAAGATCTTACCGATATCCCTCCGCCGTCGGCGCGTGGCGTCAAGGGGATGGCCACACAGCCGGTTTTCGGGAGCTTGGCAGTCGGCGTGATCAAGCAGCGGAAGGACCAGAAATAAATGGCGCAGCGTCCGACCATCCTGCTGCCCGAATATGCGCCGGATCTGTCGGATCTCGGGACCGGCGTCTCGACCACGATCACTGGCGTGGTGCCGCGCGCTGACGGCTATGGGCCCTTCAAGGCGCTCGAGTCCTTCACGCAGGCGCTTGCCGCTGCGGCGCGCGGCTATTTCTTCGGTCGCAAATCGGACGGTTCCATTGCGGTGTTCGCTGGCACGTCGACCGACCTTTATCAACTCGATAACACCACCTTCGCGTGGACGCGGGTGTCGAAGGGCGGCGCGTCCTATGCGGCACTTGTGGCGGTCGATAATTGGCGGTTTGCTCAATATAACGACACAATTCTGGCGACGCAGAACAACACGGTTCCGCAGGCCTTTGCGCTGAGTTCGTCGAGCGCGTTTGCGGATCTCGGTGGCTCCCCTCCGCAGGCCAGTCATGTCGCCATCGTCAACCGCTTTGTCGTGCTGACCGGGCTGCTCTCGAATCCGCGGCGCGTGCAGTGGTGCGATCTGGATGCCATCACGACATGGACCGCCGGCGTCGGTTTGGCCGACTATCAGGATCTGCCGGACGGCGGCACCGTGCACAATATCTCGGGCGGCGATGCCTATGGCGTCATCTTCCAAGACGAGAGCATTCGCAGCCTGATCTATGCGCCGGGCTCGGCGGTGACGTTCGAGATCGTCCGCATTTCGACGCAGGACACGCTGTTCGGGCAGTACTCCGTGATCAATGCCGGCGACAAGACGTTTTTCTGCTCGGCGCAAGGCTTCAAGGTCATCGAGGCAGGCGGCAAGCCGAAGCCGATCGGCAAGGAGCGAGTCGATCGTACGTTCTTCGCGGACGTCGATACCAGCCAACTGCAGCTTTTGATCGGCGCCACCGATCCGTCAGCGACGCGGGTTTATTGGGCCTATAAATCCCTTCAGGGTGCGACCGGCCTATTCGACAAGGCACTCTGTTACGATTGGTCGATCGGCCAGAACGGCCAGTGGAGCCTCTTGAATATCAGCGGTGAGTTTCTGGCCTCGCTGGCGAGACCTGGCGTTACGCTTGAGCAACTGGACCCGATTGCGCCTGGAGCGCTGTCGGTGACCGGCGCTGCCAACAATGGCGCTGGCCTGATCCGGCTGACGCTGAGTGCGCTGTCGAGCGCCAATTTCGATATCCACGGTCAGAACTTTATCGTGGTGCAGGGCGTGACCGGGACCACCGAGGCTAACGGGACGTGGCCGTTTACGATAATTGATGCCACCCACATCGATCTGGTCGGCTCGGCCTTTGCGAATGCCTACGTCAGCGGCGGCGCGATTGGTGGCTCGCTGGATGCACTGCCGTTCTCGCTCGACAGCATCTCGACGGCGGCCTTGGCGCAGCTTTCTGCCTTCGATAGCTCGCACAAGCTGGGCTTTTTCACCGGCGACAACGTCGAGGCGATCATGGAGACGCCGGAGCAGGATCTGGGCGGCGATTTGGTGTTCATCGACGCGGTGCGGCCGCTGACCGATGCGTCGAACGCGGTTGTCTCGATCGGCGGTCGGCTCACGGCACAAGCGGCGGTCTCTTATGGCACCGAGTCGGCGCTGACGTCGGCCGGTGACTGCCCGCAGATGGTCGAGACGCGCTACGCAAAGGCTCGCGTGCGGATCCCTGCGGCCTCCTCGTGGACCTACGTGCGCGGCGTGCAGCCGAGCGCGCAGCCGGCGGGCTCGCTATGAGCGGAATCAATCTGTCGCCGGAAGAGAAGGCAATTCATCGGGTTGTCGCTGCGGTGCGGCAACTCATGCAGGGCCGCTCAAACGCGGTCGGGCAGGTCACGCTGACGGCAGGGCAGACCACCACCGTGGTGACGTCGGCCGTGGCGAAGGGCGCGGCGAATATCGGCATTGATTCCGAGGTCATGCTGTCGCCGCGGACGGCGAACGCGGCGGCGGCCCTGGCCACCACGTATGTAAGTAGCATTTTGCAAGGAAGCTTTACAATTACTCATGCTAACAATGCCCAGACAGATCGAATTTTTGGTTTCGAAGCTCGGGGGTAGAAATTGAGAAAAAAACGCGATTTGCTGGGGCTGGCATTCAATGGATGGACGGTGCTTGAAGATCGTGGCACCCGTCTCGTTGGGAAAACGATGCATGCTATCTGGTCATGCCAGTGCGTTTGCGGCGAGGTTCGTGTCATCCAAGGCAGTAATTTAACCTCTGGCCGCTCAAAATCTTGCGGATGCCTCATGCGCCGCCGATTCGATCGGACCAAAAAATGCCCGCGATGTGAAAAATCAAAGCCAAATACCGACTTCTACTCTCAGCCACATTGGCGTGACCGTTCTCGGCTTGTGCCTGCAACCTATTGTAAGGACTGCAATAGCGCCCTAGGCGCAATCGCGTACCGTAAAAATCCAAACCGCCGCTTGGCTTCTAAAAAATATTCCGCGCGGCTGCGGGAGCAAGTACTCCAAGCATATGGCGGAAAATGTGCATGCTGCGGCGAGAATAACCATGTTTTCCTGGCGATAGATCATGTTTATGGCGGCGGCACTAAGGAGTTGACCGCCGGAAATAGCACAAATCTATATCGCAGGTTACGCGATCTCGGATTTCCAAAAGACGACTATCAATGCCTCTGTCACAACTGCAATTGGGCAAAGCACATTACCGGCGGGTGTTGTCCGCATCTCCTGCAGCGCGCGCCTGACGGGTTTTCATCCGGGGTGCTGGGGTTTGGCGGATGAGCCAGACCGATCGCACCTTTGGTTTTGAGGCTCGAGGATGACGGATAGCGCGCTGATCTGCGTGCCGCCCGACCGGACTGCGGTGCTCTGGCCGCACGTGCGCGAGATGATCGAGGCCGGGCTGGCTGCCGGCGATGAGGTTCTTCCTGATGGGCTGCTCGAGCGGCTTGCCGATGGTCGGGTTTTGCTATGGATTGCGGTGGTAGACGAGCGAATCGTCGCGGCGATGCTGACGGCCCTGCTGCCGCGCAAGTCTGGCCTCGTTTGCAAGATGCTCGCGACGGGCGGCACGGACTTCGATATCTGGAAAGGCTGGCACGTTCGCATCGAGGAATATGCCCGGGCGGAAAATTGCGTTAAAGTCGAGAGCGAATGTCGCCCCGGCTTCTCGCGTGTGCTGGACGGCTACCGGACTGTTCGGCATGTCATCGAAAAGAGGCTTTAGGCCATGAGCGGTGAAGATTCCCAGACCACCAGCCAATCGCAGCAGAGCTCGACGGAGCCCTGGGCGAAGGCGCAGCCGCTGCTGACCAACCTGATCTCGAAATATCAGGGCCTGAATACCGACGTCACGAGTGGCCAGAAGTCGGCGCTCGATACGCTGCAGGCGGGTGCCGGCGCGGTGCCGACGGATCTCGGGTCGCAGTCGACCGGCGCCATCAACAATCTGTTCAGTTCCTCGACCACGCCGCAGGTCGGCATGCTGTCGAGCGCGCTGGGCGGCTTGAAATCCAATCTGGCGAGCGCGGCCGATCCGAACAACATCAACCCCTACAACACGCCGGGCTTCTCCGATGCGATGAACACGGCGACGTCGGACGCCATGAAGGCGATCAAGGGCGTCTATGCCGGTTCGGGCCGCGATCCTTCGGGCGCCGGCTCCTTCGCCGGCTCGGCGGCGCGCGGTGTGCTGCAGGCGACGGCTCCAATCCTGCAGGCGCAGTTCAACACCAACCGGGCGAATCAGCAGGGCGCGGCGCAGTCGCTGTATTCTGGTGAAACCGGCACCGCTGGTGCGATCACCGGCCAGGAGCAGATCCCGCTTGCCAACCAATTGCAGGCGATTCAGGCGGCACCGACCGCGGCAAGCAATTACACGGTGCCTGGGCAACTGCAGACCAGCGCGGCGAACGCTGCCTATTCGCAGCCTTGGGCCAATCTGGCACAACTGCTGCAGGCTGGCACCTCGCTTGGCGGTATGGGCAGCCAGTCGACCGGCACCGGCACCTCGACCACAACGCAACCGCAAAGCACGCTATCGAATATTATGGGCGCCGCCGCCGGCGGCACCGGCATCCTGTCGCAGATGGGTGCCTTTGGCCCGGCCGGATTCCTCGCGCTGTCGGATGAGCGGGCGAAGGACGATATTGAGCCGATCGGCAAGCTCAACGACGGCCAGGACGTGGTCCGCTTCCGGTACAAGGGCGAAAATAACACGCGAATCGGCCTGCTCGCGCAGGACGTCGCGAAGCACGAGCCCTCGGCCGTGCACAAGATCGGCGGCCGGGTCGGGCTGCTGGCGGTTAATCATCGGCGGGCGACGGATCGCGCCGCTGCGATGGGGAGGGCTGCGTGATGGCGATGGGTTCTTTGGTGCCGGGCTTCCTGCCCATGCAGACGCCGGCCTTCAAGCCGCCGAACATGGGCCAGCAGGGCTTGGCAATCCTGAATGCGGCAATGCGGCAGGGCCCGGCTGGCGGCGCGCCGACCGGCCCGGCCACGGCGCCTGGTGGCGCTGCGGATCCTTCGGGCTCGGCGCCTGGTGCTGCTCCGCAGCAGGCCGGTCTCCTGGCGAAGCTTATGCAGCAGTTCCGCGGCGGTATGGCGGGCGCCGGCGGCGGCGGCCCGATCGATCCCAACAGCGGGTTGCCGGTGACGGCCGACGTGCTGGCTGGCGCTGCCGGCGGCGGCATGCCGCAAGGTCCCGCGCCCAATGCTTTGACGGGTCTCTGGTAGGACGAAGCCGATGAGCTATCTCGACTGGATCAAGGCGCACAGCATGACGCTGGACGGCCGTTTCAACGGCGCGACGCCGGCGGTCGTGGGGCGTAGCGCCATCGACATGGGCGGCGTACCGCTGACTCTGGGCGAGGGTGGCTTCAAAAGCCCTTACGACGAGTCCGATCCTGCGGCGGTGGCCGAAGCGGCGCGCGAGGCGGCCGCGCTGCGCACGCGCAGCGGCACGCGGCGGGCTGGCGCCTTCGGTCCCGGTGGCTCGAGCCCGGTCGCTCTTGGCGGCATGCTGTCGTCGAGCGGCCTGCTGGGCGCGCCGGGCGCGCAGCCTCCGGCCGATCTGCCCCCGCCGACGAACGATCCGCAGGCGCAAGAGCCGGACGTTTTCAAGAACGGAGTCCCGCTGCCGCGGCCGAAGCCGATGGATGGCCTCAACGGGGCTCCTCAGACCGCCGGCGCTCCCATGTCGCTGGCGCCGCAGGACACGGCTGCGATGCCGACTGCCGAACCTGCCGCTGGTGTCGATATGTCGGCGCGCGCGGCGCCTCCGACGGCTGCGGCTCCCGCGCCGCCGGCCGGTGGTGGCTTCCTTGAACGGCTGAGCGCCGGCCTTGCCGCCAATCCCAGCACGCTGCTTGCGCTTGGCGCTGGTTTTTCTGGTGCGCCGTCGCTTGGGACCGGCATGCGGCGGGCCTTCGGCGCGGCGACGCCAGCGGTGGCGGCGGATCGCGCCAACCAGTTGAAGATGGGCGGCGTGTCGGCCACCTATCGCGCGCTCGTCGCCAAAGGCGTTCCGCCGGCCGAGGCGCTGGCTGCGGTCTATAACCCGGACGTCATGAAGGCTACGGCGGCGAAATATTTTGAGACGAAGCCGCGCACCTCGGTGAAGATCGGCACCAAGATGGACGGCACCGATATCATGGGGTCGTTCGATCCGAACACCGGCAAGTTCTACACGGCGGCCGGCGATGAGGTGAAGGGCAGCGGCACCGGTGGCGTCGATCCCGTCGGGGGCGGCATGCAGGTGCTGGCGAAGGGCGTCAAGGACTACAACTCCGATCTGCCGGCCGACCAGTACCTCGAGCAGTTCGGTCCCGAGGTGAAAGCGGCCATCAAGAGCTACGTGTCGGGCGATACGATGCCGACCGGCAATCCGCGCTTGAAGTCGCTGGCGACGAACATCAAGACCTGGGCGCAAACCTACGGCGACAAGGCCGGCGTTCCGGTCTCGGACGCCACCTATTCGGCGCGCCGGACGTTCCGCACGCAGTTGGGCTCGGCCTCCGCGTCCGCCGTCGGCGGGCAGGTAAAGGCCTTCAATCAGGGTATCGAGCACGCGGATGCGCTGGCGACGAAGCTCGAGCAGTTGAACAATTCCGGCGGCCTTGGCATTCCGATTATCGCGAGCGGCGTCAACGCCACGCGGCAGGCGCTCTCGACCAAGCAATCCTCGATCGCGGCCGAGGCGGCGGCCATCGGGCAAACGCTCGCCGGCGAGGTCGGTAAACTGTTCTCCGGTGCGGCGGGCGGCGGCGTGCACGAGCGCGAATTGACGCGCAAGCGGTTTGACACCGTCAAGTCTCCTCCCGAAATGGCGGCCGCGCTCGAGGCCACGCTCGAGACGATGGAGGGCGGTTTGCGCGCGCTCGAGCAGCGGCGCGACGAGGTCATGGGGCCGAACAGCGGCATTGAACTCGTGAACAAGGAAACGCACGCAAAGATCGCCAAGATCCGCGAGGCGGTCGCGCGCATGAAGGGCGAGGCGCCGGCCAAGGGTGGCGCTGCGGCCGCTCCGGGTGTAACCAGCAGCGGGATCAAATGGAGCGTTCAGTAAATGGCCACGCTGAACATCGAAGGGAAAACGGTTCAGGTCGATGACGCCTTCCTGAAACTGTCGCCCGACGAGCAAAACCGCACGGTTGACGAGATCGCATCGACCCTGCGCATCCAGGCGGCTCCGGCCGAGCCTATCAGCACCACCAATGTGGTCCGCGCGGCGGCGCGCGGCGTGCCGATCGTCGGCGGTCTGGTCGACAAGGCCGAGGCGGCGACAGAGGCGGCGCTGTCCTATCCGGTCGAGTCGCTGATGCGCGCGGCTGGCGCGGACCCCAAAGGCCCGGACATGCTCTCGACCGAGCCGACGTTCGGCGGTCGCTTTTCCAAGGCGCTCAAACTGCAGCAGGCCAAGGATGTCGGCTTTGACACCGCGCATCCGGTGGCCTCGACGGCGGCGAAGATCGGCGGCGGCGTTGCGTCGCTTGGTGGCGTCATGTTGCGCGTGCCGGGCGCAGCGAAGGTGCTGGGCGCCGAGGGCACGATGCCGCAGATGATCGGGCGCGGCGCGGCCTCGGGCGCGGCTCTGAGTGCTGCGGACGCGGCGGCTCGCGGCGAAAGCCCTGTCACGGCCGCCGAGGAGGGCGCGGTGCTCGGCGCCGCCGGTGGTCCGGTCGGTAAGGCGATCGGCAAAGCGGTGTCTGCCGGGCGCGAGGCGTTCCGTGGCAAGCCTCCTATGGTGCCGTCGCGCACGGTGCCGGTGGCGGGTGTTGACGTGCCTCTCCCGAATCCCGATCCGGTGGCGGCCTCAAAGATCGAAATCGCGCGGCGCGGCGGTGCCGGCGAGCCGGCGCAGCGGCTGGTGCAATCCGGCGACGAAGCGACGCAGGCGGCGCTCGAGCGGGCGCGCTCCAATATTGGGGCCTCTCTGTCTGCGGATGGCACGCCAGCGCTGGCACCGGTGGATGCCGCCGAGGCGGTCGCGACCGAGATCCGCAATCTCGAGGCGCAGCGATTTGGTACCGAACAGGCTATGCTGCAGCGCGCGGAGGCGGAGACCGCAGCGACGCGGGCCGGTGTCGCCGGCGGGGCGCCGCTGGTCGAGTCGCCCGAGGCGGCGGCCGAGCAGGTGTCGGCGCGGCTACGCGCGATCGAGCGGGAACGCGCGGCCACTGTTGAGGCGACGCGGCAGCGCACGACTGCCGGGACCGAGGCGCTGCGCGCCGATATCGGTCGGGTTGATCCGGCCATGCCCCCGGCCATCTTGGCCGATTCGCCGGGTGCGGCGGCCGAGCGCGTCGGCGCGGGCGTTACCGGCCGGGCTCGGGCCGCCCGGGATGCCTTCAAACGCGACTATGATGCCGTGAAGGCCATGGACAGCGAATTCGCGCCTGGTGCCTTCCGCAATGTCTCCGAGACGGTGCGTGGGCGGTTGTCGGCGGGCGACAATCCGGTACTGGTCGACCAGATGACCACGCCGCAGGCGGCGAAGGCGCTCGAGGATCTGCACACCAACGTTGGGCTTGGCAATTTCGAGAATCTAGCGGCTCCCCCGGCCGGTGGCGCTCCCGGCGCGATCGGTGCGCAGTCGGATGCGGCAGCGGCTGCGGCCAAACTGGCCGAATTCGGGGTTCCGCCGGAGCGCGCCCAGCAGATGGTGGCCCGGCTGCCGGGTGGCGAGCCCCCCACGGCCGGCGTTGGTAGCCCCCCGGCGTCGGCCCTAGCCCCCCACGAGGTCGCTGTGTCGGGTGGGGGGGCTGTTTCGGTGGCCCCGAAGGTCGTGGAGGCCTCCACCCTGCGCACCTCGGCGGACAAGGGCTACAATCCGGCCCTGCAGCCGCGGGATCGGACGCGGGCGGCCTCCTCGGCGCAGGTCCGCGATATGTCGGCCAATCTCAACCCGTCGCGGCTTGGTGCCTCGGCGGAGGCGGATCGCGGCGCGCCGATCATCGGTCCCGACGGCATGGTCGAAAGCGGCAACGCGCGGGTGATGGCGCTGCGGCAGGCCTATGCCGAGGGCGGCCCGGCCGCGGCGCGCTATCGGGCCTGGCTCGAGGCGCAAGGTGCTGACGTCGCCGGGCTCAAGGAGCCGGTTCTGGTCCGCGAGCGCACCACGCCGATGGATGCCAAGCAGCGGCAGGCCTTCACGGTTGCCGCCAATCAGTCCTCGACGCTTTCCATGTCGGCGGCCGAGCGCGCGCTGGCCGATTCGCGGTTGATCACGCCGTCCTCGCTGTCTCTGATCAAAAACCCGGGCGACCTGGGCGCGGTCGAAAATCGCGATTTCGTGCGGAGCTTCGTGCAGGGCCTGCCGCAGACCGAGCAGGGGGCAATGCTGACCGCGCGTGGCGATCTGTCGGCCGAGGGCCTGACGCGCGTGCGCAACGCGGTGCTGGGCAAGGCCTACGGCGACACACCGATCCTGTCGCGCATCGCGGAATCGACGAGCGATGAGGTCAAGTCGATCTCGAATGCGCTGGTTTCGGCGGCGCCGGAATGGGCGGCCATGCGCTCCTCGATCGCCGCTGGCCGGGTGCCGGCCGAGCTCGACGCGACGGGCGATCTGCTGGACGCGGTCAGTCGGACGGCGCGGATCCGCGCGAAGGGCATCGGGCTCGCCGATAGTCGCGCGCAGGCTGATGCGTTCACCCAGCAGTCGCCGGAATCCGAGTTGATCCAGCGCATGTTCTATGCGGCGGATGGCGAGAAGGCGGCGCCGGCCTCGCAGGTGGCGAGTGCGCTGCGCAACTATGCGCAGGAGGCCTCAAAGGTGGATGCCGCGCCGGGTCTCGGGCTCGGCCTGCCGCCGGTGACGAAGGCCGATATTCTGTCGTCGACGGCCGCCAAAGTCGGCGCGCCGACTCAACTTGCGCGGTCGGTGACCGAAGCGGCCGAGAAGACCGCGGCGGCTGCCGAGGTGCTTGGCGCCGACAAGCGCGTGGATCTGAACGCGGTGGATGCGGCGCGCAAGCGCCTTGTTTCGCTCTATCAGAATGCCAAGGACGCGGCACCGCGCGGCGAGTCGGCCGATACGCGCGCGACGCGGCGCATCCTGCATGAGTTCGACCAGTTCGTGCTCGACACGGTCGACTCGCCCGCCTACCGCGGCGATGCGGCGGCGCTTGAGACGCTGCGGCGCGCGCGCTCCGGCGTTGCCGAATATCACCGCCAGTTCTCGCCGCAGGGCCGCGGTGATGAGGTCGGCCGGGCGGTCGAGAAGATCCTCGGCCGGTTTCCTGGCCAGCAGGCCACGCCCGACCAGATCGCAGCCATGTCCTACGGCTCAAAGGCTGATCCCGGCGGCGCGCAGTCGGTCAAGGTGTCGCAGCGGCTGCGCCAGATCCTTGGACCAACCTCGCCGGAGTGGGGCACCTACAA
>JBAZSM010000117.1:0-10700 GCA_041662425.1 Pseudolabrys sp.
CTCGATCATCGCCACCGACGTCAAGACGCCATCGCTGTTTGCCGAACCGCGCAAGCTGATCGATGTCGACGAGGCGGTGGAATTGCTGACGGCGACCTTGCCCGACCTCGATGCCAAGGAATTGCGCGAACGGCTGTCGTCCGGCCGCGGCTTCGTCTGGCTCAAGCGCGAGATCACGGCCAAGCAGCAGCGCGAAATTCACCGGCTCGGTCTGCCCGGCATCGGCTTCCTCACCGAGAACAAGCGCGTCTATCCGAACGGCCCGGTGGTCTCGCACGAGATCGGCCATGTCAACGTCGACAACCAGGGCATCGCCGGCATGGAGAAGTGGCTCGACGGGCAGGGCCTGGCCGCGCTGCATATGGCGGGCCTCGCCACCGACCGCCTGCAGAAGCCGGTCGAGCTCGCACTCGATCTGCGCGTGCAGTTCGCATTGCGCGACGAACTCGCCAAGGCGCGCGAGAAGTTCAAAGCCAAGGCTTCCGCCGGCGTGGTGCTGGACGTCAACACCGGCGAGATCGTCGCCATGGTGTCGGAGCCGGACTACGATCCGAACAATCCGCGCGAAGCCAACGATCCGACCCGCATCAACCGCCTCACCACCGGCGTGTTCGAAATGGGCTCGACCTTCAAGATTTTCACCGTCGCGATGGGGCTCGATTCAGGCCGCATCAATCTCAATTCGATGTTCGACGGCCATCAGTCGCTGCGCTACGGCCGCTTCACCATTCATGACGATCACCCGCTGCCGCGCATGATCAGCGTGCCGGAGATCTTCACCTATTCATCGAACATCGGCGCGGCGCGCATGGCCTTGTCGCTCGGGCCGGAATATCACCGCGCGTTCCTCAAGAAGATGGGCCAGCTCGACCGGCTGCGCACCGAGTTGCCGGAAAGCGCCGAGCCGATCGTGCCGAAACGCTGGGGTGAATTGAACACCGTGACCATCGCCTTCGGCCATGGCCTGTCGGTTGCGCCGTTGCAGGCGATGATGGGCGCCGCGGCGACGATGAATGGCGGCCTGCTTATTCCGCCGACCTTCCTCAAGCGCACGCCCGAAGAAGCCCGCGCCCTGGCGACGCAGGTGCTCAAGCCCGAAACCTCGATGAAGATGCGCTATCTGATGCGCCTCAATGCCGAGAAGGGAACCGGCAGCAAGGCTAACGTTCCGGGCTATTATGTCGGCGGCAAAACCGGCACGGCGGAAAAGGTCGTCAACGGGCGTTACGCCAAGAACAAATTGCTGACCGATTTCATCGCTGTATTGCCGGCGGACAAACCGCGCTATCTGATGCTGATCATGCTCGACGAGCCCCAGGGCAGCAAGGAAACCTACGGCTTCGCCACCGCCGGCTGGAACGCCGCGCCGACCGCGGCCAAGGTGATCGCGCGCATTGCGCCGTTGCTCGACCTGCAGCCGCGCTTCGACGTGCCGCCCGCCGACCAGGCCATCCTTGTCAGTAGCCAGGTGGCGCGGTGACGCTCGGCGACCTCCTGACGGAGGCGTCGCCTGACTTGGGCTTTGCCGAGATCGCGGTCACCGGCGTCACGGCCGACAGCCGCAAGGTGAGGCCGGGTTTTCTGTTCGTGGCGATTGCCGGCAACAAAGCGGACGGCGCGCAATATGCCGCCAAGGCGGCGGAGGCCGGTGCGGTTGCCATCGCGGCCGAGCATATACCCGCCGGCCTGCCGCGCGGCGTTGCGTTCATTGAAGTCGGCAACGCGCGGCGTGCTTTGGCGCTGGCGGCGTCGAAATTCTATCCGCGCCAACCCGAGACGATCGCCGCCGTTACCGGCACCAGCGGCAAGACATCGGTCGCCGCCTTCACCCGCGAAATCTGGACGGCGCTCGGTTATCAGGCCGCCAGCGTCGGCACCGTCGGCGTCGTATCGCCGAAAGGCGAAGTCTACGGCTCGCTGACCACGCCCGATCCGGTCGATCTGCATCGCTCGCTCGATGAGCTGGCGCGCGATGGCGTCACGCATCTGGCGCTGGAAGCGTCGTCGCACGGCCTCGACCAGCACCGGCTCGACGGCATCCGCATCGCGGCCGGCGCTTACACGAACCTGTCGCGCGATCACCTCGATTATCATCCGACGCTGGAGGCCTATCTCGCCGCCAAGCTGCGGCTGTTCAGCGACCTGATCGCGCCGGGCGGGACGGCGGTGATCAATGTCGACGACGAGCACGCGCCGCAGGTGATCGAAGCGGCGCGCCAGCGTGGGCTGAAGCTGATGACGGTCGGCCGGCATGGCGAGGATATCAGGATCGCCGATGTTGCCATCGAAGGCTTCGCCCAGCGCGTCGAGATCGCGCAGGGCGGCCACATATATAAAGTGAAGCTGCCGCTGGTTGGCGCGTTCCAGGTGTACAACGCCGTGGTAGCGGCCGGTCTGGTCATCGCCACGGGCGCGGCGCCGGCGCCGGTATTTGCCGCGCTGGAAAACCTCACCGGCGCCAAAGGCCGCCTCGAACTTGCCGGCAGCCGGCGCGGCGCGCCGATCTTCATCGATTACGCGCACAAGCCGGATGGGCTGGCCAAGGCGCTTGAAGCACTGCGGCCTTATGTGACCGGCAAGCTCGTCGTCGTGTTCGGCGCCGGCGGCGATCGCGATCCCGGCAAGCGGCCGATGATGGGCGAGATCGCGCACGACAAGGCCGATCGCGTTATCGTCACCGATGACAATCCGCGCAGCGAACAGCCGGCCGCGATCCGCGCCGCCATTCTTGCCGCAGCGCCGGGCGCGGCCGAAATCGGCGACCGCGCGCAGGCCATCCGCGCCGGCATCGCCGAACTCGATCAGGGCGACGTGCTGCTGATCGCCGGCAAGGGGCACGAGACCGGTCAGATCGTCGGCGACAAGGTGCTGCCGTTCTCCGATCACGAGGCGGTGGCCGTGGTGCTGAAGGAGATGGCGGCATGACCCCCCTCTGGACTCTCTCCGAGATGGCCAAAGCCATGCGCGCCGACATCAACGGTGCGCCCGCTTCCGATATCACCGGCATTTCCATCGATACCCGCACCATCGCCAAGGGCGAAGCCTTCTTCGCGCTGACCGACGCGCGCGACGGCCACGACTTCGTCGAGGCGGCGCTGAAAGCCGGCGCCGGCGTTGCCGTGGTGGCGCGCGGCAAGCGCGCGCGCTTTGCCGTCGACGCGCCGTTGCTGCTGGTCGATGACGTGCTCGATGCCTTGCGCGATCTCGCTGCCGCCGCGCGCGCGCGCACGCAAGCCAAAATCGTCGCCGTTACCGGCTCGGTCGGCAAGACCGGCACCAAGGAAGCCTTGCGGCTTGCGCTGTCTGCCGACGGCGAAACCCATGCCTCGGCGGCGTCGTACAACAATCACTGGGGCGTGCCGCTGTCGCTGGCGCGCTGCCCGGCCGACGTTAAATACGCGGTGTTCGAGATCGGCATGAACCATGCCGGCGAGATCACGCCGCTGACGCGCCTGGTGCGCCCGCATGTCGCCATCGTCACGACGGTCGAGCCGGTGCATCTGGAATATTTCGGATCGATCGAGAAGATCGCCGACGCCAAGGCCGAGATATTTCTCGGCCTCGAACCCGACGGTGCGGCGGTCATCAACCGCGACAATTCGCAATATGAAAGGCTTGCCGCGGCGGCCAAGGCCGCCGGCGTCAGGCACATCGTCCGTTTCGGCGAAAACGACTCATGCGAGGCGCGGCTGATGCGCTTTGCCTTGCGCCCGGAAACGTCCTGCGTGCATGCCGATATCCTGGGCCAGGAAGTGCATTACAAAATCGGCGCGCCGGGCAAGCACCTCATCTGGAATTCGCTGGCCGTACTCGCCACGGTGTCGCTGGCGGGCGCCGATCTCGCGCTCGGCGCGCTGGCGCTGGGGAAGCTTCGGGCGCCCACCGGACGCGGCGCGCGCATCGTGCTGCATCCGACCGGCGGTACAGCGCTGCTGATCGACGAGAGCTACAACGCCAACCCCGCGTCGATGGCGGCGGCGATCGCGCTGCTCGGCCAGGCCGACATTGGCACGCGCGGCCGGCGCATCGCCGTGCTCGGCGATATGCTGGAACTCGGCGGCGAGGGCGAACGGCTGCACCGCGGGCTGGCCGAGGCGCTCGCGGCCGCCAAGGTCGACCTCGTATATTGTTCTGGACCGCTGATGCATTCGCTGTGGGAGGCTCTTCCCTCCGGCCGCCGGGGCGGTTATGCCGGAGTGGCGGCGGAGCTGGAGCCTGCCGTGCTCGGAGCGATTCGTCCCGGCGACGCCGTGATGGTGAAGGGCTCGTTCGGCTCCAAAATGGCGCCCATTGTCAAAGCGTTGGAACGAAGCTACGCGGGCACGCCGGCGCCCGAAGCGGACGCCGGGGCGCAATAAGCCCGCCAATTGACGTGGCATGGGGCAAGGCTGATCCGATGTTTTATTGGCTGACAGAACTTTCCGACAAAGTCTCTTTCTTCAACGTCTTTCGTTACATCACCTTTCGCACCGGTGGCGCCGTCGTCACCGCGCTGGTGTTCGTGTTTCTATTCGGCAGCCCGATCATCGATCTGTTGCGCCTGAAACAGGGCCGCGGCCAGCCGATTCGCACCGACGGCCCGCAATCGCATCTCGTCACCAAGAAAGGCACGCCCACCATGGGCGGGCTGATGATCCTGTCGGGCATGCTGGTCGCCACGCTGTTATGGGCGAACCCGATGAACCCCTATGTCTGGATCGTTCTCGGCGTCACGCTCGCCTTCGGCCTGATCGGCTTTTATGACGACTATCTCAAGGTCACCAAGCAGACCCATAACGGTTTTGCCGGCCGGACGCGCCTTCTGGCCGAAGCCCTGGTGGCGGTGGTCGCCTGCATGGCGCTATCGCATATCGGCAAGGGGCCGATCGCGACGTCGCTGGCGTTTCCCTTCGCCAAGGAACTGGTGATCAATCTCGGCTGGATGTTCGCCATCTTCGGCGCTTTCGTCATCGTCGGCGCCGGCAACGCCGTGAACCTCACCGACGGTCTCGATGGGCTGGCGATCGTTCCGGTGATGATCGCGGCGGCGAGCTTCGGCCTCATTTCCTACGTCGTCGGCAACGCGCTGTTCTCCGAATATCTGCAACTGCATTATGTCGCGGGCACCGGCGAACTGGCCGTGCTGTGCGGCGCGGTGATCGGCGCCTCACTCGGCTTCCTGTGGTTCAACGCGCCGCCGGCGTCGATCTTCATGGGCGACACCGGATCGCTGGCACTGGGCGGCATGCTCGGCACCATCGCGGTGGCGACCAAGCACGAGATCGTGCTGGCCATCATCGGCGGTCTTTTCGTTCTGGAAGCGATTTCGGTGATCGTGCAGGTCGTGTCGTTCAAGCTCACCGGCAAACGCGTGTTCAAGATGGCGCCGATCCATCATCACTACGAACAGATGGGCTGGACCGAGCCGCAGATCGTCATCCGCTTCTGGATCGTCGCCGTTGTGCTGGCACTGGCGGGGCTGGCCTCGCTCAAGCTGAGATAAATGATCCCCGTCACCACCTTCGCCGGTAAAAAAGTCGCCGTGTTCGGCCTCGGCGGCTCCGGGCTGCTCACCGCGCGCGCGCTCAAGGCCGGCGGCGCGCACGTGATCGCTTGTGACGATGCGCCGTTGAAGATGGAGCAGGCGCAGGCCGCCGGCATCGAGACCGCCAACCTCGCCGAGATCGACTGGTCGGATGTCGCGGCGCTGGTTCTGGCGCCCGGCGTGCCGCTGACGCATCCGACGCCGCACTGGACCGTGCAGCGCGCGCATCGCGAAGGCGTCGAGATCATCGGCGACATCGAACTGTTCTGCCGCGAGCGCGCCGCTTCCGGCATCGAGTGCCCGCTGGTGGCGATCACCGGCACCAACGGCAAATCGACGACGACGGCGCTCACCGCGCATCTCATCAACAGCGCCGGGCGCGACGCGCAGATGGGTGGCAATATCGGCGTGCCGGCGCTCGCGCTCGAGCCCTTCGCCCCGGGACGCCATTACGTGCTCGAAGTGTCGTCCTACCAGATCGACCTCGCGCCTTCGCTGCGGCCGAGCGTTGGCGTGCTGATCAACGTGTCGCCCGACCATCTCGATCGTCACGGCACGATGGAGAATTACGCCGCGATCAAGACGCTGCTGGTGGCGCAGGTGGAGCAGGGCGGAACCGCGGTGATCGGCGTCGACGATCGCTATGCGCGCGCCGCCGCCGATCGTGTCGAACATGCGGGGCGCAATGTCGTGCGCGTGTCGGTCGAGGGCGCGCTGCGCGACGGCTACTTCGCCGAAGGCTCGCGCATCATGCGCAGCGTTGGCGGCAAATCCCATCCGGCGGCGCAGCTCGCCGGCATCGGCAGCTTGCGCGGTACGCATAATGCGCAGAACGCCGCCTGTGCGGTGGCGATATGCGTCGCGCTCGGCATTGAGCTGCCGGACATCCAGAGAGGGCTCGTCAGCTTTCCCGGACTGGCGCACCGCATGCAGACGGTGGGCGCTAAGAAGACCGCGACGGGCAGCATTCTGTACGTCAACGATTCCAAGGCGACCAATGCCGACAGCGCCGCCAAGGCGCTGGCGAGCTTCCATGATATTTTCTGGATCGCCGGCGGCAAGCCGAAGGCCGGCGGCATCGAGAGCCTGTCGGAATTCTGGCCGCGCATCGCCAAGGCCTATCTGATCGGCGAGGCGGCATCCGATTTCGCCAGGACTCTCGACGGCAAGGTCGATTACGAAATCAATGAGGTGCTGTCGAAGGCGATCGACGCCGCGACCCGCGATGCCGAAGCGGCCGGACTGAAAGAGGCGGTGGTGCTGCTGTCGCCGGCCTGCGCCTCGTTCGACCAGTACCCGAATTTCGAGGTGCGCGGCAAAGCCTTCGTCGACCTTGCGCTGGCCGTGCCGGGCGTCACGCCGGCCCGGGCCCTTTGAGATAGCGCGCGCCGGCTGTATCCTCCTTTGCACCGTTGGCGGCGAGGGGACCGGCATGGCGTCGCTCGAATGGGCCTTGTTGGGACCGGCTTTATCCGGCGCAGGCATCCTCGCCGCGGACCAGATCAGCAAATATTTCGCGTTGAGCCGATCGCATCCTGTCGCGGTCACGGCGGCGCGTCCGTTTCTTGCCATTCATTGTATCGTCAACAAACGCGGCGCGCTGTTGCCGCTGGCGCGCCGGCCGCTGCGCATCGCGGCTTTCGTGCTGTGCATCGCGTTCGCGCTCGTCGCGCTGATGCAGGAGCCGCTGATGCGCAACGCATGGGGTGCAACCGGCATCGGCATCGCGCTCGGCGGCATTGTCGGCAACTTCATCGATCTGTTGCGGCGCGGCGGCGTCATCGATTTCATCGCAGTCGGCCGTTTGTCGATCTTCAATATCGCGGATCTTGCGATCGTCGGCGGTCTGGCGCTGGCGCTTTGGGCATTGGTGTAGCGATGCGCCCGATCCTGTTCGCATGGCGGGGCGTGGTCGTTCACAGCTTTCAGGTCATGGTCTATCTCGCTTTGCTGGTGACGGTGCTGCTCACGGGCTATTTGGCGCAACGCGCCGGCCTGAACGCCGATCGCACCGTGCTGGCGGTGCTGCTGCTGCTCCTTCCCGGCTTTGCCGGCGCGCGGTTGTTCTATGTCGCCCGTCACTGGCATCTTTTTCGGGGCGACCGGCTCCGTATCCTGCGCCGCTCGGAAGGCGGGCTGTCACTTTATGGCGGGCTTGTCGGCATGTTCACCGGCTCGGTCCCGCTGCTATGGGCGCTCGGCCTGCCGTTCGCGGCATTCTGGGATGCGCTCGCCCTTGGCGCGCTGGCGGGCATCGTCGCCGCCAAAGGCGGCTGTTTCCTCAACGGCTGCTGTTACGGCCGGCCGACCGCTCATTGGTGCGGCGTCGGCCTGCCGGACCAGAACGGCGGGTGGCGCCGCCGCTTTCCCAGCCAGCCGCTGGAAATGGCCTGGGCCGCGGTCGTGCTGCTGTTATTGCTGGCGTTGCGCAGCGCGGCGCCGCCTGCGGGCGCGGTCGCAAGTGCCGCGGTCATATTGCATCCGGCCGGCCGGCTGTTCCTGCAAAAGCTGCGCGACGAGGGCGACGCCGAAAACGCCGCCGTCCTCAAGACGTGCCTGGTCCTGATCGCGGGCGGACTGGGGGGCGCGGCGCTCTGCTGGCTGTGGTGAGCAAAGTTCCCTTCATTGACATCGCAATTATTGATAGTATCGTTTCCGCACTTCGCGCCGAAGTTATTCTCTGAATAGCAAACATTGCTCGCGCGTCCCTGAAAAGCGATCGTCAACGATCCGGATCGGCCGCGCGGCTTGAGGGGGGCTTATGACTGCGTCCTTGCTCGTCTTCGTGCCCGTTGCGCTTCTCGTTCTTGTCGGCGGTGTCTGTTTCGTCGGCTGTGTGCTCGACACGTCGGGCCTCGGCCTGAGTTTCACCGAATACAGCGACAAGGACATCATCAATCATCCGGACTGCGTCGCCTACTGGCGGCTCAACGACCTTGGCGTAGCGACGACCAATCCGCCGTCGGAGATCACCGCGGTCGACACCGTGGGCAAGAACAACAACGATCCGCACAACGGCAAATACAAGAACAAGGTCAGCAATCCGTCGCTCTTCCCATGTCCGGGCGGCCCGCTCGATCCGCCGAACAACACGGCTCACTCGGCGGTCGGGCCGGGCGATCTGACGATCGCGGCGCCGGGCATCGTGACCGGCGATACGATGCCGCCGAACGACCCGAAGAATCCGATCTCGTTTCCCTGCATGCAGACCAACGGTGCCTTCGTCATCGTCGACAGCAATGCCACCTGCAACCCGCCGGTCTTTTCGGCGGAATGCTGGGTGTTCGCGGAATGGGACGCCAATGACGGTCCGGCGCTTCGTTTCGTCATCGACTCGCGGGAAAATGCCGGCAGCGTCGTCTCCGGCTTCGCGATGTACGTCAACGAGGCCGGCAATTGGGAAGCGTTGGTCGCTGACGGCGGCGGCACGACCTTCGCCCTCGTGACGGGCGGTAAAGCCGCACTCACGACTCTGACCCATGTCGTCCTGACCTACGACGGCGCCGTTGCAAATCTGTTCGTCGACGGCAAGCTGGCGGGATCCAACGCGATCACCGGCTTTGTTCCGAACACGACCCAACCGCTGACCATCGGCGCCGGTTTCGGCCGCCTGCCTGAGCGTACCGATCCCAGTCAGTTGCTGGCCTTCCCGTTGTGCCCGTTCAAAGGCAAGATCCAGGACGTCGCCATTTACAAGGCTGCCCTGAGCGTCCTCGACGTCACGAAGCATCATGACAACGGTTTGGGCCAGGCTTCGGAAACCTGACGGAACGTGCCGGCTCGACGTGGCCCGGGCGCGATGAGCATCGGCGCGGCCGCGCGCGTGACGGCTGTCGATCTCGACGGCGATGCCGGCAGGGGCGTCGAAAGTCGCGTTCGTTGCCCGCCCGGTGACATCGCCGACGGCTTGCGCCTTGGCGATCTGCTGCTGATCCACGGACCGGGCTGGCTCGGTCGCGCCATCCGGCTTGGCGCCTGGCGGCGCTTCCGCAACGGCGACCGGCGCTATGGCTACTGGAGCCACGCCGCGCTGGTGGTTTCCGATTCCGGCCATTTGCTGGAAGTGCATGCCCGCGGCGTCGGACTTTGCGGCATCGAGAAATATCGCGCGGTGGACTTCTGCCGTGTGCGGCCCGATCTGGACGAAGCGGCGCGGCGCGACATGGCGACTTATGCCCGCGGGTGTCTCGGCCAGCGCTATGATCTCGCCGGTTTCCTTCTGCTCGGCGTCTCGGTCACCTTGGGCGACCTGTTCCGCGTGCCCGACACCGGCAGACCGGGCTGCGTGTCGTTGATCGCGCGGGCCTTTCAGCGCGCCGGCATCGACTTCGACCGCGCGCCGCCGGATTTGATGCCGGCGGACCTCGCCAAACGATTTGGCGCGTTGCCCTGAGCGCCGGTTGCGGCCGGCAAAGTCCGCCTCTCGCTGTGTCTTATTTTATAGCGCGCAGGTCTTATAGCGCGCAGGTCTTTTACAGCGCGCAGGTCTTTTATAGCGCGCATGTCTTTTATAGCGCACATGTCGCCGCGCCGTCACAGGAACCAACATTCCAGCCGCGTGTTGTGGGCCGGTAAGACCCACGATTCACATGGGTCCGCGACATCCAGCACGCCGGAGGCGACCATGGCAAAGCAATCCAAGACGCTCGACGAACTGTTCCACGACACGCTGAAAGACATCTATTTCGCCGAGAAGAAAATTCTCGGGACGCTGCCGAAGATGGAAAAGGCGGCGCAATCCGACGACCTCAAGAAGGCGTTCAACAAGCATCACACCGAAACCGAAGGCCACATCGAACGCCTCGAGAAGGTGTTCGCCGCGATCGACAAGAAGCCTCAGGGCAAGACCTGCGATGCCATCGTCGGCATCACCGACGAAGGCGCCGAGATCATGGACGAATACAAAGGTTCGCCCGCCCTCGACGCCGGCCTGCTCGCCGCCGCCCAGGCGGTCGAGCACTACGAGATTTCGCGCTACGGAACGCTCAAGACCTGGGCCGAGGAACTCGGCCTGAAAGATGCCGCGCGCCTCCTCGACCAGACGCTCAATGAGGAGAAGAAGACGGATCAGACCCTGACCGACATCGCCGTCCGCGTCGTGAACCAGGAAGCCGAGGCGGCTTAAGGCCCGCCCGGTCGCTAAGACAGCCCCCGCGTCTTCGGTCGCGGGCTTTTT
>JBAZSM010000118.1:0-10460 GCA_041662425.1 Pseudolabrys sp.
GAGGTAGGGGGCCCCGTTCCGGTATCGGAGTCCATTGTGCTGGATCAATGCGGGCCGGCGGGCGGCACGTATTTATAATTCATGACGAACCAGGCCCTTAAGATCGAACAGGCCGAGCCCGCTGAGACCGACATGACCACCGTGCATACGATACCGGCGACGAGCGTCGCGGCTTGGCCCACCGGCGTGTCGCTGCTGGCGCAGATGATCGACGCTTGCCAGCGATGCGACGAGACCCAAGCGTGCGAGGAATGGTTGGCGCGCGCGCCCGGCGAAGTCGAGCGCGCGCCGGACTTCTGCCCGAACGCCGATGGCCTCGCCATGGTGCGGAAGATCAAGGGTTGATCGGTCAGACCGCGATCGAATGGCGCTTCGCGGCGGCGGCGAGATAGCTGTCGAACACCGACGCTACAATGCGGACGTAGGGCCGGCCGGCATCGGTCACCACGATGCGCGCACCCTCGACGGTGACAAGGCCTTGGGCGGCGAGGTCGCCGACCGCTTGCCATTCCGATTCGAAGCGCGCCACGCCACCGAAGCGGTCGAGGTCGAGTGCGAGATCGCACATCAGCCGTTCGATCATCGCGGCGCGCAGGCGATCGTCGTCGGTCAGCGCCAGCCCCTTGACGAGGGCGAACCGGCCGGCCGAAATGCTGCGCGCATAGCCGGCGGTGTCCGGCGCGTTCTGCACGAAGCCCTGCGGCAGCTTGCCGATCGCCGAGGCGCCGACGCCGATCAGCGCATCGGCATCGTCGGTGGTGTAGCCCTGGAAATTGCGATGCAGCTTTTCCGCGTGCGCGGCGATGGAAAGTTCGTCGTCGGGCAGGGCGAAGTGATCAAGGCCGATGGCTTCGTAACCGAAGCTGGCGAAGGTTTCGGCCGCGACGCGCGCCTGTTCGAGGCGTTCGGTGGCGCCGGGCAGGGTCGCGGTATCGATCAGGCGCTGATGCGTCTTGAACCACGGCACATGGGCGTAGCCGAACAGAGCCAGCCGCTGCGGTTTCAAGGACACCGCGAGTTCGGCGCTGCGGACGACGTCGGCCACGGTCTGCTTCGGCAGGCCATACATCAGATCGAGATTGAGATTGTCGATGCCGGCCTCGCGCAGCCACGCCGCGGCGCGCTCGACCTGTTCGAAAGGCTGCACGCGGCCGATGGCGTCCTGCACATGGGGTGATGCATCCTGCATGCCGAGGCTGGCGCGGTTGACGCCGATCGCCTTCAGCGTGGCGATGACCGCACGGTCGAGACGCCGCGGGTCGAGCTCGATGGCGTGTTCCTTGAGCTCTGACAGATCGAATTGCGAGGCGAGTTGCGCGGCGATGGTCTCGAACCATTGCGGCCCGAGGATCGACGGCGTGCCGCCACCCCAATGCAGATGCGTGAGATGCGCGCCATTGAGCAAGCCGAGCAGCTTGAGTTCGGCAATCAGATGTTCGGCATAGGCGTCGACCGGCTCGCGCCGGCGCACGGCGCGCGTGTTGCAGCCGCAGTAGAGGCAGAGCTCGGTGCAGAACGGAACATGGATGTAGAGCGAAAGCCGCGAGCCCGGCGCCAGCGCATCGAGCCAGCCGCGATAGGTCGCGGCATCGACGGCGGCGGAGAAATGCGGCGCCGAAGGGTAGGAGGTGTAGCGAGGAACATTGCGCTCGGCGAGCGCCAGCGTGCTGCCTATGACCCGGCTATGTGGCGCGGAACCCATGTTGGCCCTTCCTTCGCGTAGCTGCGCTTCACCGCGGCCCAGGCAATCATCTGCGCGCGGCGTTCACGATCCGCTTCGCCGGCATGCGCGGCGTAAGCGTGGTTGAAGGCCTCGCGATAGATCGCCTGCGCATGGTCCGGCAAATGCACCTGTACCTGCGGCGGCAGATCATGATTGGAGCGATACGGCATATACGGAACTCCCGGACGCCCTTTTCATGACGCTAAGAAGGTAGGCGGGGGCTGGATCGCCCTCCTTGCGTTAAATCAAGCGGACTCCTTAAGTTTCGGCTGCGACCATAAAAAAAGCGCCGGGCGAAGAGGCCCGGCGCCTTGATTCTCGATCGATGCGCGGCCGCTCAGGCGGCGTTGGCGGCCTTCAGGTCGGCCGGTTCGTCGGTTGCCTGTTGCTGGCGCTGCAGGCTCATAACCTCGCGCATGACGCGGGCGAAATCCTTGCGGGCGGTTTCCAGCGCGCCTTCGACCACGGCGCGGTCGAGCTTCTCGCGTTGAAGCGCGGCGGTGAGTTCTTCGATCGCCTGCTCGGCGAGGTACTTGTCGTTGCCGCGTTCCTTGCTGACGGCTTCGACCTGGGCGCCGAGCGCGGCAATGGTGTCCTCGGCGCGGGCGAGGGCGGCTTCCTTGGCGGTATAGGCGCGGGTCAGCGCGCCGCTGCGCTCCATCAAGGTCGCCCGCATCTGCTCGGTTTCCTTGAATTCGCTTTCGCGGCGCAGCCGCTCGGCTTCCATGTCGGCCAGACGCGATTGCAGGCCGTCGCGCTCGCTGATCGAGTCGTTGAAGCGGCGATCCAGATCGCGGATCTCCTCGGCGCGCTTCTGCAGGTGGTCGCGGGCCTCGACCAGCAGATTGTCGGTCGCGGTGGCGCGGGCCTGCAGCGCTTCGTGGCGCATGCGCTGGCTGGTGAGCTCGTGCTTGTGACGCTCATGCGCCTCATCGAGCGCCGCGGCGAGGCGGCCGCGCTCGCTGTTGAGTTCGGCGAAGTTGCCTTCGACCTGGCGCAGGCGGCTTTGCGAGGCACCGAGGCTCTGTTCGGTTTCCGACAATCTGCGGGCGAGCCGCGCGGCATCCGCACTCATCTTGTCGAGCGAGGCCTGCTGCGCGCGCTTTTCGTCGTCCGCCATCATCAGGCGCTGGCGCGCGGCGTTGAGGTCGGCCTCGAGCGAGATGATGCGCTTGCCGAGCGTGGTGGCGCGCTCGTCGAGCCGGCGGTTCTCGTCGCGCAGCACGCCATTCTCGCCGGTTTCATGCGCCAGACGGCCTTCCAGGTCGGCGATCTGGGCGCGGCGGGCCGCGATATCGATGGCGATCTCGGCCTTGGTCGCCTCGACCGTGCGCAGCACGTTCTGCGTCGTCGCCAGTTCCTGGCGCAGCGCGGTGCAGTCGTGCTCGGCGTTCTGAAGTTTCTTTTCGAGGTCGGCGGTTTCGTTGCGCAGCTTGCCGTAGGCGGTGCGGGTGTTGCTCAGCGTGGTCTGCAGGCTGAGCTTTTCCGATTTCTCGGCTTCCAGCGCGCGCAGCGTCTTGCTGACCGGATCGGCCAGTCTGCCGACCGCGGCCTTGATGGCGTCGAGTTCGCCGATCTTGGCGTTGGCGTCGAGCAGGAGGTTGCGCAGCGCTTCATTGTCGCCGCCGATTTGCGCGCCAAGCGCCGAGAAAAGCTCCTCGTCCAGCTCGACCGGGATGTTGTTATTGTTATTATTGTTGTGCAGTTCGACAACCGTCGGCGATGGCTGCGCCAACATATCGATGGCGCTCGACTTGCGGCCGAACAGCCCCCCGAATTTGCTCATTGAAAGTGACCCCTGGTGCGCCGATCCGCTCGGCCAAGGCGACGCTCGAATCACCGTTTACTATTCCTAACAGAGTGTGAACGGCGAAGGGTAAACGAGAGGTTAATACGGACCCTGGCGGGCCGAATAGATCTTCGCGATCAGGGAATTAGGCGAGGCCCGCAAACCTGGCGGCGGCGCGCCGCGGCGGCCCGCCAACGCCCCCGCGCGGCGCTATTTTGCCCTGTGAATAAGGCCCGGGTCCTGCCATTCTGCCGCTCGACTTATCGGCGGAAGCACCCGACAAGGGTGACCTTCCGTTTTTTTGAGCTTTTCCGGGGAGACCGAAATGAGACGTACCGTTGCACTGGCCGCGGCCTTGATCGCGGCCGTGACCTTCACCCTTCAGACCGCCGAAGCCGGTGGCCGCCATCATATCGACAAGCGTCTCAAGGTCGTCGCGCTCGGCGCCGGCGCGGCATCGACCGCCGGGTACTTCTGGATCAACGACTGGCATTGGAAGTGGCAGAATGGCCGCGCCCTGACGTCGCTCGGGGCCATTGCCGCGACCACGATGGGCTGCGCCGCGATCTCGCCGATGGTGGGCACGGTCGTCCTGAACCGCCCGCTGACGCAACGTGAAGGCCATGTCCTGATCGGCTCCTGCATTGTGCCGATCATCGGCGGCTATCTGGTCAACGCGGCCTACGACGCGCATCCGGATTGGGATCCGCAGCCGGTGGTGGCGAAGAAGCACTGGAAAAAGAAGAAGTAGGATCACGCGCTCGCAAGCGCGGATAAAAACGCCGGCGTCGATGTCACCATCGGCGCCGGCGTTTTCTTTTGCGACGCGTTTGCGAGCGTGCGCGCGGTTGGCGCTATGCCTTGCGGGCGATGAACAGGCCTTCGCACAGGCGGAAGGTCAGGTCGTCGCCGGTGCCGGCAGGATCGAGCGCGGCGCGGACATCCGGCGTCGTCTCGGTCAGCAGCGCGCGCAACAGCCGCTTCATGACATCGTCATAGCGCTGCGCCCAGCTCTTGAATTCCATCTTCTTGTAGATCTGCTCCTCGTGCCCGAGCGCAAGCCCGGCATCCTTGATGGCGACGCGCCATTCGCCCATCGTCCAGGCGCGCATGTGGCTCGGATCGCGCAGCCGCTCGAAAGCGTTGATGTAGTCGCCGACCGCGCCATCCGGCACGACATTGTCGACCAGCGCAAAAACGCCGCCGGCCTTGAGCACGCGATTGGCTTCCTCGAGAAATTCCGGAATTGAATCGAAGTGATGCGGCGCGATGCGGCAGGTGACCAGATCGAAGCTGGCATCGTCGAACGGCAACTGCTCGGCTTTGGCGTAGGTCGTGCGCACATTGGTAAGGCCGCGCTTGGCGGCCTCGGCCTTCACCATGTCGAGCATTTCCTGCGTGATGTCGGTCGCCCAGACGCGCGCGACATGGGGCGCGAAAGCGTAGGCGACGTGGCCGCCGCCGGTGGCGATGTCGAGCACGCGCCAATCCTGTTGCGGCGCGGTGAGGGTGACGAGGCGCTCGAGGCTCTTGCCGAGCGCGTGCGGCTTCGACGTGAGATAATGCGCGGCGGTCTTGCCGAACTGTTCCTGGACGAGCGTTTTGTTCATGTCGTGTCCGGTTGTGCTTGCGGTGAAGACGGGCTTCCCATAGCCGGTCCGCACCCGGCGGCCTACCGGACTTTGGCGCGGACAGCTTTTCCCAGAACGGCGTAAAGCCCGAGCCGGCGCCCCGGATCGTTAGTTCTTGCCGGCCTTTTCGCCGTGGTCGCCGCCGCTCAGATCGTCATAGCCGTGGCGGTCGGAATAAAAAGCCAGCGCCATCAGGCCGCCGCCGATCAGCAGCGAAAAGAAAACGCCGCCAATAATGGCGAAATAGCCATAGAGCGGAATATCGCTCGCGAATTCGAACCACGACTGGCCGGCAAACCAGAGGGAAACCGCCAGCACGGCGATTAGCGGACCGATGACATACCATTTGCCCATGGCCGCCATATAGGCGCTCGGGCGGGCTTTGTCACACCGGCGAGCCATTCATAAAAGAGCGCCCGGCTATACGCCGGGCGCTCGTCACGCAACGCAACAAGACCTTACTGCTTGGGAGCAGGGGTCGTGCCGGTCATGGGCTTGGTGGTCGAGGGCATCGAGCCCGAGCCCATCGCGCCCGAACCGGTGGTCGAAGACTTGGCCGGCTCATAGTAGGCGAACTTCGGCGCGTTCTTCAGCTGGTCCTTGGTGTAGCTGACGGTGATCTTGTCGATCGAGGCCGAGTCCGGCTTGCGCGATACCGAGATGTTCTCGAACGGCAGGGCGACCGACTTCTCGCCGACGCCAAGGAAGCCGCCGACGCCGACGACAACGGCGTTGATCTTGCCGTCGCTGCCGATCACGACGTCGTTGATCTCGCCGATCGAGGCGTTATCCGGTCCGTAGACCGAGGCGCCGATCAGCTTGGAGCCGAGCCAGTCGGTCGACTGCTGGGTCTGCACGAAGTTGCCCGACGTGGTGGCCGTCGCGGCGGGCGCGGCGCTGGTGGACGGAGCCGGCGCAGTGTTCGACTGCGCGAAGGCGGGGGCCGCGAGCACGACAGCAAGCGCGGCGGCGGTCAGGGTGCGTTTCATCATTCTTTATCCTCCTGAGCGTTGTGATGGAAATTCATACGAACGCGGCGGCGCGCGCGGCTCGCGTGCGCCACATACGAAAAGAACGCGGGACCTGGGTCCCGCGTTCCGAAATTTGTCGAATTTGCGCCGCGACAGTTTGCGCGCGCGATGTCTCGGCGCGATCGCGTTCAGATTTTCTCGGAACTTTCGATCGGCTCGGAACTTTTTGCGTTCCGGGCGCTTGCCTGCTCTTCGCTTTCGCTCGGAGCGGCGACGCTTTCTTCGATCAGTGGCATGCCGCGGCGCAAGGTCGAGCGCAACGCGGCGACTTCGCTTTGCAGACGCGAATTGTCCTTGCGCGCGGCTTCCAGCGCGCCTTCGACGACGGCGCGTTCCATGCGCTCGCGCTGCAAGGCGGACGCCAGATCCTCGACGCGCTTTTCGATGTTGGTGCGAGACACCTGCACATCGGCCTCGAGATGGCCGTTGCGCTCGGTGAGGCCGGCGATCTTTTCGTCGGCACGGGCCAGCGCGGTTTCGCGCGCCTTGAGGGCTTTGGTCAGCGCATTGTTGCGCTCGGTCAGCGCCACGCGGGCCTGTTCGAGATCCTTGATCTGGCGCTCGCGCTGTTCGTGCGAGGCTTCGATCTGGGCAAGGCGCTTTTCGGCATTGTTGCGCGAGATCGTGGCCTCGACCGATTTGCGGTCGAAGGCGCGCACTTCCTCGGTACGCGCGATCAGGTTCTGGCGCGCTTCGGCGAGCAGGCGCTCGGCCGTCGCGGCGCGCGACTGCAGGGCGTCGAGGCGCATATTGAGACTGTTGCGCTCGCCCTGATGCTGTTCCTTGGCTTCGTCGAGCGCGGCGGAGAGGCGGCCACGTTCGCTGTAGGCTTCGGCGAAGCTTGATTCCACCTTGCCGAGCTGGGCGCGGGTGGCGGTGAGGGTGTTTTCGCTTTCGGTCAGGCGGCGGGTGAGGCGGGCCGTTTCGTTGAGCGCGTTGTCGATGTTGGCCTGCAGCGCGCGCTTCTCGTCGTCGAGCAGCGCGAGGCGCTCGCGCGCCGCGGCGATCTCGCCTTCGAGTTCGACGATGCGCTTGTCGGCGGCATCGAGCTGTTCCTGCGCGGTGCGGCGGGCTTCGCCGAGCGAGCGGCGCTGCGCCGTCTCCTGCGCCAGCTGGCGCTCGAGTTCGGCGATCTGCGCGCTGCGCGCCGACACGTTGTCGGACAATTCGATGCGCACGCTTTCCAGGCCGCGGTTCGATTCGCGCGCCAGCTCGAGATCTTCGCGCAGCTTCTCGGCCTCGGCTTCGAGCGCGGTGGCCTTGCGTTCGACCTGATAATATTCAGTGCGCAGCGTCTCGTAGGAGGCGCGCGATTCCGTCAGCATGTTGGAGAGGCCGAGCGTCTGCGACTTTTCCTGCTCGAGCGCGCGCAGCGTCGAATTGAACGGCGCGACGATCTTGTCGAAAGCCGCCTTGAGTTCGTCGAGTTCGCCGATCTTGCGGCCGGTGTCGTTGAGGAGGTGGCGCAGCGCCTCGTTCTCTTCGCCCATGCGCGAGCCGATGTCGGAGTAGCTCTCGGGCGTGATCTGACGGGCGACCTGGGGCGTGGGCTGACCGTTGCCGGCGGGTCTGACGAGGTCGTCAAACTTGCGGTCGGGCTCTTGGTCGCCGATCTTGCGGCCAAACAGGTCCGATAGTTTCGCCATGACAACGCCTCCGACACACGCCCGGCTTATGCCGGAACGCTCACGCTTCCGCCTTTAAGATATTATAAACGATTGCCGATTGAAACATTCGCAAGCCCCTTTCGCCTTGCCTTGTGCGGCAGACCGCGATCATGGTTAACGGCGAAAACAGGCCAATATCGGGGGCTGGACATGGATCTGTCACAGAGCGCGCCGCAGACTGACGAGCCGCGAGACGCGGACGATCAGGTTCCGACCTATACCTACCGGGCTTCGGCCCTCGGCGCGCCTTTCACTTTCCGCCTGACGGATAAGGGCATCGCCTATGAATCCGGCCGCCGTTCCGGGCTGATTGCCTACCGCGACGTCCGCCGCGTGCGGCTGTCGTTCAAGCCATCGAACCTGCAGTTTCAACGCTTCGTCACCAATATCTGGGCCGATCGCGCGCCCAAGCTCACCATCATGTCCAGTTCGTGGAAGAGCATGGTGATCCAGCAGCGCCAGGACAAAGACTATTCGGCCTTCGTCGGCGAGTTGCACCGGCGACTGGCGGCGGCCGGCGCTGGTGCCGTCTACGAACGCGGCGTGGTGCCGTTTGTCTATTGGCCGGGGCTGGTCATCGTCGGCGCGATCACGCTGTGCCTCGCCTGGCTGATCGTCCGCGCGCTGCAGACCGATGCCAAGGCGGGCGCCGCCTTTATTGCGGCCTTTCTGGCGCTGTTTCTGTGGCAGGGCGGCAGCCTGTTTAGCCGCAACCGGCCTGGCCTTTACGGCCCGGACACGTTGCCCGTCGATCTGCTGCCGTAGAAACGGACCCGCTATTTCGTCGCGCCGACGATCGATTTAGGCGTGACGAAACGCTCCAGCCGTCCCGATTGCGGATGCAGCTTGCCCCAGTCGTCGAAGGCGAAATCGATAATGACGAGGCCGCATGTCGGCAGCTTCTCGCGCAGCCGCTCGCGCGCGTCGATATCGCCGGAGGCCACCAGCATCAACGCCACGTCATGCAGCGACGGATTGTGGCCGACGATCATCAGCGAATGCACCGTGGCGGGCGTATCGATGACGAGGCCGAGAAGGTCGTGCGGCGTCGCCTCGTAGACGCGCTCGGCGGTGGCGGCACCGGGCGCCGGCTTCATCGCGGCCGCCATCGATTTCCAGGTTTCCTGGACGCGGCGCGCCGGCGACAGCACGACCCGGTCGGAAATGAGGGCGTGCGTGGCCATATAGGTGCCGATCTGCGCGGCATCCCGGCGGCCGCGCTCGATCAGCGCGCGGACGCGGTCGTCCCGGCCGGGCTCGGCGGGCTCGGTCTTGGCATGGCGGAGGAGGAAAAGACGCCGCATGATGGGTTCTGGCTAAGAGGCTGCGCGATGCGCTAAGGGGTGGCAGAGGCCGGTGTCGAATCTGCGACACTCTAGCATCTGGCTGGCCCCAATTCCGGCCGGCCCGGGAGCGAAGGGCTGCGACACGAAGACCTGACCGGATGACCGAACCCGACCTCACGGCCACGACCTGGTACGACGCGACGCGGGTGACGCGGCCCGAATACGCGCGTCTGGGCTTCGAGCTCGATGTCGATGTCTGCGTCATCGGCGGCGGACTGGCCGGTCTGACAGTGGCCCGCGAAGTCGCCCTGCGCGGCTGGTCGGTCGCGATCCTGGAAGGCGGTCGCATCGCGGAGGCGGCCTCGGGCCGCAACACCGGCTTCGTCCTGCCGGGTTTCTCCGAGACGATCGACAACATGGTCGAGCGCATCGGCCTCGATCACACCAAGGAGCTCTGGGCGCTGTCGGAACGCGGCGTCGATTATGTCCGCCGCACTATCGCCGACAACGATCTGCCGGGTGTCGATCCGGTGCCGGGCTGGCTGCACGTCAATCAGGTCGACAATCCGAATGCGGTTCGCGCCGATGTCGAGCGGCTGCGCTGGATCGGCGCCGACGTCGAAATGTGGAGCACCGAGCGGGTGCGTTCGCAGCTCGCAAGCGATCGCTATTTCAGCGCCATCCATTTCCGCAACGCGTTCCACATTCATCCGTTGAATTACGCGCTCGGTCTTGCCGGGCTCGCCACCAAAGCGGGCGTGCGCATTTTCGAAGAGTCGCCGGCGCTGTCGATCGACCCGGCCGGCGTGCGCAAGCGCGTCGCCACGCCGAACGGCCGGGTGCGCGCCAACAAGGTCGTGTTCGCCGGAAGTGTGCAACTCGGCAATCTGATGCCGTCCCTGGCTGCGACTTTGTTGCCGGTGTCGACCTTCGTCATGGTGACCGAGCCGCTCGGCGACAAACTCAATGCGTTTATTCGCTATCGCGGCGCGATCAGCGATACCGATCGCGCCGACAATCACTACCGTATTGTCGGCGGCGATCGCCTGATGGTGTCGGGGCGCATGCGGGTGCGCCAGACCGATGCGGGCCGTTTCGGCCGCGCGCTCGCCGGCGATATCGAACGCAAATTCCCGGAGCTCGGTCGCGTGAATGCCGCGCATGTGTGGTCGGGCACGCTCGGCCGCACCATTCACCGCATGCCGCAGATCGGCGAGATGGCCGAAGGCGTCTGGGTGTCGAGCGGTTTCGGCGGCCATGGTCTCAACACCACGGCCATGGCGGGCGAACTGATCGCGCGCGGTCTGGTCGATGGCGACGACACCTGGCGTCT
>JBAZSM010000119.1:0-1368 GCA_041662425.1 Pseudolabrys sp.
AGCGTCAGTTCGGTGATGATGCCGAGTGTGCCTTCGGAGCCGATCATCAGCCGCGTCAGGTCGTAGCCGGCCGAGGTTTTCTTGGCGCGGCGCGCGGTGTCCATGACCTCGCCATTCGCCAGCACCACCTTCATGGTCAGCACATTGTCTTTCATCGTGCCGTAGCGCACCGCATTGGTGCCGGAGGCGCGGGTCGCTGCCATGCCGCCGAGCGAGGCATTGGCGCCGGGATCGATCGGGAAGAACAGCCCGGAGTCGCGCAGCTGCTCGTTGAGCTCCTTGCGGGTGATGCCGGGCTGCACGACGCAGTCGAGATCCTCGGCATGGACTTTCAACAGCCTGTTCATGTCGCGGAAGTCGAGCGAGACGCCGCCCTTCGGTGCGTTGACCTGGCCTTCGAGCGAGGAGCCGGTGCCGAAGGGAATGATCGGCATGCCGTGTTTGGCGCAGATGCGCACCACCTGCTGCACGTCGTCGGTCGATTGCGGAAACACCACCGCGTCCGGCGCCTGGTTGGCGATCCAGGTCACGGTATTGCCGTGCTGGTCGCGCACGGCGCGCGAGGTGACGACACGATTGCCGAAGGCGGCGGTGAGTTCGCCGATCGCCGCGGCAAAACGGTCCGGATCGGCTTTTTCAACAGGGGTATTCAGGTTCACGGCGGTCGCCCCGGCTTGAGCGGTGGGTCTCGGCGGCAACCTGTCGGGGCCCGGGGCGGACGTCAAGCGACCGGATCAATGGCGTGGAATCGACCCGAAAACGGCCTGTCCGGCCGCTTTTCTACGAATAGATGAAGTCGGGCAGCGGCTCGGGCTGCACAGTCGCGGCGCTCTGGCTCGCCGTCGCGGCATAGGTCACGATCATGGCCGCCAGCATGAGAAGGAACGCGCCCTTCGCAATTCTGCGCAAAGCAGGTTTGCTCACCGCCACTTTGGGCAAGGCAATTTCGCGCAACATCGTGCCGACTCCTTCGATCGGCGCGAGGATAGCCGAGCGATGGTGCCCGAGAAATACTTAGTTAAGATTTGGTTAACGACGGAACCCGGCGGTCCACTATTTTTCATTCGGCGGCATTCAGCCCGGCGGTTTGTCGCCGCTTTTGCGCCCGAACAGGTTGCCGACCAGCGACGAGAACATGCCGGGCACTTCGTGAGGCTCGAACGGAACCGGGCGGCACATGCCCATGGTAATGAGGCCGATCCGCGCCATGCGCTGTCCGGCATACATTGATTCCGCGGTATTGGCGGCGAGCCGTTCGGCGATGGCGCCACCGAGATGCTGGGTCAGCGTCATGCCGGCGAGATCGACCGCGCCGAGCCGCCCGGCCTCGACGACGAGACGCCGCAACAGATGAACGGTTGCCGCCGT
>JBAZSM010000119.1:1378-10289 GCA_041662425.1 Pseudolabrys sp.
GCGCACCATACGCACCGCCATGGCGACGAAGAACACGACATCGGTGAACGCGGTCGGCGACACCGCCGTAATGCCGAGGGCCTGGGCCGTCGCGCGGCGCACCAGCGCTTCGGCGCGGCGGTCGAGCGGCGCCATCACCGTGCGCGACAGCATCTCCAGTTGCTGCGCCGGCGTGTGATGCTGCTGCAATTGACGCTGATAGCTGTCGATCGCGGTCTCAGACTCGCGGTCGCGCGGCACCACCGCGAGCACGTCGCGGATCGCCTCGCGCATCTCCGCCGGACGCAAATTCCTGTTGGTCAGCCGCTGCTGGTTTTCCTCGACGCTGGTGAGCCGCCAGAAACTTCGCAGTTCGCGGCCGATGATCAGCAGCGCGCCGGCCACGCCGACGCCGACCACCGCGCTCGCGGTCCAGCCGAGCGTCTCGCTGCTGAGAAATGCGTTCGATATCCACTGATAGGCATCGACGCCGATCCAGCCGGCAATCGCAAGCCCGATGCCCCACAACCCGACTCGCTTCCAGCCGTCGCGCCGGCGCGGCAACGGCGCCGGCGGTGCGACAGCGGGCGCGCGCTCGCGCGGCACGACGCGCCCGGTCTCCTCGGATGCGAACACCATCGGCGATGTCGGCGGCGGCGCGAACGCCGGCGCATCCAGGACATCCTCCTCGATGACAAACGGTCGGCTTTGTGGATCGCGCGGGTGGCTCATTGCAGCCGGTCTCCGATCAGATAATTGAGCGCGAGATCGAGATTGATGTGCGGAATGCCATCGACCGGCGCCGGATCGATCAGCGGCGGCTCGAACACCGGCACGTCGAGGAACGGCGCGCCCCATTCATCCGGCCGCGGCGGCCGTATCGGCACCTCGCCGCTGAGGAATTTCGCCTGCTTCGCCGAGCCGACCTTGCGGCCGACGACGACCTCGACGCTGCGGCCGTCGACCTGCTGCGTCGCCTCGACCGTGGAGGCCACCGACGCCAGCGACATCACGTCAATCGCGGCATCGCTGCCGCGTGCCGATAGAACCGGCAGCGCCGCCATGTTGCGCAGAAGCGCGCTCAGATGCTCGCGCTGGCTGTCGGGAATGTGGTCGGCCTTGGTGGCGGCGAACAGCACCTTCGCAACGCGCGACGAGCCGAGAATTCGAGTGAGGATGTTGTGCTGGCCATAGCGAAAGCTTTGCAGGATGGCTTCGGTGGCAAGCCGCGTATCCTCGAATGCCTCACGGCCGGCGAGCAGCGCGCCGAGTACGTCGACTAGCACGATCTGCCGGCCATAGTTGCGGAAGTAGCTCTCGTAGAATTTCTCCACGACCTGGCGCTTGTAGACCTCGTAGCGTTCCTGCATCAGCGCGCCGAGCGAACCGCTGGCGAAACGTCCCTCGCCTTCGCCGGCATCGAGCGGCGCGAACCAGAGATAAGGCGCATCCGCCAGCACGCCCGGCCGCACGAAGCGGCCCGGCTGCAAATAGCTCAGGCCGTGCTTGTCGCGCGCGGTGATGAGCAGCGCGCGATAAAGATCGTGCACTTCCTTGGCGACCGCTTCGCTTGCCGGCTCGGAGGCGGGATGCTCGCCGATCAGCGAAAAGAAATCGCGCGCGATGTCGGCACGCAGGCCGCGCTTCCACAGCGCCAGCGTTGCGCGCGACCATTCGGCGTAGCTCTGCGTCAGCAACGGCAGATCGAGCAGCCACTCGCCGGGATAATCGACAATGCGCAGCTTCAAGGTCGCGGCCTGCCCGCTGATCTGCCCGAGCAATTGCCCGACAAAGCCGGTCGGCGCGAAGCGGATGTCGATGCCGATCTCGCTGATGTCCGCGGTCGGCTCCGGCCAGACCGACGGCGTGCCGGCCATGGCCTCGATGTTGGCGGCATAGGGAAAGCGCGGCAGCGTATGCGCGCCGGCCGCTTCCAGCCGCGCCGCGAGCAGGCGTCCGTCGCCGACCGCCCTGAGCAGCGGCATGCGGTTCGGGTTATGCAGCGCGCTGAGCAGATTATGCACCAGCGAGGTGATGAACACGGTCTTGCCGGCGCGGCTGAGCCCCGTGACGGCGAGCCACACCGTCGAACCCTTGGCCAGTTCGGTGAGATTCGGCATTTCGGTCAGCCAGTCCGGAATATCGCCCAGAAATGTTTTCGCCATATCGTCCCAGAGGTGGATGTGCACGGCACTCTATTATAGATAGGCACCGTTGCGCATTTTTGGAGGCACGATGCCCGATAAAGAACCGGCCATTCCGGCGCCATTCATCTCCTCCGTGATGCGGATCGAGCCGGCCTGGATCGACTATAACGGCCACCTCAACGTCGCCTATTACAATGTGCTGTTCGACCGCGCGATCGACGAATTCTACGAGCCGCTCGGGCTCGGCCCGGATTATCTCAAGACGACGAAGCATTCGACCATGGTGGTCGAAAGCCATGTGCGGTATCGCCGCGAGGTGCACCTCGACACGCCGCTGCGCGTGACCGCGCAACTGCTGGACTTCGACGCCAAGCGCTTCCACGTCTACGAGGAACTGCTGCACGCGACCGAAGGCTGGGTTTCGGCGAGCTGCGAAACCATGACGGTCCATGTCGACATGACGGCGAAAAAGGTCGCGGCGTTCCCGGCCGGCGTGATGGCGGCGCTGGAGCGGGTCAGGCGCGCACATGCGGTGCTGCCGCGGCCGGTGGCCGCCGGGCGGCGCATCGCCATGCCGGCCCCCCAATAATTCAGCCAATAATCGACAAAACCGACTAAGCCCCTGACGAAACCGCCGAAACGGCGGGCAAAACCGGTCCTCTACCCTCGAAATCCGGCCTCCTGAGTGCCATGTTGGCCCTGTAGGAATCGATCTTCATCATGGCCGAACCCAAACGCTTCGAACCCGCTCCCGCGCCGGCGCGCCCTGTTGCCGGCGGCATTGCCGCGCGCGCGCAGGCCAAGCGTGAGCTGCCCTATCTCGCCGACCTCAATCCGGAGCAGCGCGAGGCGGTGGAAACGCTCGACGGTCCCGTCCTGGTGCTGGCCGGCGCCGGCACCGGCAAGACGCGCGTGCTGACGACGCGCATCGCGCACATCCTCAATCTCGGCCGCGCCCATCCGAGCCAGATCCTGGCGGTCACCTTCACCAACAAGGCGGCGCGCGAGATGAAGGAGCGCGTCGGCCATATGGTCGGGCAGATCGTCGAGGGCATGCCGTGGCTCGGCACCTTCCACGCCATTGGTGTGAAGATTTTGCGGCGCCACGCCGAGATGGTCGGCCTCAGGAGCGACTTCACGATTCTCGGCGTCGACGACCAGATCCGCCTCATCAAGCAGCTGATCGAGGCCGAGAAGATCGACGAGAAGCGCTGGCCGGCGCGCGTCTTCGCCATGATCCTCGACGGCTGGAAGAATCGCGGCCTCACCCCCGAGCAGATTCCGGCCGGCGAAGCCGCCAGCTTCGCCAACGGCAAGGGCAAGAAGCTGTACACCGCCTATCAGGAGCGGCTGAAGACGCTCAACGCCGCCGACTTCGGCGACCTGCTGCTGGAATGCATCCGCCTGTTCCGCGAACACCCGGACGTGCTCAGGCAGTATCAGCAGCGTTTCAAGTTCATCCTGGTCGACGAATATCAGGACACCAATGTCGCGCAGTATCTGTGGCTGCGGCTGCTGGCGCAGATGCCATCCACCGCCGTCATTCCGGGACGTCGCGAAGCGACGGACCTGGAATCCGGCGCCACGGCCGAGCCTCTGGATTCCGGGTTCGCGGCTTTGCCGCGCCCCGGAATGACGGAAGAGAGCGCGCCGAGCCCCGGAACGACGGAGCCGCAAAAAAACATCTGCTGCGTCGGCGATGACGACCAGTCGATCTATGGCTGGCGCGGCGCCGAGGTCGACAACATCCTGCGCTTCGATCACGACTTCCCCGGCGCGAAAGTCATCCGCCTCGAGCGCAATTACCGCTCGACCGGCCACATCCTCGCCGCCGCCTCGACGCTGATCGCGTTCAACGAAGGCCGCCTCGGCAAGACCTTGCGCACCGAAGACGTCGACGGCGAGAAGGTGCAGGTCACCGGCGCCTGGGATTCCGAGGAGGAAGCCCGTGCCATCGGCGAGGAGATCGAGCAGCTGCAGCGCCAAGCTCGTGAAGAATCTGGGCGCGACGAGGGCGCCGACCACCCGCTCGACGAGGTCGCCATCCTGGTGCGCGCCTCGTTCCAGATGCGCGAGTTCGAAGAACGCTTCATCCAGCTCGGCCTGCCCTATCGCGTCATCGGCGGCCCGCGGTTCTACGAGCGCGCCGAAATCCGCGACGCGCTGGCCTACTTCCGCGTCATCGCGCAGCCGGCCGACGATCTCGCCTTCGAGCGCATCGTCAACGTGCCGAAGCGCGGCCTGGGCGATGCCGCCGTGCAGATGCTGCACGATTACGCCCGCAAGCAGCGCATTCCGCTGAGCGAAGCCGCGGCGCTGCTGTCCGCCACCGACGAGATGAAGCCGAAGCCGCGCAACGCCCTGCGCGCGCTGATGGACAGCTTCACACGCTGGCGCAAGCAGCGCGATACGCTGCCGCACACCGAACTCGCCGAGATCGTGCTGGATGAATCCGGCTACACCGAGATGTGGCAGAAGGATCGCTCCGCCGATGCCGCCGGCCGCCTCGAGAACCTGAAAGAACTCGTGCGCTCGATGGAGGAATTCGAAAACCTCGCCGGCTTCCTCGAGCACATCTCGCTGGTGATGGACGTCGACCGCTCCGAAGGCGAGCAGGCCGTCAACATCATGACGCTGCATTCGGCCAAGGGGCTGGAGTTCGACACCGTGTTCCTGCCCGGCTGGGAGGAAGGCCTGTTTCCGCATCAGCGCTCGCTCGACGAGCAGGGCAAGGCCGGGCTCGAGGAAGAACGCCGCCTCGCCCATGTCGGCCTCACGCGCGCGCGCAAGCGGGCGAAACTCTATTTTGCCTCGAACCGGCGCGTGCACGGCCTGTGGTCGAGCAACATTCCGTCGCGCTTTCTCGATGAGCTGCCGGCCGAGCATGTCGAGGTCAAGGAAGCGGCCGGCGGCACCGGCGGCTTCGGCATGTCGGGCTATGGCCCGTCGCGCTTCGACGAGGCCGGCGCCTTCGGCTCGAAATACACGACGCCCGGCTGGCAGCGCGCGCAGGGCCGCCGCGGAAGTGGCGGGTTTTCCGAAAACGGCCAGCCGCGTTATGTGCCGGATGGCGTGTTCAACGACTCGGATGCGCAGGACGACGATGCTGGCGACATCCCTCCCCGCACGGGGAGGGTGGCCGGCGAAGCCGGCCGGGTGGGGAGCAGCGAGCGCGGCCCTCGCCGCCCCTCTTCTCCCCTCACCATCGAAGGCGAACTCATCGCCAAATCGACCGGCACGTCATCCGCCTTCAAGCCCGGCGACCGCGTGTTTCATCTGAAATTCGGCAACGGCAACGTCACCGCCGTCGACGGCAACAAGCTCACCATCGCCTTCGACAAGGCCGGCGAAAAGCGGGTGGTGGATAGCTTCGTCGAGCGCGCGTGACTCTCGACCGTCATGCGCGGGCTTGGCCCGCGCATCCCGCTTAGGTGGGCAGTGCGTCCCTCTGCGGGATGGCCGGGCCAAGCCCGGCCATGACAGGAGGATCACTCCCTCACCCATTCCAGAATGCCGATGGTCTTCTTGCCCGGCAGCACCGCGCTGGCAATCTCCGGCGTCTTGATCGTCAGCCTGTCGCCCTTCACCTCGAAGAAACGCATCTGCCTGGCCTTGTCGCCGGAGAACACTTCGTTGGCCGACATGTCGACCGTGGTGGTGATCCTGTTGCCCTCGAAGGTGGATTTGCCGGCATAGGCCAGCACGCTGTCGAGCAGCGCGGCCTTTTCCTCAACTGTCTTGGCCGGATGCCGGTTGGCGCCCGAGATGATCACCATGAAATCGCCCTGCGGCGTGACGATCAGCCGGCCCTTCGGGTTGTCGCCATAAGGCGGCTTGCTCTCGGTTGAGCCGACCACCTGCAGAACCCAGTTGGTCAGCTTCCACGAGCCGATCAGTTCCTTCGGCGCTTCTCCAGCCATGGCCACTCCTGTGCCCGTCATCCATCCCGCAACCGCGAACGCGGCGAGGCAAGCCGCCAACACGGCCTTGCGTGGTTTGATGTGTTTCATGATCCCTCCGGCGGCCCGTGTTGCGCCGGACGCGCGAGAGGGAGATTGGCAAAGGCGGAGGCACGAGGCCAGAGGTTTTATAGGGGGATATGTTGTTCCGCGGTCGCGAACGCCCTGCAGGCCGTGCTCGTCTGGCCGAAGCGGTACGAACCCGTGTTGGATGTTGATCTTTCAAGTCCATTCCTTAAATTCGGTACAACTCTTGGGGGAGATTAAAAATGCCACCACAACTTGTCCCTATTGAAGCGAAAGAACAAAAGATTGGTCAGATTTTCAGCGATCTATACGCATTTGAAATTCCTGCCTATCAACGACCATATGCCTGGGAGCTGGAACAGGCTTCAGACTTACTTGGTGACCTGCTCGATTCCATGGAAAAGAAAGACGACAATGGCGGCGTGTACTTCCTCGGGAGCATCGTCCTCATCAAAGAACCAAATGACCCACTTGCGAAAGTCATTGACGGCCAACAACGACTAACAACGCTGACCATTTTGTTGAGCGCGCTTCGTGACCTCACAACAAATCCAGAAAAGAGATTCGATAGAGGGCACTACATATTTCAGAAGGCGAATCCTGATAGAGGAACAGAAGATCGTTTCCGCCTCCTTTTGCGGCCTCGAGATAGGGCGTTTTTTCACAAAACGATACAAGAAGTCGGCGCAACAGATTCCCTACCGGACATTGAAGCCTTAGAAGGAAGCCAGTACAGGATCGCAGCGAATGCTCGATATCTTCGCGAACAGCTAGAGCTTCTTCAGGAAAGCAAGCGCGACGAACTTGTCGCCTACCTTATTCAGCGATGCTACTTGGTTGCCGTTTCAGTGCCGACAGCAGAAGCGGCGCGACGCATCTTTACAGTCCTAAACGCTCGCGGGTTAGATTTAACTCCAACCGACATCTTAAAGGCTAGCCTTTTGGACCGTGTCTCTGCGTCCGCCGAAAGAGGGCTATCCGACAGGTGGGAATCCATCGAAAACGAATTCGACAGAGATGGGATGGTCGAGTTATTTGGACACATTAGGATGATGTACGAGCGCGAGAAGCCGCGCCTCGCGTTGGAAGCGGGCTTCCTCAAGTTTGTTTCTCCGTTTAGCGGCACACCAGAGAAATTTGTATCGGACGTATTAGAACCTATTGCAGCGGCATTTGGCCTCCTGAAAGAAAACGAGACCTTAAAGCAATCATTTGGGGCAGAAGCAGCTAAAGCCGTCCGGTCCTTGAGCCGGATCGATAACAAAGATTGGGTGCCGCCCGCACTGCTCGCCCTTTGGATGCGAAAGCCAAACCAGAAGAGCGAAATTGCCGCCTTTCTAGTTAGACTTGAAAGACTCGCTTATTTTCTTTTTGTTACACGGACGGGCATCAACCAACGCATTGCCCGCTTTGCCAAGATTATGAACGAATTCGACAGTGAAGCTCCAACAAACAGCCCGTCCCTGAATTTGACGGACAGCGAACAATTGGAGTTCATTGAAGAACTGGACGGCGACATCTACAAGAAGGCTAGAGTCTGCAAACCGGTTCTTCAACGGCTTGACGAGGCATTATCATCGGGCGGCGCGTCATATGACGATCTTGTGTCTATCGAACATGTACTTCCGCAGACGGTCGATCCTGAGAGCGAATGGGCCACGCTTTTCCCATCCGAAATTGTTCGCGATGAATGGACGCATCGTTTATCAAACTTGGTTTTCTTAACTCACAGCATCAATACCAAGGCGTCTAACTGGGACTTCAGCAAGAAAAAACTGCAATATTTTGGCTCGAAGAATGGATCATCTCCTTTTCTTATCACTCAGGAGGTCCTGCAGACTGAATCCTGGACCAAAGAACACCTGGAGAAACGCCAGATTCGACTTCTAGAAAAATTATCAGAGGTTTGGGATCTTAATTTTTCAAAATTTACAAGTCTCGACGGCTTCCGGGAGGGACCTGCCGCTGACACCCAAAGCGGGTTTACTAATTCCGCGGCTATAGAAGAGAAAAGGCGAGCAATTGTAAAAGCACTTTGCGCTCGCGAGGGCGCGCTACTAGTCAAAAACGGCTCAGCACTATTTTCCAGCATTGACGGCAGTGTGAAAGCCGCCTGCACAATCTCAAAGCGTTATGCGTCAGGCTCGCCGTACTGGTACGGATACGCTCCCAAGTGGGACAACTACCTGTCTGGCACTAAGCGATCTTTTATTGTTCTCGGTTGCATGGATCGCAACAAGGCATACGCCATCCCGCACGACAGAATTGCGAAACTTCTTCCCCACTTGAATCGGTCAGGCGAAAGACATTGGCATCTAACGCTCGAAGAGAATGGTTCGGGCCAGATCGAGCTCGCTGTTCCAAAGAGCGGCTCGCGAATTGGACTTGGTGAGTTCGAGTTGAAACTGGAGTGAAGGCCAACAAGGCGCTCGAAGCGCCCGCCACATTCCCGCCCCACCGCCTGCCCGCTATCCTCCCTTCCCAAGGCCCTGGGGGGATTTGTCATGCGTCGCCGCCCGCCGTCTTTGCCGCCACCGCGCTGGTGGCCGTCCTCCGCCTCACATCGCCTTGACCGCTAAGCCCCTTTGGGGTACCGTCCCTTTCCATGCCAGACCGTCCTGTCTCGGTGGTTGAATTCCCTGCCTATCGGCGTCGGGCAGACGAATTGCTCACCGCGGATGAGCAGGACTCGGTCGTCGACCTGATGGCGCATGACCCGGCCTGTGGTGATGTGATCCAGGGCACCGCCGGCTTGCGGAAGGTTCGCGTCGGGCTCGGCGGAAAAGGCAAGCGCGGCGG
>JBAZSM010000120.1:0-10277 GCA_041662425.1 Pseudolabrys sp.
CTCGTAAGGCAACATCGAGGCGTCGCCGACGAACACCACTTTGTAGTCGTGCGGAAACGTATGCAGCACGTCGAAGGTCGGCGTCGTCGCCTGAAACCGGCGGCGGTTTTCCTTCCACAATTTCTCGTAGATGCAATTGTGGAAGTAGAAATGCTCCATGTGCTTGAACTCGGTACGCGCCGCCGAGAACAGCTCTTCGGTCGCCTTGATGTGCCAGTCCATCGAGCCGCCGATATCGAAGAACAGCAGCACCTTCACCGCGTTGTGCCGCTCGGGCCGCATGTGAATGTCGAGATAGCCCTTGTGCGCCGTGCCCTGGATGGTGCCGTCGAGATCGAGCTCTTCGGCCGTGCCGGTGCGGGCGAATTTGCGTAAGCGCCGCAGCGCCACCTTGATGTTGCGGGTGCCGAGTTCGACCTGGTCGTCGAGATCCTTGAACTCGCGTCTGTCCCACACCTTCACCGCGCGGCGGTGCGTGCTCTCGCCGCCGATGCGGATGCCTTCCGGGTTGTAGCCGCCGTTCCCGAACGGCGACGTGCCGCCGGTGCCGATCCATTTCGAGCCGCCCTGGTGGCGCCCTTTCTGTTCCTTGAGGCGCTCCCTGAGCGTCTCCATCAACTTGTCGAGGCCACCCATGGCCTCGATCTGCTTCTTCTCCTCCTCGGTGAGGAATTTGTCGGTCAGCTTCTTGAGCCATTCGGCCGGGATATCGGCCTCCATTCCGGCCTCGCCCAGCATCTCCAGGCCCTTGAAAGCGTTGCCGAAAACGCGATCGAATTTGTCGAGATTGCGCTCGTCCTTCACCAGCGTGGCGCGCGCCAGATAGTAAAAATCGTCGACCCGGCGCGAGGCCAGATCGGCCTGCATCGCCTCCATCAGCGTGAGGTATTCGCGCAGCGTCACAGGAACGCCGGCGGATTTGAGATCGTTGAAAAAACCGATGAACATGGGCTTAGAATTTCTTTTGTACCGCACCGCGTCAAGGCGCCGGACCGGTTTTGCGCCCCGATCAGGCCTTGACCCGGCCATAACTGTTCGGGATGAGTGGCGCGGATTTGCGGAAGGCGCCGGGACAAACCGGCCTTCCGGACGGCCGGAACGCTTTCAGATGACGATCCTTTCCACGCGGGCGCAATGGACGCTCGCCGTTGTGCTGTCGACACTGATTCTGGTCGCGCCTGCGCTCTGGAACGGCTTTCCCTTGCTCGAATATGACACCGGCGGCTATCTCGCCCGCTGGTACGAAGGCACGTTGCTGATCAACCGGCCGCTGATCTACGGCCTGCTGCTCACCGCCAACGTGCCCTTCGCCTTCTGGCCGGTTGTTGTCTTCCAGTCGCTGCTCACCATCTGGATCGTCGCCGTTGTGCTGCGCACTCACGGCCATGGCGGACGGCCGCTGCTGCTGCTCGGTATCATCGCCGTGCTGTCTCTCATCACCACGCTGCCGTGGATCACGGCCATCCTGCTGACCGACATCTACTGCGGGCTGGCGATCCTTGCTTTCTATATGCTGCTGGCGCGCTCGGAGCTTCTCACGCGCGTCGAGCGCATGGCCTTCATCGTGCTGATCGCCTGTGCCTGCGCCAGCCATAGCGCCACGCTCGCGGTGTTGCTGCTGCTGTCGGCGGCCTCGATCGTCCTCACTTTGTTCGATCGCGCGCGGTTGCCCCGCCTGCGCATCGCGCAAGGCATCCTCGCCATCATGCTCGGCGTCGTCATCGTCCTCGGCACCAATTTCATGCTGGTGAAGCGGCTGGCCTGGACGCCCGGCGGTTTCGCCATGTATTTCGGCCGCATGCTGCAGGCCGGCATCGTGCCGAAATATCTCGACCGGCATTGTCCCGATCCGGCTCTCAAGCTCTGCGCCATCAAGGACCAGTTGCCGGATAACGCCGATGACTGGTTCTGGGCGGACAAGAATTTCGACAAGCTCGGCCGCTTCGCCGGCATGAGCGCGGAGATGGAGAAGGTCGCACTCGGCAGCGTCGCCGAGTTCCCGCTCGAGGTGCTCGAAACCACCATCAAGTCCACAGCCGAACAGCTCGTCGCCGTGCGCACCGGCGAAGGCGTCGTGAACTGGATCTGGCACACCTATTTCATCGTCAAGGACTGGGCGCCGCAGCTCCAGCCGGCGATGTGGGCGGCGAAGCAGCAGAAGGGCGAAATCTCCTTCACCGCCATCAACGCGGTGCATTTCCCGGTGGCGCTGGCGGCGATGGCGTTTCTGCCTTTCATCCTCATCCTTGGATGGACCGGGCGGCTGCCGCGCGAATTCGGCGACCTCGCTCTGGTCTGCATGCTGGCGCTGCTGGCCAATGCCTTTGTCTGCGGCGGTCTTGCCAACCCGCATGACCGCTATGGCGCCCGGGTGGCGTGGATCGCCGTATTCGCCGCCGGCCTTGCTTTGCTTCGGCTCTATGAGCAGCGCGCGGGCGCCACCGCGTCAGCCCCGACCCGCGACATTCTGGCGGCGTGATCCCGCGCTGAAAATCCCGCACGGTCGCCGAACCGAATTGTTCGGTCCGCGTTCATATTCCGGCCCGTAAATTGCCTGTGATTAAGAGCCAGGCTCGACGGCGCCTGGGCGTTGGGGACTTTAGTCGATGGCGAACGTGCAGGTCGCGGATCGCGGGCCGCTTGCGGGCAATCGCACATTCGGCGGCAGCGGGGCCGTCGCGGTCTGGATCGTGGCGAGCCTGGCCATGGTCGGTCTCATGCTGGCGCCGGCGATCTGGAACGGCTTTCCCCTGATATTCCCCGATACCGGCGGCTACTTCACCGCGCCGCTGGTGCAAGAACTCGCGAATGGCCGCTCGGCGCTCTACGGCCTGTTTCTCGACGCCGGCATTCCGCTCGCCTTCTGGCCCTGCGTTGTCGCGCAAGCCGCGCTGATGACCTGGCTGCTGGCCGTGACGCTGCGCGTCAACGGGCTGGGCGGCCGCCCCTGGCTTATGCTCGGCATCGTCGCCCTGCTCTGCGTCGCGACCAGCCTGCCGTGGTTCGCCGGACAATTGATGCCCGACATCCTGTTCGCCGCCGCGGCGCTGTCGCTTTATCTGCTCGCCTATGGTGGTGAAAAGCTGGCGCGATGGGAGCGCTGGTTCAACGGCGCCGTCATCGCCTTTGCGATGGCGAGCCACATGGCCGCCGCGGGCATGGCCATCGCTGTCGTCGCCGCGCTCGCCATCACGCGTATCCCGCGCCTGAATCTGCCGCCGGCACGGCTCACCTTCGCCGCCGGATCGGTCGCCGCCGGCATCCTGCTCTGCCCGGTGTCGAACCTCGCGCTGACCGGAAACCTTGCCTTCACACCCGGTGGCTCCAGCTTTTTGTTCGGACGCCTCGTCGAGGATGGCCTCGTCGAGCAATATCTCGCCGATCACTGCCCCGATGAATCGCTACGGCTTTGCGCCTATCAAAACGAGTTGCCGGACGACGCCGATTCCTGGCTGTGGTGGAATGGATCGCCGCTGTACAAGATGGGCGGCTGGGGGGCTTACGAGCCGGAAGCCAAGCGCATCATCCGCGATACGCTGACCGAATATCCGCTGATGCATGTGACGACGGCTGTTGCCGCCGCGATCTCGCAAATGATGAGCTTCGAGACCGAAATCGGCGTCGATGACAACGGACCGACGCGCTGGGCTTTCGAGGAATTCGTGCCCCAGCTTTATCCGGCGCTGCTGGCCGCGCGCCAGCAGGCCGACCGCTTCGACGTCTCGCCGCTGAACGCATTGCACGTCCCGGTCGGCTATCTGTCGCTCGCCGCGATGATGCTGGCGATCGTCTTGCGCCGCCGGCTTGGCCTGTCGCGCGAAGCCTATGCGCTGTGTCTTGTTCTGCTGGCCGCGTTCTGCGCCAACGCCATCATCTGCGGCGTGTTCTCGCACCCGGTCGATCGCTATCAGAGCCGCCTTATGCTACTCGCGCCGCTGGCGGTGGCCGTGGTGGCGGCACGTCGGCTCATTCCTGCGCCGCGGCCGTCGCAATGTGCTCAGGCCTGACGCCGATGCCGATCAGGTAGGCCGGCAGGCGGCGCAGCACCGGAAACCAGTTGAACAGTTTGAGCGGCCACGGCGGCGCGATGCGTCCCTGGCTCGCCAGCACGCGGATGAGCACGCGCTTGTGCACCGTCACCTGGATGCGCTGAATGAGGCGCACCGGAAACGAACGCCGCGCCTGCACCTGCGCCAGCACCGCGTCCGTCACGGCGCGCTGCTTCAGCGGCACCGCCAGAATATTCGCCGCCGCGACCGCGTCCTGGATGGCGAGATTGACGCCGACGCCGCCGACCGGCGACATCGCGTGCGCGGCATCGCCGATGCACAGAAGCCCTGCCCGGTGCCATTGCGTCAGGCGGTCGACCGCGACGGTGAGCAGCTTGATCCTGTCCCAGCCGCTCAATTCCTGGATGCGATCTTTCAGGAATGGCGACATGGCGAGCACATGGCCGCGAAACGCCTCGATCCCCTCGCGCTTCACCGCATCGATCCCGCCCTTCGGAATGACATAAGCGCATTGCCAGTAGTCGCCGCGATTGAGCATGATCATCATGCGGCCGGCTTCGATATGGCCGAAGGTTTCCGGCGTGTCGCTTTCCTGCCGCGACAGCCTGAACCAGAGCACATCGATCGGCGCGCCGAGGTCCTCGACGTCGAGCCCGGCGCGTTCGCGCACGGTCGAATGCCGCCCGTCGCAACCGACGACGAGATCGGCGCGGACCTCGAGAAGGCCGTCCGGCGTTTTGGCGCGCAGGCCGACGACGCGGCCGCCCTCCTCGATGAGATCGGTGGCTTCCGCCTGCATGCGCAGATCGAAAAGCGGCAAGCGGCGGCCGTGGTCGGCGAGGAAATCGAGGAAATCCCATTGCGGCATCAGCGCGACGAACTTGCAGCGCGTCGGCAGATGGGAAAAATCGGCGATCGTGATGTGGGTGTCGCCGATCTGCGCGATCAGCTGGCGCACCTTGTCATGCCGCACCTTAAGGAATTCGTCGAGCAGGCCGAGCTCGTGCATCAATTCCAGCGTCGAGGGATGGATCGTGTCGCCGCGAAAATCGCGCAGGAAGTCGGCGTGCTTCTCGAGCACCGTGACGCGGACACCGGCGCGCGCCAGCAGATAGCCGAGCATGATGCCGGCCGGCCCGCCGCCGGCGACGCAACACGTCGTTTCGATGCGCTGGTCCGCCATCGTCCGCCCCACCGTCCCCAAGAAACCGCAAGCAAGGAACTGCAAGCAAGGCTGAAATATTACGCCTGCTTCTCCGGCGTCCGCACGACAAGGCCGTCGAGTTCGTCGCTCACCTTGATCTGGCACGACAACCGCGAGTTCGGCTTCACGTCGTAACCGAAGTCGAGCATGTCTTCTTCCATCGGCGACGGCTCGCCGGTCTTCTCGCGCCAGGCGTCATCGACATAGACATGGCAGGTCGCGCAGGCGCAGGCGCCGCCGCATTCCGCTTCGATGCCGGGGATGTTGTTGCGCAGCGCCGTCTCCATCACGGTCGCGCCATTCTCGGCGTCCACGGTGCGCGCGGTGCCGCCGAAATCGATGAAGGTAATCTTGGGCATGGGGAAAGATCGGCTGGAAAAGCGGGGATAGGCGCGCCGGCATTGGCGCGCGGCCTGCTATATCGACATTTGCCGGTGAAGGCCAGACGCGCCGGCCGCGGCGCCGATCGGGCCGCCGCGTTCAGCTTTGACGCAGCAATTCGGCGATCAGCACGCGAGCCCGGTCGACGGCCTCGGCGAGGCGGTCGACCGCGGCAGAACATTCCGCCGCCGAGCCGGTGGCCGCCTGTTCGGTGAGTTCGGCCGCGCGTGCGACCTGGCCGGCGCCGATCCCGGCGGCCGAGCCCTTCAGGGCATGAGCGAGCGCGCTCACGGCGGCGCTGTCGCCCGATGTACCGCCCTTGCGCATCCGGATCAGGAGAATCTCGGCCTGACGGTCGAACAGCTCCAGCACCTCGTGCTCAAGGCTGCGGTTGCCGAGCGTCATACGGGCGAGATGCCCGCGGTCGAGTATCGCTTCATTGCTCAAAGCGGCGCTTTCCATATCCGAGCCCCTCGTCCCCCAGTATGTCGGGCGCCAGTGTGGCCGCGATCGCCCAAGGACCCGTAAATACCGTCCATCAACTGGATGAAGGCCGGACGGACTTGAGCCTCGTGGTTAAGCCCGGCGTAACCGTGGCCCGGCTTGGCCCGCCCGGTGCCACAGGGCTGCCGCAAAGCCTGCCTCAGGTGCCCGGGGACCTGAGCGCCTGCCAAAACTCCGGCACCGCAAAAATCCCTGACCGCGCCGCAAGTTGGCTCATGGCGGCACAGCGCCGGCGAAGGTGGTTAAGGCGCGTTAACGATGATTAAAACATCCTTAGCGGTTCGGTTTCTTTCGCTTTGCCAATACGATAGGATGAATTTCTGGCGATCCGGTGGAACCAACCACGGCACCTTCCAAGCGATTCCAAGCCCCCCGGCGTCTCGCGCGGCGCCGGGAACGAAAACATTGCGGCGAATTCGACTGAAGGGCCGCAGTCTGACTTTTAGTCCGGCGTAACGACGAGGCGACGCGATATGGCGAACAACCCGCAGCAGTCCAAGAACGCAACGGACCAAGCGATGGCGGCGCTCGAAGACGCGCTCAACGTCCACATCAGCAATCCACGCACCGAGGGCCGCACCGAGGCCCCGGCAGCGCCCGACAAGAACGACACTTTCGAATTCGACGCCCCGCCGGTGACGCCGGACATGTTCCGCGACCCGGAGCCGGCGCCGCAATGGGCCGGCTCCGACGGCGCGCCGCGCCTGCCGGCCAATGACGACGCCGCCAATATGGGCGTCATCCTGCAGACCCTGCGCCGCCGCCGCGCCCGCGCGCCTTACGCCGTCGCCACGATCGCCACCGTCGCCTGGGCGGCCGGGGCCGCCGCGATCGCCTACCTGTCGCGCGCCGAGTTGGTGCCGATGCTCAATACGCCGAATGTCGGCATCGCCACCATCGCCGGCATCATCTGCGCCGTGATCGTGCCCGTGATCTTTTTCTATGTGCTGGCGCATCTGTTCAGCCGTTCGCAGGACCTCCGTCTGGTCGCCGAGTCGATGGCGGAAGTCGCCATGCGGCTGGCCCAGCCGGAAACCGCCGCGCGCGAACAGGTCGTTTCGGTCGGCCAGGCCATCCGCCGCGAAGTCACCGCCATGGGCGATGGCGTCGAGCGCGCGCTGGCGCGTGCCGCCGAACTCGAGGCGCTGGTGCACAACGAAGTCTCGGCGCTCGAGCGCGCCTATAACGACAACGAAGTGCGCATTCGCGACCTGCTGTCCGAACTCACCAACCAGCGCGAAACGCTGGTCAGCCAGGCCGACCAGGTGCGCAAGGCAATCGGCGCCGTGCATCTCGATCTGTCGCACGACATCACCTCGGTCGGCGATCTGGTCGCCGAGAAGGTCAACGAAGTCGCGCAGCGCGTCACCCGCACCCTCACCGAAAAGGGCGAGCACATCACCCTGGCGCTCGGCCATGCCGGCGACTCGATGATCGACGCGCTCGGCGAGCGCGGCTCAAGCCTGCTCGATCGCCTCGAGACCACCAGCGACCGCGCCACCTCCGCGATTGCCTCGGCCAGCGATCGTCTCGCCGAAAGCCTCAATTTCAAGACCGACCACATCCACGACGAATTCGCCGACATGTCGGCGCGCCTGCAGCAGATGATGGCGACGCGGCTCGATGCGGTGGCGCAAGGCTTCGCCCAGAAGACCGCCAGCACCGTCGATTCGATGGCCAACCGCTCGCAGCAGTTCACCGATGCGCTGTCGCAGACCAGCGCCCAGGTCGCCGAGCAACTGGCCTCGCGCACCGACGAAATCTCGACCCGGATGCGGACCAGCAGCGACGAGTTGCTGGCCAATCTCGGCATTCGCAGCAGCGAAATCGTCACGCGCATCGAGCAGACCGGCACGACCACCAACGAGACGCTGGCCGCGCGCAGCCAGTCGGTCGCCGACACCTTCCGCCGCAATGCCGACCTGCTGTCGGCGAGCCTCGACAACCGCAACGAACAGACCGAAGCGATGCTGGCCGAACGCCTCAAGGCGTTCGAGGCCGTGTTCGAGAATTCCGGCACCGCGCTGTCGGAGAAGATCGCGCGCGATTCCGCCGCGCTCGGCACGCTCATTACCCGCAACGTCACCGAGTTCGACCACACCGTCAAAACCTACGGCGGCGATCTGATCGACCGCCTCGGCCAACGCACGCAGGATGTCGCCGACGCCATGCGCGCCTATCTCGACTCCTTCGACGAACGCGTCACCGGCCGCGCCGACGCCCTGTCCTCGACGCTCGACAGGCGCCTGGTGCAGTTCGAGGACCTGCTCGGCGTGCGCGTCAACGACATGGCCAACACGCTCAACGAAGGCGGCGCCGAGATCATCGGCGCGCTCGACAAGCGCATCGGCGACGTCACCGGCACCATCAATACGCGCGGCGCCGAAGTGGCCGACGCCATCAGCGCCAAGATCGACGACATGGACAAGACCCTGGGCGAGCGCGCGATGGAAGTCGCCGACACGCTCGATGGCCGCATCAACCGCTTCGAGGAACTTCTGGTCGGCCGCGTCGTCGCCGTCACCGATCAGCTCGAGAGCCGCAGCAAGACGGCGGCCGATTCCCTCAACGCCCGCGTCGAGGAATTGTCGAGCACGATCAAGACCAACACGTCGGAGGCCGAAAGCGCCCTCACCGCGCTCAGCGCCTCGACCACGGAATCGATCCGCCAGAGCGCGAGCAGCGCCGAGCGCACCTTGATCGGCCTGTCCGACGAAGTGGCGCGCAACATCGTCGCCCGCGCCGAAGAGATTTCGGAAACCGTCAGCAAGCGCACCGGCGAGATGACGGAAGTGCTCTCCGACAAGAGCGGCGGCGTGCTGCACGCCCTCACCGAAAAAGGCCAGCAATTCGCCGCCGACATTACCAAGGCGACCGAACTGGCGCTCGGCGAGTTCGACGTCAAGGGCGTCGCCTTCAGCCGCGCGGTGGCCGAGAACAGCGTCGAGATCAGCCGCATGATCAACACCGCGGGCGAGACCGCCGCCAACGCCGTCACCCGCACGCTCAACGACCTGCATGAAACCGCGAATAAGGCCATCGAGCGCTCGCGCGAGACCGCGACCTCGACCGTCAGCGAGATGATGGAGGCGCACAACATGCTGCGCTCCGACACCACCGCTTTGTTCGAGCGCCTGCGCGAGGCCAACATCATGCTGCAGGAAGTGCTCTCCGGCTCGCACGAGAACATGAGCGCGCTGGAAAACACCCTGGTGCTGCGCGTATCGGAATTCGTCGAGGCCATGAGCCGCGTCAACGGTACGACCACCGAGGCGACCGATCGCGTCGAATCGACCATGCTGAGCTTCCGCGACCTCACCGCCGGCGCGCTGACGGATCTCGGCCAGCTTGCGACCCAGTTCGACGCCCATGGCCGCGACCTTGCCAAGGCCGCCGCGATCATCAACGACAGCAACGTCAAGACCGAAGAGCACGTCAACGAGCGCCGCATGCAGCTCGACCAGCTGGTGTCGACGCTCGACATCCGCACCGAGGATATCGAGCAGCGCCTCAAGCGTTTCTCGGGCCTGCTCGATGAATCGCTGGAAGCCGCTTCGGCCCGCGCCCGTGAAGTCGCCCGGCTGGTGTCGGAATCGAGTGCCGACGGCACCCGCGCCATCAGCGAGCAGTACGCGCTGGTGCGCGAGAACGCCGAAGATGAACGCCGCCGCACGATCGAGACGATGAGCCAGGTCTACACGCAGACGACGACCGACTCCGAGTCGATCTTCCGCGAGGCGCAGGAACGCTTTGCCGAAGCGGCCAAGGGCATGCGCCGCATGTACGAACAGTCGTCCGACGACTCGCAGGCGATCTTCCGCGACGCCAGCCTGCGCTTCGCCGAAACCGTGCAGGACATGAAGCAGATGGCCGCCGAGATGCAGCGCGAGCTGGAGGCGACCCGCACCGAACTGCGCCGCGGCGTGTTCGAACTGCCTCAGGAAACCGCCGAGAACGCCGCGCAGATGCGCCGCGCCATCGTCGACCAGATCGAGGCGCTCGCCGAACTCAACCGCATCGTGGCCCGCCACGGCCGCAATCTCGACGCGGTCGAGCCGACGCAGCGCCGCTTCCGCGAAGAGCCGGCGCTCGCCGTGATCGGCGGCCGCGAGGCAACCGCGCGCAGCGAACCGGCGCCCCGCCCGGCCCCGCCCCGTGTCGAGACTTTCGCGCAGCCG
>JBAZSM010000121.1:0-10211 GCA_041662425.1 Pseudolabrys sp.
CGGTGAGCGTTTGCAAGGCCTGGTCGGCATGGATTTCCGGCAGCAGGACCTCGACGCCGTTGCTCAAATGCAGGTTCCAGCGCCGCTCGGCGACCAGCACCGAAGCGTCGACCTGCTTGGCAATGACCGGGAAGCGCTTGAGCATCGCCAGCAAGTCCGGCGCGATACGCCCGGCGCCGGCGCCGACCACCAGCGGCATCTTGGCGAAGCGCTCCGGCACCGCCGGTTCGAGCACCGTGCCATCGGTCGCGATCAGCGCGGTGCGGGCGTCTTTCTGCCACAGCGCGTAGGGTTCGCGCTCCTTGATTTCGATGCGCAGACGGCCCGGATAAAGCTTGAGCACGGTCGCATCCGCGATCCACGGATTGGTCAGCAGGCGCGCGCGCGCGTCCGCGGCATCGAGGAACAGAAGCGACGTGCGGACGGTGATGCCGGCGGTCTTGAGGATCTCGTCACGGCCCAGTTCGTGCTCACCGCTGAGCGCGACTTCCGAAATGCCGAAGCCCGCGGCATTGGCCGCGGCATCGCAGATGCTCTGCACGTTTTCGGCGATGGTCGGGCCGTGATTGCCCTTGACGACGCCGTAGCAGACGCTGCCGAGCAAAAGCATCGCCACCGCCGCAGCGCCGGCGCCGTTCGGAACATTGATTTCGACAAGCGTCACGAACCAGCGGCGCGCCGTGCGCCGCCAACGGCCGGGTGAGCGGCCGGTGTATTCGTTCAACGATTGAGCGTGGTGTCCCCGACGATCCATCGCAACCGGTTCTTCAATCATGGGCCCGAATGGGCATCCGGCTTCCGGGGCGGGCAGTTGCCCGGAAGCCTACGCAGCACCCTCGGCGGCGCGCGCACAAACCCGTCACGGCGCGCGAAACTCCGCGGAAACGTAGTCTTCGGGCCATTTAGTAAACGATTGGTAAAGTTTGATGGATTGGGCGCAGGTTCCAGTAACCTTTTGCCCAGAGTGGTTTTTTGGGCACGGGACCGGTCATTCCGGGTTCGAACCTGCCGCTGGAGTCCGGATCGGCGCTAACCGCGTCGTCCGGTACGACCAGCGTGATTATGGCGCTGGCTGTTTAGGTTCACTTGGCGCGGTGATTTGCAGATACAACGAAGACGGATCGACATCGGGATGATTGTCCGGCAGCACATCGAGCGCCATGGCCGAAATCTTGGCGAGCAATCCATCAAGGCTGGCGGCATCGGCCGCCGCCGGGATGTGGTCGCAATGACCGCTCCAGGCCGACGCTTCCTCGTCCCATACGGCGGAAATGGTGAAGATGGTCGGTTTCGCCATCCTGTTTCCCGTCGACGCCTGCGGCTCATTCCGGCATGTGGAAACGTGAATCGGAAAATGCCCCGTCAGCGGCCGAGCGAGGCGTCCTCGATCATCCAGGCGACCAGCGCCTCGAAGCTCATGCCGGCATGGGCGGCAAGCTCGGGAACCAGCGAGGTTTCGGTCATCCCCGGCTGGGTGTTGACCTCGAGGCAGGCAAGCCCCGCGGTGCCCGGCTGGCTGTCGTCGTAACGGAAGTCGGCGCGGGTGACGCCGCGGCAGCCAAGCGCGCGATGCGCCGCGACGGCGAGACGCTGACAGGCCGCCGTGACCTCGTCGCTGACCGGCGCGGGCAGCAAATGCGTGGAGCCGCCGGGCGCGTATTTGGCCTCGTAGTCATAGAACTTGGTGTTGGCGATGATCTCGATGACGCCGGTCGGCTTCTCGGCCACCACCGCGCAGGTCAATTCCTTGCCGGCGATGAACGGTTCGACCAGCACGAACTCGCCGTAATGCCAATCGGCGCGCGTCAATTCCTGCGGCGGGTGCGCATGATCCTCGCGCACGATGAAGACGCCGACGCTGGAGCCTTCCGCGATCGGCTTGATGACATAAGGCGGCGGCAGCAGATGTTTCTTCGCCACCTCGATGCGGTGCGCGACCATGCCGCCGGGCACCGGAACGCCGGCCGCTTTCAGCACCGTCTTGGCGATGTCTTTCTGCATCGCCACCGACGACGCCATGACGCCGGAGTGGCTGTACGGCATGCCGATAATCTCGAGCAGGCCCTGCAAGGTGCCGTCTTCGCCGGGGCGGCCGTGCAGCACATTGAGCGCGCAATCCGGCTTGAGCGCGGTCAGCACCTGCGCGATGTCGCGGCCGACATCGACGCGGCTGACGCGATAGCCGCCGCGCTCGGCGGCATCGGCGCAGGCCTTGCCCGAGCGCAGCGAGACTTCGCGCTCGGCCGACCAGCCTCCCATCAGAACGGCGACGTGTTTGGGGGCGCTAATGGCGGCTCTCCGAATCAAGGGATACAATGGCCTTCTATAGAGCGATCGCGCCCGAATTGCAGGGCCAAAGTGGCTGTACCGCCAACGGTTGGCGGCGGCCCGAAAAGCGAGGTTTGGCGTGATCGAAGCCTGGCTAGACTCTTCCGTCCCGATGGTTTTCGCCGTGCTAGCCGCGCTTTATGGCGCAACCGCGGTGATCATCGTCTGGGTTTGCTACGGGCGGCCGCTGGCGCCGGCGGTCAAGCGCCTCGACGGCGTGGTGGCGCCGTTTTTCGGCGCCGTCGGTATCCTGTTCGCGCTGATGGCCGGCTTTCTCGCCAGCGACATCGCCGACCGTAACCGCCAGGCGACCCGCGCCGTGCAGACCGAAGTCGCCGAACTGCGCAACGTGTTCACGCTGAGCGTCGCCTCCAAGCCCGACATGGCCGCGATCCGCGCGGCCTGGGCCGACTACGTGAAGGCGGTCGCGGGCGACGAATGGCACGCCATGACATGGGGCGACAGCGCGCCGTCGGTCGACCGCGCCTTCGATGCCCTGCTGCGCGAAGTGAGCGACCCCGGCATCGCCAAGGATGCCGGCAACGCCGTGCATACGGCGCTGCTCAACGCGGCGGTGCGCGTGTCGACCGCGCGTTCGGAGCGGCTCGCGCTCGCCTCCGATTCAACCAGCGAACTCAAATGGTCGATGGTGCTGATCCTCGGCTTCATGACGCAGGTGGCGATCGGCGCCGTGCATCTGCACCGGCGCAACGCGCAGATCACCGCGCTCGCGGTGTTCTCGGTGGCGACCGTCGTCGCGCTCGGCCTGATCGCCCTGCAGGAGCATCCGTTCGCCGGGCAAGTGCGCATCGCGCCGGCGCCATTCCTTGAATTGCTGAAATTGCAGGGACCGAACGCGGCGTCGTAACGCCGCGATTTACGCCGGCACGCCGATCCGCTTGATTTCCCATTCGAGCTCGATGCCGGAATGCGCCTTGACGCGTTCGCGCACCGTCTCGCCCAGCGTCTCGATATCGGCGGCGCTGGCATTGCCGCGATTGATCAGGAAATTGCAGTGCATCTCGGAGACCTGCGCGTCGCCGATCGCGAAACCGCGCAGGCCGGCGGCATCGATCAGTTTCCACGCGCTGTGGCCGGGCGGATTCTGGAACGTCGAGCCGCCGGTTTTCTCGCGGATCGGCTGCGCCGTCTCGCGATGATGCTGCACCTCGGCCATGCGGGCGCGGATCGCCTCGGTATCCGTGACGCGGCCGCGATACAGCGCGGATGTGAAGATGATCGACGGGTCGGCGCCACTGCCGCGATAGCGGAAATTCATCGCGGCGTTGTCGAGCGTGACGGTCTCGCCGTTGCGCGTCACGCCGGTGGCCGACACGAGGTAATCCCTCGTCTCGCCGCCATTGGCGCCGGCATTCATGCGCACCGCGCCGCCGATGGTGCCGGGAATGCCGTAATAGAATTCGAGCCCGCCAATGCCGGCCGTGGCGGCCGCTTCGGCGACGCGCTTGTCGAGCGCGGCCGTGCCGGCGCGCAGCGTGTCGTCCTTGCAGTCGATCGCATTGAAGCCGCGGCCGAGCCGGATCACGGCGCCGGCGATGCCGCCATCGCGCACGATCAGATTGGAGCCGACGCCGATGACCGTGACGGCCATGTCGTCCGGTAGATGCTTCAGAAAATAAGCGAGATCGCTGTCGTCCTCCGGCGCGAAGTAAAGCTGCGCCGGTCCGCCGACGCGGAACCAGGTGAAGGGACCGAGCGGCTGGTTCGTGCTCATCCGCCCGCGCAACTCCGGCATGCGGGCCTTGAGATCGGGCGTGATGTCGGGAAAGCCGGACATTTATTTCGCGTCGAGCGCCTGCAGTTCGCCCGGCAGCGCGTAGGCCCATTGCGAGATCGAACCGGCGCCGAGGCAGACGACATAATCGCCGGGCTTGGCCAATCCCTTGATGATGCCGGCCAGTTGCTCCGGCCCGTCGAGCGGGATCACCTGACGATGACCGCGCGCGCGCAGCGCCATGACCAGATGATCGCGGTCGGCGCCTTCGATCGGCGCCTCGCCCGCGGCATAGACATTGGCGACGACGACGGCATCGGCATCGTTGAAGCAGGTCGAGAACGGCTCGAACAAGGATTTCAGCCGCGTGTAGCGATGCGGCTGCACCACGGCGATCACCTGGTTCCTGGTCGATTCACGCGCCGCCTTGAGCACCGCGGCGATCTCGACCGGATGGTGGCCGTAATCGTCGATGATGGTGGCGCCATTCCATGTCCCGACCTTGGTGAAGCGCCGCTTGACGCCGCCGAACTTGGCGAGCGCGGAGCGGATCTTGTCGTCGTCGACGCCGAGCGAATGCGCGACCGCGATCGCGGCCGTTGAATTGAGCGCATTGTGCCGGCCCGGCATCGGCAATTCGAGACCGTCAATGACATGCATTTCCTTGCCGTCGCGGTCGCGGAAACGCACGGTGAAGCGCTGCGTGCCGTCCTTGTTGACAAGGTCGGTGAGGCGGACGTCGGCCTGCGGATTTTCTCCGTACGTGACGATGCGCCGATCGGCGATGCGGCCAACCAGGCGCTGCACGATCGGATGATCGGTGCACATCACCGCGAAGCCGTAGAACGGCACGTTCTCGACGAAGTGGATGAAGGCTTCCTGCACCGCGGCGAAGGTGCCGAAGTGATCGAGATGCTCGGCGTCGACATTGGTGACGATGGCGATGTCCGCCGGCAGCTTGAGGAAGGTGCCGTCGCTCTCGTCGGCCTCGACCACCATCCAGTCGCCGGCGCCGAGCCGCGCATTGGTGCCGTAGGCGTTGATGATGCCGCCATTGATCACGGTCGGATCGAAATTGCCGGCGTCGAGCAGCGTCGCCACCATCGAGGTCGTCGTGGTCTTGCCGTGGGTACCGCCAATGGCGACGCAGGATTTCAGCCGCATCAGTTCGGCGAGCATTTCGGCGCGCCGCACCACCGGCAGGCGCCGCGCACGCGCCGCGACGAGTTCCGGATTGTCCGGCTTGATCGCGGATGAAACAACCACGACATCGGCGGCATCGAGGTTCTCGGCCTTGTGGCCGATCTCGACGATGACGCCCTTCTCGCGCAGCCGCTTGACGTTGGCGTTTTCCGACACGTCGGAGCCGCGCACGGTGTAGCCGAGATTGACCAGCACCTCGGCGATACCGCTCATACCGATGCCGCCAATGCCGACAAAGTGCACCGGTCCGAGTTCGCGCGGCAGTTTCATGGAAATATCACCCTCAGCCCGGCGTCCGCCCAGCGGCGGACAGTCTCGTTCAAGAGGAATCCGTGTATGGCAACCCGCGGCAAAAGGGAAGATCGCCGGAAAATCGAGGCCGATCGAGGGTTAAGCCCCGTTATTGGCCTGGTCTGGATTATAATCGCGCAGATGGATGACCTGCGCTCCCTTGCGCGGACGCAAACCCAGGCCGGCGATCTGCGCCGCCAGTTCGGCCTGGGTGAAGGGCTTGGCCAGACGCGGCAGCGTGCCCGCGGCCCCGGGATCGATTTCGGCATAGCCGGTCGCCAGCATCACCGGCAGATCGGGCCAGCGCCTGCGAATTGTGTTCGCAAGCTGAAGGCCGGTGATGTGAGGCATGATCTGATCGGTGATGACGAGATCGATGGCGTCGTCCTTTTCAAGAAAGTCCAGCGCTTCCTCGGCCGACCGGGCCGCCAAGCAGCGATGCCCGAGATCCTCCAGCATGGCGACCGTATTGGTCAGCACCAGCGGATCGTCATCGACGGCGACGATCGCAAGGTGCACCTGCAGGGCCTGTTCTTTCTCGCGCGGCGCTGTTGCCGACTCCGGCGCCGGCGTTGTCGCCGGCAACCAGATTTCGGCTGTGGTTCCCTTCCCCGGCGCGCTCTGCAATTCGAAGCGGCCGCTTATCTGTTCGGCAAGTCCGTGCACCATCGAAAGGCCGAGCCCCGTGCCCTTGCCCGGCTGCTTGGTCGTGAAGAATGGCTCGGTCGCGCGCCGCAAGGTCGTCTCGTCCATGCCTGCGCCGTTGTCGTGAACCGACAGCCGCACGTAACGGCCCGGGCGCAACGAGTGATCGCCTTCGCCCACCGTCTCTTCGCGCGCGGAGATGACGATCTCGCCGCCCTCAGGCAGCGCGTCGCGCGCATTGACCGCGAGATTGAGCAGCGCGATCTCGAGTTGATTGCTGTCCGCCGTGACCGCCGACAGCGCCAGCGGAAACCGTGTTTCCAGCGTCACCGACGTCCCGAGGGTTCGCTGCAGCAAATCGGCCATGGCTCGAACGAGATTGGGGATGTCGATGGATTCCTGCTTCAGTTCCTGACGCCGCGCGAAGGCGAGCATGCGTTTGGTCAGCGCCGCGCCGCGTTCGGCGCCCTTGACCGCATTGTCGAGAAGCCTCAACAGCCGCGGATCGTCGGGCAGCCGCTTGCGCATTAGTTCGAGACTGCCGAGCACGGCCATCAGCAGATTGTTGAAATCGTGCGCGACGCCGCCGGTCAACTGGCCGATCGCCTCCATCTTCTGCGATTGCACCAGCGCCGCGCGCGCGCGATCGAGATTCTCCTGGGCGACGCGGCGCTCGGTGATGTCGCGCGTAATCTTGGCAAAGCCGGCAAGCTCGTCATTGTCGTAAATCGCGTCGATGACGACGTGGGCCCAGAAGCGGCTGCCATCCTTGCGGATGCGCCAGCCTTCGTTTTCGAATCGTCCATCTTTCACGGCGATCGACAGCGCGCGTTGAGGCATGGCCGCCGCCCGATCGTCCTCGCTGTAGAAGCGCGAGAAATGTTGACCGATGATTTCTTCGGGCAGATAGCCCTTGATGCGCTGGGCACCCTGGTTCCAGCTGCTGACGCGGCCGGTCGGATCGAGAAAATAAATGGCGTAGTCGGTCACGCTCTGCACCAGCAGGCGGAACTGCTCATGGCTCTGCCGCAATGTTTCTTCCGCCGCCCTGCGCTCGGTCAGATCGCGGGTGATCTTGGCATAGCCGACGATATCGCCGTTCGGCATGCGGATCGGATCGATCACAACATAGGCCCAGAAGCGCGAGCCATCCTTGCGAATGCGCCAGCCTTCGGCTTCGAACTTGCCCTCCTCGCGCGCCATACGAAGCGCACGCTCCGGCAGTCCGGCGGCACGATCTTCCTCGGAATAGAAACGGGAGAAGTGCAGGCCGATAATCTCGTTTGCGCTATAGCCTTTGAAGCGCTCTGCGCCGGGGTTCCAACTGGTCACGATGCCGGCCGGATCGAGCATATAGATGGCGTAGTCGGTCACCGCTTCGACCAACAGGCGATAGCGCCCATCCTCACTTTTCGAGTGGGTCAGGCGGTTCGACGTGTCCTTCACCCCCAAAAGCCCCGTATCAAAAGAGTAATTTCATCAGAAGCCCTTTGAAATGTGCAAACGCCAGGTACGCCAAATCGTTCCCGGAACTGTGCACAATTCACCAGGACGCTATCTTCAGCACCAGTTCGGCCAGCCGTTCGGCCGCCTCGACCGTCCCGGCCGCCTTGGCGGCCTGCGCCATGGCGGCCAGCCGCGCCGGGGCCGCGGCCAGGGCCGCGATTTCACCCGCCAGCCGCTCGGGCGTGAATTCGGCCTGCACGATCCGGATGGCGCCGCCCGCCTCCTGCAGAACGCCGGCATTGGCGAATTGATCCTGATCGAGCGCATGCGGCAGCGGCACCAGAATTCCGGGCCGGCCAATGGCGGATAGTTCCGCCACCGTCGAAGCGCCGGAGCGCGAGACAATGAGATGCGCGGCGGCCATGCGCGCCGGCAGGTCGGAGAAAAACGGCGCGCATTCGGCCGCGACGCCCAAGCGCGCATACGTGGCACGGACGGCGTCGAGATCCTCGGCGCGCGCTTGCTGCACAACGGTGAGACGCGCCCGCAGCGACGCGTCGAGCCGTTCGATCGCCGGCGGCACGATATCGGACATCACCCGCGCGCCCTGGCTGCCGCCGAACACAAGGAGGTTCAGGCGGCCACCGGGTTGCGGCGTGTCGTAAGGGATGGCGCAAGCCTCGATCACCGCCGGGCGCACCGGGTTGCCGGTGAATGTCATCTTGGCGCGCGCGGCGGCGTCGGCCTTGTCGAGGACACGAAAGCCGGTGGCGATCGCGGTGACGCGCGAGGCCAGCAGCCGATTGGCGCGACCCATCACGGCGTTCTGCTCATGCAGCACAGTCGGCACACCACGCCATGACGCTGCGAGCAAAGGCGGCACCGTCGGGTAGCCACCGAAGCCGACCACGACGTGCGGCTTGATGCGGCCGATGGTGGCCCAGGCTTTCGCTGTGCCGCGCGCCAGCATCAGGGCGGTGCGTGCGAGCGCGACCGGATCGCGTCCGCGCACCGTGGCGCTGGGGATGAGATGGACGGCGCGCGCCGGAAACTTGAAATGCGCCGCGCGCACATCGGTGGCGAGGTCGACCGTGACGCCGCGCTTGTTGAGCGCTGCCGCGAGCGATTCCGCCGGAAACAGGTGTCCGCCGGTGCCGCCGGCCGCCAGCAGCACAAGCGGCGCGGCTGCCGGTGGCATCAGAGCCTGCCCCCGACCGGGACAAATTCGTCCGGCGACGCCAGCACGGCGCCGCGCGGCCGCTCCCGCGTCAGCGCCAGCAACATACCCATGCCGTAAGCCAGCGACAGCATCGACGAGCCGCCATAGGAGATGAAGGGCAGCGTCATGCCCTTGGCGGGAATGAGATGCAGGTTGACCGCCATGTTGATCGCCGATTGCGTCGCGAACAGCATCGTCAAACCGGCCGCGGCGAAACGGTTGAACGGATCGTCGTTACGCATGGCGCGGACCAGCGCGCGCACGACGATGAAGGCGAACAGCGCGACCAGCGCCAGACACAGCGCAACGCCGAATTCTTCTGCGGCGACGGAGAAGACGAAGTCGGTATGGCTTTCCGGCAGCATGCGCTTCACGGTGCCCTCGCCCGGCCCCTGGCCGAACCAGCCGCCACGCATGAAACTTTCGGTCGCGACGTCGATATTGAAGGTGTCGCCCGAGGCCGGATTGAGGAAGCGCTGAATGCGCGTCGCGACGTGCGGCACGGTGTAATAAGCCACCAGCAGGCCGAAGCCCGCGGCACCCGCAATGCCGAACATCCAGATGACGCGCATGCCGGCCATGAAGAACAGCGCGCTCCACACCAGCACGATCAGCATGGTCTGGCCGAAATCGGGCTGGATGACGAGCAGCGACACCACCGTCAGCAGCAGAATGAGCGCGATGGTGTTGGCCGGCATTTCCGGACGCTTGGCCGATTCACCGAACAGCCAGGCGATCAGGATGACGAAAGCCGGCTTGAGAAATTCGGACGGCTGGATGTTGACGCCGAACAGCACCAGCCAGCGCTTGGCGCCCTTGATCTCCTGACCGAAGAACGGCGTCGCCGCGACCATGACGAGACTGATGGCAAAGACGACGAGCGACAGCCGGCGGATCTGCTGCGGCGTCAGAAACGATACGCCCAGCAGAATGGCGATCGTCGGAAACAGGAAGAAGATGTGCCGGTTGACGAAATAGAATGGGTCGAGGCCGATGCGGCTGGCGACCGGCGGCGACGCGGCCAGCGATAGCACCACGCCGGCGAGCATCAGCGCGCCGATGGCAGCCAGCGTCAGCCGGTCGACGGTCCACCACCATTCGCCGATGGGCGTGCGTTGGGCGCGCGAAATCATGAAAGTCCCGGGGTCCCTTGGGACTCCAAGCTGACGCGTCACGGTTTAGGAAACATTAATGCCACGCGGCCGGGCTGAAAAAGCCCCCGCGACCGAAGACGCGGGGGCTGTCTTAGCGACCGGGCGGGCCTTAAGCCGCCTCGGCTTCCTGGTTCACGACGCGGACGGCGATGTCGGTCAGGGTCTGATCCGTCTTCTTCTCCTCATTGAG
>JBAZSM010000122.1:0-10210 GCA_041662425.1 Pseudolabrys sp.
GCGGCGCTTCGCGCAGGTGACGCAGGAGAATGTCGGCAAGCCCTTCGCCATTGTGCTCGATAACGAAGTGATCTCGGCGCCGGTTATCCGAGAGCCTATTCTCGGCGGCTCGGGCCAGATTTCCGGCAGCTTCACGGTGCAGAGCGCCAATGATCTTTCCATCCTGCTGCGCGCCGGCGCGCTGCCGGCGCCGCTGACCATTATCGAAGAGCGCACCGTCGGCCCCGGCCTCGGCGCCGACTCGATCGCCAAAGGCAAGCTGTCGTCCTATGTCGGCGCCGCGCTGGTCGTCGTCTTCATGCTCGTGACCTACGGTCTGTTCGGGCTGTTCGCCAATATCGCGGTGATGGTCAACGTGGCGATGATCTTCGGCGTGCTGTCGCTGCTCAACGCGACGCTGACGCTGCCCGGCATCGCCGGCATCGTGCTCACCGTCGGCATCGCGGTCGACTCCAACGTGCTGATCTATGAGCGCATCCGCGAGGAAGTGCGGGCAGGGCGGTCGGCGATCAGCGCCATCGATGCCGGCTTCTCGCGCGCGCTGGCGACCATTCTCGACTCCAACATCACGACCTTCATCGCCGCCGCGGTGCTGTTCTATATCGGCACCGGCCCGGTGCGCGGCTTCGCCGTGACCCTCGGCATCGGCATCATCACCACTGTGTTCACCGCCTTCACCGTCACGCGGCTCATCGTCGCGACCTGGGTGCGCTGGCGGCGTCCCCAGCGCGTTCCGATTTAGGGCGGGGAGAATCAATCATGCGTCTTCTCCGCATCGTTCCCGACGACACCAAATTCGATTTCATGCGCTTCCGGCGCATCAGCTTTCCGCTGTCGGCGCTGTTGTCGATCGCCGCGATCTTTCTGTATTTCTTTCACGGCCTGAACTTCGGCATCGATTTCAAGGGCGGCACCCTGATGGAGGTTCAGCAGGCCGCGGGGCCCGCCGACATCGCCAAGATGCGCGCAACGCTCTCGGGCCTCGGCCTCGGCGAGGTCCAGTTGCAGCAGTTCGGCGGCCCGAGCGAAGTCCTCATCCGTGTCGCCGAGCAGCCGGGCGGCGATGCCGCGCAGCAGCAGGCCGTGACCAAGGTGAAAGCCGCGCTCGGCGACGAGGTCCGCTATCGCCGCGTCGAAGTGGTCGGCCCGCGCGTGTCGGGCGAGTTGCTGTCCTACGGCGTCATCGGCCTCGGCCTCGCGATCTTCTGCATTCTGATTTATCTGTGGTTCCGCTTCGAGTGGCAGTTCGCGCTCGGCGCCATGATCGCCAACGTGCACGACCTCGTGCTCACCATCGGCTTCATGTCGATGGCGCAGATCGATTTCGATCTCACCAGCATCGCCGCGCTGCTCACCATTCTCGGCTACTCGCTCAACGATACCGTCGTTATCTATGACCGTATCCGCGAGATGCTGCGCCGCTACAAGAAAATGCCGATGGCGGACCTTCTCAACGCCTCGGTCAACCAGACCTTGTCGCGTTCGGTCATCACCCACGTCACCGTGACGCTGGCGCTGCTGGCGCTGCTGCTGTTCGGCGGCCAGGCGATCCACTCCTTCACCGCCACCATGATGTTCGGCGTCGTGCTGGTCGGCACCTATACGTCGATCTTCATCGCCGCGCCGATCCTGATCTATCTCGGCGTTGGCACCGGGCGCGATGCGCTGTCGACCGAAGCCGTTCCGGAAATCATCAATCCGAACGCCATCCCGGCGCGGTTTACCGAAGACACCGTGGATTCGGTCGCCGACAGGCCGGCCGCACGGCCCGGCGGCAAGACCTCGATCACCAACAAGCCCACCGCCCGGAAGCCCAAGGGCCGCCGTTAGCGATGGCGGATCGCCCGGCGCAAGGCGGGTTGGGCCACGACGCGCCGCATCTGCCGACGCCGGCGCCGATCGAGGCCTATGGCAATGGCGGCTTCCGCTTTGGCGGCCTCTCGCATCGCGGCTCGCTGCTGTTTTTTCCGGATGGCGTCTGGGCCTGGCCGGTTGCCTCGATCACGGATGTCTCGGAACAGACGCTGGCGCAGGCCTTCGCCCGCGGTGAGACGCTGGACGTCTTCCTGATCGGCGCGGGGCGCGATCCGGCGCTGCTGCCGCAGAGGCTGCGGGCCATGTTTCACGACCTGTCGATTTCCGTCGATGTGATGACGACGGGCGCCGCGGTGCGCACCTATAATGTGCTGCTGGCGGAAAACCGTCGCGCCGGCGCCGGATTGATCGCGGTCGATTGAGGGACTTCGTCGGAGAGCCGATGCCATCCAATTCTGACCATTGCGCTTCGCTGGTGCGCGAAGCCGATCGGGACCGCTATCTCGCGACGCTATTCGCGCCGGCGGACCGGCGCGACGCGCTGTTCGCGCTCGCGGCCTTCAACATCGAGATCGCCCGCGTGCGTGACGTGGCGCGCGAACCGATGCCGGGTGAAATCCGCCTGCAATGGTGGCGCGAGGTTCTTGAAGGCAAGCGCGACGGCGAGGCTGCGGCCAATCCTGTGGCGTCGGCGCTGCTGGAAGGTCTCAAGCGCCACAGTATCGGCCCGGAGCGTCTGACCGGTATTGTCGATGCGCACGGTTTCGATCTCTACGACGATCCGATGGCGACGCTCGACGATCTCGACAATTACGCGGTGATGACGCAATCGGCTTCGCTTGATATCGCGATCGATATTCTGGGCGGCGGCGGACCCGATGCGATGATGCTGATCCGCGGCGCCGGCATCGCGTCGACGGTGACGGCCATTCTCGTCAATCTTGCGAAGCACGTTTCACGGCGGCAGATGTTCGTGCCGCTTGAGGTGCTCGACCGGCACAATGTCAACCGCGACGAGGTCTATGCGGGGAAATCGAGCGATGCGCTCAAGGCCGCGCTCGCCGAATTGCGCCGCCACGCAAGGCGGCAGATGGCGGCGGCGCGGGCCGAAGCCGCGCATGTGCCACAGGCGATCCTGCCCGCCTTGCTGCCGCTCGCATTGATCGGCCCGACCTTGCGGCCGATGGACCGGCGCGGTTACGAGCCGTTCGACGTCGAGCCGATGTCGGTTGTGCGGCGGCAGTGGCTGATCTGGCGCGCCGCGCGCAGGCCGGCGCGGATATTCGAGGTATAGGAAGCGACCTCTTTGCTCTCGGCGCTACAAGGCATCTCTAAAGAATTTCACGATTTCGTCGCCGGCACGCTCGTGAATGACGACGCGGTCGACACCCGGCGCATCTTTGCAAAGTGTGACCATTTCAGCCGAAATAGCGGCCAAAGCGGGCGGGCAAGGGGCGAGAAAGATGCCATGTCCGCCGGGCACCGCGATCTGGCGCGGCGCCTTGGGAAGATTTTGTGCCAGCGATAAGATGTTGCCGTCTGCCTTAAGATCGGATTGAAGCGCGCGATAGATCAAGACCGGCATGTCCACTCCCAGCAGATCGTCCTTTGCGAACGGCGCTCCATAGGGCTCCAGAAGCACTAGCGCTTTGAGATGAATGGCATCATCCGACTTCCTGCTGAGGATATTCGACAAGGACCCGTCTATGGGGATGCCGTCGCAAGCCCTTGGATCGTCGCGGTGCTCGCGACAATAATCCGAAAGGTGCGCCAGGTTCAGCTTGGCTCCGGCCATCATGAGCGCGACGGCACCGCCGAATGAATAGCCAATCATTCCAGCTCGGCTAGGGTCGATGTGGATAGAAAAGCGCTCGTCCGAGATTGCGGCGTCGAAAGCCTCTCGCATTTGTCTCGGCCGATTGACAAAGGGGCGGGCGGATGCCGGGAAGAACGGAGCGACGACGACAAAGCCTTCCCGCGCTAGGCGCAAGATCATGTCGTGATGGACAAAAGGTGATCCTGCGTCTCTGCCGTTTCCTTTCGCGAAAAGAACAATTGGAAATCGAGTGCCAGAGATGACGGGCGCATTTTCGCTGGCGCGAACCCTGTAGCTGCTCTCGTCAATCTCGGCCTCAGCCATGTCCGTCGGATAGGCAACGAGAACGTCGAACGGCGTCTGGTCGGCTACTCTGATTCGAGCAAGGCCGGCTTTGAACGGTTCGGCACACGCCGAAAAACTGTAAAGCAAAGCGGTGGCCAACAGGAGCAAACTGCTGATCTTACGCAAAGGTCTATCCTCGGAAACTACTCCGCTGCCTCGCTGCGGCTGCCGTCGATCCATTGCGCCAGATCGGCCAGCGCGCGTTCGCTCATGGCGCCTTTGCGCGCCAGATTTTTCGCCGAGCCGCGGCCGAATTTGCGGCCATTCTTGTCGTAAGCGACGGGTTCGACGATCGGCGGGAACAGGCCGAAATTGATGTTCATCGGCTGGAACGACGAGGGGCCGGCATCGATGGTTTCGATATGGCCGCCGGTGATATGCGCGAGCAGGGCGCCATGCGCCGTGGTCGGCGGCGGGGCGGCAAGCGTCTCGCCGCGCCGTTCCGCAGCGGCAAAGCGCGCCGCCATCAGCCCGACAGCGGCGCTCTCGACATAGCCTTCGCAGCCGGTGATCTGGCCGGCGAAGCGCCAGGCCGGGTTGGCTTTGAGCCGCAGCGTTTCATCGAGCAGCTTCGGCGAATTGAGAAACGTGTTGCGATGCAGGCCGCCGAGGCGGGCGAACTCGGCGTTCTCGAGGCCCGGAACGGTGCGGAAGATGCGCACCTGTTCGCCGTGCTTCAGCTTGGTCTGGAAGCCGACCATGTTGAACAGCGTGCCGAGCTTGTTGTCCTGCCGCAGTTGCACGACGGCGTAGGACTTCACATCGGGCGAGCGCGGATTGGTGAGGCCGAACGGCTTCATCGGGCCATGGCGCAAGGTTTCGCGGCCGCGTTCGGCCATCACCTCGATCGGCAGGCAGCCGTTGAAATAGGGCGTGTCGGCTTCCCATTCCTTGAACGAGGTCTTGTCGCCGGCCAGCAGCGCATCGATGAAGGCGTCGTATTGCTCGCGCGACATCGGGCAGTTGATGTAGTCGGCGCCCGAGCCGCCGGGGCCGGCCTTGTCGTAGCGCGATTGAAACCACGCCGTGTCCATGTCGATGGATTCACGATGCACGATCGGTGCGATGGCGTCGAAGAACGCAAGCTGCGTCTCGCCGGTGCGTTGCGCGATCGCCGCCGCCAGATCGGGCGAGGTCAGCGGGCCGGTGGCGATGATGACGCTGTCCCAGTCGGCGGGCGGCACGTTGACCTCGCCGCGTTCGAGCGTGATCAGCGGCTCGGCCGTCAGCGTCTGCGTCACGGCGGCGGAGAAGCCGTCGCGATCGACCGCCAGCGCGCCACCGGCGGGGACCTGATGGCTGTCGGCCGCGCGCATGATCAGGGAGCCGAGGCGGCGCATTTCCTCATGCAGCAGGCCGACGGCATTGTGCTCCTTGTCGTCGGAACGGAACGAATTGGAGCAGACGAGTTCCGCGTAGCCGTCGGTTTTATGCGCCGCCGTCTCGCGCTGCGGCCGCATTTCGTGCAGGATCACGGGGATGCCGGCCTGGGCCAGTTGCCAGGCGGCTTCGGAACCGGCGAGACCGCCGCCGACGATATGGATGGGCTTGAATTTTGCCATGGTCGTAGGGTTTAGGCGCTGCGAGCCCCATCGGCAACGGCTGAGAGTTCGCAATGCGTATGGGTCCTAGAGCCGCCTCGATCGCCGTTTTGTGCCTGGTCTGGGCCGCGCCGGCGGCGGCCGACCGGGCGTCCGTCGAGGCCGCCGCCTATGGCGGATATTCGATGTCGCCGCCGACGACGTCGTTCATGACCGTGTGTCATGGTTTCGGCTGTCGCTATCGCGCCGAGCTCGCCCTCACCCCAGCCGATCACGCGGCGCTCAAGCGGCTGATGGCCGCCGGCAAAGGGTCGGCCATCAAGGAGCGCGGCGCGGTCGCAGCGGCGGGTGCCTGGTTCGACAAACGTATTTCGGCTGTCGCCGACACCAAGGGCCACGTCGCCCGGGCCAATCGCGATTACATGTTCAACAGCGCCGGTCAGTTCGACTGCATCGATTCCAGCCGCAACACCACCAGTCTGCTGCTGCTGCTCGATGAGCTGGGGCTGCTGAAGTACCACACGGTGGCCGAACCTGAGGCGCGGGGCCATATGATCGACTTCCGGCCGTTGCACGCGACCGCGGTGCTGGTCGAGAAGGCCACCGGCGTCAAATGGTCGATCGATGCCTGGACCCGGGCTTACGGCCAGGCCCCGGAGGTCATGCCACTCGCGCGCTGGATGGATCTGGACTAGCGCCAGGCATGTTTGCCGCCTTGGAATCGAAACGCCCGCGAAGTCGCGGGCGTTTGGAGCATGTCAGACGCTGGGAGGCGTCTTACTGCTGGTGAGCGGCGCCCCAAGCGGCGCGCTCGATTTCCGAGCGGGTCAGGCCGATATCGGCGAGTTCACGATCGTCCAGACGGGACAATTCGCGGACGCTGCGGCTGTAACGCTTCCATTCCTGGACGAAGCGAACGAGGGCGGCAAACATGGCTATCTCTCTAACAGTATTTGTATCGGGACTTGTCGGACGGGCGCTCCCCGTCCGATCAACGTGCACGAAACATACTCATTGATGCACACATGAAAAGCACCAATGTTGCGCTGCAGCTAAGCGAAAATGCATAACTTAAGTATATGAAAATAAAAGAGAAAGTATCCGATTGAGAGGCGATTGCGGTTTAGGCAGTTGCGGTGGCAGCTCAATAACTGTGCAGACGGCCATCTTAGGGGACGCGTACGGACTAAATAGCCTGGAATCGACGTCATTTAGCGTATGATCATCGTTTCGATGACCGAATTCACCTCTCCGGGGCCGTCGCCACAGAATCGACCTATGCGTTAACGCATAGGAAACAAAAACACGGCCGAAACGTCTCGAATTCGGCCCAAGCGCCGAAGGGGCGCGACAGATTACTGGGTTTCGCCTTGTCGGGCGGGCGTGTAGGTTGCGCGCGCTCACCGGGGAAATGCTGATTGTTGAGGCGGTCCAACGCGCTGTTGGTGGCCGCCGCGCTGCGATCGAAGGGCATGGAACCCGCCATACAAGGAGCGACCATGCTCGCGCTGCAAACGCTGTATTTCGAAGACCTCTCCGTCGGCCAGACCGAGGCTTTGTCCAAAACCGTGGATGCCTCCGACGTGGTGGGCTTTGCCGAGATCAGCGGCGACCGGAATCCAATTCACCTGTCGGAGCACTTTGCCGCCAAGACGCCGTTTGGCACCCGCATCGCGCATGGTCTCTACACCGCGAGCCTGATCTCGGCCGTGCTCGGCACGCGGCTGCCTGGGCCCGGCGCCATCTACATCTCGCAGACGCTGAACTTCCGCGCGCCGGTCAAGATCGGCGACACGGTTGATGTCGTCGTTTCAGTCGCTGAACTGGTGCCGGCGAAATTCCGCGCGCGACTGTCATGCCGCTGCCAGGTCGGCGACGAGATCGTGCTCGACGGCGAGGCCTGGGTGAAGGTGCCGTCGAAGGAGCAGGGTGGCCGTCCGTTGCCGCGCCTCTAGCCTTAACGCGACGGTCGCGCGCTCAGGTTCCGGACGGCGGCGCGAAGAAACAACGCGGCGTGCCGTCCGGGCGTTTGCAGCGCCAGTAGGCGCCATCAGGCGATGGCAGCGACTGGCTGTACGGCACGACCTCGTTAAGATCCTCCTGCCGCGTCGGGCCATCGGCCTGGTTGCCCGTGACGCCCACGCCGTAAGTAACCGGTCCGCGCAGGGAGTAGCCGCCTTTGCCGGTTTTCACCGCGTCCGGCGAAACGACGCCGCAATCCTCGGCGCCGCAGCACCACTCGCCGGCCGGGTTCCTGTAGGAATTACGGCTGATCCAGAGATCGTGCGCCAAGGCAGAGGTAACAAATAAGGACGACACGGCAAGCACGGACGAAGTCAGGACGGGTCGAAACAGAAGTCGCGACATCGGTGGCCTCCTGGTGGTGTTGGCCCGGCGTGGCTGAAGTCTGCACCCTCTATGCGTTCGTCTTCCCTCATCGGTCGGCTGACCTGCGGTCGTTAGCCTGCGGTTTCGCCTTGTTGCGCGTGACGCGGAGCGTCGTCGCGAATCGTGCAAAACGTCAAAAATGCTAACAGGTCAAAGTGGCACAACCCGATCAAATCTGTGAATTGATGGTATTGCGACGCCGCCTGGCCGGGTAAAATGCAAACCGGAACAACATCGTAAGCCGAATTCTCGCACGTAACGCGTAGCTCACATGCTGGTAACGCAGTCTTTAAGACGGGTTCCCGATGGCCTGTGATAACGCAGGCGGACATCGACGTAAGCAAGACCCGCGCGTGACGAGGTAATGGATGGCTTCCTATGAGCTTTGGCGCGACCGGCGCGGCCGCCTTTCCACGCTGCGAATTATTGCTTTGGCCGTGCTGCTCTTTCCGCTTGCCAAGGCCGTCGCCGATGCCGGTGTGATCTCGGGCGGCGCGCGGCCGATCAACGATCTCATTCATCGCGCCGGGTTCTGGACGCTGGTTTTTCTCGGCATCACGCTGGCGGTGACGCCGTTTCGCCGTGTCGGCCGGTACGGCAGCCTCATCGACGTCCGTCGCATGCTTGGCGTCGGCACGTTCTGTTACGCCGCTGCGCACTTGCTGCTGTATATCGTCGATCAGAAGGGTGACATCGACAAGGTCGTGCACGAGATCACCCACCGCGTGTATCTCATCATCGGCATGACCGCCTGGCTCGGGCTTGCCGCGCTCGCCATCACCTCGACCGACGGCATGATCAAGAGAATGGGTAGCTTGCGCTGGCGCCGGCTGCATCAGGCGATCTACGTGATCGCACTGCTCGCGCTCATCCACTATTTTCAGCAGACCAAAGCCGATGTCACGGTGCCGACTTTCGTCGCCGGATTATTCGGCTGGCTGATCATCTATCGGATGCTGGCGTGGTGGCAGGACCGGGGTGAACTCTCGACGTCGGGTCTGCTTGGCCTCGCTGTCGTCGTGGCGGCGTTGACCTTTGCCGGCGAAGCGATCGGCGTCGGTATCGAATTCCATGTCTCGCCGCTGCGCGTCCTGTCCACGGCCTTTGATTTTGACGCCGGCATTCGCCCGGGGTGGCAGGTGCTGGCGGCCGGTGTTGCCGTTGCCATGCTTGATTTTGTCCGGGCGCGTTGGAACAGCCGGCCGGCCCGCCCGCGCACGGTAGCGGCGGAATAGGGAAGGTATCGGCAATGGCGATATTCGTGGTGGCGCATGGCGCGTGGAGTTCCGCCTGGGCGTGGAAGAAGATGCATCCGCTGATGTCGGCGCTGGGGCACCAACTCGTGATCCCGTCGCTGACGGGACTCGGCCAGCGCAGCCATCTCGCCCATCCCGGCATCGACCTCAATCTGCACATCACGGATGTGATGGCCACGTTGTTCTACAATGACCTGCGCGATGTCTGCCTCATCGGCCATTCTTACGGCGGCATGGTCGCAACCGGCGTCGCCGACCGCGCCCGCGATCGCGTCGCCAAACTGATCTATATCGACGCCTTCGTGCCGCGCGATGGCGAGAGCGCTTTCGATGTCATGCCGGAAACGACGCGCAACCAGCGCCAGTCGGCCGCGGCTGACGGTCCCGACAACTGTCGGATTCCGCCGGGGCCGATGCCGGCGGATACAGGCGCCGATGATCGCGCCTGGTGCGAGCCGCGCCGCACGCCACAGCCGCTCAAGACCTTCGAGCAGAAGCTCGCTTTCCAGAACGGGCCACTGACCCTGCCGCGACACTACATCTATTGTACGCGGCACACGCCGGAAGACCGCTTCCGGCCGTTTTACGAACGCGCCAGAATTGAAACCGGCTGGACCGCGTACGAGATCGACGCCAGCCATAATCCCCACATTACGGCGCCCGAGGCCCTCACGGCGTTGCTCGGCGGCATCGCCGTTTAGACGCGGCGCTTTGCGCGAGGTCAATGCCGCCAACCTGTCGCGCCTTAACCTCGCGCCGCTGGAACGGGGCATCGAGGAGCGGGCTGTGGCCAGGATCGCGATCATCGTCGGTACGCCGTTACGGGACAGTTATTGCGAGGCGCTCGGTCGCGCCTATCTGCGCGGCGCCGAGAGCGGCGGCCACAGTGTGACGTTGTTCGTGCTGGGCGAGATGCATTTCGACGCCATTCTGCGCGAAGGCTATCGCCGCGAGCAGCCGCTCGAGCCGGATCTCCTGTCGGCGCGCGCGGCATTCGACGGCGCCGACCATATCGTCTTCGTGTTTCCACTGTGGTGCGGCGACATGCC
>JBAZSM010000123.1:0-10057 GCA_041662425.1 Pseudolabrys sp.
GGCTGATCGCAATTCTTGTCGCGCAACGGCTTGCCGAGCTCGCGCTCGCACGGCGCAACACAGGTAGACTGCTCAGGCAAGGCGGCATCGAGTATGGCGCGGGGCACTATCCATTCATGGTCGCGATGCACGGCTTGTGGCTCGCGGCGCTGCTGGCGTTCGGCTACGATCGGCCGGTCGAGCCGGTGTGGTTCGCGCTTTTCATCCTTTTGCAGGCGGCCCGGGTCTGGATCATTGCCAGCCTCGGTGGACGGTGGACCACGCGTGTGATCGTGCTGCCAGGCGCCGCACCGGTTCAACGTGGCCCGTATCGGTGGGTGAAGCATCCAAACTACCTGATTGTGGCGCTGGAGATCGCCGTCGTGCCGCTGGCGCTGGGCCTGCCTCTCATCGCCATCGTCTTTACGTTGGCCAACGCCGTCATTCTTGCCGTCCGCATTAATGTCGAGAATGCCGCGTTGCGGACGGCCTGACCGAGCCGACTATTGCTGAAACACGTAGGTCCCGGGAGCATCGCAGATCGGGGCGTGGGCCGGCCCACCCATCGAGGGCGGAGCCACCGGCGCGCTGGAGCGTGCCGCGAGCCAGGCAACCCATTCCGGCCACCACGAGCCGTCCTTGTGCTCAGCAGCCGTCAGGAACGTATCCGGATCGACGTAAAGGTCGCTGGCCCGCTTGGTCGCGACCTGGAATTGGCGATTTTTGTGACCAGGTTCCGAAACGATACCGACATTGTGGCCGCCGCTCGTCAGCAAGTAAGTGACGTCAGCATCGGTGAGAAGATTGATCTTGTAGGTCGAGCGCCATGGCGCCACATGGTCGTGCACCGTGCCCACGGCAAAAATGGGGGCGCGAATATCGGTGAGCGCAACGGGCTTGCCGGCGACGGCAAAGCGGCCTTCGGCGAGATCGTTGTTCAGGAAGAGTTGCCGCAGATACTGCGAATGCATGCGGTACGGTAGGCGCGTCGCGTCCGCATTCCATGCCATGAGGTCGATCATCGGCGCGCGCTCGCCCATGAGATAATCGTGGATGATGCGGGACCAGATCAGATCGTTTGAGCGCAGCAATTGAAACGCGCCGGCCATCTGCGTTGAATCGAGGTAGCCTCGTTCCGACATCATGTCGTCGAGAAAGGCGAGCTGGCTCTCGTCGATGAACAGCATCAATTCGCCGGCGTCCATGAAGTCGACTTGCGCCGCGAACAGCGTGACCGACTTGAGTCGCTCATCGCCATCCCGCGCCATCGCGGCGGCGACAATCGACAGGAGTGTGCCGCCGAGGCAATAGCCGACGGCGTGGATTTTCTGCTCCGGAACGACAGCGCCGATGGTGTCGAGGGCCGCCATGACGCCAAGTGTCCTGTAGTCCTCCAGATCCAGGTCGCGGTCTTCCGCCGTCGGGTTTTTCCAGGAGATCATGAACACCGTGAAGCCCTGGCCGGTGAGATACTTCACCAGCGAGTTCTGCGGCGACAGATCGAGGATGTAATATTTCATGATCCAGGCCGGGACGATCAGCACCGGCTCCGGCCGGACCTGATCGGTTGTCGGGGCATACTGGATAAGTTCGATCAGCCGGTTCCGGTAAATGACCTTACCGGGGCTTGTCGCCACGTCGCGGCCGACGACGAAGTTCTCCGAACCGGCGGGCTTGTGGCCCTCGACGGTGCGCGCAGTGTCCTCGGCAAAATTGCGCAGACCATTTACGAGATTCATGCCGCCGGTGCTGGCGGTCTTTGCCAGCACCTCGGGATTGGTCAGCGGAAAGTTCGACGGAGAGAAAACGTCGAGCATCTGGCGCGTGGCAAACGCCACCACGTCCTCGTGTTGTTTGGTAACGCCGCGAATGCCGGTCGTCGCATTGTGCCACCATTGCTGGTTGAGCAGGAATGCCTGCGACATGAAATTGAATGGGAAAGCTTTCCACTCCGGCGCGGCAAAGCGCCGGTCCTGCGGCAATGGCTCAATGCAGGGTTCGTTGCCGTTGACCACGCATTGCCTGACGTAATTTGCGAAGCGGGTGGATTTGCGGGCCGCCTTGCCCGCGAGTTTGAGCTGTGCGCCCGGCGAGAAAGCCAGGTGAGAAGCCCAATCGAAATAGGCCTCCATCAGCGCCGCGGGCGAAAGCCCCATCGTGAGGCGCGCCGCCGCATTGTGCAGCATGTGGTCGATATGGTCGGCAACCACGGTCAGGTCGGTTGGCGGTTCAGCCACAGGCATGGCGGCTTCGGCCGCCGCGAGGGGAGTTTTCGATGAGACTGCCATGGCAAATTTCTTTCGCGTCCAGATGTTGTCAGCTTACCGGTAAAGTCGTGATGTAATGTGACCTAGATCAAAGCTAACTATCTGACGCTGTATACAAAATTGTCATCAAAATCGCCGCCGTGAAGCGGCGCGGAGTCGGTAACGCCGCATGTCAATCCGCAATCTCGAAAAGATGTTCCGCCCGCGGTCGATTGCCGTGATCGGCGCTTCGGCGCGGCCGAAGTCGGTCGGGGCGGCGCTGATCAAGAATCTCATGGGCGGCGGGTTCGACGGGCCGATCATGCCGGTCAATCCCAAGGCGACCGCGCTCCATGGCGTGATGACTTATAAGGACGTAGCGAGCATGCCGATGACGCCGGATCTGGCCGTCATCGCTACGCCACCGGATACCATCCCGGCGCTGGTCGACGAACTGGGCAGGCGGGGCACGCGCGCCGCCGTCATCCTCACGGCCGGCTTTGCCGAGGGCGAGGCGGCTGCCGGCAAGGCGCGCGCGGCGCAAATGCTGGCCGCCGCGCGGCCCCATCTGTTGCGTATCGTCGGTCCCAATTGCCTTGGCATTGCCGTGCCGGGCATCGGCCTGAACGCGACCTTCGCGCCGGCCGCCTTGATGCCTGGCAACATTGCCTTCCTGACGCAGTCGGGGGCGATGGCGACCACGGTGCTCGATTGGGCGCTGCCGCGCGGCATCGGCTTTTCCGCCATCGTCTCGATGGGTGACATGAGCGACGTCGATTTCGGCGATCTGCTGGATTATTTCGCCCTGGACGACGCGACCCAGGCGGTCCTGATCTACGCCGAAGGCGTTACGCAGGCCCGCAAGTTCATGTCGGCGGCTCGCCGCACCGCGCGCATCAAGCCGGTCATCGTGGTCAAGAGCGGCCGTGCCGCTGAGGGCGCGCGCGCCGCGAGTTCGCACACCGGCGCGCTGGCCGGAGCCGACGTCGTCTATGACGCAGCATTCCGACGCGCCGGCATGCTGCGCGTCAACGAGGTCGAGGAACTGTTTGACGCGGCGGCGACGCTGGCGCGCATGGCACCGCAACGCGGCAACCGCCTGGCTATCGTCACCAATGGCGGCGGTGCCGGCGTGCTGGCGACCGATCGGCTGATCGAAGAAGGTGGCAAGCTGGCGACCCTCAGCCCGGAAACCATTGCCAAACTCAACGCGGTGTTACCGGCCACCTGGAGCCATGCGAACCCCGTCGATCTGATCGGCGACGCCGATGCCGACCGTTACGCGCATTCGGTTTCGATCCTGTTGGACGATCCCGACAACGATGCGCTGCTGGTGGCCTACTGCCCGACCGCGATCGGCTCGTCCGCCGATGCCGCAACGGGCCTGATCGGCGCCCTGTCGCGCGAGGGATCTACGCCGAAAAAGAACGTATTTGTGTCGTGGATGGGCGCGGCCACGGTCGCCGAAGGCCGCGCCGCGCTCGTCGCAGCGCGAGTGCCTGATTACGAAACGCCCGAACGGGCCGTTCGCGCTTTCATGTACCTCGTGCATTACCGGCAGAACCAGGATCTGCTGCTGGAGACGCCGTCCGCAGGCGCGCCAAGTCCGGACAACGATCCGGAGCGGGCCCGTGGCATCATTCGGCAGGCGCTCGACGACGGGCGCGAATGGCTCGATCCGGCCGAGGTCGCGACCTTCCTGAGCTGTTACGGCATTCCGTTTGCGCGCACCGAGGCCGTGCCGAACGCCCAGGCGGCGGCTAAAGTGGCGGCTGAAATCGGCGCGCCGGTGGCGCTGAAGATCAGATCGCGTGACGTCGTTCACAAGTCCGATGCCGGTGGCGTTGCGTTAAGCGTCAAACCCGATGAGATTGAAGCCGCGGCGCGGCGGATGAACGAGAAAATTGCAGCGGCATTGCCGAAGGCAAAGCTGGAAGGATTCATCGTTCAGGAGATGATCAATCGGCCGAGCGCCTACGAGTTGATCGCGGGCGTTTCGACCGACGCGACCTTCGGCCCGGTGATCCTGTTCGGCCAGGGCGGCACCGCCGTGGAAATCATCGGCGACAAATCGCTCGAACTGCCGCCCCTCAACACTTCGCTGGCCCGTGCCCAGATCGAGCGCACCCGTATCGCGGCGCTGCTCAAGGGCTTCCGTGACCGGCCGGCGGCGGACATCGGCGGCGTCGTCAACGTGCTGGTCCAGCTCAGCCAGATCGTGGCCGACCACGCCGAGGTGACCGAGATCGATATCAATCCGCTGCTCTGCGACGCCCACGGCGTCATCGGCGTCGATGGCCGCGTCCGGGTGCGCGCGACGACGGCGACGGCGCAATCGCGGCTGGCGATCCGGCCTTATCCGCAGCGGCTGGAGTCCACGATTCAAACCCCGGAAGGCCAAGCCTACGAGGTGCACCCGATCAAGCCGGAAGACGAACTGGCGCTGCGGCGTTTCGCCGATGAGGTCGACACGCAGGATTTGTGGCACGGCTTCTTCGCGCCGCTGCGCGAACGCAGTCACGAAACTGCGACACGGCTGAGCCAAATCGATTACGACCGCGAGATGACCCTGGTCGCCTGGGACGGCGGGCGTGTGGCGGGGCTCGCCCGTTCGCTCGCCGACCCCGATCGCGAGACGTCGGAATGCGCGGTCATTATTCGCGGCGATCTCCGGCAGAAAGGCCTGGCCAGGCAATTGTTGCAGGCGCTGCTGTCCGCGATCGGCGGGCAGGGCATTCGCCAGGCCGTTCTGGTTTTTTCCGCCGATCAGGCGCGGATGCTCAGTATCGCCAGGGATATGGAATTCTCCGTCGGTACCACGTCATCCGATGCGGCCACGCTGCGCGCCGTGAAGGCACTGACGCCGAAGGCGCCTGGCGCTGCGTAATTCGGCTTGCGGCCGGTGGCCGCCGCTTCAGGTGGCTTCGTTGAGCGTGGCCCGGAACCGGAACAGCGCCAGCCCGAACAGCACGGAGCCGATCGCTGCGATGGCGACGAACTGCGGCCACACCACCGCAAGGCCAGCGCCGCGAAACAGCACCGCCTGGGCAAGGCCAACGAAGTGAGTGGTAGGCGCGATCAACATGATGTCGCGAACGAACACCGGCATGCTTTCGCGCGGCGTGACGCCGCCGGACAGCATTTCCAGCGGCATAATCACCAGAATGACGAGCAGCGCGAATTGCGGCATGGAACGCGCCGTCGTCGCCAGGAAAATCCCGAGCGACGTCGTAGCGAACAGATTGACGGCGGCGGCGGCCAGAAACAAGGCGACCGAACCCTGGACCGGGATCGACAGCAGTCCCTGCACCACAAGCGTCAGCGATAATCCGCAGCCGACGAGCACGACCAGAGCCATCGACCAGACCTTGCTCAGCATGATCTCGAACGGCGTCACCGGCATGACGAGAAGATGCTCGATGGTGCCGTGTTCCCGCTCGCGGATCAGCGCCGCGCCGGTCAGGATGATCGACAATAGCGTCACCTGGTTGATGACTTCGACGATGGCGCCGAACCATGCCTTTCTCAGGGACGGATTGAAACGCGCCCGCAAGGCGAGGTCGACGGGCAAGATTGTGACTGACCGGTATCGCTGGGCGAAAGCCGCCACCTCGGTGGCGACGATGGTCTGAACATAGCCACTGCCCGTGAACGCCTGGCTGATGCGCGTGGCATCGACGTTGAGTTGGATGTCCGGACTGCGGCCGGCGAGCACGTCGCGCTGGAAATTGGGAGGAATATCCAGTGCGAACGTGGTGAGGCCCGCATCCATGCGCGCGTCCATCTCTGCCGTGGTGATCAGGATCGGCGGGGTGAAATAGGGCGGATAGAAGGCGCCGATAATGCGGGTGGAGAGCGCCGAACGGTCCTCGTCGACGATCGCGATCGCGGCTTTGTTCAGTGTCTCCGGCATCGTGGTCGCGGCGGTGTAGATCGCAAACGTGAAGGCGTAAATGATCAGCACCAGCAATACGCGGTCTCGCCCGAGGCTGCGGAGTTCCTTGACGCCGAGATTGAAGACATTGGCGATACGCATGGCTCAGGCTTCCTGCTTCTTGAGCAGAAGAGCACAAAGGCCGATCAACACGGGAACCGCGAGTAACAGCGGTACGAACGATGCCTGCAGATCGGCGAAGTGCAGCGCCTTGGAGAAGGCGCCGCGCGATATCGTTAGAAAATGCGTTGTTGGATAGATCTGCCCGATGAAGGCTCCTACGCCCTGCAGGGACGTCACCGGATCGAGAAAACCGGAATACTGGACGGCGGGAATGAGGGTCGCAATGGCGGTCCCAAACACGGCCGCCACCTGGCTGCGCATGAAGGACGACATCACCAAGCCCATGGCGGTGGCCGAGACGACATAAAGCAGCGCGCCGGCGAATAGTGCTGCAAAGCTGCCCTTCAGCGGCACGTCGAACAAGGTCACGGCGAGTAGCGTCAGCAGCAGGAAGTTCAGCATCGCCAGCGTGACATAGGGCAGTTGCTTGCCGAGCAGAAATTCGAGTCGCGTCGTCGGCGTCACATAGAGATTGACGATCGAGCCCAACTCCTTCTCGCGGACGACGCTGAGCGCGGTCAGCATCGACGGAATGAGCAGCAGCAACAGGGGAATAACCGCCGGCACCATCGCCACCAGGCTTTTGACATCCGGATTGTAGCGATAGCGGATGGCGATATTGACCGGGCTGGGCGTGTTGCCCATGCCGCTCAGCCACTGGCTGTGCAAGGCCTGTACGTAGCCTTGCACCGTTTCCGCCCGCTCCGGCATCGCGCCGTCGATCCAGGCGCCGATCGCCACCGGCTTGTTGCGGGCAATGTCGCGGCCAAATCCGGGCGGGATCTCGATCGCCAGCGTGAGCTCGCCGGCGCGCATCCTGCGATCGAGGGCGTCGTAATCGGTAATCGGCGCCTTCTCGCTGAAATAGCGCGACCCGGCGATGTTGATAACGTAGTTCTGGCTGATTGCGCTCTGATCGCGATCGAGGACGGCAAATGACAGGTCTTCGACATCCATGCTGATGCCATAAGCCATGATGAACATGAGAATGACGCTGCCAAGCAGCGCCAACGTCGCCCGGATCGGATCACGCCGCAGCTCGAGCGTTTCACGGCGGGCATAGCTGAACATACGCCGCGGATCGAACATGCGTGACGCGGGTCTTGCGTGCGGCGCCGGCTGCGCCAATGGCGCGGCTTTGGGGAGCGGCGCCGGCGCGCCAGCGGGCCGATCCTTGTCGACGGCCTGTTCGAGAAGGCCGATGAACGCCTGCTCCAGGTCACGGGCGCCGCGCTGCTGAATGATCGCGGCAGGGGTATCGCTCACCAGAACGCGGCCGGCATGCATCAACGAGATGCGGTCGCAGCGCTCGGCTTCGTTCATGAAGTGCGTCGAGATGAAGATGGTGACGCCATCCTTGCGCGACAGGTCGATCAAGGTTTGCCAGAAAGCGTCGCGCGCGATCGGATCGACACCCGATGTCGGCTCGTCGAGAATGAGGATGGCGGGCGCATGGGCCATGGCGACGGCGAGGGAAAGGCGTTGCCGTTGTCCGAGCGGCAGGGCGCCCGGCAATTCGTCCATGATTGCGCCAAGGTCGAAGCGCTCGGCGACTTCGGCGATGCGCGGGGCAATCGTGTCGGACAGCAGTTGAAACAGGCGGGCGTGCAGATCGAGGTTCTGCCGCACCGTCAGTTCGGTATAGAGAGAAAAGCCCTGCGACATGTAGCCGACGCGCCGCCGGGTCGCGAGGTCGCGTGGGTCCACGGGCTGGCCGAACAGCCAGGCCTGCCCTTGGCTCGGCGGCAGCAGGCCGGTCATCATTTTCATCGTGGTGGTTTTGCCGCTGCCATTGGAGCCGAGAAATCCGAAGATCTCACCCTGGTGAATGCGAAAGCTGACATGATCGACGGCGACGAAATCGCCGAAGCGCATGGTGAGGTCCTGCGCGGCGATGGCAATCTCGCCGTCGTCCTGCCGGCGTGGCGGAATGACGACGGCACGATGCCGCTGGCGTTGCTCTTCGGGCAGAAGGGCGATGAAGGCGGTTTCCAGCGTCGACGTTCCGGTGCGCTCGAGCAGGTCCGCCACGGTGCCGGCCGCCAGTACGCGGCCGGAGTCCATCGCCACCAGCCAGTCGAACCGCGCCGCTTCCTCCATATAGGCGGTGGCGACCACGACGCTCATACCGGGACGGGCGGCGCGTATACCGTCGATCAGCTCCCAGAATTGCCGGCGCGACAGCGGATCGATGCCGGTGGTCGGCTCATCGAGGATCAGCAGATCGGGGTCGTGCACCAGCGCGCAGCACAGGCCGAGCTTCTGCTTCATGCCGCCGGACAGCTTGCCGGCGGGACGGTCGATGAAGGGGGCGAGCCCGGTGCTTTCGACCAGCGCCGCGATGCGCCGCTTGCGTTCGCCGGGCCCCTGGCCAAACAGACTGCCGAAGAAGTCAATGTTCTCGAAGACCGAGAGCGTGGAGTAGAGGTTCTTGCCGAGACCCTGCGGCATATAGGCAATGCGCGGGCAGACCATCCGGCGGTTCGTCGCGCTCGCCATGTCGCTGCCCAGCACGTCGACATGTCCGGTCTGAATGGCGCGTGCGCCGGCGATCAGCGAAAACAGGCTGGACTTGCCGACGCCATCCGGACCGATCAGCCCGACCATGCATCCGGCCGGAATGTCGAGCGTGACGCCGTCGAGCGCGACGGTTTTGCCATAACGCAGATTGACGTCACGCAGACGGGCCACCGGGGCCACGGCTGTTGCGGCCGTCATTGCGGCAGCTTGATTTGCAGCTTCGCCGGCCATTCCGCCTTGTCGTCGAGGCGCACATAGGCCATGCCGGGCAATCCGGTTTTGACCTGACGGATGTATTTTTTCAACAGGTCGGGCTCGATTCTGGCTTTGACGCGAAACATCAGCTTTTGCCGCTCTTCCGCGGTTTCAACCGTTTTCGGCGTGAATTGCGCCACATCGGCGACAAAGGTCGCGCGGGCGGGAATGGAGTATTGCGGCGCGGCGTCGAGCACGAGGTGCACTTCGGTTCCGATCGCAATGCGGCCGGCGGTGTCGGTCGGCAGGAAGAACGTCATGTAGACATCGCTGAGATCGACGATGTTGAGCACCTTGCCGCCGGCGCCGATGACCTCGCCGACCTGCGTCACGCGATATTGCACACGGCCATCGCGTGGCGATTTGAGCGTGCTGTCGTCGATGTCGGCCTGAATGCGGTCGACGGTCGCCTTCGCGGCGTCCACGGACGCCAGTGCATTGACGACCTGCGACTCGGCCGCGCTGATGGCGGAGTCGGCCGCCGCGCTCTGCGCCTCGGCGGCACTGACGGCGGCCTTCGCGCCTTCGAAGCGGGCGCGGTCGTTGTCGAGCGTTTCAATCGACCCGCTGCCGCTCTTGGCGAGCTGCTCGGATCGGTCGAAGCGCTTCTGCGCCGCGTCGAGTTCGGCTTCGCGTTGCGCCACCACGGCCACCGCCGCGCGCTTCTCGGCCTGACGCTGCACGACTTGGGAGCGGGCGGTGTCGACGCCGATGACCGCGCGCCGCGATTGCGCTTCGGCCTCGCGGCGCTGGGCTTCCAGCACCTCGGTATCCATGTGGACCAGAATCTGCCCCTTGGTGACGAAGTCGCCCTCGTCGACCAGGATGTCCTTCACCCGGCCGGCCGCCTTGGTCGCGATGTCGATCTCGGTCGCCTCGATCCGACCGTTCGCGCTGGCGATGTTCGCGGGCAGGGACTGCGGCTTGAACCATTGCCACGCCAGATAACCGCCGCCCGCCAAAACGAGCACGACGATCGACCTCATCAGCCAAGTTCGGG
>JBAZSM010000124.1:0-9668 GCA_041662425.1 Pseudolabrys sp.
CGCACGGTATCGCCCATCACTTTCGACGTTGCACCGAGCAGCACGGCGGCGACGGCGACGATGACCACGGCGGTGATGGCCTGCAGCACCGCCGAGACAAAGGACAGCGCGATGCCGCGCTTCCAGGTTTCGTTATTGGCGACGAGATAGGACGAGATCACCGCCTTGCCGTGACCGGGCCCGGCGGCGTGAAAAATGCCATAGGCGAACGAGATGCCCATCAGGCCGATGGCCGCGGTGCCGTCGGCCTTGGAGGCGCGGATCGCGCCTGACAGCATGCGATAGAAACCCGCCTGCTGCATCAGGATCCAGCCGGCAAAGCCGCCGACCGGCGCCGGCGGGCCGCCGGACGAGGCGCCGAACGGCGCCGCCGACGCGGCGTCAATCGCGCCGGCGACGGCGAGAACAACGGCGACAAGCAGGAAGGTTTGCGTGAAGGCGGAACGCCGCGCGAGCCATTGCATCAATTGATTCCCCGTATCGCCGCCCCGCGATGAGGTGAAGCCTTAAGGACAGTGGACGAGAACCTTGTTGGCGAATTCGGAGCCGATCGCCATCGAGACATTGGGCTGATCGGCCGGAATCATGCTCAGCGCCTTGCCTTCGGCAAATGTCATCTCGCGCGGCAGCACGACATCCATCTTGCAATGCTCCGGCGCGCCGACCAGGCGCACAGGGTCTTTCTTGCGGAATTCGAAATCGACAAAGATCGAAGGATCGTAGATGTCGACTCGCAATTCTTGCGCCTTGATCGGATGTTCCAGCGGCAAGACGAAGTGTAGCGTCAGTATCGCATCGGTCCAGTCGAGATAGTAACCGGGCGCCGGATCCTTGAGCTTCACCTTTTTGCCGTCGGCCATGACGTAAGTGAAGTAGCCGTATTCCTTCAGCGACTCGACGTTCACCTTGGCGAGCGGCGCAAGCTCCTCGCGGGTGAACTTGCCTTTTTCCTTGGCCGGATAGCCTTGCGTGGCAAAGGCCGAGAACATGTCGTCGAACGCCCAGGCATGGCGTACGCCGGTCAAGGTGCCGTCCGGCGCGTAAACCAGTTCGGTTTCCATCGTCACCCAGACATGCGGATGGGCGGCGGCCGGCACGCTGAGCGCGATGCATGCCGCGACGGCGCCGATCACTGCATAGAGGCGGGACGAAATCATGAAACGGCTGCCGGGACCTGAAATGACGCGCCACCTTTAGCACAGTCTGAGGCGGAAACGAGGCGGACCGGAACGCGATCGACCGCCATTACGCGGCGGTCACGGCGTCCGTGCATTGCATGGCGCAGGCGCCGCCACCGTCCAGCTCGATTTGCACAGTGGTGTGACAGATGCCGAAACGATGTTCGAGTTCGCTCGCCAGTGCGTGCAGGAAGACATCGCCCGGATGACCGGCGGGCATGACCAGGTGGCAGGTCAGCGCCGTCTCGGTCGTGCTCATCGCCCAGATATGCAGATCGTGCAGGCCGCGCACCTGCGGCAGACCTTCGAGGTAACCGCGCACGGCGGCGAGATCGATGTCGCGCGGCGCGGCGTTGAGCGAGAGGCGGAGCGCGTCGCGCAACAGCCGCCAGGTGCCGACCAGGATCACCGCCGAGATGAGCAGGCTCACCGCCGGGTCGAGCCATTGCCAGCCGGTCAGCCAGATACCGAGCCCGGCCACGATCACCGCGACCGACACCGCGGCGTCCGCCGCCATATGCAGGAAGGCGCCGTGCATGTTAAGGTCGGACTTGCCGCCGCGGCTCAACAGCCAGGCAGAGGCGCCGTTGACCACAACGGCGATGCTGGCGAGCAGGATCACCGTACCGCTGGCGACCTCCTGCGGCGCATTGAACCGCACGATCGCCTCCCAGCCGATGATCACCACCGCGCCGACCAGCAACACGCCGTTGGCGAGCGCGGCGAGGATCGACGCCGCGCGCATCTGATAGGTAAAGGCGCTGCTCGGCCGCCAGCTGGCGAAGGCGAAGGCGGCCCAGGCCAGCAGCAGCCCCATCACGTCGCTGAGATTGTGGCCGGCATCGGCGACGAGCGCGAGCGAATTAGCCCACAGGCCGAAGATGAATTGCGCGGCGACCAGCGCGACGTTCAGGCCGGTGGCGATCGCGAAGGTGCGGCCGAAACTCGTCGGCGCATGCGAGTGGCCGCCGATACCGTGGGAATGGTCGTGCGTGTCGTCGTGCGCATGGGAGTGTCTATCGTGCATGGAACAGACATAGCGGGCTGAAAAGCGGATACTAGAACGTAACTGTAGAACGTTGGCGCCTTGCTTCACCCTCCCCTGGAGGCGGAGGGTCGACGGCTTGAGCGCAGCGAAAGCTGTCGGGGTAGGGTGACTTTTAATTCAATGCAGTTCACCCCACCCCGCTCGCTATCGCTCGCGACCCTCCCCCTCCAGGGGAGGGCAAAAAAGCGGACGTCACACCCCCGCCGCGCCGCCATCGGCGCGCGGGTCGTGACCGCCTTCGCAGGTACCGTCCGGATGCAGCAGCACCGCGCCGGCATGGCCCATGGTGTCCGAGTAATCCGCGTCGAGCACGTCGACATCGTGGCCCGCTGACATCAGGCGGTCGATGAGATGTTCGTCGAAGCGCTTTTCCAGCCGCAGATTCATGTGCGACGAACCCCAGGTGCGGCCGAGCAGCCAGCGCGGCGCATCGAGCGCGGTCTCAAGCGGCTGCTTGTAGGTGATGTGGCGCGTAAACACCGCGCTTTGCGTTTGCGGCTGGCCTTCGCCGCCCATGGTGCCATAGGCCATGACGCGGCCGTCCTTCAGAACGGCGAGCGCCGGGTTGAGCGTGTGGAACGGACGGCGGCCTGGCGCAAGCGCGTTGAGCGCCTTGTCGTCGAGCGAGAAACTGGCGCCACGGTTCTGCATCAGGATGCCGGTCTTCGGCAGCACGCAGCCGGATCCGAACTCCCAGTAGATCGACTGGATGTAAGAGACGACGAGGCCGGAGGCATCCGCCGCGCCCATCCAGATCGTATCGCCGCGCGCGCTACGGTCAGGCCATGGCGCGGCTTTTTTCGCGTCGATCATCGCCGCTTCGCCATCAAGAAAGCCGGCGTCGAAGAAACGCGACAGCGGACCGTCAACGCGGTCCGGATCGGTGACGATGCGGTCGCGCACCAGGAAGGCGCGCTTGGTCGCTTCGATGAGGCCGTGAATATGCGCGAAACTTTCGCCGTCGCTCACGCGCAGGCGATCGTAGAGCGCAAGGATGATGAGCGAGGCCAGTCCCTGCGTCGGCGGCGGCGTATTATAAAGCCTGCCGGCGGATACACCGACGCTGAGCGGTTCGGTGATCAGCGCCTCGTAATTGGTCATATCCTCGCGCGTCACCGGCGAGCCGATGCGCTCGAGATCGGCGGCGATCTCGCGGCCGACATCGCCGCGATAAAAATCGGCAAGCCCCGCATTGGCGAGTTGATCGAGCGTCGCGGCAAGAGCGGTTTGTTTGAGGATCGCGCCTTCGTCCGGCGCCTTGCCGTCGACCAGGAAGGTCTCGCGGAAGCCGGGCACTTTTTCGAGCTCGGCGAACTTGTCGCGCGTGAGCTGCGCCTGGCTGCGCGTGACCTTATAGCCTTCGCGCGCGTGTTTGATCGCAGGCTCCAGCAGTAGATCGAGCGGCAGCCGGCCGCGATATGATTTCGCCGCGTCGAACGCCTTCATCCAGCCTGCGATCGCGCCCGGCACGGTGAGCGCGGCCAGCGGCCCGCGCGCGGGAATCTCATGAAGCCCGGCATCGCGATAATAACGGATCGTCGCTTTGGCCCCTGCCCGGCCCGCGCCCATGATGGCGCGCACTTTCCCGGAGGGTTCACGGATCAGCCAGAAGCCGTCGCCGCCGATGTGATTCATGTGCGGATAGACGGCGGCGATGGACGCCGCCATCGCGATCATCGCCTCGATGGCGTTGCCGCCTTCTTCAAGAACGGCGCGGCCGTCCTCGACGGCAACGCTATGCGGCGCGGCGACGACGCCACGGCGATGGCCGGCGGTGTGGAGGTTAGTCATTGTGTGCACCGTGTGAATTCATGAGCCGCCGCGCGTTCAGCATATCTCCCTCTCCCCTTGGGGGAGAGGGTTGGGGCGAGGGGCCAAGTGACTTTCGATAACCCTAACCCCTCACCGGCACACTTCGTGTGCCGACCTCTCTCCATGGGAGAGGTAAAGCGCGAACGCCTCACGTCACAGAACTATGCCACATCGGCCAGCCCGCGCTTCTTGAGCAGCGCGTCGACCGACGGCAGCTTGCCGCGGAAGGCCGTATAGGCTTCCGCCGGGTCGCGCAGATTGCCGGCCGCGTAGATGTAATCGTGCAGGCGCTTCGCGGTCGCCGGATCGAAAGCGTCGCCGGTCTCCTCGAAAGCCTGGAAGGCGTCGGCGTCCAGCACCTCGGACCACATGTACGAGTAGTAGCCCGCCGCATAGCCATCGCCCGAGAACAAATGCTGGAAGTGCGGCAGCCGGTGGCGCATCACGATCTCGGCCGGCATGCCGATCGCGGCGAGGCGATCTTTCTCGAATTGCGTGACGTCGAGACGGTCGGCAACGCCCTCGTCGTGCAAACCCTTGTCGTGCAAGCCCTTGTCGTGAATATCGAGATCGACCAGCGCGCAGGAGGTGTATTCGACCGTGGCGAAGCCCTGATTGAAGGTGCGGGTCGCCAGCACCTTGTCGAGCAGCGCCTTCGGCATCGGCTCACCCGTTTGGGCATGGCGCGCATACTTCTCGAGGATCGCCGGCACTTCCAGCCAGTGCTCGTAAAGCTGCGAGGGCAGTTCGACGAAGTCGCGCGCCACCGCGGTGCCGGACAGAGTCGGATAAGTCACGTTCGACAGCAGGCCGTGCAGGCCGTGGCCGAACTCATGGAACAAAGTGCGGGCATCGTCGAAGGACAGCACCGCCTTCTCGCCCGGCGCCGGCTTGGAGAAGTTGCAGACATTGAGAATGACGGGGCGGGTGTCGCCACTTAATTTTTGCTGATCGCGCAGCGACGTCATCCAGGCGCCGGAGTGCTTGGAGGCACGGGCGAAATAGTCGCCGATGAACAGGCCGACATGCTTACCGGCGGCGTCGGTGACATCCCAGGCCCGCGCATCAGGATGGTAGAGCGGCACGCTGACGGACTTGAAGGAGAGCCCGAACAGGCGATGCGCCGTCTCGAACGAGGCCTCGATGATCTTGTCGAGCTGGAAGTACGGCTTGATCTCGGACTCGTCGAGATCGTAGCGCGCCTTGCGCAGCTTCTCGGCGTAATAGCGCCAGTCCCATGGAGCGAGCGCGAAGTTGCCGCCCTCCTCCGCGATCATGCCCTGCAGCGCGTCGCGCTCGACGCCCGCTTTGGCGCGGGCGCGGCCCCAGACGTTGTTGAGCAGTTCGCGCGCGGCGGCCGGCGTCCGCGCCATGGTGTCGTCGAGCCGGTAGTCGGCGAAACTGTCAAAGCCCAGGAGTTTCGCCCGTTCGCCGCGCAGCTTCACCGTCTCGGCGATGACAGCGCGGTTGTCGGTGGCGCCGCCGTTCTCGCCGCGCCTGATCCAGGCGTCGAACACCTTCTCGCGCAAATCCCTTCGCGACGAGAACTGCAGGAAGCCTTCGCAGGACGAGCGCGAGAGCGTGATGGCGTATTTGCCGGGCTGGCCGCGCTCGGCGGCGGCGGCCTGCGCCGCGGCGCGGGCGAAGTCGGGCAGACCAGCGAGATCGGCCTCGTCCAGAATGAGCGCCCAGGACTTTTCGTCGGCCAGCACGTTCTGCCCGAACTGGGTGCCGAGCGAGGCGAGACGCTCATTGATGGCGGCGAGCCGGTCCTGCGCCGGCTTGTCGAGCGCGCCGCCGGCACGGACGAAGCGCGCGTGATAGCGGTCGAGCAGCCGGGCCTGTTCCGGGTCGAGGCCGAGCGTATCGCGCCGGGCGTAGAGGTCGGCGACGCGGGCGAACAGCTTGCGGTCGAGATAAAGCGCGTTCTAGTGGCGGGCGAGCAGCGGCGAGATGTCGCGCTCGATCGCCTCGATCTCGTCGCTGGTGTCGGCGCCGGCCTTGACGAAGAAGACATTGGCGACCTTGTCGAGATCGCGGCCGCTCTTTTCCAGCGCCACGATGGCGTTGTCGAAGGCCGGCGGCGCCGGATCGGCGGCGATGGCGTCGATCTCGGCGCGATGGCGCTCAAGCGCCGCGTCGAAGGCCGGGCGGAAATGCGCCGGCGTGAGTTCGGCGAAGGACGGCAGGCCGAAGGCGCCGGTCCAGTCGGTGAGAAGCGGATTTTGGGTGTTCATGGCGGCAACTTTCTGGGTCATGCCGTCCATCTAAGGCTACAGGGCCCGCGACGCAAAGCACGGACACAAAAAGACCCTGACCGGGGCCAGGGTCTTTTCGGATCGCCGCGGTATCCTGCCTAACCGCGCGATCTCACTACCCGGAAGGGCAGCGCTTCGCTCCGGCCGCTAGGCGGCTTTGGCGTTGATGCCGCGCTCGGCGAGCGCGGTCAGCTTCGTGTCGGCCGCCTTCTCGTCCTTGAGGTTCTGCTCCAGCAGCGCGGCGCAGTCGGGCCGGCCGAGCTGCTTGGCCCACGCGATCAGGGTGCCGTAGCGCGTCATCTCGTAGTGCTCGACCGCCTGGGCGGCGGCGATCAGGGCGGCGTCGAGCACGGCCTTGTCGTCAACCTCGCCGGCGATCTCGTTGGCCTCGTCGATGATGCCGTCAATAGCCGGGCAGTCGACGCCCTCGACCTTCACGCCATGCAGCTTGAAGACCTGCTCCAGCCGGGCGACGTGATTCTTGGTCTCGCCGAAATGAACCTGGAAGCCCTGCTTGAGGCCCGCGTCGGTTGCCTTGTCGACCATGTCGGGCAGCGCCTTCAGAATCTGGTTTTCGGCGTAATAGATGTCTTTGAGCGTGTGAACGAACAGGTCGTTCATCGTCTTGATGTCTTTGCTGAACAGGCCCATGAGGTGCTCCTTCGCATTGGTGTTCTGGTTCGGGGTGGGATCCGGTCTGCCGGGTCTCGCAGTCAATGCACCAGATACGGCCGCGTTCCTGTTCCATTAAGGCAATTGCGCGGCACGCGCCAAAGCGCTCGGAACCTCAGCCGCGCAAAGCGCGCAGCGCGTTAGCCGCGCAGCGCCCGCAATGCATTGAAAATGACCGCGACGTCGATGGCCTCTTGCAGCAGCGCGCCTTCGACCGGCACGATCAGACCGGCCGCCGCCGCGACCATGGCGATCCCCGACAGACCCATGCCGGCGACCACGCTTTGCAGCGCGATGCGGCGCGAGCGGCGCGCGATCTCGATCGCCGGCAAAACGCGGTCGAGTTGATCGACCAGCAGCACGACATCGGCGGCCTCGGCGGACGCCGCCGTGCCGCGCGCGCCCATCGCCATGCCGATATCGGCGGCGGCCAGCGCCGGCGCGTCGTTGACGCCGTCGCCGATCATCATCACCGCGCCGTTCTTGCGCTCGGCGACGACCAGCAGGACCTTCTGATCCGGCGTGAGTTCCGCACGCACCGCGTCGAGCCCCAGGCCGTCGGCGATGGAGCGGGCGACCTCCGGGCGGTCGCCGGTCGCCAGCACGATACGGTCGATGCCCAGCCCCCGCAGCGCGTTCAGGAGTTCGGCGGTGCCGGTTCGCAGTTCGTCGGCGAGGATCAGCACGCCGAGCAATTGACCGTCGACCGCCACCGCCGAGGCCAGCGCGCCCGGCGGCGGGCCCTTGCCCAGCGGCAAATGCGAGAGGCCGATCTTGTTGGCGACGTAACGAAGGCCGCCGACGACGACAGCATGGCCCTCCACCCGGCCGGCAATACCTTCGCCGGGCGTCTCGACGACGTCGGTCGGGATGGCCAGCGTCAGGCCCTTGGCGCGTGCGGCGGCGACGATGGTCTGGGCAATGATGTGCTTGGAGGCCTGATCGAGCGCCGCGCCGAACCGCAGTACATCGTCGGCGCCGGCACCGCCGCTAAGCTGGATCGAAACGATGCTGGCCTGCCCGGCTGTCAGCGTACCGGTCTTGTCGATGATCAGCACGCGCACGCGCGCCAGCATCTCGAGCGCACGGCCGCCTTTGACCAGAATGCCGAGCTTGGCCGCCCGCGACAGGCCCGATACCAGCGCGACCGGCACCGCCAGGATGAGCGGACAGGGCGTCGCCACCACCAGTACCGCCACCGCCCGGACCAGATCGCCGCTGAGCCACCACGCCGCGGTGGCCAGCACCACGGTCGCGGCCAGAAAGACCAGCGCGTAACGGTCGGCCATCCGCGACATCGGCGCGCGCGAGCGCTGCGCCGCTTCGACCAGTCGCACCACGCCTGCAAAGGTACTGTCGGCTGCCAACCGCGCCGCGATAAGGTCGAAAGCATCGCCGGCATTGGTCGTACCGCTGAGCACGGTCTCCCCGGCCGCAAGCCGCACCGGCATCGCCTCGCCGGTGAGCGCCGACTGATCGAGCACAGCCACGCCCTGCTCGACGGTGCCGTCGACCGGCACCACATCGCCCTGCCGGATCGTCAGCCGGTCGCCCGGCTGGATGAGGTCGAGCGTCACTTCCTCCAGCCTGCCGTCACGATGACGCAGCGCGGTGCGCGGCACCCGCGCCAGCAGAGCCGTCATTTCGCGCCGCGCCGCTCGCTCGGCATAGGCTTCGAGGAATTGGCCGCCGGAATACATCAGCGCCACGATCACCGCCGCCAGGCTTTCGCCGACGGCCAGCGCCGCGCTCATCGACAGCGCCGCCACGATGTCGAGGCCGACGTCGCCGCGCCTCAGGCTGGCGACGATCTCCGCGATCAGCGCCGCCAGCACCGGCAGCGTGACCGCCGTCCAGATCATGTTCGGCCAGCCGCCGAGCCCGGCGAACTGCGCCGCAAGGCCCGCGAGCAGGCCGGCGGCGACCAGTCCGGCAAGGAACCGGCGGGCCATGCCCAGTGCGTTCGATGTCGTCATCGCGCCATACTTCGCGCCTTGGGCGGCCGCGCGCCATGAGCCATGTCAACACGATCCGCCGGCGCCGCCGGGCTTGCCCTGCAAGCCGGTTTAGGGTTGATTGCGGGCAGTTTGGAGGAGTTTGCCATGCTTCAAGGCCGCCGCATCGTCTGGCTCAACGTCGTCACCGTCATCTCGGCGGCGATCCTGATCGGCGCCGAAGTGTTCGGCGCGGCCTTCGCCGGCTCCTGGGCGCTCGCGACCTTGTTCGATCTCGGCACGATGGGCCAGCGCATCCTCGATGTCGCCTTCGTACTTCTCGGCTTGCTGGTGATGGCGCAGTTCATCCGCTACGCGCACCGCATCGAGCCGTTCACCGCGCGCGGCTGACGCCGCGCTCGGTCAAGACGCGGCTGACGCCGCTTTTGCACCGCGCAACTGACACCGATCGCGCGAAGCATCCTCGAACGTTGCAAAAGTTAAGGATGATTTGCGCTGCAGAGAAGAAATTCTCTTGCAACCTGCGCGAAAGGTGTTATTTCCAGCCTTGCCCAATTTCGCACGTGCCTGTGGTCGTGTGTCAATCGGTAGGTAGCCGGACAAGAGGCCGGCCAGCCGCCTGAGGCGAGCGAGCTCCTTCCCACGGGAAGAGTAAGTAACCTCAAGTTTTCTGATTGGCAGCCGGAGGCGAAACCGGCGCACTCTGCTCTCCGCAGGGGACGCGACTTAAAGCAACGACGGAGCG
>JBAZSM010000125.1:0-9654 GCA_041662425.1 Pseudolabrys sp.
GAGCGTGCAGGTCGCCGCGCTTGGCCAGGGTGACCAGCTTTTCGACGATCGGACGCAGTTCCTTGGCTTTCGGCAAGGTGGTCACGATCTGCTCGTGCTTGATGAGGGAGGCGGCCATGTTCGCAAACATCGCCATGCGATGCGAAGAATGCCTGCCCAATTTCCTGTAAACTTTACCGTGACGCATCGCGTAACTCCCTGCCTCTATCCTGTTTGCACCAGGCCAATCCCGGTACGCCGCGGAAGGCGGCTAAAAGCTCGAACCGGGCGACGCCCGGTTCGAGTAATTTGAAAGCTAGTAGTGATCCTCGAAGCGCTTGGCGAGCTCTTCGATGTTTTCCGGCGGCCAGCCCGGCACTTCCATGCCGAGGTGGAGGCCCATCTGCGCCAGCACTTCCTTAATTTCGTTGAACGACTTGTGGCCGAAGTTCGGGGTCCGCAGCATCTCGGCTTCGGTCTTCTGAACGAGGTCGCCGATGTAGACGATGTTGTCGTTCTTGAGACAGTTGGCCGAACGCACCGAGAGCTCGAGCTCGTCGACCTTCTTGAGGAAGGCCGGGTTGAAAGCGAGATCCGGGATCGCCTCGGCAGCCTGCTCCTTGCGCGGCTCTTCGAAGTTCACGAACACGTTGAGCTGGTCCTGGAGGATGCGCGCCGCGTAAGCGAGCGAATCTTCCGGCGTCACCGCGCCGTTGGTTTCGATGGTCAGCGTCAGCTTGTCGTAATCGAGGATCTGGCCTTCGCGGGTGTTCTCGACCTTGTAGGACACCTTGCGAACCGGCGAGTACAGCGAGTCGACCGGGATCAGGCCGATCGGCGCGTCCTCGGGACGGTTACGCTCGGCCGGGACATAGCCCTTGCCGGCGTTGACGGTGAGCTCCATGCGGATCTCGGCGCCTTCGTCCAGCGTGCAGATGATGAGATCGGGGTTGAGCACGACCACGTCGCCGACGGTCTGAATGTCGCCGGCGGTCACGGTGCCGGGACCCTGCTTCTTCACCACCATGCGCTTGGGGCCTTCGCCCTGCATCTTGATGGCGATGTCCTTGATGTTGAGGACGATGTCGGTGACATCCTCGCGCACGCCGGCGATCGAGGTGAACTCATGCTGCACGCCGTCGATGTGGACGGCCTGCACCGCCGCGCCTTGCAGCGACGACAGCAAAATGCGGCGCAGGGCGTTGCCCAGCGTCACGCCGAAGCCGCGTTCGAGCGGCTCGGCCACAACAGTGGCAAAACGCGCCGGGTCGGACCCGGCGGTTACCTGGAGCTTGTTGGGCCTGATCAATTCTTGCCAATTTTTCTGGATCACGTCTTCACCCGTTATGAGCGTCGCTCGTTGATGAGCGTCGCTGGGCCTGCCCAGCGCACCCCACCCGCCGTGTGGGGGAAATAACCGGCGGCAGCGGACGCGAGCTGCTCGCGCATCCGCTGTACAAAAATCAATTACACCCGGCGACGCTTGCGCGGCCGGCAACCATTGTGCGGGATCGACGTCACGTCACGGATCGACGTGATGGTGAAACCCGAGGCCTGCAACGCGCGCAGCGCCGATTCGCGGCCCGAACCCGGACCCGACACTTCCACTTCAAGCGTGCGCATGCCGTGTTCCTGCGCTTTCTTCGAAGCGTCTTCCGCGGCCATCTGCGCCGCATAGGGCGTCGACTTGCGCGAACCCTTGAAGCCCATCGTGCCGGACGACGACCAGGCGATCGCATTGCCCTGCGCGTCGGTGATGGTGATCATGGTGTTGTTGAACGAGGCATTCACATGCGCCACGCCAGACGCGATGTTCTTGCGCTCGCGCCGGCGGACGCGGGTGGTGGCTTCCTTCGCCATAGTCAGTCCTTTCGAGGCCCGCCAGCCTTATGAGCGGCGCGGGCGCGTTCAGCTCGTTATCAGGCGGTTTTCTTCTTGCCGGCGATGGTCTTCGCCGGGCCTTTGCGCGTGCGCGCGTTGGTGTGGGTGCGCTGGCCGCGCACCGGCAGGCCCTTGCGGTGACGCAGGCCGCGGTAGCAACCGAGGTCCATCAGCCGCTTGATGTTCATCGAGGTCTCACGACGCAGATCGCCCTCGACCAGATAGTCCTGGTCGATCATTTCGCGAATCTGGAGCACCTCGGCGTCCGTCAGCTGCGACACGCGGCGCTCGGCCGGCAGGCTCAGCTTGGTGACGATTTCCTTGGCGATCTTGGGACCGATGCCATGAATATACTGGAGCGCGATGACAACGCGCTTGCTGGTGGGCAAATTAACGCCCGCGATACGAGCCACGGAAGGTATCTCCTGTTATCGGCCGGCCGCCGCGAGGCGCCGAATTCTTGTTTCCCGAGAAGGGGTTACGACAAACGTAAGACGACGCCCGTCCCCCGCCCTCTGGGGGACTGGCATCGCGCCAAACTCTTGGATACGCACTCTATTAGGGGATTCATGAGGGCTTCGTCAACCTCTGCTAGACACTCCTCCCGGACGAACCGGGAGGTTTCAGAATACCAGCAATTGCAGCAGTCACTTCGTCGACCGGAGCCATGCCATCGACGCCCTTGAGCATGCCCTTGGCGTCGTAATAGCCGGCCAGCGGTAAAGTCTGGGTGCGGTAGGCGGCCAACCGGCCCTTGAGCACCTCAGGATTGTCGTCGGAACGCACCTTTTCCCCTCGCGCGGTCATTTCCGCGACACGGGTCTCGATGCGCTTGATCAGAATGCCTTCGTCGACCTTAAGCTCGATAACGCCATCGAGTTTGAGGCCGCGCTCGGCCAGCAGCTTGTCCAGCGCCTCGGCCTGCGGAACGGTGCGCGGGAAACCGTCAAGCACGAAACCCTTCCTGGCGTCGGGCTGGTCGATTCGATCGGCGATGATGGCGACCACCACGTCGTCCGGCACGAGCTGGCCGGCTTCCATGATGCTCTTGGCCCGCAGCCCGACCGGAGTTCCGGCTGCGACCGCTGCACGGAGCATATCGCCCGTCGACAACTGCACGATGCCGTGCTTGTCGACCAGACGCTGCGCCTGCGTGCCCTTCCCCGCCCCCGGCGGGCCGAGCAAGATCAGTCTCATCTATTGCGCCCCCGCAATTTCGACTTCTTGATCAAACCTTCGTACTGATGCGCCAGCAGATAGCCCTGGATCTGCGCCACCGTATCCATCGTCACGCTGACGACGATCAACAGCGACGTGCCGCCGAAATAGAACGGCACCGCCGCATAGGAGATCAGAATCTCCGGGATCAGACAGACGATGGCGAGATAGATCGCGCCGACCACCGTGATGCGCGACAGCACATAGTCGATGTATTCGGCCGTGCGCTCGCCGGGGCGAATGCCGGGAATGAAACCGCCATGCTTCTTCAGGTTATCAGCCGTCTCGGTCGGATTGAACACGACCGCGGTATAGAAGAACGCGAAGAACACGATCAGCAGAAGATAAAGCACGAGAAACAGCGGCCGGCCGTGGCCGAGCAGCGTCGTGATGGTGGTCAGCCAGCCCGGACCGCCGCCGGCATTGAAGTTGGCGACCGTGGTCGGCAGCAACAGCAACGACGACGCGAAGATCGGCGGGATGACGCCCGAGGTGTTGAGCTTGAGCGGCAGATGCGAGGACTGGCCCTCGAACATGCGGTTGCCGACCTGGCGCTTCGGATACTGGATCAAAAGTCGGCGCTGCGCCCGCTCCATGAACACGATGAAGGCGATGACGGCGACCGCCATCACGATCACCACGAGAATGAGGCCGGTCGAGATCGCGCCCTGACGGCCGAGCTCGAGGGTATTGACGATGGCCGCGGGCAGTTCGGCGACGATGCCCGACAGAATGATCAGCGAGATGCCATTGCCGATGCCGCGCGCGGTGATCTGCTCGCCGAGCCACATCAGGAACATGGTGCCGCCGGTGAGAGTCAGCGTCGTCGACAGCAGGAAGAAGAAGCCCGGTTCGCTGACGACATTGCCGGAGCCCTGCAGGCCGACCGCGATGCCATAAGACTGGAATCCCGCCAGCACGACGGTGAGATACCGCGTGTACTGGTTCATGACCTTGCGGCCCGCCTCGCCTTCCTTCTTCAGGGCTTCGAGCTGCGGCGACACCGTCGTCATCAACTGGATGATAATCGAGGCGGAAATGTACGGCATGATGTTCAACGCGAAAATCGCCATCCGGTGGATGCCGCCACCGGAGAACATGTTGAACATGCCGAGGATGCCCCCGGACTGCGAATTGAAAAGCTGCGCCCAGGCGTTCGGATCGATGCCGGGCAGCGGGATGTAGGTGCCGAGGCGGTAGACGAGCAGCGCGCCGACGGTGAACCAGATTCGCTTCTTGAGCTCGTCGGCTTTTGCGAGCGCGCCGAAATTGAGATTGGCTGCCAGTTGTTCCGCTGCCGAAACCATTCGCTCGCTCCTGCCGTCGCTTTGGCCGCTCCCCGGATTGCCGGCTTTCAGAGGAGGAGTGGCGCGGCGTCTTTTGAAGTGGGTCTCGCCCTTAACGCCCTAGATAAGCGCTCATCGCGAAACCGGTAGGCGTTGCCGTGAGCCCCGCCCGCCCCCGCGGATGAGGCTTAAACCTCTTGAAATTACTTGGCTTCCTTGGCCGCCGCTGCAGCCGACTTGCGCTTGTTCTTGCCGCGCGGCGCGGCATCTTCCTCGACCACCGGCTTGGTGATCTTGACGCTGCCGCCGGCCTTCTCGATCGCCGCGACCGCTGACTTGGTCGCGCCATAGACCGCGAGCTGGATCTTGGCCTTGATCTCGCCGTTGCCGAGCACCTTCACGCCGTTCTTGGCGCGACGCATCAGGCCGGCCTTGACCATCGTGTCGACGTCAACGGTTGCGCCGGTGTCGAGCTTGCCGGCGTCGATCGCCGCCTGCAACTTGCCGATGCTGATCTCGTTGAGCTTGTCCTGGAAGGCTGTGTTGCGGAAGCCGCGCTTCGGCAGGCGGCGATGCAGCGGCATCTGGCCGCCCTCGAAGCCCTTGATGCGCACGCCCGAGCGCGCGGTCTGGCCCTTGCCACCGCGTCCGCCGGTCTTGCCCATGCCCGAGCCGATGCCGCGGCCGATGCGCATCCGGTTCTTGCGGGCGCCTGGATTGTCGGCGATCTGGTTCAGTTTCATCGTTCTCGTCCTTCGATCGTCCCTCGCCGCTCCATCGCGACGACAGATGAAATTACTTCGTCTCTTCGACGACGCGCACCAGGTGCGGCAGCTTGCGGATCATGCCGTGCGTCGACGGCGTGTCGGGCAGCTCGCTGACGCGGCCAACCTTGTTCAGGCCGAGACCGATAAGGGTCTGGCGCTGATCGAAATGGCAGCGCAGCGGGCTCGCGATCTGCTGCACCTTGATGGTCTTCTTCGCGGTAGCCATGACCTAAATTCCTTGCCTATCAGTCGGCTGCGACTTCGTCGGCGCCTTCACGGCGGCGCGACTGCAGGGTCGAGACCTTGAGGTTGCGACGGCCGGCGACCGAGCGCGGCGAGTCCTGATGCTTGAGCGCATCGAAAGTCGCGCGCACGACGTTGTACGGGTTCGACGAACCGACCGACTTGGCGACGATGTCCTGCATGCCGAGCGTTTCGAACACGGCGCGCATCGGGCCGCCGGCGATGATGCCGGTGCCGGGGGGCGCCGCACGCAGATAAACCTTGCCGGCGCCGTGGCGGCCGAACACGTCGTGATGCAGCGTACGGCCTTCGCGCAGCGCGACGCGTGTCAGCGAGCGCTTGGCAGCCTCGGTCGCCTTGCGGATGGCTTCCGGCACTTCGCGCGCCTTGCCGTGGCCGAAGCCGACGCGGCCCTTCTGGTCGCCGACGACAACCAGCGCGGCGAAGCCGAAGCGCTTGCCGCCCTTGACCACCTTGGCGACGCGATTGATGTGGACCAGCTTGTCCGTGAACTCGCTGTCGCGCTCTTCGCGGCCGTGGCCACGCTCACGTCGGGGTTCTTGTGCCATATTCAAACCAATCCGTTCGGTCTATTCGAATGCATTGTTAGAAGTTCAAGCCGCCTTCGCGCGCGGCTTCCGCCAGCGCCTTGATGCGGCCGTGATAAATGTAGCCGCCGCGGTCGAACACGACGTCCTTGATGCCCTTCTCCTTGGCGCGTTCGGCAATCAGCTTGCCGATCGCCTTGGCGGCCTCGATGTTGGCGCCGGTCTTGATGCTGCCGCGCAGATCCTTCTCGAGCGTCGAGGCGGACGCGACAGTCACGCCCTTCTCGTCGTCGATGAGCTGCACGTGCATGTGCTTGGACGAGCGGAAGACCGAGAGACGGGCGCGTCCACGCGCCACGGCCTTGATCTTGCGTCGAACCGACGCCGTGCGCCGCGTAGTGCGGTCATTTGTTTTCGCCATGGCTTACGGCCTCTACTTCTTCTTGCCTTCCTTGCGGAAGATGAATTCGCCGGCGTACTTGACGCCCTTGCCCTTGTACGGTTCCGGACCGCGGAAGCTGCGGATTTCGGCGGCAACCTGGCCGACGACCTGCTTGTCGACACCGGTGATGACGATTTCCGTCGGCTTCGGCGTCGCGATCGCGATACCGGCCGGGATCGCGAACACCACGTCGTGCGAGTAGCCGAGCTGCAGCTGCAGGTTCTTGCCCTGCACCGCCGCACGATAACCGACGCCGTTGATCTCGAGCTTCTCTTCGAAGCCCTTGCTGACGCCGGTCATCAGGTTCGAGACCAGGGTACGCGCCGTGCCCCACATCGAGCGCGAGCGCTTGGAGTCGTTGCGCGGCTCGATCTTGACCGACCCCTTGTCCATGGAGAGGACCACGTCGTCGGGGAAAGCGAGCTGAAGCGTGCCCTTCGGGCCCTTCACCTTGACGGTCTGACCTTCGACGCTGGCGGTGACGCCAGTGGGAATTGCGACCGGCTTTTTTCCAATACGTGACATCAGAACACCGTGCAGAGAATTTCGCCGCCAACATTGGCGTCGCGCGCGGCGTGGTCGGCCATGACGCCCTTCGGCGTCGAGACGATTGCAACACCGAGACCGTTGTTGATGCGCGGCAGATTCTTGACCGACGCGTAGACGCGGCGGCCAGGCTTCGAGACGCGTTCGATTTCGCGGATGACGGGCTCGCCGTCGAAGTACTTGAGTTCGATCTCGAGCTCGCTGCGGCCGTTGGCATGCGCCACGACGGCATAGCCGCGCACATAGCCTTCGGTCTTGAGCACTTCGGCAACGCGCTCGCGCTGCTTGGAGCCCGGCATCGAGACCTTGGACTTGGTGCGCATCTGCGCGTTGCGGATGCGTGTGATCATATCGCCGATCGGATCGTTTACCATCTCGGCCCCCTTACCAGCTCGACTTGACCAGGCCCGGGATCAGGCCTTTGTTGCCGAGATCGCGCAGCGCGATACGGCTTAGTTTGTGCTTGCGGTAATAGGCGTGCGGACGGCCCGTCAATTCGCAGCGGTTATGAATGCGCACCTTCGAGGAATTGCGCGGCAGTTCGGCAAGCTTCAGGGTGGCGGCGAACCGCTCTTCCATCGGCAGCTCTTTGTTCTGCACAATCGCCTTCAACCGCGCGCGACGTCCGGCGAACTTCTTCGCCATCCTGCGCCGCCGATTGTTCTTCTCGACCGAACTCGTCTTCGCCATCTAATTAGCTCCTTGCGGTTCCGCGTATGAGGGACGGGAAATCGTCCTTCACTGCCGGAACGGGAAGTTGAATGCCGCGAGCAGCGCGCGCGCTTCTTCGTCGTTGCGCGCGGTGGTGCACACGGTGATGTCCATGCCCCAGGTATCGGTGACCTTGTCGAAGTCGATTTCCGGGAACACGGTGTATTCCTTGATGCCAAGGCTGTAGTTGCCCATGCCATCGAAGCTCTTCGGATTGAGGCCGCGGAAGTCGCGGATACGCGGCAGCGCGATGTTCACCAGACGGTCGATGAAGTCGTACATGCGCGCCTTGCGCAGCGTGACCTTACAACCGATCGATTGGCCGTCGCGCAGCTTGTAGTTCGCGATCGACTTACGCGACTTGGTGATGACCGGCTTCTGGCCGGCGATCAGCGCCAGATCGGCGGCCGCATTGTCGACCTTCTTACGGTCCGCAACACCCTCGCCGATGCCCATATTGAGCACGACCTTGGTGATCTGCGGAATCTGCATCGGGTTCTTGTAGTTGAACTCCTTTGCCAGCTTCTCGCGAACGACCTTGTCGTATTCCCCGCGCAGGCGCGAGGAATAGTCCGACGGCACGCGGGCCTTCTTGACCTTCGGCGCATCGGCGGCGCCGGCGGCAGGCTTCGCCGCCTTCGGTGCCTTCGGCTTCTTCGGTTCAGTCTGAGTATCAGCCATCGATTTCCGCTCCCGAGCGCTTGGCGACACGCACTTTCTTGCGGTCAGCACCCTCGCCGATAAATTTAAAACCAACCCGGGTCGGCTTGCCGTCCTTGGGGTCCGCGAGCGCGAGGTTCGACAGGTCGACCGCGCTTTCCTTAGAGATGATGCCGCCCTGGGTCTGCGCCGACTGGCGCGTATGGCGCTTGACCATGGCGACGCCGCGCACCAAAGCGCGATTGTCGTCCGGACGCACTTCGATGACCTCGCCGGTGCGACCCTTGTCGCGGCCGGTGAGCACGATCACCTTGTCGCCTTTACGGATCTTGGCAGCCATCACAGCACCTCCGGGGCGAGCGAAAGAATCTTCATATGGTTCTTGGCGCGCAGCTCGCGCGGCACGGGCCCGAAGATACGGGTGCCGACCGGCTCGGACTGATTGTTGATCAGCACGGCGGCGTTACGGTCGAAGCGGATCACCGAACCGTCGGCGCGCTTGATGTCCTTGCGGATGCGCACGACGATGGCCTTCATGACCTCGCCCTTCTTCACTCGGCCGCGCGGGATCGCTTCCTTCACCGACACCACGATGGTGTCGCCGATGGTGGCGTACTTCCGCTTCGAGCCGCCGAGCACCTTGATGCACATGACGCGGCGCGCGCCGGAATTGTCGGCGACGTCGAGGTTGGTTTGCATCTGAATCATGATGCGGCTCTCATTCCTTGGGGCGGGCGGCTACAAAAACCGCGGCGCCATTAAATCCTGTTCGTATCCCGCGAAGCGCGAAGACGCGCTCCGTCAAGCCTTCTTCTTCTCGCCGCGGATCACTTCCCAGCACTTGAGCTTGGAAAGCGGACGGCGCTCTTCGATCCAGACCTGATCGCCGGTCTTGAATTCGTTCTTCTCGTCGTGAGCGTGGTACTTCTTCGAGCGGCGAACCACCTTGCCCATGGTCGGATGGGCAAAGCGCCGGTCCACCTGCACGACCACGGTCTTGGCCTGCTTGTCGCTGACGACGACGCCCTGGAGCGTACGTTTCGGCATCTTTGACCCCTTACTTCTTCTTGGTCTTGTTCGGCTTGTGCGCAACCGCACGAGCCGGTTCACGCGCCGGCGACGGACGTGCAGCCTTGAGGCGGCGCGACTTCGCGGCGGGCTTGACGGACTTGGCCTGAGCCTCGGCCTTCACGGCCGGAGCATCGCCTGTCCGCTTCTGCGCCGCGACCGTCTTCAGCCGCGCGATATCGCGGCGGATGACGCGCACGCGCGCGGTGTTCTCGAGCTGCCCGGTCGCCCGCTGAAAGCGCAGGTTGAACTGCTCCTTCTTGAGCTTGAGGACTTCGTCGTCGAGTTGGTCGAGCGTCATCGCT
>JBAZSM010000126.1:0-7998 GCA_041662425.1 Pseudolabrys sp.
CCTCAAGAAGGGCGACAATCTGCAGATCAGCTTCAAGGTGACCGACGGCGCGCACGAGATCGCCGTGCGCTATCAGGGCATCGTGCCCGATCTGTTTCGCGAAGGGCAGGGCGTCGTCGCCGAAGGCAAGATCGAGCCGGGCGGGCTGCTGGCGGCCGACACCGTGCTCGCCAAGCATGACGAGCGCTATATGCCGCGCGAAGTGGTCGATGCTCTCAAGAAGAGCGGCCGCTGGAAGGAAGGCGAGATGAACGCCGACGCGCACACCGTTGGGAAAACACAATGACCCCGGAAATCGGCCATTACGCTTTGGTGCTGGCGCTGGGGCTCGGGCTCATTCAGGCAACCGTGCCGCTGTACGGCGCGCAGACGCGCGATGCGGCGCTGATGCGGCTCGGAAGTTCGACGGCGATCATGCAGTTCGTCTTCGTCGCGCTATCCTTCGCGGCGCTGACGACGGCCTACGTCACGTCGGATTTCTCGGTGGCGAACGTGTTCGAGAATTCGCACTCGACGATGCCGCTGCTCTACAAATTCACCAGCGTCTGGGGCAATCACGAAGGCTCGATGCTGCTCTGGGTGCTGATCCTGGCGCTGTTCGGCGCCTCGGTCGCGGCTTTCGGCGCCAATCTGCCGGCGACGCTCAAAGCCAATGTGCTGGCGGTGCAGGCCTGGGTCGCCTGTGCGTTCTATCTCTTCATCCTGCTGACGTCGAACCCGTTCCTGCGTCTGCCGCGCGCGCCGCTCGAAGGTCGCGACCTCAACCCGATCCTGCAGGATATCGGTCTCGCGGTGCATCCGCCGCTGCTTTACCTCGGCTATGTCGGCTTCTCGATTGCTTTCTCGTTTGCGATAGCCGCGCTGATCGAAGGCCGGATCGATGCCGCCTGGGCGCGCTGGGTGCGGCCGTGGACCTTGGCCGCCTGGATGTTTCTCACCGTCGGCATCGCCATGGGCTCGTACTGGGCCTATTACGAACTGGGCTGGGGCGGTTTCTGGTTCTGGGACCCGGTCGAGAACGCGTCGCTGATGCCGTGGCTCGCCGGCACGGCGCTGCTGCATTCGGCGGTAGTGATGGAAAAGCGCAACGCGCTGAAAATCTGGACCATCCTGCTCGCCATTCTCGCTTTCTCGTTGTCGCTGATCGGCACCTTCCTGGTGCGCTCGGGCGTCTTGACCTCGGTGCACTCCTTCGCCACCGATCCGACGCGCGGCGTCTTCATCCTCGGCATTCTTGTGTTGTTCATCGGTGGCGGCTTGACGCTGTTTGCCTGGCGCGCGCCCCTGCTGCGGCAGGGCGGCCTGTTTGCACCGGTGTCGCGCGAGGGCGCGTTGGTGTTCAACAATCTGTTTCTGACGACGGCGTGTCTCACCGTATTCGTCGGCACGCTGTATCCGCTGGCGCTTGAAGCGCTGACCGGCGAAAAAATCTCGGTCGGCGCGCCGTTCTTCAATCTGACTTTTGCCCCGCTGTTCATCCCGCTGATGTTTGCGATGCCCTTCGGCACCCTCTTGGCGTGGAAGCGCGGCGATATTCTCGGCGTCGCTCAGCGCCTGATGGCGGCGTTCGGCGTTGGCCTGGTTGCCATCGCAATTACCTTTGCCGCCGCCGGCGTCAGCCATGTGATGGCGCCGTTCGCCATCGGGCTGGCGTTCTTCGTCATTGTCGGCGCGCTGGTCGATGTCGCCGAGCGCATCGGATTGTTCCGCCTGCCGTTGCCAACCGCGCTGTCGCGCGCCCGCGGCCTGCCGCGCTCGGCCTGGGGCACCTCGATCGCGCATGCCGGTGTCGCTGTGACGCTGATCGGTATTACCTGCGCCTCGACCTGGGGCACCGAACGCATTGTCGCGATGAAGGAAGGGCAGACCATTTCGCTGTCCGGCTACGACCTTACGTTCAACGGCATGGTGCAGCGCTCCGGTCCGAACTTCCGCGAACTGGCGGCGAAGTTCGTCGTGAGCGAGGGCGGCAGTCCGGTCGGCATCATGGAGCCGTCGAAGCGCACCTTCTCCGCGCGCAGCATGTCGACCACCGAGGCCGCGCTGCTGTCGCGCGGCGCCAGCCAGCTCTATCTTTCCTTGGGCGACGCCAATGCCGATGGCTCGATCGCGATCCGCTTCTATTACAAGCCGCTGGTGCTGTTGATCTGGATCGGCGCCCTGGTCATGGCTTTCGGCGGCGCAATGTCGCTGTCCGACCGGCGCTTGCGCGTCGGCGCGCCCAAGCCTGCCAAGAAACCGGCGGCGAAGCCCGCCTTGCAGCCGGCGGAGTAGGGCGATGCGCCGCCTCGTCCTCGCTGCCTTGCTGGCGTCGCTGCTGATGCCGTGCGCCGCGTTTGCCGTGCAGCCGGACGAAATCCTCAAGGACCCGGCGCTCGAGGCGCGCGCCCGTGTTCTGTCGCAGGAATTGCGGTGCATGGTCTGCCAGAACCAGTCGATCGACGACTCCGACGCGCCGCTGGCGCGCGATTTGCGCCTTCTCGTGCGCGACCGTTTGCAGAAGGGCGACACCGACAAGCAGGTGCTGGAATTCCTGGTCGATCGCTACGGCAACTTCGTGCTGCTCAAGCCGCCATTCGAACTCCAGACGTTGCTGCTGTGGGCGCTGTCGCCGCTGGTGCTGCTGATCGGCATCGTCGTGCTTGTCGTGATGGCCCGCAAACGCCGCGCCGTCACGCTCGATGCCGTCGCGCTGAGCGCCGACGAGAAGCGCCGTCTTGCCGGTCTTGTTAAGCCGGGCGCTGCGGATTAGCGCGCCTTTTTTATAGATCTTTTATAAGCCATTGATCCAACGGCCGAAAATCTTTTCCCCATTACCGATTTTTAATCCCGCCGTCAGGACGCTGTAAGGCGCGAACCTCCATCTTCGGATCAACACATGGCGCCAACGCGCCGCCACCGATCCTGATGGAGATTTCCAATGACTGCGAGCGTCACCCCCGCTCCCCAAGCTCCCGGCGAACCGCCGAAGAAGTCCCGCGTGCTGTCGGTCCGCCGCGTCGCGCTTCTCGCCACCACCATTGCCGGCCTCGGCGCCGCTGCTTTCGTCGCCGCTCCCGAATTCAATCTGTCGCTGCACTATCCGTCGGCGCATGCCCAGAACCTGACCGAGCAGGCGCACAAGCTGCCGGCCCCGGTCGGCTTTGCCGATATCGTCGAGAAGGTGAAGCCGGCGGTCATCTCGGTCCGCGTCCAGGTCGATGGCGGTCCCGCGACCACCGGTCTCGGCAGCGAGGATATGCAGAATGTGCCGCCGGGACTGCGCGAGTTCTTCCGTCGCTTCGGTATGCCGGACGGCATGCCGGACCAGGGCCAGCGCGGCGGCCGCAGCGGTCATAACGTCATTACCGGCCAGGGCTCGGGCTTCTTCATCTCGGCCGACGGCTATGCCGTGACCAACAACCACGTCGTCGACAAGGCCGAGAGCGTCGAGGTCAAGACCGACGACGGCAAGACCTACAAGGCCAAGGTGATCGGTACCGATCCGCGGACCGATCTGGCGCTGATCAAAGTGGATGGCGCCTCGTTCCCGTTCGTGAAGCTCGCCGACAAGCCGCCGCGTATCGGCGACTGGGTGCTCGCGGTCGGCAACCCCTTCGGTCTGTCCAGCACCGTGACCGCCGGCATCGTCTCGGCCCGTGGCCGCGACATCGGCGCCAGCGCTTACGATGACTTCATCCAGATCGACGCGCCGGTGAACAAGGGCAATTCCGGCGGCCCGAGCTTCGACACCGAAGGCAATGTGATCGGCGTCAACACGGCGATCTTCTCGCCGTCGGGCGGTTCGGTCGGTATCGCGTTCGATATCCCGGCGGAAACCGTCAAGACCGTCATCTCGCAGCTTCGGGAGCATGGCTCGGTGACGCGCGGTTGGATCGGCGTGCAGATCCAGCCGGTGACGCAGGACATCGCCGACAGCCTCGGCCTCAAGAAGACGCAGGGCGCGCTCGTTGCCGAACCTCAGGACGGCAGCCCGGCACAGAAGGCCGGCATCAAGGCGGGTGACGTGATCACCGCGGTCAACGGCGAAGAGGTCAAGGATGCCCGCGACCTCGCCAAGAAGATCGGCGCGCTGCAGCCCAAGCAGGAAGTGAAGCTCGCGGTTGTCCACGACGGCTCGGAGAAGACGGTTTCGCTGACGCTCGGCCAGTTGCCGAACAGCCAGCAGGCCAAGGCCGATGACAACGGTAACGGCGCCGAAGTCGGCAAGCTCGGCCTGACGTTGGCGCCTGCCTCTCGGGTCGCCGGTGCCGGCTCCGAAGGTGTGGTCGTCACGGGTGTCGAGGCTGGCGGCGCCGCCGCCGAGCGCGGCTTTGCCACCGGCGACGTGATCCTCGAAGTCGCCGGCAAGCAGGTCTCGACGCCGAGCGATATCCGCAAGGCGATCGCGACGGTCAAGGCCGACGGCAAGCGCACCGTGCTGATGCGCGTGAAGAAGGGCGAGAACAGCCGCTTCGTCGCGCTGCCGGTCGGCAATGGCTGACGCTGATCGAATCACAAGTTTGGGGATGTGCCGTCGGTAACCGTCGCCCCCATCGTCGGCGCATCTTCAACGGGACGGGCCTTGTGCCCGTCCCGGCTCTCTTCGCCAAAGGGCCGCGTGGCCCGGCGGCAAACAGGCTTCACCCTGGCAACCGTCGCCCCCGCTGGGGTGGGGTCGTAGAGGGGGTGGCGGGCTAGCCCCGTCACCCCCTCGCGTACGACGATCATGATCCCGATTTTGGGGGCTGTCCGCCCGATGGGCCGGCATGAGGAGGCTTAGTGCGGTCTGGGGCCGCCGAATCGCCCTGAATTGGTGTTATCCGATGGCTAATCACGACTTCAGCTATAGTCAGCGCCAGCCCGGCCGTAGTGCCGAGGCGCAGCCGGATCGGGTAACCATGCGCCTTCTGATCATCGAGGACGATCGCGACGCCGCGGAATATCTGGTGAAGGCCTTCCGCGAGGTCGGCCATGTGGCCGATGCCGCGACCGACGGCGAGGACGGCCTCGCTATGGCGCTCGATGGCCAATATGACGTGCTCATCGTCGATCGCATGCTGCCGAAGCGCGATGGCCTCGCGGTCATCGGCGAATTGCGCAAGAAGCGCATCGAGACCCCGGCGCTGATCCTGTCGGCGCTCGGCCAGGTCGACGACCGCGTCAAAGGTCTGCGGGCCGGCGGCGACGATTACCTTCCGAAGCCTTATTCATTCTCCGAACTGCTGGCCCGCGTCGAAGTGCTGTCGCGCCGCCGCGTCGGCCGCAATGAGGAAACCGAACTGCGGGTCGGCGATCTGCAGCTCGACCGGCTGTCGCATCTTGTGCGCCGCGGCGAGGAGGAGATTACCCTGCAGCCGCGTGAATTCCGCCTGCTCGAATATCTCATGAAGCATGCCGGGCAGGTCGTGACCCGCACCATGCTGCTCGAGAACGTGTGGGATTATCACTTCGATCCGCAGACCAACGTCATCGACGTCCATATTTCGCGTCTGCGCTCCAAGATCGACAAGGGCTTTGCCCAGCCGCTGCTCCATACCGTTCGTGGCGCCGGCTACATGATCCGCGACGGCGCGCGGTAAGAGAATTTTGTTGGAGTTTGCGAGAGCTGGCTCCGAACTTTACCTCTCCCATAGGCAGAGGCGGGCGGGCGAGGGGGTGCAAACCAACGCAGTCATACTCCCTCCACCCCAACCCTCTCCCCACAGGGGAGAGGGAGCAAGCAGAGGTCTTGACCTGCTGCGGTCGCTAGGGGCCGGACGCGGTCTCGTCTAAAGTGTTCCCATGAATCAGGCTTCCCCGGCGAATGACAAAGTCTCGCGGCCGTTGAGCGCGCTCGGCAAGCTGTTCCGCACCACGACCTTCAAGCTGACGCTGGTTTACCTCACCATATTCTCGCTGTTCGCGGTGGCGCTGCTTGGCTATTTCGCGCTCAACACGCGCCGGCTCATCACCGAACAGATCACCGATACCGTGAATGCCGAGATTACCGGTCTGTCCGAGCAGTACCGCCTCGGCGGCATTCGCCGGCTGGTGCTGACGGTGGACGCGCGCGCGCGCCGGCCGGGTTCGAGCCTCTATCTGGTGACGACGTTCAACGGCGACATGCTGTCCGGCAACGTCACGTCGCTGCCGCCCGGCGTACTCGACGGCGACGGCTGGATCGAGACACCGTATCGCCGGCTCGACGAGAACGAGAGCGGGCACCCCGACCATCACGCGCTGGTCCGTGTGTTTCAGTTGTCGGGCGGCTTCCGCATCCTGGTCGGCCGCGATCTCGAAGAACGCGAGCGGCTCTATAACATCGTGCTCTCCGCCGGCCGCTGGTCGGTGGCGCTGGTGATCGTGCTTGGTCTCGGTGGCGGCCTGTTCGTCACCCGGCGCGTGCTGCGCCGCGTCGATGCCATGACCGAGACCAGTCGCAGCATCATGGCCGGCGATCTCGGCGAGCGGCTGCCGGTGGATGGCACCGGCGACGAACTCGACCGTCTGGCCGAGAACCTCAACATCATGCTGGAGCGTATAGAGGCCCTGATGCATGGGCTGAAGGAAGTCTCCGACAACATCGCGCACGACCTCAAGACGCCGCTGACGCGGTTGCGCAACCGCACGGAAGAAGCGCTGCGCACGGCCAAGAGCGAACCCGAATATCGCGCCGCGCTCGAAGGCACGATCGAGGAATCCGACGGCCTGATCCGGACCTTCAACGCGCTGCTGATGATCGCGCGGGCCGAATCCGGGCAGGCGCGCGACGACATGACGGAATTCGATGCCGCCGAAGTGGTCCGCGATATCGGCGAACTCTATGAGCCGGTGGCGGAGGAAAAGGGCATCGCACTGCAGGTCGAGGCGGATGTTCTGGCGACACTCAAAGGCAATCGCGATCTGGTGAGCCAGGCGCTGGCCAATCTGGTCGACAACGCCATCAAGTATTGCGTGGCGCCCGAGCGGCCGGCCGATGCGCCGCAGCCGCAAATCGTGCTGAGCGCCAGCAACGATGGCGACCGCGTGCTGCTCACCGTCGCCGATAACGGGCCCGGTATTCCGGAAGCCGACCGGACGCGGGCGCTGGAGCGCTTCGTGCGGCTGGAGCAGAGCCGTTCGCTGCCCGGTTCCGGGCTGGGCCTCAGCCTGGCCGCCGCGGTGGCGCGGTTGCATGACGGCCAGTTGACGCTCGGCGACAACGCGCCTGGCCTCAAGAGCATCATTGCCTTGCCGCGCGCAGGCCCGGTACAGATGGTGGGATGAATGCGCCGAATCAGCATGCCGGGCTGACGCTGGCCGAACGAATTGTCGCTGCGCCCGTCCTCATGGACCGGCCGGCCGCGCTTGCGCGCGTGGAAGAGTGGCTCGCCACGCAGGACGAGAGCCATGCGGCGCCATTGCGCTCGCTCTTCGCCGCAAAGCCCATCGTCGGGACGCTGATCGCGGGCCTTGCCGAGAGTTCGCCGTTTTTGTGGGGCCTCGTGACCGCGGACCCGGCGCGGCTATTGGCGTTGATGAACGCCGAACCGGACGCGCGCCTTGCCGCATGCCTTGCGGGACATGGCAAGGCCGTCGCCGGGACGGACGATATCGATCGCGCCATGCGGTTACTGCGGCAGATGAAGGCCGAGGCGGCGCTGTTGATCGCGCTCGCCGATATTGGTGGCGTTTGGCCGGTGATGCGCGCAACCCGTGCGCTCACCGATCTCGCCGATACCGCGGTCGACGTCGCGGCGCGCTTCGCGCTCGCAGAGGCCGCGCGCGCCGGCAAGCTCAAGCCGAACGATATAAGCGAGCCGCAGATCGGCAGCGGCTATATCGTGCTCGCCATGGGCAAGATGGGCGCCTTCGAGCTCAATTATTCGAGCGACATCGATCTCATCGTTTTTTTCGATCCCGATATCGCGCCGTTGGTCGACGGCGCCGAGCCGGCTCCCACATTCGTGCGCATCACGCAGCGCGTCGTGAAGCTGCTTCAGGAACACACGGGCGACGGCTATGTGTTCCGTACCGATCTGCGTACCCAATGCGCGG
>JBAZSM010000127.1:0-7455 GCA_041662425.1 Pseudolabrys sp.
CAGGTTTGGCCCATGCCATGCCGACCACGGCGCCGCGCCTGACGTTGGAAATGATGTTCGACGCAATCACGGCGGAACCGGCGCCCGGCGCGACCGAGACGCCGATGCCGATGCCGGCATCGCGCACGATGTTGGCGGTGACCTTGCAGTCGCGCAGATATTTTCCGGAGCCGACCTCGATGCCCATGGTCGGCGCGTTCTCGATCGTATTGCCGCTGACCGTGGTGTCGGCCTCGACGCCGATGCCGACGCCGAACGAATCCGGGCCGCCCTGCGGCCGCTTGTTGACGAGATTGCGGATGACGTTGCCGCGGACCACCGCGAGATGGCCGCCCTGGTCCATATTCGTCACCGCGATGCCGACGGCGGCGGTGTCGATGGTGTTGTCGACGATCGTGGCGTCCTCGAAATCGAATTCGGAATAGATCGCGACCTCGCCCAGTTCGGTGCACTGATTGCCGCGAATGACGATATGCGAGGCGGCGTTGCCGCGCACGGCGGTGAAGGCGGCGCGGCGAATGACATTGCCGCGCACGATCACGCCGGCGGCGCGATAGACATTGATGGCGTTGCCGTTCTGCCCGTCGCCGCCATCGCGCGCCAACGTATCCTCGATGGTGTTGCCTTCGACGAGACTGCCGTCATGGCGTTTGGTGCTTTGCCAGACCAGAATTCCGCCATTGCCGGATTTGACGATGTTGTTGTGGCGGACCCTGAGTAAACCGTCGAGCGAGAACAGCGCGTTGTCGGCGCTGTTGCGAATCGTATTGCCGCTCACCGTGCCGGTGCACCTGGTCAGCGCCACGGCATTGCCGCCGGCATTGACGATCACGCAATCGGCGATGGTCAGGTTCGAAACAGAATTGAAACTCACCAGCGCGCCGTCGCTGCCGAGATTTGCGCCCTGGCCGTCGAGCGTGAGCCCTTGAAGCGAGATGCCGCTCGCGTCCTGTGCGGTGAAAATGGAAGGGCCTTGCACGAGACGCAAGGTCGTCTCGCCGTTCGCGCCAAGGATGCGCAGGCCGGGTGCAAGCCGCAGCGGCCCGGTGCGGTAGCGGCCAAGGCCAAGCCATAGCGGCTGCTGCGCACGCGCGGCCTGGTCGATGGCGCGTTGCAGGGCGCTGGTCTGGTCGCCTTCGCCGTTGGCGCGCACGCCGAAGCGGGCGGCGTCGAGGCCCTGCGGCCGCGACTGCGCGAGTGCCGCGGCGGGAGCGGCTGCGGCGATGGCGCCCAACATGAGATGACGGCGTGTCAGCATGCCGGCAGTCTGCGTCCAAACGGATTAGGTCCGGTTAACGGCGGCGTTCAAAGCCACCAGCACGTGTTCACCAACACGGGCGAGCCCGGCGGCGGTAAAGTGCCTGTTGGTCATTCCGCGACGCGCGTGCAACGCGCGAGCCCGGAATGACGGGTGTTTCAACGCTCTCTTGGGCCGCGCATTCCGCGCGACCTTCGGCACATGCACGAAGGTGGCCAGCCGCACGCCGCTCTCCGTCGCGCGCCAGCACAGATAATTGCAGAGATAGCGCCCGGCATCGCGCGACAGCACGGCGGGCAGGCGCGTCTCGCGCACCGCGGCGAGCAGCCGCCGCGCCGGCATCGGCATCTTGCGCGCGCACGCGCCTTCCGGCGCAATGACGCTGCGCCGCAGCACCTTGCCGCTGGCGTCGGGCAACAAAGCGAGCGCGTTGCGCGCCCGCGTCTCGATGCGGATGGCGCGGGCGCGGCCGTGCAGGCCGAACATCAGCAGCGCGTCGGGTCTGTGCTGCGCGATCAGGGCAGGCAGGTCGCGATCGACCGCGGCGTAGCTGGTCTTGAAAACATGCGCGACGATTGTCGTGTCGGCCAAAGCCGGCCGCCGGATACGCGCCAACGCGCGCACCAGCTTGACCGTCGGATTATACGGCGCGCCGGGGAAGGGGCCGAAGCCGGTGATGAGGATGGTGGGCATTTTCCGCCAGCTTTCACGCGTGCGAGGAATTCCAGTCGACAGCGTTGAAGCCCTCAGGGCTCGGCATCACTTCAGGCTCCTCCGTCGCTCGCCGCAGAACGACTTTGCCGATGCCGTCCTTGGCCACTTCGACCGGCGTTCCGCTGCCATTGACGGCGAGAATGCCGAGAAGGTCCGGCGATGCACTCATCACATATCTGTCGGCTTGGTCGGTGAGGCGAATGATCTCATCGCGGATGAAATCGGCCGACCAGTCGGTGGGAAGTCCTTTGACCGAGATGTAGTCTTCCGCCGCGATGGATAGTGCGCGCCGCCTGATTTCGTCGAGCGTTCGTCGCGGCGAGAAATTCGGCGGCTTGCCTGCGGCGGCCAACACCAATGGGCCAAGCGGGCAATAGGCATGAGCAATCGCAATCAGGTCCGCCATGTCCCGCGCTTTCGAGCGCGCGGATGCCGCGAGCACCTTGTTCACGGCGAGATCGGCCTGGTGAAGACGCGCGCCCCACTCTTCATCTTTGACGAGAGGGAAGAAGCGCCGCTTCGTTTCGGCGAGCCATTGAATGATCGTCGATGACGCTCCGTCGGAAACCGTCGCATCGACGCAGCCATAAATGACGACGTCCTTGCGCGTGGCGTATCCCGCCGCGTCGAGCACGGCCAGGTCCGCCATCGCCGCTCCGGTTACCTGTTCGTCGCTATCGTGAAAGATATCTATGTCGTCCGAGCGCCGCTGCCAGTTCTTGTTGAGCATCAGGCCGCCGGCCAGATAACTCGATTCCGACCGGTTCTTGGCCAGATGCCGCAGGATGTCGCTCTGCAATTGGGTCAGCGCCATGTCAGCCCGCCGAGTTTTCTGCCGTCAATGCGTTCACGCGATCGAGCATCTGTCGTCCCATGGCAAAGGCACGGGCATCACCGCGATCGATCATGGCGCGGGCGACGACGGCGGCGCGCGATTGAAAATCGGGCAGCCGATCGACATCGATATTATCCAGGATACGCGTGCGGTAGAGCCGAAGCGCGCTATCGTAAAGCGACCTCAGTTCTTTCTTGTCACGATGGGCCGCGCGCAAGCGGGCCGCAATTGCCAGTATTTCGTCGCGGGCGGCGGGTGGCACCAGCACCTCGACGCGCGCAAAGTCGGCCGCGCCGCCTTCACGACGATACTTTTCGACACGTTTGCGGGCAGAGGCCATGACGCTCGTCCTTGCGTGGAGATATCCAATATAAGGCCGTGTCCCGGTTACGCAAGTGAGCATCCCGGTTACGGCTGTATACTATTGATATTATTCAATTAAGTAAAACAGGCGGGTTTGTGTTATTTTTTTGAAATAGGACTATTAACGCATCTTCCGTCTTAGACTATATTCCTCATCGTCCCGCTCAACGAGGGCGCTTTCATGAGGCGTCGTGATTGTGGAGCGGGATGCGGTGCCCGCGGGCTTGAGGAAAAACGCGCCTCAAGCGCTCGGGCGGCGCCGGGACCCCGCCCGGAGGCACTATGACCTCCTGCGAGGAGCTCGCTTATGGTACGCGCTACCCGCGGAAGCGGATCAGCCGCCAGAAGCGCGGCCCGGCGTCGTAAAGGACATCGCGGTGGCGCGCCGGGAGGCGCCGCATCTTCGGCAACGGAGATGCCTCAAAGGATTTAAGGACGCGCTTTCCGGCGCGCCGCTCCCTCACCTTGAGGGCCCGAGGAAAGACAGGCCTTGCCCGGGCCTCGACAAAGAACAGGGGAGGCCGACCGCGTCCGCATGACAGCGCGCGGCACGATAACCATCGATGGCAAGGGTTATGTCGCGAAGGATGACGCGCTACACTCGCACGCGTGTGGGCGGCACAATGGTTCGGAGGCACTCTTGCGTATCATCCATCTCGCCTTTCCGCTTGTCTGCGCCGCTATCCTCGGCACGGCGGCGCCGTCACTGGCCCGCGATATGCCGTTGCACAAGCACAGCGCCGATGAGGTGAAAGCGATCTGCGCCAAGGTCGGCGGCTCGTTCTCCCAGGGCAAGGAGCTCTATGGCTGCGGCACCGACTGCCGTGGCGCGCCCGGCACCGATTGCATCGTCACCTGCGGTGCCGATCAGAACTGCACCGCGCAGGTGATCGGCGCCCGGCGGCCGCGGACGATCGAGAGCGCGCTGAAGCGCTAGCGGGCTACATCGCCACCTTGGTCAGGAAGCGTTCGACCTCGCCGCGCAGATTGGCGCTGGCGTGCTCGACCGCTTCGGACGCGGCCAGCACTGTTTGCGCCGAATGCTGCGTTTTACTGGCCGCATCGACGACTTCGCCGAGCACGGTATCGATGATTTTCGATCCCGCCGCCGTGCTCGCGACGTTCTGTGAGATCGAGCCGGTGGCGCCGGCCTGCTGCTGAACCGAGGCCGAGATCGATACGGTGTGGGTGTTGATCTCTCCGATGCGATGGGCGATCCGGCCGATGGCCTCGACCGAATCCTGCGTCGATCTCTGGATCTCGAGAATTTGTGTCGAGATATCCTCGGTCGCGCTCGCGGTCTGGATGGCGAGCGCCTTGACCTCGTTCGCGACCACGGCGAAGCCGCGCCCCGCGGCGCCGGAGCGGGCGGCCTCGATGGTCGCATTCAGCGCCAGCAGGTTGGTTTGTCCGGCGATGTTGCGGATCAGCTTGACGACGTCGCCGATCTTTTCCGCGGCCTGGGCCAGCCGTTTGATGTCGTCGTTGGTCACCTGCGCTTCGTCGAGCGCGAGGCGTACGATCTGCGTCGCGTTCATCAGCCGGTGATCGACTTCCGATGCCGAAGCCGACAATTCCTCGATCGCGGCCGCGACGTTTTCGACGTTGGTCACCGCTTCGTGCGACGTTTGCAGCGCGTTCTCGGCGCTCAAGGTGGTGTGGCCGGAGACGTCGAGCAGGGTGGCCGCGGTCTCGTGCATTTGCGACGCGCTGTCGACGACAGTTTTGAGCAGGCTTTCGGCGTCGACGCGGAAGTCGGAGATCGCCTTTTCGGTCGCGGCGCGGCGGGTTTCCTGTTGCTGGGTGGCGATGCGATGCTGTTCGGCGGCGCGGCGTTCGGTGATATCCTCGTGCGTCGTGATCCAGCCGCCGCCTTTGATCGGGTGGTTGGTGATGAGATAAAGCCGTCCCCGGCCGGCATCGACCTCGGCAATGGTGGTGCGGCCTTCACCGCGGGCTTCCAGGAACTGCTGGCGATAGGTCTGCGGATCGGCGTGAAATGAGCCTCTGGCCACGCGCCGCGCCAGCACTTCCGCCAGTGTCGAGCCGACCTTCACCTCGCCGGCCTCGAGGTTGTACATGTTGTGGTACTTCTTGTTGCAGACCAGCAGCCGTTCGTTGGCATCGAACATGCTCAGGCCCTGCGGCATGTCATCGAGTGCCCGCTCCATCTGCCGATTGGTCCACAGCAAGCGATAGGCCGACGCGGCATGGACAGCGCCCGATGTCAGTTGGCCGATGACGGCGGCGACGATGGCGCAACCGGCCACCAGCGTCGTATCGGACATAGCCGGAAGGAATGTCGCCAGATAGGCGGACGAGAAGAAAAGTGCGGCAAAAGCCGCAAGAAAGCAGGCAAGCCCGGCAATCGATGCTTGAGACCAGCCGCTTTTCAGGGCGGAAGAAAGAAAGGCATTCCGCATTGTCGGGAAATCCCAGCGTGTCCGCGAACGCTAGTCCCGATCCGTTTACACAGGGTTAAGCGGGCGTTAATGCGGGGTTACCCAAGGTGGCGGAGACTCGCGGTGGAACTCAGGCGTGCGCAGCGGCATGGCCGCGACGTTAAAGCCCGAGAAGATTCGCGATCTCATCAACGGCCAAAGTCGGCGCCAGCGTACCGGCGGCGACAGCGCTTTCGGCCTGCTTGACCTTGGTGCGCACCGCGGGATCACCGCGCAGCCGCGCGGTGAGACGCTCCTCGAGCAGCGTCCACATCCACTTCACCTGCTGGTCGCGGCGCCGCGTGCTCCGTTCGCCGCTGGCCGTCATCTTCTTTTGATAATCGGCGACGTGATTCCACAGCGTGTCGATGCCGTCGCCGGTGAGCGCGGAATAGGTGATGACCGGCACCATCCAGGTCGGCGAGCGCGGCTGCAGGATGTGCAGCGCGCTGCGGAAGTCGGCCGCCGCGACATTGGCGCGGGCGATATTGTCGCCGTCGGCCTTGTTGACGGCGATCATGTCGGCGAGTTCGACGATGCCCTTCTTGATGCCCTGCAGTTCGTCGCCGGTGCCGGCGACCATCAGCACCAGGAAGAAGTCGGTCATGTCGGCGACCGCGGTCTCCGACTGGCCGACGCCGACGGTCTCGACGATGATGACGTCGTTGCCGGCCGCCTCGCACAGCAGCATGGTCTCGCGCGTCTTGGCGGCGACGCCGCCGAGCGTGCCGGAGGACGGCGAGGGCCGGATGTAGGCATTGGCATCGACGGCGAGCCGCGCCATGCGCGTCTTGTCGCCCAGGATCGAGCCGCCGGTGCGCGACGATGACGGATCGACCGCCAGCACCGCGACCTTGTGGCCTTGTCCGGTCAGGTAGGTGCCGAGCGCGTCGATGGTGGTGGACTTACCGGCTCCCGGTGCGCCGGTGATGCCAAGGCGGATGGCCTTGCCGGTCGCCGGCAGCAGCTCCTGCACCAGACGGTGCGCGGTCTGGCGATGATCGGCGCGCGTCGACTCGATCAGCGTGATGGCGCGCGCCAGCGTGGCGCGGTCGCCGGCGCGGATCCGGGCGGCAAGCGAAGCGGGATCGAGGCTGCGGGCGGACATGCGCCCCTTCACTAGCCTAAGGGGCGGAAAACGTCACCCTTTGCCTTCACGCCCCCGCGGGGTCGGCGTTCGGCGGCGCCAGCGTCGCCCGCTGTCCGCGCAGGCCCTTCCAGATCATCGTCGCCCAGATCAGCAGCGTGACCACGCCAAGGCAGGCAGCGATCGGCCGTTCGAAGAAGAACAGCGCGTTGCCGTCCGCCTTGATCATCGAGGTCATGAAGTTACCCTCCAGCATTTCGCCGAGCACCAGACCGAGAATGGCCGGCGCGATCGGGAAGCCGTTCTCCTCCATCAGCCAGCCGACGACGCCCATCACCACCATGATGATGATGCCGAAGACCGAATTGGTCATGGCATAGGCGCCGACCACGCAGAAGATCAGGATGATCGGCATCAGGATATTGCGCGGCACCCGCAGGATCTGCCTGCCGCATTTGATGGCGATCCAGCCGAGCGGCAGCAGCAGCAGGTTGGCGAGGATGAAGATGATGAACACCGCATAGATGAATTGCGGGTTCTGCAGAAAAACCGTCGGGCCGGGGTTCATGCCTTTCATGTAGAGGACGCCGATGACGATCGCGGTAATCGAGTCGCCGGGAATCCCGAACACCAGCGCCGGAATCCATGCGCCGCCGAGCGCAGCGTTGTTGGCGGCGGTGGCGCCGACGATGCCTTCGATGTGGCCGGTGCCGAATTTTTCCGGGGTCTTGGAGAATTTCTTCGAGACGGCGTAGGA
>JBAZSM010000128.1:0-7384 GCA_041662425.1 Pseudolabrys sp.
GTGTGGCAGTACGCCGCCGCCGCGGCGGCACCGCAGGGGGCGCCGCTCGCCAGGCACCGGTCGACGCCATAGCCGTTGGCGCCGATGATGAACATCTTCCGCTCGGCCTGCGCCTGCTGGACGGAATGAGCGCGATGAGGAGGGCGAGGCTGGGCAGAAGGGCACGCATGGCACGTCCGTTCTCAAGGCGCGGGCGGGGCCGCGCGCGTTCGCTGGGGTGTCGGTGAATTCCAGCCCAACAATGCAATGAATTTTCTTAAGGCTCGCTTAACCGGCGCTTTTCCCAGTCCGGCCTGCAAGTGCCTCTTTTCACTTGGATTTTGAGAGGCGCTTGACGCCTTGGCCGCGTGTGCCGCATGGTGCCCCTATGACTGGCCCGACCCTCATCCACGGCATTTGCCGGGAGATTATTAGCTAGCGCCCAAACGCTGGCTGCGGCCGTCTTTTCTCGAATCGAGATACAAGGTGACGGCCCAGTGGGCCCCTCTGGGGACGCCCTGGCCAGCGAAACCGTTTGCCTTGGTGACCCTAATGGAATTGCGGCTCTACGATACGCTGACACGGGACAAGCGGGTGTTCGCCCCGCTCGATCCGTCAAACGTGCGCATGTATGTGTGTGGGCCGACGGTCTACGACTTTGCCCATATCGGCAATGCGCGGCCGGTCATCGTGTTCGACGTGCTGTTCCGGCTGCTGCGCCATATCTATGGCGGAGCCCACGTTAAATACGTCCGCAACATCACCGACGTCGACGACAAGATCAACGCGCGCGCGGCCGAGCGCGGCATCGATATCCGTGAGTTGACGGAAGGCACCTACAAAAATTTCAAGGAGGACGTTGCGGCGCTCGGCTGTCTGCCGCCGACCGTCGAGCCACGCGCGACCGAGCACATCGCGGAGATGAAGACGATCATCGATCGTCTCGTCGCCGATGGTCATGCCTATGTCGCCGAGGACAATGTGCTGTTCAACGTGCCGTCGATGACGGATTACGGGCAGTTGTCGAAGCGTCCGATGGACGAGATGATCGCCGGCGCCCGCGTCGAGGTCGCGCCATACAAGAAGGATGCGCAGGACTTCGTGCTTTGGAAGCCGTCGAAGCCGGGCGAGCCGGGCTGGCCGTCGCCCGCCGGCATCAAGACGCCGGGCCGGCCGGGCTGGCATATCGAATGCTCGGCGATGGCGTGGAAGCATCTCGGCGAGACCTTCGACATTCACGGCGGCGGCATCGATCTCGTGTTTCCGCATCACGAGAACGAAATCGCGCAATCGCGCTGCGCCTTCCACACGCCGGTAATGGCGAATTATTGGATGCACAACGGCTTCCTGCAGGTCGAAGGCGAGAAGATGTCGAAGTCGCTCGGCAACTTCTTCACCATCCGCGAATTACTCGCCGACTGGCCGGGCGAGGTGCTGCGCTTCAACATGCTGCGCACGCATTACCGCCAGCCGATCGACTGGACGATAAAGGGGTTGGAGGAAAGCTGGAAGACGCTCTATGACTGGTACTGGATCGCCAACGATGCGACGGGCGAGACGATATCGAGCCTGGTGCTCGATGCGCTGTGCGACGATCTCAACACCCATCAGGCCATCACCGTGTTGCACGGACTACGCAATCGCATTCAGTCGGGCGACGACAGACTGCGCGGCGAATTTGCCGGGACGTTGCGCGCGCTCGGCTTCCTGCGCGAAAGCGCGGCGCAATGGGCCGCGCGCCGGCAGTCGGGCGCCGATATCGACGGCGCCAAGGTTCAATCGCTGATCGATGAGCGCACCGCCGCGCGTGCGCGTAAGGACTTCAAGGAATCCGACCGTATCCGCGACGAACTCGCCGCCATGGGCGTCGTCATCAAGGACTCCAAGGAAGGTACGACCTGGGAGGTTGCGCGATGAGCGTGAATAGGGAGATCGTGCGATGACCTCCATGCATTCCGGCGGATGCCAGTGTGGCGCGGTTCGGTTTCGCGGCTCGAAATTCGGCCGCGCGTCGATCTGCCATTGCCGCATGTGCCAGAAGGCGTTCGGTTCGCCATTTGCGCTGCTCGTCACCGTCCACGATCTCGAATGGACACGCGGCGCGCCGCGTCACTTCCAGAGTTCCAACAAGGTGCGGCGCGGCTTCTGCGCCGACTGCGGCACGCCGCTGACTTACGAATACGGCGGTCCGGCCGAAATCGCGGTCTGCATCTTCGACGATCCTTCCATCGCCGCGCCGAGTATCCAGGTGAACCCGGCCGACAAGCAGCCGTTCTTCGATGGCCTCTGTTCGTTGCCCGTGCGGCCGGATGGCACGGAACCGCAGGCCGAGGATTTCAAGGCCTCGATCGTCAGCCACCAGCACCCCGATCGCGACACGGCCGAGTGGCCGCCGCGGGGAGGCCGTTGATGGCGACCGCGCATCCCAAACTCGCATTGCGGCCTTTCCTCGCCGAAGACGCGCCGCTCGTCGCGGAGATTTTCCGCGAGAGCGTTCTGGAATTGACCAGCGACGACTACAGCGAAGCGCAGCAGCAAGCCTGGATTTCCCGCGTCGACGATCTCGATGGGCTGGCGCGTCGTCTGGGCGGCCAATTGTCGCTGGTCGCGACGCTTGATGGCTCGCCTGTCGCTTTCGCGTCGCTCGCCGGCGGCAACAAGATCGACATGCTTTACGTACATCCGGCCGCCGCCGGGCAAGGCGCCGCCAACATGCTGACCGACGCCCTGGAAAAGCTTGCCGGTGCCCGCGGCGCCGACAAGCTCACCGTTGACGCCAGCGACACCGCGCGCGGGTTCTTCGAGAAGCGCGGCTATGTCGCGCAGCAACGCAATACCGTGCTGGTGGGCGACGAATGGCTTGCCAACACAACCTTGTCAAAGCCGCTTGCGGCTCGAACGGAGGCTTCGTTGCCGACATGAAAAAGCCCGACACGCCATTTCCCCGCCACTGGCTCTATTACATCGTCCTGAAAGTGGTGGTCATTGCCGCCGCCGTCGCGTTTGCCACCAAATATTTCGGTCTGTGGTAGGGCGGAGCGCCATGCAGCGTCATCACATCATCATGGCCGGTGTCGCTCTCCTCATCGCCGTCGCGTTAGCGGCGAACTATTATCTCTGGTGAGGCGTATCATGTCCCGCGAGCGGCTTTATCTGTTCGACACGACTTTGCGTGACGGCGCACAGACCAATGGCGTCGACTTCACACTCGCGGACAAGATTGCGATTGCAGAGATGCTCGATGGCCTCGGCATCGATTACGTCGAAGGCGGCTATCCAGGCGCCAACGCAACCGACACGGAATTGTTCGCCACCGATCACAAGCTCAAGGCGGCCTTCACGGCCTTCGGCATGACGCGGCGTTCGGGGCGTTCGGTGTCGAATGATCCCGGGGTCGCCGCGCTGCTGGACGCCAAGGCGGATGCGATCTGCTTCGTCGCCAAGAGCTGGGACTATCACGTCAAGGTCGCTCTCGAGACGACGTTGGACGAGAACATCGCCTCCATTCGCGACAGCGTGAAAGCGGCGAAGGAAAAAGGCCGTGAGGTGCTGCTCGACTGCGAGCATTTCTTCGACGGCTACAAGGCCAATCCGGCATTCGCACTCGCTTGCGCCAGGGCCGCCTATGACGAGGGCGCGCGCTGGGTGGTGCTGTGCGATACCAATGGCGGCACGCTGCCGCACGAGGTCGAGAAGATCGTCGGCGACGTGGTCAAGGTGATCCCAGGCGATCACATCGGTGTTCACGCGCATAACGACACCGAGCAGGCAGTGGCCAATTCATTTGCCGCGGTGCGCGCTGGCGCCCGTCAGATCCAAGGCACGCTCAACGGTCTCGGTGAGCGTTGCGGTAATGCCAATCTGGTGTCGATCATCCCGACGCTGAAACTGAAGCCGGAATTTGCCGATCGCTTTGATATCGGCGTAACCGACGCGGCGCTGAAAAAGCTCACGGCGGTGTCGCGCGCGCTCGACGAGCGCCTCAACCGGCCATCGAACCGCTATTCGCCCTATGTCGGCGAGAATGCTTTCGCGACCAAAGCCGGCATCCACGCTTCGGCGATCCTGAAAGAGCCGGAGACCTACGAGCACGTGAAGCCCGACACCGTCGGCAACAAGCGCAAGGTGCTAGTGTCCGACCAGGCCGGCCGCTCGAACGTGCTGGCCGAGCTCGACCGCATCGGCATCAAGATCGACAAGGACGACCGCCGCATCGGCCGGCTGCTCGACATCGTCAAGGAACGCGAAGCGATCGGCTATGCTTACGAGGCGGCGGATGCTTCGTTTGAGTTGTTGGCGCGCCGCACGCTCGGCACGGTGCCGGAGTATTTCGACGTGTCGCAATTCGATGTGAATGTCGAGCAGCGTGACAATGCGATCGGCCAGCGCGTTACGGTCACCATGGCGGTGGTCAAGGTGAAGGTCGGCAATGAGAGCCTGATCTCGGCGGCGGAAGGCAACGGCCCCGTTAACGCGCTCGACCATGCCTTGCGCAAGGACCTCGGCAAGTACCAGGATTACATCAAGGGCCTGAAGCTGACCGATTATCGCGTCCGTATCCTCAATGGCGGCACTGAGGCCGTAACTCGGGTGCTCATCGAGAGCGAGGACGAGCAGGGCGAGCGCTGGACCACCATCGGCGTGTCGCCGAATATCATCGATGCCTCGTTCCAGGCGCTGATGGATTCCATCGTCTACAAGCTGGTCAAGTCCGGCGCGCCGGCCTGATCCTCTCCGCACCGGCGGCGAGAGACATTGAGGGAGCATGATCGACCACGTCTCCGTTCCGGTCCACGATCTCGACGCCGCGGCGCGGTTCTACGAAGCCGTGCTCGGCGCCATCGGCGTGACGAAACTGGACGTGCGTGCGGCCACCATCGGCTTCGGCAAGAAATATTCCGAGTTCTGGATCAACCTACGTCCCGACATGCCGCCGGTCGCTGCCGGCAGCGGCGCGCATGTCTGTTTCCGTGCACGCTCGAGCGGCGAAGTCGACGCCTTTCACGCGGCCGCGCTGACGGCGGGCGGTGTCAGCGACGGCGCGCCGGGCCTTCGGCATCATGACGGCGCGGGTGGCTATTACGCCGCCTTCATCCGCGACCCCGACGGCAACCGCATCGAAGCGGTGACCTTCGTCGCGACGATCTAGTCAGAGTTTCTCGGCGACGGAGGCTGGCATGTCCTTAGCCGTTTCTGGCACGCCCTCGGCCGCCTGGCGCAGCATCGGCAGGATGTCGCCGACCTTGTCGGCGACCAGCAGTTCGAAATCGAGGCCGTTGCGGATGAAGGCCAGAGACTTCATGTGATCGAGCAGGGCGGAGAGCGGCTGCCAGAACCCTTTGATGTTGGCGAGCAGGATCGGCTTCTTGTGACGCCCGAGCTGGGCCCAGGTCATCTGCTCGACGATCTCCTCGAGCGTGCCGACGCCGCCCGGCATGGCGACGAAGGCATCCGCCATCTCGAACATCTTGCGTTTGCGCTCGTGCATGTCCTTGGTGACGATGAGTTGGTGTTTGCCGGTCAAAGCGTGCTCGCGGCCGATGAGGAACTCGGGGATGATGCCGGTAACATGACCACCGGTCATGATTACCGCCCGGGCGACGGCCCCCATCATGCCTTCGCCGCCGCCGCCATAGACCAGCCCGATACCGGCCTTGGCCATGGCGGTGCCGAGCGCGGTCGCGGCCTCGATGAAAGCCGGGTCGGTGCCCGGCCCGGAGCCGCAATAGACGCAAATTCTGCCGATGGAGGCGGTATTTTCGGTCGAGGTCATGCCCTGCATGTGCATCGCGGCCTCCGGATCGTCAAGATGGCGCCGAAAAACCGGTAGGAAATACAGGGAGAAAGGGTGATTGCCGGGCAGTTTAGACCTATATGAAAGTCGTCTGACCCCGGAAACCGAATGACGCCGCCCGACCGCCCCGCCGATCCCCAGCCCACCGTGTCCGCCGACCGCGGCGCGCTGATTTCGACCATCGTCCACCTGTGGCCCTATATCTGGCCGTCGGACCGGCACGACCTGAAAATGCGGGTGCTGGCGGCGACCGTGCTGCTGTTGATCGCCAAGTTGGCGACGGTGGTCACGCCCTTCACCTTCAAATGGGCGACCGACGCGCTCGCCGGGAAGGGCAGCGCTCCGGTCGGCGCCAATGACTGGCTGGTCTGGGTGGTCGCGGCGCCGGTCGCGATGACGCTGGCCTATGGCGTCATGCGCATCGTCATGGCGGTGACGACGCAACTGCGCGACGGCGTCTTCGCCAAGGTCGCGATGCATGCGGTTCGGCGGCTCGCCTTCCGCACTTTCGTGCACATGCACGAATTGTCGCTGCGCTTTCACCTGGAACGCAAGACCGGCGGCCTGACGCGCGTTCTCGAGCGCGGCCGCAACGGCATCGAGACCATCGTGCGCATGGTGATCCTGCAACTGGCGCCGACCATCGTCGAGTTGTCGCTGATCTGCGCCGTGTTGATGTGGCAGTTCGACTGGCGCTACGTCGCCGTCATTGTCGGCACCGTCGCCTGCTATCTCGTCTACACCTATTACGCGACCGAATGGCGTATCAATATCCGTCGCAGGATGAACGACAGCGATACCGACGCCAACATCAAGGCGATCGACTCGCTGCTCAATTACGAAACGGTGAAATATTTCAGCGCCGAGGAGCGCGAGGCCGAGCGCTACGACCGCGCCATGGCGCGCTACGAGAAGGCCTCGACCAGCGCCTATACCTCGCTCGCCGTGCTCAATACCGGGCAGGCGGTTATTTTCACCATCGGCCTGGCCGTCGCGATGGTGCTGTGCGCCTTCGAGATCCGCGCCGGCACCAAGACGGTCGGCGATTTCGTGCTGATCAACGCCATGATGATCCAGCTCTACCAGCCGCTCAATTTCATGGGCATGGTGTATCGCGAGATCAAGCAGGCGATCATCGACATCGAGCTGATGTTCTCGATCCTGTCGCGCGCGCCGGAGATCAGGGACGTTCCGAACGCGCCGCCGCTCAAGATCGCAAGCGGCGCGGTCCGCTTCGAGAACGTCGCGTTCTCCTATGAAGCCGCGCGGCCGATCCTCAAGGGCATCAGCTTTGACGTGCCGGCTGGCACGACCGTCGCCGTTGTCGGCCCGTCCGGCGCCGGCAAATCGACCATCTCCCGGCTGCTGTTCCGCTTCTACGATCTGTCGGGCGGCCGCATCACCATCGATGGCCAGGACATCGCCAGGGTGACGCAGAAATCGCTGCGCGAGGCCATCGGCATGGTGCCGCAGGATACCGTGCTGTTCAACGACACCATCCGATACAACATCCGCTACGGCCGTTGGGAAGCGACCGATACCGAGGTCGAAGAGGCGGCACGGCTGGCGCAGATCGATGGCTTCATCCGCCTGGCGCCGAAAGGCTACGAG
>JBAZSM010000129.1:0-6851 GCA_041662425.1 Pseudolabrys sp.
GCGTTTGATCAGCGTCGTCAGATGCTGGGGCGGGGAGCGGTGGCCGGTGGGGGTGTCGGAGATTCGGCGCAACAAACCCATCGGCGGTCCAAGCCGCACGGTCCCGAGTCACCCGCTTCGTGGCTCGCAGGGGCCCCGTGGCGATGCCGAGAAAAACATCCCGTCACAGGATGTCCAAGGCATCGAGGGCCCAAAGCGGTGGTTAGGCGTGCCGGTCGCCAAGATGGGCCGCCTGAAATGACAGTCCACCGGGGGGCCGTGCGGAGCAAACCTAAGAAACACCGCGTGCGGGACGCCGGGGAACCGGCAATTCCGTGGTGACTATGCTCGTGAGAACACACTCAAACACATCTCACGAGGCTGCGGGGCTGTTGTGGCCCCGGCGTTCCGCGCGCCCTCGTTATTCGGGGGCCGAGAAGGAAGGCCAATATGGACGACGGCTCGCCCGGGGCCGCAAACAACACGGGCGATGAATCACGCCGTCATTCCGGGCGCGAATGAAACGATCGCCAGCACGCGTGAGGGCTCACACCCCGATATTATCGATCAGCCGCGTCTTGCCGATCTTGGCCGCGACCAGAAGCCGGATCGGGCCTTCCTTGAACGAAGCGATCGGCTTGAGGTTCAGCGCATGACGGGCAGCGAGATAGTCGACGGCAAAGCCGGCATGGCCGATCTCGGCCGCGCCTTCCTCCATCACCATCTCGATGGGCTCGCCGCGCTTGATGCGCTGCGCGCTCGCCTTGAGCACACGGTACAAGGTCGGCGCCACGGCACGTTCGGCGTCCGACAGGTAGACGTTGCGCGACGACATCGCGAGGCCGTCCTTCTCGCGGACCGTCGGCATGCCGACGACCTTGACCGCGAGATCGAGATCCCGGGCCATCTGCGTCACGACGCGGAGCTGCTGGTAGTCCTTCTGCCCGAACATGGCGAAGTCCGGCTGCACCTGCGTGAACAGCTTGGAGACCACCGTCGCGACGCCGCCGAAAAAGTGCGGGCGGAACTTGTCCTCGAGCCCGGCGAGCGCGGCGCCTTCCGGCGCGACGCGGGTGGCAAAGCCTTCCGGATACATGACCGCGGCCGTCGGCGCCCAGACCGCATCGACCTTCAGCGCGGCGAGCGCGTTCAGGTCGGCCTCGAAGGTGCGCGGATAACTGCCGAAATCCTCGGTCGGCGCGAACTGGGTCGGGTTGACGAAGATCGACACCACCACGCGGCGCGCCCGCTTGCGCGCCTCGCGGACCAGCTTGAGGTGGCCCTCGTGCAGCGCGCCCATGGTCGGCACCAGGGCGATCGGCTGCCCGGCCTTGCGCCAGGGGGCGAGCCCACGGCGCAGCGAGGCGACGGTGCGGAGGATCTGAGGTCTGGAAGCCATGCTTGAAGTTCCCGGCGGCCGGCGGGTTATGGCCTTGTCGGCGGATTGTCGTCAATCGCCGTTAAAACGGCTCGTTCATGGTGAACGAAATGCCCCGGGTTAATGGTTAAACCGCGACAAACTTGACGAAAGACCGCTGTTTCAACGACAATCGCCGCATTAAGGGACGCATCATGTTGGTCCAACCGATCCAGCCAAACCGGCAATCCGCGCATGTCGTCGTTCTCGGCAACGAGAAGGGCGGCTCCGGAAAATCGACGACGGCCTTGCACATCGCGGTCGCGCTGATGAAGGCCGGCCAGCGCGTCGCCACGATCGATCTCGACTCCCGCCAGCAGAGCTTCACGCACTATATCCAGAACCGCCGGAGCTGGGGCGAGCGCGCCCGCATCAGGCTCGAGCTGCCGACGCATTATTGCGTGCCGCGCGCTGACTCAAATTCGGTCGAAGCCAATGAAGCGGCCGAGTTCGCCGGCTTCTCGCGCGCCATCGCCGCGATCGAGCATACCCATGACGTCGTCGTCATCGACACGCCCGGCAACGACACCTATTTGATGCGTCTGGCGCACTCGATGGCCGATACGCTGGTGACGCCGCTCAACGACAGCTTCGTCGACTTCGACGTGCTGGCCAAGATCGACCAGACCAATTTCGCCGTCACCGGCGAAAGCCATTATGCCGAGATGGTGCGCGAAGCGCGCCGCCAGCGCCGTCTGGTCGACGGCAAGCTGACCGACTGGATCGTGGTGCGCAACCGGCTGTCGGCGCTCGGCTCGCGCAACAAGAAGCTGGTCGGCGAGGGCATCCAGGAACTCGCCAAGCGCATGGGCTTCCGGTGCGTCGACGGTTTTGCCGAGCGCGTGGTTTATCGCGAATTCTTCCCGCGCGGCCTGACCGCGTTCGACGATCTCGACGAGCAGACCCTCGGCATCCGCCCGAACATGTCGCACCTCACCGCGCGTGAGGAGGTGATCGGCCTGCTCAACGCTCTGCGCCTGCCGATGTCGGAAAACGGCCGCCGCCGCGCCGCCGCCCGCGCCGAGTGGTACTCGGTCATGGATCAGCCGCTCCAGGTCCACGACCTTTTGGCGTAATCGGCCTCCGCAAATTGTCGCACCGAGCCCGCTTTCGCGGGGCATTTGCCGTGATTAGGTCTTGTCTCAATCACGCGCAATTCAGTGTAGACTCCAACCCATGACCACGCCGACCCGTAAAGGCACAGAGCAGGCACCCGCGAGCTCCTCGCGCGCCGACATCGATGCCTTCCTCAACAAGGTGAAATCGCTCGGCCCCGCCGCCACCGCCGGCAAGCGCGGCCGGCTGGTTTTCGCGCTCGACGCCACCATGAGCCGCCAGCCGACCTGGGACACCGCGGTGAAGCTGCAGGCCGACATGTTCCGCGAGGCGGGCAGCGTCGGCGGCCTCGATATCCAGCTCGTTTATTTCCGCGGCATGGGCGAATGCCGCGCCTCGTCATGGGTCGCCAATGCCGAGAAGCTCGCCGATCTCATGGCGCGCATCGATTGCCGCGGCGGCCACACCCAGATCGGCAAGGTGCTGAGCCACGCGCGCAAGGAACACAAGGAGCAGGCGGTGCAGGCGCTGGTCTATGTCGGCGACGCCATGGAAGAACCGATCGACGATCTCGCCGCCGCGGCCGGCGAACTCGGCCTGCTCGGCGTGCCGGTCTTCATGTTTCAGGAGGGCAACGATCCGGTTGCCGAAAGCGCCTATCGCGAAATCGCCCGGCTGTCGCGCGGCGCCTATTGCCGCTTCGATACCGGCGCGGCGCATCAGCTGGCCGAACTGTTGCGCGCGGTCGCCGCTTACGCGGCCGGCGGCATGAAGGCGCTGGCCGATCTTTCGGCGCGGCATTCGGGCGGCGCGCGCCTGCTGCTCACCCAGTTGCGCGGCTGACCGATGCCGACACTTATTTTCGGAGTCTTGATCCTCGTCGGCGCGATTTGGGTGCTCGGCGTGATTTCGCGGATCGATCCCAAGGTCGGCGCCCGTGTCCTCAAGGCCGCCGGCGGCATCATCGCCATCGGCCTTGCGGCGTTTCTCGGGCTGCGCGGCGAGATCTATGTCGCGATCCCGCTCGGCGCCTTCGGGCTCGGGCTGCTCGGCTGGCTGCCCTTCGGCCCCGCCGGCTTTGGGTCGCGGACGCGGAAATCGGGCGGGCAGGTGTCGCGGGTGCGCACCGCGTTGATCGAGATGACGCTCGATCACGACAGCGGCGCGATGAGCGGCGAAGTGCTGGCCGGCCGCTTTGCCGGACGGTCGCTCGATGCTCTCGATGTCGCCACGCTGGTCGCGTTGCTGGGCGAGGCCGACGATGAATCGCGCGCGCTACTGATGCCGTATCTTGACCGCCGGGATGCCGGCTGGCGTGAACACGCGCAAGGTGACACGGCAGCGGGGCGCGCTGCGCCGGGCGGCGGCAAAATGTCGAACGAGGAGGCCTATCAGGTCCTTGGCCTGGAGGCCGGCGCGAGCGAACGCGATATCACCCGCGCGCATCGCGCGCTGATGAAGAAATTCCATCCCGACCAAGGGGGATCGACGTATCTCGCGGCCCGGATTAACGAGGCCAAGGAAACGCTGCTTCGCCGACATCGCTGATGCTCTCCACACGCAACACCACCAGCGGCTCCTGTCGTCCGATGCTTCCTAGTCATCTCGTGCCGATCGACCTTGCGGCCGCCGCACGTTTTTTGTTTTGCGCCCGTCACATTACCGGATCGGGCTTGATCTTGATCGTAGCGCAGTCCCGCTCAGCGCGGAGCTGCGTCAGTTCTTCACAAGCATGCAGGGTATTTCGCTGCGCTTAAGATTTTTGCACGCGGCTTCCGCCTGAGGTTTGTCGAGGCCGGCAAAGCGCGCCCGGAACAGCGACCGCTCGCCCTTGGCGACCTTCTCGGTGAAAGGCGCCGCCTCGCCAAGCTGCTGCTTGGCTTTGGTCTGGGCCGCGGTGAGCCGCTCCATCGCCGCTTTCTCTTCCGGGAAAGCGCCAACCTGGATCATCCAGCCGCTGCGTGTCTTGCTCGCGGAACCCGCCGGCTCCGGCGCGGGTGAGGGCGCAGGCACCGGCACGATGGCGGCATTCGACGCCAATTTCGCGCCGCTCGCCGGCAGCACGCCAAGCACACCCGGCGCGGCGCCCGGAGGGGGCGGCGGCAGGTCGCTCTTCACGGTTGCGATGGTGTTGATCCTGGCGCCCTGCGGCGATGGCGGCATCAGCTTGCGGCTGTTCGACGGCAATTCGGACAAGGCGGCCATGTGCGTCGTGCCGGGGCGCACCAGCATGGTCTTGACGGCGTTCGGTTTGATCGGGTCGGTCGAGCCCGGTTCGGGGCCGTCGGCCGAAGCGACTTTCTGGTCGCGCGGATCCGGCATCGGCGCCTGCGGTTTCGCCGGCAGTTTGTTCTCCGCGACGGCGGTGCCTTCGGCAACCGGCGGCGCGGTGCGCCGCAGGGATGCTTGCCGGATGGTGTCGTCGATGAGCGAGCGAACCAGCGCATCGCGCGCGCGCGCCGTGCGGCCGCCGAACACGACGGCGACGATGTGGCGCTTGTTGCGGTTCACCGAGGTGACGATGTTGAAGCCGGAGGCGCGGATGTAGCCGGTCTTGATGCCGTCGACGCCATCGACGCTGCCGAGCAGGCGATTGTGTCCGCGCACGGTGCGGCCGTTGAAGGTGAAGGCGCGTGTATTGAAATAGCCGAAATAGTTCGGGAACCGGTCCTGCAGCGCGCGCCCGAGCAGGGCCTGATCGCGCGCGGTGGTGACCTGGTCGTCATCCGGCAGACCGGACGCGTTGCGATAGGTCGTGCGCATCATGCCGAGCGAGCGCGCCTTGGCGGTCATCATGCGGGCGAAGCTCGGCTCGTCACCGCCGAGATACTCGCCGATGATCACGGCGACGTCGTTGGCGGATTTGGTGACGATCGCCTTGATAGCGGTTTCAACCTTGATGGATTCGCCCGGCTTGAGGCCGAGCTTCGACGGCGCCTGCGCGGCGGCGTGAGCCGACACCGGCATGTCGCTGTTCAGTTTGACCTTGCCGGACTCCAGACGCTCGAACAGCAGATAGAGCGTCATCATCTTGGTCAGCGACGCGGGATGGCGCGCGGCGTCGGCATTGCTGGCCTGCAGAACGGCGCCGGAGTTCCCGTCGACGACGATGGATGCGGTCGGCGGGCTGTAGGCGTTCGCGGCGGCGGGACGATGATGCGATTTGCGGCGCGACCGGGCGTCGGCGCTGCCGCTGATGGCCGTGAGGGCGATCACGACGGCGAGCGTGAGCGAGCCCAAACGGACAATGCGTCGGTTATGGCTGTCTCGCGGCGCCATTCGGCCTCCCAAACCCCTTAGAAACACGATCCGCCTTACATCGACTTCTAGACAAATTTATAGCGCTTCCGCGCGCCGGAATTGCCGACGCTAGGCAAACAGAGTTACCAAAAGCCTAACCTATGCCACTGATTTTGTGGTAAATTTTGCATTGCAACATAGCTTGCTTGACTTTATTGTGCAGCGCACTATAAATTTCGTTTAAGCCCGGTCGAACCGGGCCGGGTCATTGAGCACAAAACGCCGCTCCGGCGGCCGGGAAGGGACTTACGATGGTCAAGAATTTTGAAGAAATGCAGGCGGCGAGCAAAGAAAATATCGATCTCGCCATGAAGTCGATGGGCACCGTGTCGAAGAGCGCCCAGGCTATCGCGACCGAGATCGCGGACTACTCGAAGAAGTCGTTCGAGGAAGGCACCGCCATGATCGAGAAGCTGTTCGGCGTGAAGTCGCTGGAGAAGGCGATCGAATTGCAGACGGAATACGCCAAGGCCGCTTACGAAGGCCTCGTCGCCGAATCCAGCAAGCTGGGTGAGATGTACAGCGCGCTCGCCAAGGAAAGCTACAAGCCGTTTGAAAGCATGATGGCCAAGGCCAAGTAAGAAGGCCAACTACGAAGCCGCGCCGCTTTTGTGTAGCGTATGCGTACCGTAACGTCGGCGTAGAAGACGAAACGGAAGAGTAGAGTAGAAACGAATTGGCCCGGCAGTTGCGCCGGGCTTTTTTTTCGTTTTGGTATTGGCTTTTTGGCCGGCCTTAGCCGGACCGGCGGTGTTTTATTTGGCGACGCGCAACTGCGTCAGGCTGGTGCCGATCTGGTTGAACACGGTGCCGATGCCGCTGGCGCTCGTCACCATGAAGAACTTCGACGCGTCGACCATTTTGTCCTTCGAGCCGGCGCAGTTCTGCATGATCGCCGAGGTCGGGTCGCCACTGGTGTTGACCTGGACCGAGTAGATGACGACGCCCGAACTCTTGATGTTGGCGCAGGTGCCGGTGCCGTTCCCGGTCTGGTACATGCGATTGTCGACCGACGTGCTGGTGTTCGAGCCATTGCCGTACCAGCGGTCCTGGGTGTTCAGGCCGTCCGACATCAGGATGATGATGTCAGAGTAATTGT
>JBAZSM010000130.1:0-6850 GCA_041662425.1 Pseudolabrys sp.
CGTAATGGGACGTCGGATCGAGCGCGTTGCCGAGGCGGCAGCAGACCTCATAGCCCGCGACGATGGCGGTCAGCACGTCACGGCCGCTGGCGCCGGTGATTTCGCCGACGGCAAATGCCGCCGGGACGACGGGTGCGCTGGGATGCAGCGACGAGTCCGCATGGGTGTCGTCGAAATCGAGCGAATGACCGAGTGCGCCATTGAGCAGTGCCGCGATGGCCGGTGTGTAGGTCCGGGCGTCGCCGCAGACCGTTGCTTTGCCTTCGCCGTCAAGACCGAGGGTCGCAAGCATCGCCAGCAGCGACGGCGTCGATTCCGCTTCGCTGCGCGCACGCACGGCGCTGCCGAGAAAATCAAGTGTCAACGCCTTGGCGCGTTCCAGCACTTCCGCCGGAATATCCTCGTATTTGAGGTTGGCGACGTAAGCGGCCAGCGTTGCGGTTTCATTCGCCATTGTTGTTCCGTCTCCCGAGATCGAACGGAAAGCTACGCGGCTCCCGCACGTCGTTCAAGCCAGCCGGGCGCATGGATCAAATCTGCCGCAGCATGGCCGGGACGATCACGCGGTGAAACGGCATGATGGTGGCGAGATAGGCGCGGCCAAGCAGGTTGTGGGTCTTGACCAGCGTGGTCGCGGTCACCTGGCCAGGCGGGCTGCCGGACACATCCACGACCACGCGGAAGTCGAGATGCTTGTCGTCGAAGCCGGCGACAATGCGCTCAGGCGTTTCGGTGATGACCGGAAACGCGCCGATGGAATCCACGGTCATTGGTCTCGCGTGGGAGGGTGTCTTGAGGCCGAGCGGAGTGACAATCGCATTGCGCAGCCTCATCAGCGCGGCGATCCAGCGCGGTTGGCGGCCCAGCATTCGCTCCGCCGCCTGCCGCGCGTTGAGAGAAGCGCCATTTGTCGCGACACGAAACGTATCGGCGAACTGCGCGCCGGGGAGAAGTCGTCTGACCGAGGCGTCGGTGACGAGAGCCTGGACCGTCATGCTGCGAACTCCAGCCGCCGCGTCAGGGCGCGGAAGCGCAGCATCAGCAGCACGGCATAAATCCCGGTGCCGATGGACAGGCCGATCCAGACGCCGACGGCGCCGAGGCCGGTCCAGAACGCCAGCCCATAGGCCGCAGGGAAACCGATCACCCAATAGCTGATGGCTGCGAGCAGCAGCGGGATGCGCGTGTCGCTCAGACCCCTGAGTGCGCCGGCTGCAACCGTCTGGATGCCGTCGGCGATGAAGAAGGTCGCGCCCACCATCATCAGCATGGCGGCAAGTTCGACAGCGGCCATGCCTTGCCGCGTTTCGCCGAAGAAAAATCCCGCGACTTCAAATCGTCCGAGAATGACGACGAGGGTCATCACGGTCATGAACACGATGCCGAGGATCGTCGCCACCACGCCGGCGCGCCTGATTCCGGTTGTGTCGCCGCGCCCGAGGGCCTGCCCGACGCGCACGGTGGCGGCCATGCCGATGCCGAACGGCACCATGAACAGGATGGCCGCAATCTGCAGCGCGATCTGGTGCGCGGCCAGCGCGGTGGTGCTGATCACGCCCATCAGCAGTCCGGCGGCGGAGAACAGCCCGTATTCGAGCAGGAACGACATCGCGATCGGCCCGCCGATCACAACGAGCTGCCGCATCAGCGGCCAGTCGATCAGCCAGAAGCGTTCGAGCACCTGAAACTTCTTGAACGGGCGCTGACGGATGGCGAACCACAGCGCCGCCGCGCACATGCCGAAGTTCACCGTGGTGGTGGCGACGCCCGCGCCCAGCAACTCAAGCTTCGGCATGCCCCAGTGGCCATGGATCAGCGCGTAGCCCAGCACGGCGTTCGCTGGAATGGCCGCGAGTGTGATCCACAAACCGGGCTCGGGGCGATTCACCGCGCCCATGAAGTTGCGGATCGCCATGAAACACAGCGCCGGCGCCATGCCGGGCGTCAAGCCCAGCAGATAGTGCTGTGCGAGACGCGCATTGTCCGGCGCTTGCCCGAGCGCCAGCAAGATCTGCTCGCCGAACAGCGGCAGGAGGCTCATGGGTACGCAGAGCATCAGCGCGGCCCAGAGACCGACGCGCAGCGCGCGGCGAACGGTGCGCGGCTGGCGCGCGCCGAATGCCTGCGCAGCGAGCGGGGCGACGGCGGACACCAGTCCCATGCCGATCACGAAGGCGACGAAGAACACCGTGTGCGCCAGCGATGCGGCCGCGACCGCGTTGTCGCCGAGCCGGCCGATCAGCGCGAGATCGGTCGTCATCATGGCGATCTGCCCAAGCTGCGTCAGCGCAATGGGCAACGCCAGCCTGAGCGTTTCGATGAACTCGGCCGTTGCCGGATTGCGGGCGGGGGCGGCGATCCCGCCGTGCACCGGTTCCAGCTTGTCGATGACTGTCATGCGCGCCGTCTTAGCACATCGGCTGGCCAAATCATGACCGGCGCAGCACCGCACCACATCGTGTTTTGCGCGGGGTGTCCTGCCATTTCGCCATGCATTCGGACAAGCTTCCGGATGCCGGTGTGCTAGGGTCGATAGCGAGAACCTCTTCCTTGTGGAATGATATGAGATACCCGCATTCAGGAGATAAGCATGGCGATCACGCGCGGATTTGGCGGACGCAAGCAACCCCCGGAGCTTGCGGACCGGATACCTCCCGGCCAGCATCTTGAGAACGGCTTTCCTGTGCTGAGCGCAGGTCCGACGCCTCACGTCGAGCCGGCGAAGTGGACATTCACCCTGAAAGTCGGGCCACGGCCGGTCAAAACGTGGAACTGGGCCGAGTTCAATGCGCTGCCTGTCACGAAAATGACGCGCGATATTCATTGCGTCACCACGTGGTCGAAACTCGATACGGCATGGGAAGGGGTGCTGATCGACGATATCCTGGCCGATGCCGACCTCGTGCCGCCGACGGCATTCGTGCTCGCGCACTCGTTCGATGACTATTCGACGAACGTCCCGTTCGCGGATCTGTCCGGAAAGGCGATGGTTGCGGTTCGCTACGAGGGACGGCCGCTCGAACGCGATCATGGCGGCCCCGCCCGCCTTCTTGTCCCTCATCTGTATTTCTGGAAGTCCGCCAAATGGATCAACGGGCTTCAGTTTACGGAACGCGACGAGCCGGGGTTCTGGGAAACCCACGGATATCACATGTACGGCGATCCCTGGCGCGAGCAACGGTTCGCCGGCGACTGAGGCATGAACCAACTTCCCGTGCGATGGCAGTCCGCAAGAGTGGCCCGCATCACCCAGTTGACCCCACGCATCAAAAGCGTGGTTGTGACGCCGTCGCGTCCATTCCGTTTCACGGCAGGACAGCATGTCGACATCCGGCTGACGGCACCCGACGGGTATCAGGCGCTTCGCAGCTATTCGATTGCGTCGTCTCCCGAAACGGCCGGGACCATCGAACTCGCGGTCGAACGCCTGGACGACGGCGAAGTCTCACCGTTCCTGCATGACATTCTGGCCGTCGGCGACGAGATCGAACTGCGCGGCCCGCTTGGCGGTCATTTCGTCTGGTCACGCGCGGATGGAGGACCATTGCTGCTGCTCGGCGGCGGCTCCGGCGTCGTCCCGCTCGTCAGCATGGTCCGCTGTCTTCGCGACGCGGGGATTTCAGTGCCGATGGTGCTGCTGCTTTCGGCCCGCCGCCTGGCGGAGGCGGCGTTCCATGACGAACTGACCGGGCTTGCGCGCAAGATCGATCAGTTCTGGTTCTTTCTCAGCCTGACACGAGAGGCCTCGTCGCAGGCCGATTTCGCCAGAAGGATCGATGCGCCGATGGTATCGGAGGTTCTCAGACCGCTACCGTCGCTGCCCGCCCATGTTTTCATTTGCGGCTCGAATTCTTTTGTAAACGCCGCAAGCGACGGCGCTCTGTCCGCCGGCATTCCCGCGGCGACAATCAAAACGGAAAGATATGGCGGCTGAAGCCGGGCGTGTGCGGTCGCCTTCGCGTTTACACGTCTACGTTGGCGTCGAGCGAGTTGTCCTGGATGAACTCGCGGCGCGGTTCGACCACGTCGCCCATCAGCTTGGTGAAGATATCGTCGGCGGCATCGACTTCCTTGACCTTCACCTGCAGCAGCGAGCGGGCGTTGACGTCGAGCGTGGTCTCCCACAATTGCTGCGGGTTCATTTCGCCGAGGCCTTTGTAGCGCTGATAGGTGACGCCCTTGCGGCCGGCCTCGGTCACCGCCTCGAACAGGCTGACCGGACCGTGGATCGGCGTCTCGGTGTCCTTGCGGCGGAGCACGGCGCTGCGCGGATAGGCTTCCTGCAGCGCCGCGGCATATTCGTCCAGCTTGCGCGCCTCGGCAGAGCCGAGCAGCGCGTCGTCGATGATGGCGACGTCCTTGACGCCGCGCACGGTGCGCTCGAAGAAATAGCCCTCGCCCTCGGTGAAGCGTCCGACCCAGCCGCGCTCGACCTCGTCGGCCAGCGCATCGAGGCGCTTGGCGATGTAGTCCGCCGCGGCATTGGCGGTTTCAAGATTACCGATCACATGGGGCGAGAGCACGCCCGCGATCGCCGCCTGTTCGACAACGCTGCGGTTGTAACGGCTGTGCAGGTTGTTGAGGATACCGCGGATGACGCGCGCGTCCTCCAGCAATGCCTGCAGGTCGCGGCCCTTGCGGTCCTCGCCCGACGACAGCTTCAGAACGCAATCGTCGAGGCCGGTCTCGATCAGATAATCTTCCAGCGCGCGCTCGTCCTTGAGGTACTGCTCGGACTTGCCGCGCGTCACCTTGTAGAGCGGCGGCTGGGCGATATAGAGGTAGCCGCTCTCGATCAGCGACGGCATCTGACGAAAGAAGAACGTCAGCAGCAGGGTGCGGATATGGGCGCCGTCGACGTCGGCGTCGGTCATCAGGATGATCTTGTGATAGCGCAGTTTTGACAGATCGAAATCGTCGCGGCCGATGCCGGTGCCCAACACCGTGATCAGGGTGCCGATCTGTTCGGATCCCAGCATCTTGTCGAACCGCGCGCGCTCGACATTGAGGATCTTGCCGCGCAACGGCAGCACCGCCTGGAATTCGCGGTTGCGGCCCTGCTTGGCGCTGCCGCCGGCCGAGTCACCCTCGACGATGAACAGTTCGGACTTTGCGGGATCGCGCTCCTGGCACTCGGCGAGCTTGCTGGGCATCGAAGCCATGTCGAGCGCGCCCTTGCGCCGCGTCAGCTCGCGCGCCTTGCGCGCGGCCTCGCGGGCGGTGGCGGCTTCCACCACCTTGCCGACGATGATCTTGGCTTCCGTGGGATGTTCCTCGAACCACGCCGCCAGCGCCTCGTTGAGGACGTTTTCGACCACCGGCCGCACTTCCGAGGACACCAGCTTGTCCTTGGTCTGCGAGGAGAATTTCGGATCGGGCACCTTCACCGAGAGCACCGCGGTCAGGCCCTCGCGGCAGTCGTCGCCGGTCAGCGCGATCTTTTCGCGCTTGGCGATGGCGTCGGCATAGCCGTTGACCTGGCGCGTCAGCGCGCCGCGAAAGCCGGCCAGATGGGTGCCGCCGTCGCGCTGCGGAATGTTGTTGGTGAAGCACAGCACGTTCTCATGATAGCTGTCGTTCCACCACAGGGCCGCCTCGACGCCGATGCCGTTGAGCTCGGCATTGATCATGATCGGCGAGGGCACCATCGGCTTCTTGTTGCGGTCGAGATATTTCACGAACTCGACCACGCCGCCCTTGTACATCATCTCTTCGCGCTTCTCGACCGCGTGGCGCATGTCGGACAGCAGGATATTGACGCCGGAATTCAGGAAGGCGAGCTCGCGCAGGCGATGTTCCAGCGTCGCGAAGTCGTATTCGACGTTGGTGAATGTCTCTTTCGAGGCGAGGAAAGTTACCTCGGTGCCGCGCTTGCCATTGGCATCGCCGACCACCACGAGCGGCGCCACCACGTCGCCATGGGCGAATTCGACGAAGTGCTCCTTGCCGTCGCGCCAGACCCGCAGCTGCAGCTTCTCCGACAGCGCGTTGACGACGGAGACGCCGACGCCGTGCAGGCCGCCGGAAACCTTGTAGGAGTTCTGGTCGAATTTTCCGCCGGCATGCAGCTGGGTCATGATGACCTCGGCGGCGGAAATGCCTTCGCCCTTGTGGATGTCGACGGGAATGCCGCGACCGTCGTCGCGCACGGTGACCGAGCCGTCGGCGTTGAGCACGACTTCCACCGCGCTGGCGTGGCCGGCGAGCGCTTCGTCGATCGCGTTGTCGACGACTTCATAGACCATGTGATGCAGGCCGGAGCCGTCGTCGGTGTCGCCGATATACATGCCCGGCCGCTTGCGCACGGCGTCGAGGCCCTTCAACACCCGGATCGATTCCGCACCGTATTCGATAGGAATGGAATGCTCAGTGTCGGCGATGGTTTGCCGGGCAGGTTCTGTCATGTGAGGCCTTCGAGGATGTCCCGAATCAGCGGCGCAAAAGGGGCGCTGATCAGTCTATTTGTGCCATGAAAGGGGCATTGCGCCTAGCGCAAAGTCTCTATCGGCAAGTTGTTGAATAAATGGGATTTTTTGAAGGTTTTTCAAGGCGGCCGGAAGCCGATTCGGAGGCTTCGCAAAAGCGCGATTCGGCAGGCGATTTCCGGTCCCGAGAGGGTGGAATCTTCCCGCCGCGCCGACGCGCCTTGCTTCAGTAAATCTGCAGCGACATCACCTCTCCGCCGGGCGCGATCATCACGCCCCAGGCGTCGTCGGCGGTCACCTCGATCGTATCGCTTCGCGCCGGGCGGCCCGCGACCTTGACCGAATAGGGGTATTTGCCCGCGGGCAGATCGAGCATCGGACGATCGGGCGATTGCGGCCCGCCGGCGCCGGCGGCGATCTTGATG
>JBAZSM010000131.1:0-6793 GCA_041662425.1 Pseudolabrys sp.
TTCCTGGTCCCGCTCATCGCCCGCGCCGCGCTCTATGCCGCGGGCAGCGATCCACGCTCCTGGCGCGACGCCGACTGGTCGTCGACCGGCACGCTGCCGGCGGCGAAGGATTACGCCCCGGCACGGCTCGTCGTCTTCACCGGCTTGACCGGCGCCTGGAAGGGCATTTTCTCGGTCCATAGCTGGGTCGTGTTCAAGCGCGAAGGCGAAGCGCGCTGGACGCGCTACGATGTCGTCGGCTGGGGCGCGCCCGTGCGCAGGAACGGCTGGCCGGCGGACGGCCGCTGGTACGGCAACCCGCCGGTCGCGATCGCCGATGTCAGCGGCGCGCAGGCCGAGGCGCTGATCCCGAAGGTCGACGCCGCCGTTCGCGACTATGCCTATGCGCAGTCCGGCGATTACCGGATCTGGCCCGGACCGAACTCCAACAGCTTCACCGCGGCGGTGCTGCGCGCCGTGCCGGAACTCAAAGTCGCGCTGCCGGCCAACGCGGTCGGCCGCGATTTTCGCGATGGTTTCTATGCCGGCTGGACCGACAGCGGCACCGGCTTCGAACTGTCCGCCTATGGTCTGGCCGGCCTCAAGGCCGGCTGGGTCGAGGGCGTCGAGGTCAACCTGCTCGGCCTCGTCGCCGGCGTCGATCTGCGCTACCCGGCGCTCAAGCTGCCGGGCTTCGGCCGCATCGGCTTTGCGCCGCCGGTGACGACGGCGCTCGCGGGCTAGGCCCGCACCGGCGTCCAGAACTTCGGGCCGGCGCGCAGATATTGCGGCGGGATGGTCACCTCGGCAGCGAGCGCCTTGGCCGCGTGCCAGCCGAAATGCGGATCGTCGAGGAAGGCGCGCGCGGCCGCGATCATGTCGGCCTTGCCGGAGGCGACGATCTCCTCGGCCTGCTCCGGCGTCGTGATGAGGCCAACGGCACGCACAGCGATGCCGCTCTCCTTCTTGATCTTTTCGGCGAGCGGCACGTTGTAACCGCGGCCGGACGGGTTACGCGTATCGACAGTGATGCCGCCGGACGAGACGCAGACGAAGTCGATGCCCTCGGCCTTCAAAGCCTTGGCGATGGCGACGCCATCGTCCGGCGTCAGGCCGTCGTCGCGCCAGTCGGAGCCGGTCATACGGGCGCCGAGCGGTACGTCCTTCGGCACCACAGCGCGGACGGCCTTGGCGACCGACAGCGGAAAGCGCAGGCGGTTTTCCAGTGAGCCGCCATATTGATCGGTGCGCTTGTTCGATACCGGCGACATGAAAGCGTGCATCAGGTAGCCGTGCGCCATGTGCAATTCGATCTCGTCGAAGCCGATGCGCAGCGCGCGCTTGGCGGAATTGACGAAAGCCTGGCGGATGCGATTGAGGTCGGCCTCGGTCGCCTCGCGCGGCACGTGCCAGCCGTCGCCATAGGGGAGCGCTGACGGACCGATGGTCTGCCAGGGGTCCTCGTTGGCTTGAAGCGCGCCGCCGCCTTCCCAGGGACGCTGCGACGAGGCCTTGCGACCGGCATGGGCGATCTGGACGCCGAACTTCGCCGCGCCGTAGGTCTTGGCGGCGGCGATGACATGACCGAGCGCCAGTTCGTTGGCATCCGAATAAAGCCCGACGCAGCCATGCGTGATGCGGCCATGGCGCTCGACATGGGTCGCCTCGACGACAACCATCGCCGCGCCGGAATTGGCCAGCATGCCGAGATGCATCATGTGCCAGTCGGAGGCCGAACCGTCATTGGCGGAATACTGGCACATCGGCGCGACCACCAGACGATTGGCGAGCGACAGCCCGGCCAGCGGGTAGGACGAGAAAAGCGCACTGCTCATGGGAAAAACTCACTGGGAAGGTTGGCGGCGGATGTGCCGGCGGGCGTGACATTCGGCAGGTGACGGCGAAGCGCGTGAAGCCCTGACGATCAGCGCTTCGTCTGGATCGACTTGAGATAGTCAATGATGACGCCGACGTCATCGGCCTCAAAACTGATTTCAGGCATGTCGGGATGGCCGGACATGATGCCCTCGCCCAGGGATTCCTCCAGGGAATCGATGGGGTAGCGCTGGCCCAGGATGCGGAAAGCCGGCGCATCGGGGCGCGGGCTGGCACCGGTCCTGCCGACGGCGTGGCAGCTGCCGCAATGCTTGGCCAGCAGGCCTTCGCCACGCTTGAGGTCTTCCGGACTCGGAGCGCCCTGGGCCCAGGCGGCGGACGTCAAAGCCAGACTGAGGAAAGCGAGAAGCCCGGCAATCGGGCGAGCGCGGGCGGTCAGGCCGCCGAGCGGACCGTCGCTTCGGCCGATACCTGGGTGGGTATCTGGGCCGGCGCGGAATACGGCGGCAGTGGCAGGTGCGGCTGCCGTCCGGAGAGTTGACGCCATTTCTTCGCGGCCTCGATGACATCGAGCATACGAACGGCAAAGCCTTCCTGCGTGTAGTAATGCTTCCAGCGGCCGCTTCGATAGAGCTCGGTATAGTACGCTAGGCGTTGTTCGGCGAGATCGTGCCAGCGCTGCGCGATCTTCTCGAGGGACGGACTGCCGGGCGAGACCTGCATGGGTAGCCACTGCTCTGGAGGCATTGGCGAGCACCGAATCGTCTACCCCCTGATCGTTACGTGACTGGTAACGACGAACAATCGTACAATGACGACCCCGCACGCAATGTGGATAACACTGTGTGTTTAAGCTGATTCGCCAATGTTTCAAATAGCCTAGCGGCCGTGCCCGTTAACTGTTTGTTTAATATTGGGGGCCCGCCAGGAGCGTCCGGCGGCGGCGCCGGACGCTATTTCAGCGTTTAAACAGCATTTCAGCGTTTAAACAGCGCGGCGACCTCGCCGACGATGCCGCGGCGGAACAGCAGCACGCAGGCCACGAAGATCACGCCCTGGATGACCAGCACCCATTCGCCGACCACCGACAGTTTGAACTGCATCGCCAGGATGACGAAGGCGCCGACCACGGGCCCGAAAATGGTGCCGAGGCCGCCGACCAGCGTCATCAGAACGACTTCGCCCGACATCGGCCAGTTGACGTCGGTGAGCGAGGCGATCTGCAACGTGATCGCCTTGGTCGAGCCGGCGACACCGGCCAGCGTTGCCGACAGCACGAAGGCGATGAGCTTGTAGCGCTCGGTCTTGTAGCCGAGCGAGATGGCGCGTGGTTCGTTCTCGCGGATCGCCTTGAGCACCTCGCCGAACGGCGAATGGATGATGCGATAGATCAACAGGAAGCAGCCGAGGAAAATCACCAGCACGACGACATACATCGCCGTGTCGTTGCGCAGGTCGATCAGCCCGAACAGGTGGCCGCGCGGCACTGCCTGGATGCCGTCCTCGCCGCCGGTGAACTTCATGCGCAGCGCGACGAAATACATCATCTGCGACAGCGCCAGCGTGATCATCGCAAAGTAGATGCCCTGCCGGCGGATCGCCAGCGAACCGGCAAGCAGCCCGAGGATCGCCGCCGCCGCCGTGCCGGTCAGGATCGCCAGTTCCGGCGTCAGGCCCCAGACCTTGGCGGCATGCGCCGCGATATAGCTCGCCCAGCCGAAATACAGCGCATGGCCGAAACTCAGGAGGCCGCCATACCCGATCAGCAGATTGAAGGCGCAAGCAAACAGCGCAAAGCACATCGCCTGCATCAGGAACAGCGGATAGGTGAAGAACGGCGCGACGATGAGCGCCGCGACCATGATGGCAAAGCCGATGGCCTCGCCATTGCGGCGCACCGCCGAGGGCGGCGCATGCGCGCCCGTCACCGCGGGAGACGACATCGTATCCATTACGCCCTCCTCCCGAACAGGCCGGCCGGCCGCACCAGCAACACGATCGCCATGATGACGAAGATCACGGTATTCGAAGCTTCCGGAAAAAACACCTTGGTCAGCCCCTCAATGACGCCGAGGCCGAAGCCGGTGAGGATGGCGCCGAGGATCGACCCCATGCCGCCGATCACCACCACCGCGAACACGACGATGATGAGCTCCGAGCCCATCTGCGGCGACACGTTATAGATCGGCGCCGCCATGACGCCGGCAAAGGCCGCGAGCGCGACGCCGAAGCCGTAGGTCAGCGTGATCATCAGCGGCACGTTGATGCCGAAGGCACGCACCAAAGTCGGGTTCTCCGTTGCGGCGCGCAAGTAGGCGCCGAGCCGCGTGCGCTCGATCGCAAACCAGGTGCCGAAGCAGATGACGAGCGACACGCCGATGACCCAGGCACGATAGTTCGGCAGGAACATGAAGCCGAGGTTCTGCCCGCCGCGCAGAGAATCCGGCAGCGCGTAAGGCAGCCCGGCGGAGCCGAGGAAGTTGCGGGCGATGCCCTCGACGATCAGCGCCAGACCGAAAGTGAGCAGCAGGCCGTAGAGATGATCGAGCTTGTAGAGCCATTGCAGGAAGGCCCGCTCGATGACGATGCCGAAAGCGCCGACAATCAACGGCGCGACGATGAGCGCCGGCCAGTAGCCGATGCCGGTCCATTGCAGCAGCAGAAACGCCGCGACGGCGCCGAGCATATACTGCGCGCCGTGGGCGAAATTGATGATGTTGAGCATGCCGAAGATGACGGCGAGGCCGAGGCTCAGCAATGCATAAAACGAGCCGTTGATCAGGCCGATCAACAGCTGGCCGAACAAGGCCGCCGACGGGATGCCGAAAATCGTCACCATGACTTCTCTCTCGTTATTCCTCCTCCCCGTTTACGGGGCGAAGGCAGCGAACGAAGTGAGCCGGATGAGGGGAATTTTTGCAAGGCCCCTCGCCCGACATCCTTGCCATAGCCCATCGACGACGCGCGTAAACGTGCTTACGGCTCTGAGTCACCCACTCCCCGCAAATGCGGGGAGTGGGAAACAAACAACATCATCCATTCGCCAGCGGGCAGCCGCCGTCCTTGAGCGGACGGAAAGCCTCGTCCGCCGGGATGGTCGCCCGCAGCTTGTAGAAATCGCCGGGGCCCTTCGACTCCGACGGCTTCTTCACTTCGTACAGATAGGCCGGGTGGATCGTGCGGCCGTCGGCGCGGACCGAGCCCTTGCCGAACAGCACGTCGTCGGTCGGCAGCTTCTTCATCTCGGCGACCACCGCCTTGCCGTCGGCCTTGCTCTTGAGCGCGGCAACGGCCTTCAGGTAGTGCAGCGTGCCGGCATAGACGCCGGCCTGCACCATCGTCGGCACCTTGCCCGGACGGGCCTGCTGCCAGCGCTTGGTCCAGGCGCGCGTATTGTCATTGGCGTCCCAGTAGAAGGTGTTGGTGAGGACGAGGCCCTGCGCGCTCTGCAGACCGAGCGCGTTGACGTCGCTCGCGAACACCAGAAGACCCGCCAGGGACTGGCCGCCGGACACGATGCCAAATTCGGCCGCCTGCTTGATCGAGTTGATGGTATCGCCGCCGGCATTGGCCAACCCGATGACCTTGGCTTTCGACGCCTGCGCCTGCAGCAGGAACGACGAGAAGTCGCTCGAGTTGAGCGGATGACGCACGGCGCCGAGCACCTTGCCGCCATTCGCGGTGACGACCGCGGCGGTGTCGCGCTCGAGGGCGTGGCCGAAGGCATAGTCCGCGGTCAGGAAGAACCAGCTGTCGCCGCCGGTCTTTACGATCGCCTTGCCGGTGCCGTTGGCGAGCATCCAGGTGTCGTAGGTCCAGTGCACGGTGGTGGCGTTGCACTTCGGGCCGGTCAGGTCGGACGACGCCGCGCCGGAGTCGATGAACGCTTTGCCCTTGGCACGCGCGACTTCGTTGATCGCCAGCGCCACGCCCGAGTTCGGCACGTCGACGATCATGTCGACGCCGTCGCGATCGTACCACTCGTTGGCGATATTGGTGGCGATGTCCGGCTTGTTCTGATGGTCGGCGCTGATGATTTCCACCTTCACATTCGGATTGATCTTGGCGAAGTCTTCAACGGCGAGCTTGGCCGCTTCGACCGAACCAGGACCGGCAAGATCGGCGTACAGCGACGACATGTCGGTGAGCACGCCGATCTTGACGTTGATTTGCTGCGCCTGCGCAGTACCGCAGGCGAGCGAGGCGGCGAGAGCCGCCAGGGCGAGAGTCCGTTTCATTTCCATTCCCTTAGTTCACGTGCCGTTTGGCACACTTCCATACGCAGCTTACTCAGTTCAGAAGCGGACAGCCCTGACGTTCTCGCATGCCCCGTCGAGACGGAAGGGATCAGCCGCTGGCCAGCGGGCAGTTACCATCCTTGAGCGGACGGAACGCCTCGTCCGCCGGGATCGTCGCCTTGAGCTTGTAGAGATCGCCCGGATATTTCGATTCTTCCGGCTTCTTCACTTCGAACAGATAGGCCGGATGCAGGACGCGGCCGTCGACGCGGACGGTGCTCTTGCCATAGATCGAGTCCTCAGCGGGCAACTTCTTCATTTCGGCGACCACCGCCTTGCCATCCTTAGCGCTGCCGATGGCGGCGACGGCCTTGAGGTAGTGCAACGTGCCGGAATAGACCCCGGCCATGTTCATGCTCGGCAGTTTGCCGGCCGAGTTACGTTCCTTGTCCCAACGCTTGGTCCAGGCGCGCGTGCCGTCATTGAGATCCCAGTACCAGGTTTCGGTGAAGGTCAGACCCTGCGCGGTTTTCAGGCCGAGCGCGGCGACATCCGGCGCGAACACGAGGAGACCGGCAAACTTCTGCCCGCCCGCCGCGATGCCGAATTCCGCACCCTGCTTGATGGCGTTGATGGTGTCGCCGCCGGCATTGGCGAGACCGATCACCTTGGCCTTCGACGCCTGCGCCTGCAGCAGGAACGACGAGAAGTCGTTGGTGTTGATCGGGTGGCGCACCTTG
>JBAZSM010000132.1:0-6762 GCA_041662425.1 Pseudolabrys sp.
CTTCCAGATCGCCTCATTGCGCGCGCGGCTCGTCAGCAGGAAGACGGCGCAATAGACCGCGATGATCGGGACGAAAAAGACCGCGCCCGCTGGATAGGCGAACACCGCGAGACACGAACCGAACGCGAAGACCAGCGCGACAAGTACATTTTTGACCGGGCCGGCAAAGTCGCCGATCCAGTAAAAGGCCAGAATGGTGGCGAGCGCCAGCATCGGCGCCTCGCCCCACCAGGTCGCGAGCAGCGACTGCGTGGTGAAGAAGTTCACCGGGAAAAACCAGATGATCTTGTCGATGCCGACCGGGATCACGGCCATCAGCGCGACCAGCCCCGCGAAGATCACACGCGGCAGCAAGCGCAAACCGAAGGTCGCGCCGATGCACCAGAACAAGAGCCCCATGCCCGCGAACAGGAAGCTGTAGCTCGCGGTGACCCGCCATGGCGAAGGAAACAGCTCCGACAACCCGATCGCCGGCATCAGACGCGAGGTCACCGGCGACCGTATGTCGAATTGATAGAGCGCGTTGCCCGGAATGCTGAGGACGGGCGTGCGCCACAGCGCGTCGTAATCGACGAAGGCCTGATGCCAGAGCTGGTCGAACGGCCATTTGAGCACGAGACCGCCGTCGAACTTCGCCATCAGGACGGCGAAGACGACGCCAAGACTGACGATGGCGCCGAGCACGCGCAGCCCATCGCAGCGCGCGGCCTTGCCGGCGGGATTGATCAGGCGCTCGATGGCCGTTTCGATGTCGGACAGCAACGTCCGTGCGCTGCCACGGCCCGCGCGGAGCATGACGTAAACAAGCAAAAGGACGACAAGCGCCTTGAGTGTGCTGGCGGCAACCATCGCGGGCCCGGGCTTGGCGGAAGATCCGCTCCCGCCCGAAATACGCCGCCGGGCTTAAGATACTGCTAGCGTCGCCGGCGTGCCGGTTAAGGCGTGAACAGGTAACCGCCGATGAGCAGCGCGGCCTCGCCGGCGAGAACGCCCGCCAGCGCCGACCGCCGCACGGCCAGAAAGACCGCAAAGCCGATCACCACCGCGCCCATGCGGACGCCGAGCGGGATATTGGCGAGCGCGCCGTTGGAAAAGACGATCAGCTTGGCGACGACTCCGGCCAGGATCGCGGTCGCCACCGCGCGCGACCACTGAACGATCTCGGACTCCTCGTTCAGCCCGCGCGCCATCACCAAACCGAGCGCGCGCCAGACTTCGTTCGGCAGGAAGCCGACCACGACCAGAATGAAATAAGGCCACAGCTCGGCCGTCATGCCGCGGCCTTCCGAAAGCGATGCACGAGATAGGCGATGGTGCCGCCGCCGAGGCCGGTCCACATCAGATCGAGTTCGACGTGCAGTGCGGCAAACGCCGTTCCGAGTACCAGGCCCAGCCCGAGCGCCACGCGATCAAGCAAGGTGGTGGCGCTGCGTGCGGTTGAAATCAGAAACGACATCGGTGTGATGAACAACAGCGCCGCGGCGAACAACGGCGGCAACCCGGCGGCAAGGTAGAAGCCCACCAGGCCGAAGGTCGCCGCCGTGGCTATATAGGTCACCGACAGGCCGTTGCAGAAGGCGATGCGGTGTTCTGGCGCCAGTTGCGGCAACAGGCGCAGCGACTCGATCCACATACTCACCGACGTGAAATGCGCCGGCAGCACGAGGTCGGCGGTGCGCGTCATCCGCGTCCGCAGCAGCGGCAGCAGCGCCACCACCATGGGAAACAGCCGGATGCCGCTCAAGGTGACCGCAAGCCCCACCTCGAACAAAGTCGCGCCAGTGCCGATCCCGGAAATCAGGATCACCTGCGCGGGCGCGGCCCAGACGAACAAGGTCGACGCCGTCAGCCACCACGCCGACAGACCGAAATCATGCGCCAGTGCGCCGAGGCCGACATAGGTGCCCGCCATCACCGGAAAAAATACCGAGGTCAGCGCGCTTTTGATGGCGGCGGCGAAAGCGGCGCGCGAGGAAGGGAATGTCCTTGGATCCGGCATTGGCGTTCCCGTGTCTCACACGGGCCGCGCCGCCGCAACCGGCTTTGCGCGCTCATCCCCTCGCCCGGCGCATGCTGGCCCTGCGAATTGCCGGCAGGAAAATGAAAAGGCCGGGCTTTAGGCCCGGCCTTCTTGATGGCATCGCGACGCTACTATGCCTTGAGCAGCGGCACCTTCGGCACCGAGCCGCGCTTGCCGCCGCTATTGCCGCCGTCGCCTTTCGGCTTCGACGACCGCGGCTTCGGCGAAGCGCGCCGCTTCACCTTCGGCAGCTTTTCCGGCTTCGGCGTGATCGGTCCGTCGAGGAACTGGAAGCCGAGCTTGTCGCGGCCGTTCTCGTCCTTGTCGACGATCACGCGGACATGGCCGCCATCCTTCAGGTGACCGAACAGCACTTCGTCGGCCAGCGGCTTCTTGATGTGCTCCTGGATCACGCGGGCCATCGGCCGGGCGCCCATGAGTTCGTCGTAGCCATTGGCGATCAGCCAGCGCGAAGCTTCTTCCGACAGCTCGATGGTAACGTTGCGGTCGCCGAGCTGAGCCTCTAACTGCAGCACGAATTTCTCGACCACCTGGGCGATCACGTCCTGCGGCAGATGGCCGAAGGTGATGGTGGCATCGAGACGGTTGCGGAATTCCGGCGCGAACAGCTTGTTGAGCGCTTCGACGTCGTCGCCTTCGCGCTTGGTGCGGGTGAAGCCATAGGCTTCCTTGGCCATATCCGAGGCGCCCGCATTCGTGGTCATGATCAGGATCACGTTGCGGAAGTCGACCTGCTTGCCGTTGTGATCGGTGAGCTTGCCGTGGTCCATGACCTGCAACAGCACATTGAACAGGTCGGGATGCGCCTTCTCGATTTCGTCGAGCAGCAGCACGCAATGCGGATGCTGGTCGACGCCATCGGTGAGCAAGCCGCCCTGGTCGAAGCCGACATAGCCCGGAGGCGCGCCGATCAGACGCGAGATCGTGTGCCGCTCCATGTATTCAGACATATCGAAGCGGATGAGCTCAACACCGAGCGACAGCGCAAGCTGCTTGGCGACTTCGGTCTTGCCGACGCCGGTGGGACCCGAGAACAGGTAGCAGCCGATCGGCTTCTCCGGTTCGCGCAGACCCGCACGCGCCAGCTTGATCGAGGCCGACAGCGCCTCGATGGCCTTGTTCTGGCCGTAGACGACGGTCTTGAGGGTCTGCTCAAGATGGCGAAGCACCTCGGCGTCATCCTTCGACACTGTTTTGGGAGGTATGCGGGCCATCGTCGAGATCGTGGTCTCGATCTCCTTCACGCCGATGGTCTTCTTGCGCTTGCTCTCCGGCAGCAGCATCTGCGCGGCGCCCGATTCATCGATCACGTCGATCGCCTTGTCCGGCAGTTTGCGGTCGTGGATGTAGCGCGACGACAGCTCGACCGCCGCCTTGATGGCGTCGTTGGTGTATTTGAGCTTGTGATAGTCCTCGAAATACGGCTTGAGGCCTTTCAGGATCTCGATCGCATCCGGCACCGACGGCTCGTTGACGTCGATCTTCTGGAAGCGGCGCACCAGCGCGCGATCCTTTTCGAAGTACTGGCGGTACTCCTTATAGGTGGTCGAGCCGATGCAGCGGATCGTGCCGGACGACAGAGCCGGCTTGAGCAGGTTCGACGCATCCATCGCGCCGCCGGAGGTGGCGCCGGCGCCGATCACGGTGTGGATCTCGTCGATGAACATGATCGCGTCCGGATAGGCCTCGATCTCCTTGATCACCTGCTTGAGACGTTCCTCGAAGTCGCCGCGATAGCGCGTACCGGCGAGCAGCGTGCCCATGTCGAGCGCGAACACGGTGGCGCCCTTGAGCACATCCGGCACTTCGCCGTGGATGATGCGGCGCGCCAGACCTTCGGCGATCGCGGTCTTGCCGACACCGGCTTCGCCGACGAACAGCGGGTTGTTCTTGGAACGGCGGCAGAGCACCTGAATCGTGCGGCTGATCTCCGAGTCACGGCCGATCAGCGGATCTATTTTGCCGTCCTTGGCCTTCTTGTTGAGGTTGACGCAGTACGCTTCGAGCGCATCGCCCTTCTTCTTGGGCTCGTCGCTGTTGCCGCCCTTGGCATCCGCCTCTTCATCGGCGCCGCGCACCGGACGCGGCTCGGCAAGACCCGGACGCTTGGCGATGCCGTGGCTGATGTAGTTGACCGCGTCGTAGCGCGTCATGTCCTGCTCTTGCAGGAAATAGGCGGCGTGGCTTTCGCGCTCGGCGAAGATCGCCACCAGCACGTTGGCGCCGGTGACTTCCTCGCGGCCGGATGACTGCACGTGGATCACGGCGCGCTGGATGACGCGCTGGAACCCGGCGGTGGGCTTGGAGTCTTCGCTGCCGTCGGTGATGAGGTTTTCGAGTTCCGACTCGAGATAGGCGACGAGACTGCGCCGCAGCTTTTCCAGATCGACATTGCAGGCCCGCATCACCGCGGAGGCATCCTGATCATCGATCATCGCCAGCAGGAGATGCTCCAGCGTGGCGTATTCGTGATGCCGCTCGTTCGCGAGCGCGAGCGCGCGATGGAGCGACTGTTCCAGGCTGCGGGAGAATGTCGGCATTCAGTGTTCCAGTCCCGATTTTTCGAAGCGTTTCTGAAGCGTCTCGGCGAAAGCGTCCCCCACCCCGAATCCTACTTTTTTTCCATCACGCATTGCAAAGGATGCTGATGTTTTCGCGCGAAGTCCATCACCTGCGTCACTTTGGTCTCGGCGACCTCGTAGGTAAATACGCCGCATTCGCCCATGCCGTGGTGATGCACATGCAACATAATGCGGGTCGCGGCATCGTTATCCTTGGCGAAAAACCGCTCCAGCACATGCACGACGAACTCCATCGGCGTGTAGTCGTCATTCAATATAAGCACGCGATAGAGATTCGGCCGCTTGGTTTGCGGCTTTGTCTTGGTGATGACGGCGACATTCGGCTCGCCGCCGGCCGGCGCCTTGCCCTTGCGGTCGTCTCCGGCCATGCGAACGCGGCCGTAACCCGGCAAGCGCGGCTGCATATCTGCACTGTGCCCCGCCGCGGCGGCAGGCCGGCGAGAGAGGAAGGCAGGCGTCTTAATCGTCTTCATGGTCGTTCAGATCGTATTCCAGGCAAAGCAAGCATGACGCCAAAATGGCTGTTACGGGTTGCGGCTGTAGCGGCCAGCGTTGCATCTCAAGGGGCCCGCCGTCACCCCCGCGCGAAGCGCTTATTCACCATCATAGGGACGCCGGCTAAGCTCTTCCAAGTCGCGATTTTGCTTTTCTCGACGGCCCGGCTGAGGCTTTTTCGCGCGGTTTTGGGGTCCCGCCGGGCACAGATAGCCACTGATCGCGCGTTAACAAGCGGCCCGAGACGCCAAATCAGCCGGGTGCCTGGCGTCCGGGCAATGCCGCCGGCGCCGCGCAGACCGCGGCGGCGAGGCCCTCGTGCCCCGGCGGCCATCAATTGCGCCAACCAGCCGTTAACGACGTCGCCTAAGAACTATTCGGCATTCGCACGGTCGAAAGCAGGGGAAATTTACCAGCCAACCCCTTGATCGGCCTCCGGTTGCGCCGCCCGGGCCGCGCCAAGGCTTAGCGCGCGCCCCCATTTTTCCGGCGATCCGTACACGGGCGGTTTAACAGCAGCGTTTATGACGGCAGACGAATTCAAAGCGTCTCGGTGGACCGTCATGAAAAACATCTGGAACACCCTTACCGGCAGGCTCGTTCGCCGACTTGCGGCTTTCAGCCGTGAGCGCGGCGGCAACGTCGCCATTACCTTCGCGCTCGCCACGCTGCCGATCATCGGCACCGTGGGCTTTTCCGTGGATTACAGCCACGCCAACAGCGTCAAGGCCGCGCTGCAGGCCGCGCTCGACTCGACCGCGCTGATGCTGTCGCGCGATGCCTCGAGCCTGAGCAGCGGGGATCTCAACACCAAGGCGCTGAATTACTTCACCGCCATGTTCAACCGGCCGGAGGCCAAGAACGTCGCGGTCACCGCGACCTATACCGCCAGCGGCGGCTCGAAGGTCGTCGTCAACGGCTCCGCCGCGGTGCCGACCAACTTTCTCGGCATCATCGGCTACAACTCCATCACCGTGAACGGCTCGGCCACGTCGGCCTGGGGCACGACGCGCCTGCGCGTCGCGCTGGTGCTCGACAACACCGGCTCGATGGCGTCCGACGGCAAGATGACGGCGCTCAAGTCGGCGACGAAGGATCTGTTGACCCAGCTCAAGAACGCCGCCTCGGTCAATGGCGACGTCTATGTGTCGATCATCCCCTTCAGCAAGGACGTCAATGTCGGCTCGGCCAACTACAACGGCACCTGGACCGATTGGGACGACTGGGAAGACGCCAATGGCAGCTGGCAGAATGTGACGACGTGCTCCACCAAGTCGAAGCGCGGCAAATCGCGCTGCTCCAGTTCGCAGCAATGGGTGCCTGCCAACTACAATACGTGGAACGGCTGTGTCACCGATCGCGATCAATCCTACGACCAGCTCGTGACCGCGCCAAACCCGGCCGATGCGACTTTGCCGACCGGCCAGGCATCGACCCTCTTCCCGGCCGAGCAATACGGCTCCTGCCCTGTCGCCATGATGGGCCTCAGCTACAATTGGACTTCGATGAACAGCCTCGTCGACCAGATGCAGCCGAACGGCTCGACCAATCAGCCAATCGGTCTGGTCTGGGGCTGGCAGTCGCTGGTTGGCGGCGGACCGCTGACGGCGCCGGCCAAGGACTCGAACTACAATTACTCGGACA
>JBAZSM010000133.1:0-6610 GCA_041662425.1 Pseudolabrys sp.
TCGTTCCGTCAGGCGCTGCTCGCCTCGCAGGGCGGGTTCGGCGTGTTCTTCTCCAATGCGCTGGTTTCGACGATCATGACGCTTGGCCTGATCGCGCTGTTCTGGCCGATCATCCAGAATACGTGGACACGGCTGCGCGGCACGGTCAGCGAGCCGCATGCTGCGAACTGACAAGAGGAAATCTTTCGCAAGAATGGCGCGACGCTGCGCATGCCGGACGGTTCGATACGCGCTGTCTCGCGCGTTCTGATGGATTGAACGGCGACGGGAGTGTTTGCCGCCGCCGCCATCTTGAACGAGGTGCTGCGGCGGCCGTGGCGCTTGCCGCGCTCAGGTCGATGCGCGTTCGCGGCATGGCTCGGGTGCGACGGACATCGCGGGCTTCCCGTGGGAGCCGCAGACAAAAAGTCCCCGGCCGCGCGGCTTCAAAAGGCGCGCTGCCGGGATGGAAGATGCTGGAAGGGGGCCGATATCGCGCTGCAGCATGACAATGTGTTGCGGCCCTGTCGGCCCTCTGGCATATTGTATACCAGAGCAAGTTGAACGGTCATGAGCGTCAAAGGCATCAATCCCCGTAACGTTTCGCCTCGCGGCCGCGCCGGCAATGCCGCGCGAACGCCCGCCGGCGTCGAGCGGCCGGCTTTGGCGCCGATCGAGGACTCGCCGAGCTTCAAGCACAAGGCCTATGCCGCGCTGAAGAACGCCATCGTCAGCATGGACATCTATCACAGCCGCGACGAGATCCGGCTCGACGAGCGCAAGCTGGCGCAGGACTTCGGCATCAGCCGCACGCCGGTTCGCGAGGCGATGGCCCAGCTCGAGAGCGAAGGCTTCGTCCGCTCGGTGCCGCGCCGCGGCATTTATGTCGTGCGCAAGACCAAGCAGGAAGTGATCGAGATGATCACGGCCTGGGCGGCGCTGGAGAGCATGGCCGCGCGCCTTATCACCAAAGCGGCGACCGACGCCGAGATCGCCGGTCTGCGCAAGATGTTCGCCGCCTTCATCGACGGCAAATTGCGCGCTCATCTCGACGAATACTCCGACGCCAATATCGAATTTCACCAGACCATCATCCGGCTCAGCAGGAACCATGTGCTGATCGATCTGGCGGCCAACCTGTTCACGCATATGCGGATGATCCGCCGCACCACCATCGGCGAAAAAGACCGCGCCGACCGTTCGATCAAGGATCACATGGCGATCATCGAGGCGCTCGAGGACCGCAACACCAAGCGCGCCGAAGAACTGGTGCGCGACCACGCGCTCGGCCTGGCCGATCACGTGGCCAAATTTGCCGATTATCTGGACTGACCTCACTGAAACGATATGGCCCGCGTCGCGCCCAGGGTGAGTGGCGGCAGGCGAGCAAGAAGAGAGAAGGGGAGCAATAATAATGTCCGAAGCAGCGGTGAAAAACGCAGCCGACACCGAACGTGAATTGACCGATGGCTTCAATCTGATCATCGACGCGCTCAAGCTCAATGGCCTGACCACGATCTATGGCGTGCCCGGCATTCCGATCACCGATTTCGGCCGTATGGCGCAGGCCGCCGGCATTCGCGTGTTGTCGTTCCGACACGAGCAGAACGCCGGTTATGCAGCCTCGATCGCCGGCTTCCTCACCAAGAAGCCCGGCGTCTGCCTCACGGTGTCGGCGCCCGGTTTCCTCAACGGTTTGACCGCGCTGGCGCATGCCACGACCAACTGCTTTCCGATGATCCTGATCTCGGGTTCGTCGGAGCGCGAGATCGTCGACCTGCAGCAGGGCGACTACGAAGAGATGGATCAGCTCGCGATTGCCAAGCCGCTGTGCAAGGCGGCCTACCGCGTGTTGCACGCGGCCGATATCGGCATCGGGCTCGCCCGTGCGATCCGCTCGGCGGTGTCGGGCCGGCCCGGCGGTGTTTATCTCGATCTGCCGGCCAAACTGTTCGGCCAGGTGATGGATGCCGAGGCCGGCAGGAAGTCGCTGGTCAAGGTGATCGATGCGGCGCCGGCGCAGCTTCCGGCGCCCGATTCCATCAAGCGCGCGCTGGACGTGCTCAAGAGCGCCAAAAAGCCGCTCATCATCCTCGGCAAGGGCGCGGCCTACGCGCAGGCCGACGAGGCGGTGCAGGCGTTCGTTGAAAAGAGTGGCGTGCCGTTCCTGCCGATGAGCATGGCCAAGGGCCTGCTGCCCGACACGCATGCGCAATGCGCCGGCGCGGCGCGCTCGACCGTGCTGAAAGATTCGGACGTCGTCATGCTGATCGGCGCGCGGCTGAACTGGCTGCTGTCGCACGGCAAGGGCAAGAGCTGGGGCGAGGCGCCGAAGAAATTCATCCAGATCGACATCGAGCCGAAGGAAATGGATTCGAACGTCGAGATCGTCGCGCCGGTGGTCGGCGATATCGGCTCCTGCGTTTCGGCGCTGCTGAATGGCATGGGCGACAAGTGGCCCACGCCGCCGGCCGACTGGTTGGCGACCGTCACCAAGAAGCGCGACGAGAACGTCGCCAAGATGGCGCCGCGTCTGATGAACAACAACGTGCCGATGGATTATCACGGCGCGCTCGGCGTGCTCCGCACCATCGTCAAGGAGCGTCCGGACGCCATCCTGGTCAATGAGGGCGCCAATACGCTCGATCTGGCGCGCGGCATTATCGACATCTACAAGCCGCGCAAGCGTATCGATGTCGGCACCTGGGGCATCATGGGCATCGGCATGGGTTATGCCATTGCCGCGGCGATCGAGACCGGCAAGCCGGTACTCTGCGTCGAAGGCGACTCGGCATTTGGTTTTTCGGGCATGGAGATCGAGACCATCTGCCGGTACGACCTGCCGGTCTGCATCGTCATCTTCAACAATGACGGTATTTATCGCGGCACCGACGTCAACTCGGCCGGTTCCGATCCGGCGCCGACCGTGTTCGTCAAGGGCGCGCGCTACGACAAGATGATCGAGGCCTTCGGCGGCGTCGGCGTCAACGCGACCTCGCCGGATGAACTCAAGCGCGCCGTCAACGCCGCGATGGATTCGGGCAAGCCGACCCTCATCAACGCCGTTCTCGATCCGGCCGCCGGCAGCGAGTCGGGCCGTATCGGCAATCTCAACCCGCAGAGCCAGTTGAAAAAGAAATGACCGTCATTCCGGGGCGCGCCATAAGCGCGTTAACGCGCGTCTTAGACGCACTATGGCGCGAACCCGGAATCCAGAAATAACCTCAGAGCTTCGGCTCTGGATTCCGGGCCCTCTCGCTTCGCTCGAGTCCCGGAATGACAGAAAGATGGAGGACCAGACAATGGCCAAGAAGAACAAGGCGAAAGCCAAAGCCGGCAAGAAGCCCGCGAAGAAAGCCGCCCGCAAGGTGGTGAAGCTCGCCGCCAAGAAGCCGGCCGCGAAAAAAGCCGCGGCGAAGAAGCCGGCCAAGGCAAGCGGAAACAAGGCGAACGGCAACGGCGCCTACCCGAAGCCGTCGGCCAAGCCCTTCGGTCAGGATGGCAAGGCGCTGCAGGGCGTCCGCATCCTCGACTTCACCCATGTGCAGTCGGGTCCGACCTGCACGCAGTTGCTGGCCTGGTTCGGCGCCGACGTCATCAAGGTCGAGCGACCCGGTGTCGGCGACATCACGCGCGGTCAGCTGGTCGATGTGAAGGGCGCCGACTCACTCTACTTCACCATGCTCAATCACAACAAGCGTTCGATTACGATCGACTCGAAGCACCCGCAGGGCAAGCGCGTGCTCGATGAATTGATCAAGAAGTGCGACGTGCTGGTCGAGAACTTCGCGCCGGGCGCGCTCGATCGCATGGGCCTGACCTGGGACTACATCCACAGGCTCAACCCGCGCATGATCGTGGCCTCGGTCAAGGGCTTTGGCCCGGGCCCGTACGAGGATTGCAAGGTCTACGAGAACGTCGCGCAATGCGCCGGCGGCTCGGCCTCGACCACCGGCTTCCGCGACGGTCCGCCGCTCGTGACCGGCGCGCAGATCGGCGACTCAGGAACGGGCCTGCATCTCGCGCTCGGCATCGTCTCGGCGCTCTATCAGCGCATCCGCACCGGCCGCGGCCAGAAGGTGCTCTGCGCCATGCAGGACGGCGTGCTCAACCTCGCGCGCGTCAAGCTGCGCGACCAGCAGCGCCTCAAGCACGGCCCGCTGACCGAATACTCGCAATACGGCGAGGGCATTCCGTTCGGCGATGCAACGCCCCGCGCCGGCAACGATTCGGGCGGCGGCCAGCCGGGCCGCATTCTCAAGTGCAAGGGCGCGCCGGAAGACCCGAACGCCTACATCTATTTCATCACGCAGGCGCCGGTATGGGGCGAAATCTGCGATGTCATCGGCGAGCCGACCTGGAAGTCCGATCCGGAATTCGCCACGCCGAAGGCGCGGCTGCCGAAGCTCAACCAGATCTTCGCGCGCATAGAGGAATGGACCATGACCAAGACCAAGTTCGAGGTCATGAACATCTGCAACGAAGTCGACATTCCGGTCGGGCCGATCCTGTCGATGAAGGAGATCGCCGAGGAAAAGTCGCTGCGCGACACCGGCACGGTGGTCGAAGTCGATCACCCGACCCGGGGCAAGTATCTGAGCGTCGGCAATCCGATCAAGCTGTCGGACTCGATCACGCAAGTGGAGCGCTCGCCGCTGCTCGGCGAACACACCGACGAGATCCTGTCCAGCGTACTCGGCTTCAAGGCAGCCGAGATTGCTGACATCAAGAACTCGGGTGCGCTCAGCGCGCCGGAGAAGAAGGAAAAGGCGGCGTAAGAAAAGCGAGTAGCGAATAGGGAGTGGCGAATAGTGACGTGTTAGCGAGCAGCGATTTCTACTCACTATTCGCTACTCACTATTCGCCCGTCGCGGTCGCAGTCGAATTGCAGGGGAGTAGTCATATGCGTATCGTGGTCCACGGCCAGCAGGCCTTCGGCAAGGCTGTGCTGGAAGCGCTGCTCAAGCGCGGCGACAACGTCATCGCCGTCTATGTCGCGCCGGAGAAAGAGGGCGCCAAGGCCGATCCGCTGAAGGAAGCCGCGCTCGCGGCCGGGCTGCCGGTGCACCAGCCTTCGTCCTACAAGGACTCGAAGGTCCTGGAAGAGTTCAAGGCGCTCAAGCCCGACCTGCAGGTCATGGCGTTCGTGACACTGTTCGTGCCGGAGGAATTCCTCAACGCGCCGACGCACGGTTCGATCCAGTATCATCCGTCGCTGTTGCCGGCCTATCGCGGCGCGAGCGCGATCAACTGGCCGATCATCAAGGGCGAGAAGGAGACGGGGCTGTCGATCTTCTGGCCGGACAACGGGCTCGATACCGGCGACATCCTGATCCAGAAGAAGACGCCGATCTCCGACACCGACACGCTCGGCACTGTCTATTTCGACCGCCTGTTCCCGATGGGAGTCGATGCGATGCTCGAAGGCGTCGATCTGGTGAAGGCCGGCAAGGCGCCGAAGATCAAGCAGGATGAATCAAAAGCGACTTACGAAGGCCTATGCCGCGCCGATAACGCCAAGATCGACTGGGGCAAGCCGTGGGAGCAGATCGATCGCCTGATCCGCGGCTGCAATCCGGCGCCCGGCGCATGGACCACGCTCAACGGCGCGACCGTGAAGGTGTTCGACGCCAAGCCGCTGCCGGCGCGCGACCCCAAGGGCATCGGCGGCAAGCTCGGCGAAATCGTCGCCATGGATGACGACAGCATCACCGTGGTTTGCGCCGACGGCCGCTTCAAGGTCAGCCGCGTGCAGCCGGACGGCGCCAAGAAGATGAGCGCCGGCGAGTGGGCGAAGTCGCTCAACCTCGCGCCGAAGACCCGCTTCGCCTGATGATGTTGCCCACGCTGCCCACGTCTTGACGGAGCAGCAGAGAAAGTCTGGATGGCCGGGAGCTCCCGGCCACGACCGAGACAGAGATCAACAGCCGGTTCACCGCACACTCCTGGAAACGCACCCATGCCCGCCTCGCAGCATCAGTCTCCCAAGTCCGATATTGAAATCGCCCAGGCCGCCAAGCCGAAGCGCATCGCCGAAGTCGCCAAGGACAAGCTTGGCATCGCCATCGACAACCTCGAACCCTACGGTCACTACAAGGCCAAGGTGTCGATGGACTACATCAAGTCGCTGGCCGGCAAGCCGAACGGCAAACTGATCCTCGTCACCGCGATCACCCCGACGCCTGCGGGCGAAGGCAAGACAACGACGACGGTCGGCCTTACCGATGCGCTCAACCACATCGGCAAGAAGGCGATGTGCGCGCTGCGCGAGCCGTCGCTCGGGCCGTGCTTCGGCGTCAAGGGCGGCGCGGCCGGCGGCGGTTACGCGCAGGTGATTCCGATGGAGGACATCAACCTCCATTTCACCGGCGATTTTCACGCCATCACCTCGGCGCACAATCTGCTCTCGGCGCTGATCGACAACCACATCTACTGGGGCAATGCCTCCGGCCTCGATTCGCGCCGCGTCGCCTGGCGCCGCGTGCTCGACATGAACGACCGCGCGCTGCGCGAGATCGTCTGCTCGCTCGGCGGCGTCGCCAATGGCTATCCGCGCGAAGCCGGCTTCGACATCACGGTGGCCTCGGAAGTCATGGCGATCTTCTGCCTCGCCAAGGACCTCGAAGACCTC
>JBAZSM010000134.1:0-6579 GCA_041662425.1 Pseudolabrys sp.
TTATTTCCAGCAGGTCGCCGGCGTCGAATGCGCGCCGGTGTCCGGCGAACTGACCTACGGCCTCGAACGCCTCGCCATGTATGTGCAGGGCGTCGACCGCGTCTACGATCTCAACTTCAACGGCCGCGACGACGACAAGAAGGTCACCTACGGCGACGTGTTTCTTCAGGCCGAGCGCGAATACTCGAAACACAATTTCGAAGTCGCCGACACCGGCATGCTGTTCGAGCAGTTCAAGATGGCGGAAGCGGCGTGCCAGAAATATCTCGACGCCGGCTACAACGCCGACCGTTCGAAGCACGCGATGGCGCTGCCGGCCTACGACCAGTGCATCAAGGCGTCGCATGTTTTCAATCTGCTCGACGCGCGCGGCGTGATCTCGGTCACCGAACGCCAGAGCTACATCCTGCGTGTCCGCGAACTCGCCAAAGCCTGCGGCGAAGCCTGGCTCGCGACCGAAGCAGGCGGCGCGGGCGCCTAAGTCAGGACCAACAATGCCCGATCTTCTGCTCGAATTATTCTCCGAAGAGATTCCGGCGCGCATGCAGGCGCGCGCGTCCGATGATCTGAAGAAGATGATCACGGACCGGCTGGTTGCGGCCGGCCTCGTCTATGAGGGCGCCAAGTCTTTCGCGACGCCGCGCCGTCTGGCGCTGACGGTGCAGGGCATCCCGGCGCGGCAGCCGGATCTCAAGGAAGAACGCAAGGGCCCCAAAGTGGGCGCGCCCGAACAGGCGATTGCCGGCTTCCTGCGCGCCGCGGGTCTGGCGTCGATCGATCAGGCCAAGGTGCAGGCCGACAAGAAGGGCGATTTCTACGTCGCCATCACCGAGAAAAAAGGCCGTGACGCCGTCGACGTCATCGGCGAGATGATTCCGGAAATCGTGCGCGCGTTCCCGTGGCCGAAGTCGATGCGCTGGGGCTCCGGCCGCCTGACCTGGGTGCGTCCGTTGCATTCGATCGTCGCGACTTTCGGGCCTGAAACCGAGGAGCCCGTGGTGCTGCCGTTCGACATCGACGGCATCAAGGGCGGCGACGAGACGCGCGGCCATCGCTTCATGGCGCCGGCAGCGTTCAAGGTGCGCCGCTTCGACGATTACGTGTCGAAGCTGGAGGCCGCCAAGGTCGTGCTCGACCCGGCGCGGCGCATGGACATCATCCGCACCGACGCCAAGCATCTCGCTTTCGCGCAAGGCCATGAACTGGTCGAGGACGAGGGACTGATTGCGGAGGTTGCCGGTCTGGTCGAATGGCCGGTGCCGCTGCTGGGTTCGTTCGACAAGGACTTCCTCAGCATCCCGGGCGAAGTTATCCGCTCGACCATCCGCGCCAACCAGAAATGCTTCGTGCTGCGCGATCCGCAGACGACGAAGCTGGTCAACAAGTTCATTCTGGTGTCGAACATCGAGGCGACCGACGGCGGCAAGGCCATCGTCGCCGGTAATGAGCGCGTCATCCGCGCGCGGCTGTCGGATGCCAAGTTCTTCTACGATACCGACTTGAAGATGCGGCTCGAGGATCGCCTGCCGAAATTCGAGCACATCGTGTTTCACGAGAAGCTGGGCTCGCAGGCCGAGCGCATCGCGCGCATCGTGTCGCTGGCCGGCGATCTGGCGCCGCTCGTCGGCGCCGATCGCGAGAAGGCCGAACGCGCGGCGCTGCTGTGCAAGACGGATCTGTTGACCGAAGTGGTCGGCGAATTCCCCGAGCTTCAGGGCCTGATGGGCCGCTATTACGCCGAGGCGCAGGGCGAGGACGAAGCGATCGCTCACGCGATCGAGGATCACTACCGGCCGAAGGGTCCGGATGACCTGGTGCCGTCCGATCCCGTCGCCATCGCGGTGGCGCTCGCCGACAAGATCGACACGCTGGTCGGCTTCTGGTCGATCGACGAAAAGCCGACCGGCTCGAAAGACCCGTTTGCGTTGCGCCGCGCCGCGCTCGGTGTCATCCGCATCATCATCGACAACCGGTTGCGGCTGCCGCTGCGCCGGTTGCTGTGGCGTCACTTCGGCGCGGTGGCGCGTGACGAAGCGCTGGCGCAGGCTTTCGCGGTGCTGCATCCGATCCACGACGACATCGTCAACATCAGCGCCAGCGATATCGAGCTGGCGATGAAGCTCGAAGTGCTGGTGTCGGAAAAGGAACGCAAGATTTCCGGTCCGAAGCTGGTCGAGGCGCATTCTTTTCTCGCGCCGACGCTCGACCTGCTCGCCTTCTTCGCCGATCGCCTCAAGGTGCAATTGCGTGAGCAGGGCGCGCGGCACGATCTGGTGGATGCCGTGTTCGCGCTTCAGGGGCAAGATGACTTGCTGATGGTGGTGCGCCGCGTCGAGGCGCTGGGTGCTTTCCTTGAAACCGATGACGGCAAGAATCTTTTGGCCGGCGTCAAGCGTGCCTCGAACATTCTGCGCATCGAGGAGAAGAAGGACGGCAAGGTCTATGCCGGCGCGGTGAACGCGTCGCTGCTGAAGGAAGCCGAAGAGAAAGCGCTGGCGTTCGCCGTCGCCACCGCCAAGCAGGAAGCCTCGGCTGCCGTCGCCAAGGAAGACTTTGCCGCCGCGATGCGCGCGCTGGCCAAGCTGCGCCCAACCGTCGATGCCTTCTTCGAGAAGGTGACGGTGAATGCCGACGACAAGGCGGTGCGCGCCAATCGCCTGACGCTGCTCAATGAAATCCGAGAGGCCACCCGCGCGGTGGCGGACTTCTCGCGGATCGAGGGGTGATCCGGCCGTCCGGCTCGCGACCCTCCCATGTCAGGGGAGGGATCATCAATGCGGGAACCCGCGCCCGTTCATGCCGTTAGAGTTCCATCCATCCTGCATCCACAAGGAAAAAATCCCATGGTTATCGGCGTCGCCCACCTGCAGCCCATTGTCGCGCTCCTGGCCGGAGTTCTCATTCTGATCGTGCCGCGGCTCCTGAATTTCATTGTCGCGGCCTATTTGATTGTCATCGGCCTTATTGGGCTCGGTATCTTCCGCTAGAGCGAAATACCTGCCGGTATTGCAGTTTTCCGGGCTTGCGCCGCCGCAACCGGCATGTTTTGACGGCCCCGAGTTCCATGACTCCCCCGACCCAGGACTTCATCTGAGATGGCTAAACGCAAGGCACCGCGCGCCCGCGCGACATCGAAAAAAACCACCGTCAAACCGGTTTCGAAGAAGTCCGGCGCCAAATCGGCCGTGGCCAAAAAGGCCGCGAAGAAATCCGCGAAAAAGCCGGTGACGGCGGCCTCGGCCAAAGGCAAATGGGTTTTCGCTTTCGGCGGCGGCAAGGCCGAAGGCAAGTCGGACATGAAGAACCTGCTCGGCGGCAAGGGCGCCAACCTCGCCGAAATGGCCAATCTCGGCCTGCCGGTGCCCCCGGGCTTCACCATCACCACCGAGGTCTGCACCTACTTCTATGCCAACGGCCAGAAGTACCCGAAGGAATTGAAGGACCAGGTCGAGAAGTCGCTGCGCCAGGTCGGCACGATCACCGGCAAGGTGTTCGGCGACAAGGTCAACCCGCTGCTGGTCTCGGTTCGCTCCGGCGCCCGCGCGTCGATGCCGGGCATGATGGATACCGTGCTCAATCTCGGCCTCAACGATCAGACGGTCGAGGCGCTGGCGGCCAACTCCGGCGACCGCCGCTTTGCCTATGACAGCTATCGCCGCTTCATCACCATGTATTCGGATGTCGTGCTCGGCGTCGGCCATGAGCACTTCGAGGAAATCCTCGACCTGCACAAGGAAAAGCAGGGCTACTCGCTCGACACCGATCTCGATGCTGATGATTGGGCCAATCTGGTCGAGCGCTACAAGGCGCGCGTCAAGCAGGAACTGGGTCAGGACTTCCCGCAGGATCCGCATGCGCAATTGTGGGGCGCGATCGGCGCCGTGTTCGGTTCATGGATGAACCAGCGCGCCAAGACCTATCGCCGCCTGCATTCAATTCCGGAAAGCTGGGGCACCGCGGTCAACGTGCAGGCCATGGTGTTCGGCAATATGGGCGAGACGTCGGCCACCGGCGTTGCCTTCACGCGCAATCCGTCGACCGGCGAGCGGAAGCTGTACGGCGAATTCCTGATCAACGCGCAGGGCGAGGACGTCGTCGCCGGCATCCGCACGCCGCAGGAAATCTCGGAAAGCGCGCGCAAGGAAGCCGGCTCCGACAAGCCGTCGATGGAAGCGACATTGCCCAAGGCCTATGCGGAACTGACGCGCATCTACAACAAGCTCGAGCGTCATTACCGCGATATGCAGGACCTCGAATTCACGGTCGAGCAGGGCAAATTGTGGATGCTGCAGACCCGCAGCGGCAAGCGCACCGCCAAGGCGTCGCTGCGTATCGCCGTCGAACTGGCGAATGAGGGGCTGATCTCCAGGAACGAAGCGATCCTGCGCGTCGATCCGCTGTCGCTCGATCAGTTGCTGCATCCGACGCTCGATCCGAAGGCGCATCGTCACGTCATTTCGACCGGCCTGCCGGCCTCGCCCGGCGCCGCGTCGGGCGAGATCGTGTTCTCCTCGGATGAAGCCGCGCAGATGAAGGCCGACGGCCACAAGGTCGTGCTGGTGCGCGTCGAGACCTCGCCGGAAGACATTCACGGCATGCACGCTGCCGAAGGCATTCTGACGACGCGCGGCGGCATGACGTCGCACGCCGCCGTGGTCGCGCGCGGCATGGGCAAGCCCTGCGTCTCGGGCGCCGGTTCGATCCGCGTCGACTACGCCGCCGGCACCATGAGCGCGGGCGGCAAGACCTTCAAAAAGGGCGATCACATCACGATCGACGGTTCGACCGGGCAGGTGCTGGAAGGCCGCGTTCGTATGATCGAACCGCAGCTCTCAGGCGAATTCGCCACGCTGATCGGCTGGGCCGACAAGGTGCGCAAGCTCGGCGTCCGCGCCAATGCCGACACGCCGACCGACGCCAAGGCGGCGATCCGCTTCGGCGCCGAGGGCATCGGCCTGTGCCGCACCGAGCACATGTTCTTCGACGGCGAGCGCATCCAGGCGGTGCGCGAGATGATCCTGGCCGATGAGGAAAAGGCGCGCCGCGCCGCGCTCGCCAAGCTCTTGCCAATGCAGCGTAGCGATTTCGTCGCGCTGTTCGAGATCATGGACGGGCGCCCGGTCACGATCCGCTTGCTCGATCCGCCGCTGCACGAATTCCTGCCGCACGGCGAAGAAGAGATCGCCGAAGTCGCCGCCGCGATGGGCGTCGATGCGAAAAAGATCGCCGACCGTGCCAAGGAGCTTGCCGAGTTCAATCCGATGCTCGGCTTCCGCGGTTGCCGTATTGCCATCGCCTATCCGGAAATCGCCGAGATGCAGGCGCGCGCCATCTTCGAGGCCGCCGCCGAAGTGACCAAACGCACCGGCAAGAAGGTAGTGCCGGAAGTCATGGTGCCCCTGATCGCTACCAAGATGGAGCTCGATCTCGTCAAGGCGCGCATCGATGCCATGGCGAACGCCGTGCAAAAGGAAACCGGCGCAAAGCTGACCTATGACGTCGGCACCATGATCGAATTGCCGCGCGCATCCCTGATGGCCGGCGAGATCGCCGAGACCGCCGAGTTCTTCTCGTTCGGCACCAACGATCTGACGCAGACGACGTTCGGCATTTCGCGCGACGATGCCGCGAGCTTCCTCGGCATCTACACGGCCCGGGGCATTCTTCCCGGCGATCCGTTCGTATCGATCGATCGCGAGGGCGTCGGCGAACTGGTCAAGATCGGCGTCGAGCGCGGCCGCAAAGTGAAGCCGAAACTCAAAGTCGGCATTTGCGGCGAGCATGGCGGCGACCCCGCCTCGGTCGCGTTCTGCCATGAGGCCAAGCTCGACTACGTGTCGTGTTCGCCGTTCCGCGTGCCGATCGCACGGCTGTCCGCGGCGCAGGCTGCGCTCGGCAAGACGGCCGCGAGTCAGGCCTAGCCGATGACGAAGATCGACTGGATCTTCTTCGCTTTCTGTCTGGCCTGCGGCCTCGCCGCCGGCGCGGTGACCATTCTCGTCCCGCAAAGCAACATGATGGCGGTATCGCCTTATTTCTGGGTGCTGATCGCCGTCGCGTTGTTTGAAACCGTCGTCATCTTTCTGCGCGGGTTCGATCGCGGCCCGCCGCTGTCGATGCGTACGCGCTTGCTCGGCTTTGGCCTGGCGATTGTCGTGATGGTCGTCGTCCGCATGGGCGGCGGCGTTACCTAGGCCAGCCTAGACCGCGACTTTCTTCAGGAAGTCCTCGACCTCAAGGCGCAGGTTGGTGACCGCACTTTCGACCGTCTGCGATGTCTGGCGCACGATCTCGGCCGAGCTTCGCGTCTCGGTCGCGGCGCCGGCCACCTGACCGAGCACGTCGACGACATGGCCTGCGCCTTGGGCGGCGCCGGCGACGTTTTGCGAGATTTCGCCGGTGGCCGCGCTCTGCTGTTCGACGGCGATGGCGACCGCGGCGGTGTTGCGGTTGATTTCCTGCATGCGCTCGGCGATGTTGCGGATCGCCTCGATGGCGCCACCGGTCGAATCCTGAACCGCGAGGATGTGACCGGCGATTTCGTCGGTCGCCTTGGCGGTCTGCACCGCCAGCGATTTC
>JBAZSM010000135.1:0-6404 GCA_041662425.1 Pseudolabrys sp.
CTGGCCGCCATCGGCTGACCGGCAAGATCGCCGGCCATCGAGCCGACCGGACGGTCGGCGGGCTGCGCCGCCGGTGCCGCGGGGCTCGCAGGCGCCGGCGTCTCGGCCGTCGGCACGGCGCAGGAGCCATCGGGATTGACCAGGTCCTCGGGAGCGACCGGGCCGGTCGGACCAAGCGTAAAGCTCTTTTTGCCCATGGTTCCTGAGCCGTCTTCGCGCGACAACAGGCTGGTGACCGGCTTCGAGAACCACGCCGCATCGGTTTTGAAAACTTCGGTCGCACCGGAACAGCCGCCAAGGGCGAGCGCCATCAGCACCGCCCCGCTCATTGCCAGTCTCGAATTCAAGCCACGCTGCGCCAAAACCGCATCCCCCGGATCAATCTATCGTCTTGTCCCTTAAGACCTATTTTGCGTCATCACAATGGCACTGGACAAGCCGGGGCCGGCAGGAGAATTTCGGCGGGGGACGCGTCGGCCGGTGGCCGAGCCCCGTCAGGCTTTCTTGACCCAGCGGCCGTTATCGTCGGGCTGCCAATAAGTGGCGTCGAAGCCTTTGGTCTTGGCCTCGGTCCACAGGCCGCGCGCCTGCGCCAGCGCGTCATCGTCGTCACCGTTGAACACCAGCACAAGACGTTGGTACGCATCCGCGTCCGCCGGCAGCGCCGCGCCATCGATGAGAAAGCGCACGGTCGCCGCGTTCGCATTGGCATCGTCGAGCGTGAGCAGCACCGGCTGAAGCGCTGCTTCCGGCTCGCGCCAGGTGCCGTGCGGCAGGAAGCCATCGTCGCGATAGGTCCACAGATGCGCGTCGAGCGCGTCGATGCGCTCTTCATTCGTGCCCTGCACCGCGACGCGCCAGCCGCGCTCCAGCGACTTCTCGAGCAGCGGCGTCAACACGCCTTCGAGCTTCTGGCCTTGCAGATGATAAAAAAGAACTTCGGTCACGACGAACTTTACGAGGCGCTGAAGCGCGTCTTCAGGAGTGATGGGCGCGGATGACGCCTTCCACGGCGCGCACAACGACCGGATCCTTGAGTGGCGCCAGCAACGTGCGAATAGCGTTCTTGTCCGTGGCCGGGTCCACGTCAACCCGGACACACAGGTCGCCATCCTTGTTGCGCGACACGCCGACCGATCCGACGTCGGACCGGTTGCGAAGCAACTCCCTGGCGCGGTCGGCGGCCTTCTTCAGTCGATCGGTGTCCATCGTCCGTTCCTTGGCTACCGGCGTATGTAATCTTAGGCCAACTTCATCCAAGCAGCGATAGTTCCCACTCGGCCAACACATGTTCGAGCGGACACGCGATGCTGACGCCTTCCGATACACCATCGGCGATGCGAACGCCGCCGCCGACGACCAGCGCAATCGCTTCCATCGTGTCCGGCAGATAAACGACACTGCCGGAGTCGCCCGGCTCACTGAAGGCCAATTGCGGCGAATCCCAGAGAATCTCGAACATTCCCGTTAATTTGACATCACCAAGTCCGGGGTACTCGACGGTCGGATCGATGTCGGCCGCGGAAAACGTACCCGACGTATGGCGGCTCGTCCGGCCTATTTTGCTGACCTTGCGCAGCCCCGGCACCGGCGTTTTGCTTGACCGGATCAGGTGCTTCCCCGCGTCGGGAAGGGTGTCGGGTATTTTATTACCAGCGTAACCGACGCCGTCGTTGAGCAAAGCCAAGGCTGCGTCGGAGGCGACGCCGTCGTCGTGGACCAGGTTGCTGAATTTGCTCAATTTCGCGATCTTGACGGCACCGGCGCCGGGATCGCTCGGATGCGGTGCGTAGATCAGGTCCCCTCGCCGCGCCCGGCCACATCGCGCCAGAACATGGCTGTTGGACAAGATGCCGACGCCCTCCGGCGATTTTACAAACAGTCCGAGCGTGCCGGGCGGCGACTTCGGATGGCCAACCGAACAACCGATCGAAAGCGGCAAACTGCCCGACGGCCCGAGCGCAGCCGCATGGACCTTCAGGCCCTGATACTCCGCGATGCGGGCCCGGCCGTTCGCACGCTGCACGACCTCCTGAGCGAACAGCACCGTCGCGACACTCGGATGCTGAAGCCGCACTTCAAGCCGGTAATCGTTCTTCGCCAAAGCCGAATAGCCGATCGAGACGTCGGCCGCGGGTCCCTCCTCGGCACCATGGGCGCGCATGGCGCTGACCGCCGCCGGCGCCGGAATCATACCGGCTTGTGCCGCCTCAACGATGTCAGGTTCGCGCGTCTTGAAGAGTTGCGGCAGTTCGTGAACCGGACGCTCGACAATCAGTTTGAGAAAATCGTTGTCCTCGCCGGTATCGAGACGATCAATCACAAGCCGCAACGAACGCGCCGGATCGAATTCGTCGATCAGTTCGTGTTTCAGAGACAGGGCTTCGTCGAGTGTCATCGCGCATCGTCGCCCGTTGACCGCACGACCTCACGCGCCCTTGTAGATATAAGGCAGCACAAAAATCCAAACCACCATCAGGGCGGAGCCATAACGGAGGTCGGGCAACACATAGCCAAGGATCGAATGGCCCGACACCAGAATCCAGATCGCAAACGACACTGCGGAAATCGCCACCGCGATCCACTGCACCGTCGCCCAGCTACCGCTGGCGTCGCGCGTGCCCCAGGCACGGACAAAGATGACCAGCACAAAGCCCAGCACCGGCAACCATTTCAGCGGTGCCGACGGCGGCGCCGATGGCGTCGGCGACGCAAAGATGCCGTACAGCGTTTGATAGACGCCGAGCACTTCGGCCGGAATGAGCTTGATGAGGCGGCCCATATAGGCCGCGAAATCGTCGGCGGTGGCCGCCTGCGCGACGATCGACGTCCCAGGACGTCGAATGCGGAAAATGTCGGCCATGCTGATTACCCCCCATCCCCAGGGGGCAAATTAACACGGCCGACAGATCAAAACAACCTCAGGGTGTATATTTATAATACACACTAGTCTTCGTAATAGTCCGCCACCAAACGGTCGAGCAGCCGCACGCCCCAGCCCGAGGCCCAGCTTTTGTTGATCTCGCTCTGGCGCGAGTCCATGCCGGTGCCGGCGATATCGAGATGCACCCACGGTGTCTTGTCGACGAAGCGTTGCAGGAACTGCGCCGCGGTGATCGAACCGCCGGCGCGCGAACCGCCGGTGTTTTTCATGTCGGCGAATTTTGAATCGATCATCTTGTCGAAAGTCGGCGACAGCGGCATGCGCCAGACCGGTTCGCCGGTCGCCTCACCGGACTTGGCAAGACGCTCGCTCAATTCATCGTTGTTCGAGAACAGGCCAGCAAACTCATGGCCGAGCGCGACAATGATCGCGCCGGTCAAGGTCGCCAGATTGATCATGAATTTCGGCTTGTATTTTTGTTTGGTGTACCAGAGCACATCGGCCAGCACGAGGCGGCCTTCCGCGTCGGTGTTGATGATCTCGATGGTCTGTCCCGACATCGACGTCACGATATCGCCCGGCCGCTGCGCATTGCCGTCCGGCATGTTCTCGACGAGACCGATGGCGCCGATGGCGTTGACCTTGGCTTTGCGCGCGGCAAGCGCGTGCATGAGGCCGACGACGCAGGCCGCGCCCGCCATGTCGCCTTTCATGTCCTCCATGCCGGCCGCCGGCTTGATCGAAATGCCGCCGGTGTCGAAGCACACGCCCTTGCCGATGAAAGCAACCGGCGCCTCGCCCGCCTTGCCGCCGTTCCAGCGCATTACCACGACGCGGCTTTCGCGCACCGAGCCCTGCCCGACGCCGAGCAACGCGCCCATGCCGAGCTTCTTCAGCGCCGCCATGTTCAGGATCTCGACCGTGCAGCCGGCCTTCTTCAGCGCCAGCGTGCGGCGGGCGAACTCTTCCGGATACAGAACATTCGGCGGTTCGTTGACCAGGTCTCGCGCCATCAGCACGCCATCGACGATAGCCCCGCGTTCGGCAAAGGCCTTGCGGGCGCCGCCGACATCGGCCGTCGCGATCGTGACGCTGCGCTTGCCGGCTGGCCTGTCGTCCGGCTTGCGGCGGGTCTTGTACCGATCGAACGCATAGGCGCGCAGCAGCATGCCCTGCGCCAGATCGGCGGCCTGCGCGCCCGACATTCCCTGTTCTTTGCTGCCTTTGCCCGCCGGAAGGTCCGCGATCACCAGTGCGTCGCCCGCCTTCGGCAGCTTGCCCATGGCCGCGCCACCCAGCTTGACGAAGTCCTGCTGCTTGAGCTCGGCGACCTTGCCGGCGCCGAGCACGACCAGCCGGTCGGCCTTCAACCCCTCGGGCACGATCAGCTCCAGCGACGACCCGCTTTTACCGGTGAACTGCTCGGCCATGGCGGCCCTGGCCACCAGGCCAGAGGCCGACCCGAGAACCTGGGTGGCGCCGGGGCCGAACTTCAACCCATCGTCGCAGAACACGACCAAGGTGCCCGCCGGTTTGGCGGTGACAGGGCTGAAAGCGATCGTGGGTGGGAAAGCGGTCTTGGACGTGGAAGCAGTCTTGGACGTGGAAGCGGTCTTGGGCGTGGAAGCGGTCTTGGGATTGGCGGCCATTAACAGGGTCCTTCGTCGGCTTTTGAGCAACAGGGTCGGCCTGTTCCATATGCGCTCCGGGACGGCCGCTGCAAAGGGCAGCCCGGCCCGGAAGCCACCCTTTTCACGGCTCCACAGCTGAGCGCCGGCGCGTGCCCTAACAGGGCCTTTGTCGCTTGCCAGAATCGTCCCCGGCGGGCTTGGTTTAAGCCACCCATCCGGCTCCGCCGTTTACCATTTGTTGGGCATGTTCAATGGCTTTGCCTTGCCCGGGCCATTTTGTGCATTGAACAAGGTTAACCAGAGAGAATGGGTTAGGATTGTAGCGCCACCTTACCGGTCGGGGTGCCGGTTTTGGGGCGGTGTACCGGGACCGGGGATCTAAAGCGCGCATGAGCTCCATCAACCGGTATATCTTCCGATCGACATTCGGGGCATTCGCTCTGGTGCTGATCAGCCTGACCGCCGTGATCTGGGTGACGCAGGCACTGCGCGACATCGACATCATGACCAGTCAGGGCCAGACCATCCTGGTCTTCGTCGGCATCACCGGCCTGATCATTCCGCTGCTCGTTTTGGTGATCGCGCCGATCGCGCTGCTGATCGCGGTGGTGCACAACCTCAACAAGCTGTCGACCGACTCCGAGATCATCGTCATGAACGCCGCCGGCATGTCGCCGTGGTTCCTGTTCCGCGCCTTCATGTCGGTGACCATCGTCGTCTCGATCTTCGTCCTGGCGGTGAGCGCCTATTTCGCGCCGAAGGGCCTGCGCATGCTGCGCGACTGGCTGACCGAGGTGCGCGCCAATGTCGTTTCCACCATCGTGCAGCCTGGCCGCTTCACCTCGATCGAAGCCAACGTCACGATCCATATTCGCGAGCGGCGTGCGAACGGCCAGTTGATCGGCATCTTCCTCGATGACCGGCGCAATCCGAACGAACGTATGACGGTGGTGGCCGAGCGCGGCGAACTGGTCGACAACGACAACGGCACCTTCCTGGTGTTGCAGACCGGCGTCGTCCAGCGCCAGCAGGTCGGCAAACCGGACCCCGCCATGGTCGCCTTCGACCGTTACGCCTTCGACCTGTCGCAATTTGCCGGCGGCCAGCAAGCCGTGAAGTATTCGATCCGCGAACGATATCTTTGGCAGTTGCTGTTCCCCGATCCGAAAGACCCCTATTACATCGAGCAACCGGGCCAATTCCGCGCCGAATTGCACGACCGGCTGGTCGCACCGCTTTATCCGATCGCGTTTGTCATCATCGCCTTCGCCTATCTCGGCGCGCCGCGCACGACGCGGCAGAGCCGGACCATGTCGATGTTGGGGGCCATCGGCGGCGTCACGGCGCTGCGCCTCATCGGGTTTGCCTCGACCGTGTTCGGCGCCAACGCGCCTTTCATGCTGGTGCTGCAATACTTGGCGCTGGCGTTCTCGATCGGCGGCGGCATCTTCGTCATCCATCGCGGCGTGATCATCGAACCGCCGGCATTCCTCACCGACTGGATCGCGACGGCAACCGCGCGCATCGAACGCCTGACCGGACGCGTGGCCGCATCATGAGCGTCGTCGGCGGCACATTGGCGCGCTATTTCGGGCTGCGCTTCCTCAACACCGTCCTCATGGTGTTCGCCGGCATTTTCCTTTTGGTGGCGCTGCTCGACTACATCGAATTGATGCGCCGCGCCTCCGATATCCCGAACGTCTCGGCCGTGCTGGTGGCGAAGACCTCGCTGTTCCGCGTGCCTCAGGTGACCGAACGCATCCTGCCGTTCTGCGTCCTGATCGGCGCCATGTCCTGCTACCTGAACCTGTCGCGGCGGCTCGAACTGGTGGTGGCGCGTGCGGCCGGCATGTCGGCCTGGCAGTTCATCGCGCCGGCTTTGATCGTGG
>JBAZSM010000136.1:0-6269 GCA_041662425.1 Pseudolabrys sp.
TGTCGCGGCATCGCCGTTGCCAATTACATCGAGACGACGAGCGGCGCGCCGCGCGAGCGCGCGGAGATCCATATCGATCCGGCCGGCACGATTGACGTCATCATCGGCACGCAGAACACAGGCCAGGGTCACGAAACGACTTTTCCCGAGCTTGTCGCACGTTGGCTTGGCGTGCCGCCGGAAGCCGTCGTCATGCGCACCGGTGATACGGCCTTCGTGAAGGCCGGCGGCGGTTCACATTCGGGCCGTTCATTGCGGCTCGCGAGCCTGGTGATGCATCAGGCGGTCGTGGAGGTCACCGAGAAGGGCCGTCGGATCGTTGCGGCGATGGCAGGCGCGAACCTCGACAATGCTCGCTTCGACGGCGGACGGTTTCGTGTCGAAGGCACGAATTTGGCGCTCGATATCTTTCAGGTCGCGGCGGCAGCGCTGGTCAATGACGAGGTTCCGCCGGAACTGAAAGGTGCGATCACAGCCGTATCCGATGAGACGCGTCCTGGTCTCGCCTTTCCCTATGGGGCGGCGGTGTGCGAAGTCGAGATCGATCCCGAAACCGGCGCTGTTGCGATCGTGCGCTACACATCGGTCGACGACGTCGGTCGTGCGCTCAATCCTGTCATCTTGCACGGCCAGACACACGGCGGCATTGCCCAAGGCGTCGGCCAGGCGCTCCTGGAGCAATGCGCGTTCGACCCGGATACGGGTCAGAACCTGTCGGCCTCGTTTATGGATTATTCGATTCCGCGCGCGGCGAATCTGCCGTCTTTCACTGCCGCGTTGAGCGAGGTACCGGCGGCCAGTCATGCCCTCGGTTTCCGCCCGGGCAGCGAAGGCGGCACGACGCCGGCCCTTGCGGCCACCACGAATGCCATCCTCGATGCACTGGAGCCGTTCGGCGTTCGCCACATCGAAATGCCGGCGACGCCGGCACGTATCTGGCAGGCGATCCAAGCGGCCAAGCGGAAGAATGAGACTGCGGAACACGACGTTGCCGGGTGTGGTACGGCGCGTGGAATGGTCAAGGAGACACAATGACGACTGAGGTGCTTATCGGTTCACATGGCGATCATGTGCTCGAAATCGTGTTGTCGCAGCCGGAACGGGGCAATGCGCTGAGCCCCGCGATGGCCGAGGCCATCGTCGGCGCCATCGAGACGATGCCGGCCGAGATCCGCGCGGTGCTCCTGCGCGCCGAGGGCAAGGACTTCTGTACCGGGCGAACGCCGGTGATGCCGCCGCCCGGAAGCCGCGCGACCGCGCTTGAACTTCGCAAGCTGATTGCCAATCCGGTCCTCGATTTCTACGAACGGCTGCGCGCCATACACGTCCCGCTGATCGTCGCCGTCCAGGGCAAGGCCTTTGGCGTCGGGTGCGCGATCGCCGGGCTGGCCGATATCTGCATTGCCGCTCAATCCGCTCAGTTTTCGGTGCCCGAGATGGACAAGGACATCGCGCCAACTTTGGTGATGACGGCCTTGTCGGATCGGCTGGCGCGCGCCGATCTTGCGCGGCTGGTCCTCACGCGCGCGCCCATCACGGCGGCAGAGGCAAAGGCCATCGGCCTTATTGGCATCGTCTGCGCGGACGACGATCTCTTGAACGAAACGGACCTGCTACTGGCAAAACTGCGCACTAACTCGGTGCCGGTGCTCGCGGCGGTCAAGACCTTCCTGAACAGGCAGGGCGAAATGTCGCCGGCGGCGCGCCGGGAGGCGGCGGCGCTGATCAATTGCGTCGTTACCGCAGAGCGTTATCGTTGAGACCTGGACGGGCGAAGGAGATATTGCGATGCAACTTCAGTCCCTTGGTTATGTCGGCATAGCCACCGACAAGCTGGAAGACTGGTCGCAGTTCGCGACCCGGCTGCTTGGCATGCAGGTGATCGAACGGGGGCGGACCGGACTTGCGCTGCGCATGGACGACCGCAAGCAGCGCCTCATCGTCGATCGCGACAGCCGGAACGGCTGCAACTTCTTCGGCTGGGAGGTTCAGGACGCCGCCGCGCTCGATCGCATGGCCGCGCACCTTGAATCCAAGGGCGTCGCCGTTACGCGGGAGCCGCAAGCAGTGGCCGACCAGCGTTGCGTGAAGGCGCTTATTTCTCTCCACGACCCGATGGGCAATCGTGTGGAGATTTTTCACGGCGCGGCTCTGGCCGACACGCCGTTCGCGCCGGGGCGCTCCATCTCCGGCTTTCGCACTGGACCGCTGGGCGTTGGTCATGTCGTGCTCACGACCGACAATATCGAACGCGTGATGCCGTTCTATGTGGACGTGCTCGGCTTTCGTCTCAGCGATTACACGCTCGCGCCGTTCAAAGCCTATTTCTTCCACATCAATCCGCGCCATCACAGCTTTGCGATAGTCGAGACCGGTAAGAATGGCATTCACCATCTGATGGTGGAATTGTTCTCGTTCGATGACGTTGGTCAGGGTTACGACCTTGCGCAAGGCGATCCCGAGCGGGTCGCGGTCACCCTCGGCCGCCACACCAACGACCTGATGACGTCTTTCTATACCCATTCTCCGTCGAACTTCATGATGGAATATGGCTGGGGCGGCCAGGACATCGATCCGCAGACGTGGCAGCCTTTCGAATGCGACTACGGGCCGAGCCTTTGGGGGCATGATCGCTCCTGGCTCACGCCCGAAGGTCGGCTGAAGGCTCGCGCGCTACGCATGGAGGCGGCGGCCAAGGGCTATCGCGCGCCGGTCCAGGTCATGGAAGGCAATTACAAGCTGATGCGGGGCGTTTGCCCATGGTGGGACGCGGCCAGGAGCTGATCTCGCCGGTCATGATCGCGGCCGGCCGATGCGCCGGTGCGGCGCCATGCTGCGCGGCACCGGCTGATTCAACGACATCAAACCGCGTTCGCGCAGGCCGTCCGTCAGTGCGTGCAGGCTTTCGCGCAGCTTCTCCTGCTCGTCGGCCGCCATCCAGTCGAACGCGGCGTGCTCGATTTCGTCAGCGATCGTATCGCACTCCTTCAAGGTCTTGCGGCCGCGGGCCGTCAACTTGAGCCGGAGGATGCGCTTGTTGTTGGGGTCCTCTTTCCGGGAAAGCAGCAGGCGACCAGCCATGCCGTTGATGATCTCGTTCATCGTCTGCGCGGTCACGAAGAAGCGGCGCGAGAGCTCAGCGGACGAGATGCCTTCGTGCCGTTCGACGAGGCTGAGGACTGTGTACTGAATGCCGGTCATTGAGACGGCGCGCAACTTGGCGTCGAGCATCGACCGCAGCGCGTAATTGGCTTGGTTCAGGAGGTAGATCGTACGAGGGCGCAGCCGCATGAGGTCTCCGAGTTGACAATATCAGGTTGCCTGATATTTTGGACTGAGAAGCGGGATGGATGAGGTAAATCCGATAATGACGACCGGTACAAGCAATTCGGCGGGCACAACTCAAGCCGGCACCAAGAATGTCCTCGTCGACTTCGAGGACGGCATCGCCTGGGTGACCTTGAACCGCCCTGACAAGCGCAACGCCATCAATCCCGGCCTCGTTTTCGAGATGGTCGATGTGCTCGAGGGCTTGGAAGAAGACGACCGGGCGCAGGTGATCGTCTTTACCGGCGCCGGCGACGCCTTCTCCGCGGGCCAGGATCTGAAGGAATATTTCCGCGAGGCCGACGCCGGCCGGCCGGTCGACCGCGAGCGCCTCTACCGGGCGAATGCCGATTGGCAATGGCGCCGCCTCATGTATTACCCCAAGCCGACCATCGCGATGGTCAACGGCTGGTGCTTCGGCGGCGCGTTCCAGCTTCTGCTCGGCTGTGATCTGGCGATCGCCGACGAGAAAGCCGTGTTCGGCCTGTCCGAGATCAACTGGGGCATCATTCCGGCCGGGATCGTCACCAAGTCGGTGGCCATGGCGCTCGCCCAGCGCACGGCGCTCTATTACATCCTGACGGGCGACAGCTTCGACGGCAAACGCGCCGCCGAAATTGGCCTCGTCAACTTGGCGGTGCCGGCGGCCGAATTGAGGTCGGCGGTGCGCGCGCTCGCGGACAAGCTGATCAAGAAGAACCCGGCGGTGCTGCGTGCGGCAAAGACCGCCTACCACCACGTGCGTAGCATGTCGTGGGAGCAATCCTTCGAATACCTGATCGCCAAGTCGGACCAGACGAAGTTCCGCGATCCGGAGAAGGGGGACCAGAAGGGCATGAAGCAATTTATCGACGAGAAGAGCTACCGGCCAGGTCTCGAGACGTACGACCGCAAACGCTGACGTCGCGGTCCATTTCGCTCAGGAAACAAGCTCCGGTACCAAGATGGATTTCAGTTTCACCGAAGAACAGCAACTTCTGCGCGACAACGTCCGCAAGCTGATGGACCGTCACGCGCCGGCCGAATACGTTGCGCGTCTCGATCGTGACAAGGCTTATCCTTACGAGCTGTACGACGCCTGGGTTGAGGCTGGCCTGTTCAGGCTGCCCTTTCCGGAGGACATCGGCGGCCTCGGCGGCTCGTTGATCGACCTCGTCGTCGCCGCCGAGGAGATCGCCTACACCAGCGCCGACTTCTACATGGCGTTCGCCGGCGGCATCTTCTGTTCGCTCAACATCGTCCGCAAGGGCAACCGCGAGCAGATCGAGCGCTGGATACCGCGGCTCATGAGCGGCGAAACACGCATGGCCATCTCGATCTCGGAACCGGATGCGGGTTCCGACGTCGGCGCGATGCGCACCAGCGCCGTGCGTAAGGGCGACGGCTGGGCGATCAACGGACACAAGCTGTGGTGCACCGGCGCCGGCGCGCGTAACACGCTGATCAACGTCTATGTGAAGACCGATCCTAAGGTCAATCACCGGCAGGGCATGTCGCTGTTCCTGATCGACAACGATACGCCCGGTCTGCAGTGCCGCAAGCTAGACATGCTCGGCCGCCACTGCACGGGAACCTACGAGTTGTACTTCGAAGACGTGTACGCCGACGAAGACCGGCTGATCGGCGGGGTCAACAAAGGCTGGGACTGCGTCCTGGCCGGGCTTCAGATCGAACGCGTCTTGTCGACCGTCGGCAGCATCGGTGCCGCTCGCGCCGTTGTGGACCTTGCCACCCAATACGCCAAGGAGCGCTTCCAGTTCGGCCGGCCGATCGGCACGAACCAGGCGATCGCGCATCTTCTCGCCGATATGGCGACTAAGGTCGAAGCGGCGCGCTCGCTAATGTGGCAGGCGGCCTGGAAGGTCTCGGTCGGCATCGACGCCTTGCGGGAGATCTCGATGGCGAAGCTGCTGGCGGCCGAGACTTACGTCGAGGTCGCCAACCACGGCATGCAGATCCTCGGCGCCTACGGCTACAACATGGAATTCCCGATGCAGCGTCACTTGCGTGACGCGCGCGGTGCGACCATTGCCGCCGGCACGTCGCAGATGCAGCGCAATCTCATCGCCAACCTCATGGGCATAAAGGTCGGCTGAGCGACGAGCCTTGCTATGCGGTTGATTCATGGAGGCGGCGCAAGCCGTCTTCACCGAGAAGGGTTATGACGAGGCACTGATCTCGGAGATCGCCGAGCGCGCCGGGGTGGTGGAAGGCAGTATCTATCGCTACTTCGACAACAAGCGCGATCTGCTCACGAAGGTGGTGGAGCACTGGTACCACCAGATGCTCTCCAACTACGACGAAAAGCTCGAAGGTATCCGCGGCACCTGGAATCGCCTTCGTTTCATGATTTGGCGTCATCTCATGACGATTCACAGCGAGCCTGCGCTCTGCCGTCTCGTCTTTCACGAACTGCGCCCTCGACCAGACTATCACAACACGACTGTCAACTTTGCCGTCAACCGGCGCGGCGAGGAGAGATGCTGTGACCAGCCAGAGATCGACCCTTGGGAGACGTGTCGAGTAACAGTCAAGGCGGCAGAGCGGACGCAGGACCGGCGCCCGAAATTATAGTGATATTTCAATTACACAAGAGTTCGAAGTTTTATTCCGACCGGCGCGCCATTTTTCCAGCAGTCGGGATAAAACTGCGAACTCCGCAGTAGTGCCTGTGCCATCGACATTGCGAATTCCAGGAACTTCTTCGGAGTGAAACAATCCTAGTTGGCTGTAACGAGGGCGTCCGTTTACCGAGCAAGAACGGACTCTCGAAGCTAGAGTGCGTTATGCCTGCTTTTGGCCCAAAGCGGACCTGGACACCCTGTCATCATTCTATGTCTTCAGCGCGACCGGGCGTCTCGGATCATGTTGCGAGCGATGACCAACTGCTGGATTTGCGACGTGCCTTCATAGATCCGGAACAGCCGTACATCGCGATAGAA
>JBAZSM010000137.1:0-6262 GCA_041662425.1 Pseudolabrys sp.
TCGCGGCGGAAATCACGCGCGAGAAGCTGTTCGAGCGGCTGCATCAGGAATTGCCGTATCACTCCACGGTCGAAACCGAGAGCTGGAAAGAACTGCGCGGCGGCGACGTGCGCATCGAGCAGACGATCTATGTCGAGCGCGACAGCCAGCGCAAGATCGTCATCGGCAAAGGCGGCCAGACCCTGAAGGCGATCGGCGAGGCCGCACGCAGGGACATCGCCGAGGCTGCCGAGGTCAAGGTGCACCTGTTTCTGTTCGTCAAGGTGCGCGAGGGCTGGGGCGACGACCCGGAGCGTTACCGGGCGATGGGGCTGGAATTTCCGAAGGAGTGATCTTTCGGCGTCCCGGCGCGACCGACGCGAAGCGCCATCTAGCGGTAACGCCGGGGACCTATATCCCCAGTGCGTCGTGATTTTCTCCGATTCCGGGAGTATGGATTCCGGGTGCGCGGTCACATGGCCGCGCCCCGGAATGACCAAGTAAATGCAATGGACCGATGAAGGCATTGTGATTGGCGTGAGGCGGCACGGAGAGGCGAGCGCCATTCTCGAACTGATGACGCGCGAGCACGGCCGCCATCTCGGAATGGTGCGCGGCGGCTTTGGGACGCGCATGAAGCCGGTGCTGCAAACCGGCAACAGCGTGTCCGCCAACTGGCGGGCGCGGCTCGAGGATCATCTCGGCAATTTCACCGTCGAGCCGCTGCGCCAGCGCGCGTCGAATTATTTCGCCGCCCCGCACGCCATTTACGGCGTGTCGCATCTGGCGGCGCTGATGCGGCTGCTGCCGGAACGTGATCCGCACGAGGGGCTGTTCAATGAATTCGAAGCCATCCTCGATGGCCTAGAGGACGCCGCTTGGGCGGCGCCGCAGGTGGCGCGCTTCGAGATGCAATTATTGTCCGAACTCGGCTTCGGCCTCGATCTGCAAGAATGCGCTGCCACCGGCACGACCGAAGATTTGATCTACGTGTCGCCGAAATCGGGCCGTGCCGTGTCGCGCGAGGCCGGCGCGCCTTATGCTGATCGGCTGCTCAAGTTGCCGGTCTTCCTCACCGATGAGGTGGCGGTGCCATCCGGTACCGATCTCGAAGACGGCTTCGCGCTTACCGGATTCTTTCTCGCCCGTCACGTTCTTGAGCCGCGCGGCATGCAGCTGGCCGATGAGCGCATGCACTTTCTCGCCGCGCTCTGGCGCGCCGTGCCGAAGGTCGCCTGACGAATCGTTCGCGCAAAAAAAAGCGACCCGACCAAGGGCCGGGCCGCTTCGATTCGGTGCGTGCGGATTACCAGACGCGGCGGCAGACGCGGTTCACGCGGCAGACACGGCGGCCGTGGGGACCGACGCGGCAGACGCGGACGCTGCGGCAGCGCACGGCGGCCTGTTCGATCAGCGATGTCGATATGGCGGCCGTGCTAAGTCCGGCGGCGCCGGTGCTAACAGGCGCGGCGGATGCGGCCGACACGGCGGCAAGACCAAAACCCAAGGCGACGACAGCCGACAGCGCGAGCTTTCGCATGTTGATTTCTCCGGTTGAGACTTCAGTGGGACGTTTCATCCGACCGGAGGCCGATCGATGGCGACGCGGGCGAATTCAGGAATCAGCAGGGCTGAATTGTAGCAGCAGCGCTACGACTGCGATGTGCTGCCGGGTATAAAAATATCAGAAAACGACCCCGCTTTTGGCGGGGTCGTTTCCGGGTTTTGCGATTACCAGGCGCGGCGGCAGACGCGCTCGACGTGGCAGCGGCGGCCATACGCCGTCCGACGGCAGACACGAACGCTGCGACAACGAACGCGCGGACGATGGCGATAATAGTATTGAGCCTGATCGACCATGGTCTGGCCGGCGACCGCGCCGTTGATCGCAGAGATCGGTGTTGCGTTGGCCGCCGGCGCGCCGGCAAGCCCAAGGCCGAGGGCAAAAAGGGATGACAGGATCAGTGCACGCATATCAGCTTCCTCCAGATAGTCGCCGCCTCGGGTGCGGCATATGCCGAGAATTCGATCTTTGCCGGCTCGCGGCGTTACCGGCTGTGACTTGGGTCACAAACTCGAAGACTTGGGTCGCAAACTCGAAGATTTGGGTCCCAATTCGAAACCTCTCTCGGTAGGCGCGGAGGGGAGTCCGAAAGCGTTTCGGTCCAGTTCCCGCCGCATATGGCCGCACCTGTTAACGCGCGGCCCCCGGCTAAGTTCAGACAGTAACTTGAAAATTTCGAAGCTTCGCTGGCTGGCGCGTTCATCGCTTGTTCATCCAGCGAGGCCGCAGTACCAACCCGTCATGGCAAGAAAACCGATTCCCCCCGACAATACGGGCCCAGCCGGAGGCCTGATCGAGGATGTTGCGTTGCAGTCGGCGCTTGAAGAGCGCTATCTGGCCTACGCGCTATCCACGATCATGAACCGCGCGCTGCCGGACGCGCGCGACGGCCTCAAGCCGGTGCATCGCCGTATCCTGCATGTGATGCGGCAGCTGCGCCTCGATCCCGGCGCCGCCTTCAAGAAATCGGCGAAGGTCGTCGGCGACGTGATGGGCAATTTCCATCCGCACGGCGACCAGGCGATCTACGACGCCATGGTTCGCCTGGCGCAGGATTTCGCGCAGCGCTATCCGCTGGTCGATGGCCAGGGCAACTTCGGCAATATCGACGGCGATAGTCCGGCAGCGATGCGTTACACCGAATCGCGCCTGACCGAAGTCGCCAAGCTTATGATCGACGGCATCGACGAGGACGCGGTTGATTTTCGCCCGAGCTATGACGGATCGAACGAAGAGCCGGTCGTGTTGCCGGCGGCGTTCCCCAATCTGCTGGCCAACGGCTCGCAGGGCATTGCGGTCGGTATGGCGACCTCGATTCCGCCGCATAACGTCGCTGAACTATGCGACGCGGCACTGCATCTGATCGAGACGCCGAATGCGCGCACCAAGACGCTGCTGAAGTACGTCAAGGGTCCCGATTTTCCGACCGGTGGCATCATCGTCGATCCGCCGGAAGCCATCGCCGAGGCCTATGCCACCGGCCGCGGCTCGTTCCGCGTGCGCGCCAAGTGGAACGTGGAGGAGGGCACGCGCGGCACCTACATCATCGTCATTACCGAGATGCCGTGGCTGGTGCAGAAATCGCGTCTCGTCGAGAAGCTCGCGGAGCTGCTCAATGAACGCAAGCTGCCGCTCGTCGCCGACCTCCGCGATGAATCGGCCGAAGACGTTCGCCTCGTCATCGAGCCGCGCGCCCGCACGGTCGATGCGACTATTCTGATGGAATCGCTGTTCAAGCTCACCGAGCTTGAGGCGCGCATCCCGCTCAACATGAACGTGCTGGTCAAGGGGCGCATCCCGAAGGTGCTCGGTCTTGCCGAAGTGCTGACGGAATGGCTGGAGCACCGCCGCGACGTGCTGCTGCGCAGCTCCAAGCACCGGCTGGCCGAGATCGAGCATCGCCTCGAAGTGCTTGGCGGCTATCTCGTCGCTTATCTCAACCTCGACAAGGTCATCAAGATCATCCGTACCGAGGACGAGCCCAAGCCGGTCCTGATGAAGACCTTCAAGATCACCGAGGTGCAGGCCGACGCCATCCTCAACATGCGGCTGCGCAATTTGCGCAAACTCGAGGAAATGGAGATCCGCGGCGAGGAGAAGAAGCTCAACGAGGAGCGCTCCGGTCTCAAGAAGCTGCTCGGCTCGACCGACATGCAGTGGAAGGCGATCGCCGGTCAGGTGCGCGACCTCAAGGTCAAATTCGGCCCCAAGACCGACCTCGGCAAGCGCCGCACCGATTTCTCGACCGCGCCCGAACACGACGAGGCCGCGATCGAGGAAGCACTCGCTGTGCGCGAGCCGATCACGGTCGTTGTCTCGGAGAAGGGCTGGATCCGCGCACTGCGCGGCCACCAGTTCGATCTGTCCGGCGTTACCTTCAAGACCGACGACGCGCTCAAATTCGCATTCCAGACCGAGACCACGGCGAAGGTCATGATCTTCGCCGGCAACGGCAAGTTCTACACGCTGGAAGCCTCGAAGCTGCCGGGCGGCCGCGGCCATGGCGAACCGATCCGCCTGTTCTTCGATATCGAGGGCGACGTCGACATCGTCGCCGGCCTGGCCTACCAGGGCGGCCGCAGATTTCTGGTCGCCAGCTATCAGGGTAATGGCTTCGTCGTGCCGGAAGACGAATGTCTCGGCACCACCCGCAAGGGCAAGCAGGTGTTGAATCTGAAAGCGCCCGACAAGGCGGTGGCGCTCAACGTCGTCGATGGCGATACGATCGCGGTGATCGGCGAAAACCGCAAAATGGTGGTGTTCGGCCTCGATCAGGTGCCGGAAATGACCAAAGGCCGCGGTGTGCGCTTGCAGCGCTATCTGCAGAAGGGCCTGTCGGACATCACTACCTTCAAGGTGGCAGAGGGCTTGTCCTGGGTCGATGGCGCGGGGCGCACCCAGACCATGACGCTGAAGGACCTCAAGGATTGGCGCGGCAACCGCGCCGATGCCGGCCGCGTCGCGCAGGGGCTGCCGAAGAACAACAAATTCCGTGGCGTACCGACGCCGCCCAAGAAGACGGAAGAGTAGCCGCCGGCCACACGCTTTGTCATTCCGGGGCGCGCCCGGAATGACGGTCTGCTAAGCCGGCTTTCGAAACAGCGTCTTCCAGACGCCGCTCGCGGTCGCCACCACGCGCGTACCGACGGCGAGATCGGCGGTCACAAAGATCAGCGTGCGCGTCCGCCGCACGATCCTGCATTTGGCTTCGACAAATTCGCCGATCTGGACCGCATCGATGAATTGCACGTCGAGCTGCACCGTCGCTTGCGGCTGCCGCTCGTTGGCGTACCAGCAGGTCATGCCCATCGCCCGGTCGGCGAAGGTCATGAACATGCCGCCTTGCAAGACGCCCCGGCGGTTGTGGTGCTTCGGCTGCGCCATGAAGGCATAGCGGAAGCTGTCGCCATCCGGCCGCTGCCAGAAAGGGCCGACGAGCCCGATGAAGCCTTCATCGGTGTAAGGCTGCCAACCGGCCGCCACGGGGTCGAAAGCGTGCTCTGGGGCCGAATCGGCTGATGCGTCGATCCGGTTGTCGGCGTCTGGCATGAATTTTATCCCGCTGATCTGCATCGGCCGATAACACAGCGGCGCACGACCCGAAATCGCAACCGGCGCGCGGCCGGCCCGTTATGAGCGCATATCTCAGCTCGCCACGAACACCAGCGACTGTTCGGCCTTCTCCAGCAGCACGGCGGCCGTATCGCCGAAATTGAGTTTTTCGCCGGGCCGCCGGCCGACGCCCATGACGATGAGGTTGTGCTTGCGGCGCGTGGCTTCCTTAACGATCGCTTCGTCGGCGGCCATGCTTGCGCGCACGGCGGTGCGGATATCGACCGAATAGCCTTCGGCCAGCGTGACGATGCTTTTAAGGATCGCTTCCTCATTGCGGCGTGAACGCGTCTTGCCGGTTGGTGCGACATAAAGCGCGGTGACCGGCGATTTGGTCGCGCGCGCGATGGCGATGGCCACCTCGGCGGCGCGACGTGAGACTTCCGTGCCATTGACTGGCACCAGAATGCTGATGGTGCCGTGCAGCGGATGCCTGCGATGCTCTTCGCGTCCGTCGACGACCAGTAGTGGGCCTTCGAAGCCGGCGGCGATATTGGTGACGTCGGCGTGAAACTCAGTCTTTTGCGCGAGCATCTTGTCGAGACCGATGATCAAGGCGCCGTAGCCTTTCTCTGCTTCCTCGGCGACGGCTTCGGCGCTCGGCCTCTGCACCAGCGTTGTCACGTTGATTTCCTGGGCGCTTTGCTCCGCGCTGGTCTTGGCATGCTCGGCGCGCTCCGCGACTTCCTGGACGATCGCGGCGGCATCCTTGGCCTTGGCGGTTTCCGCTTTGACGACCTTCTTGTCGTCGACATTGCCGCCAGTGATGTGCATCACCGTGGTCGGCATCTCGTTGGTCGAGGCGATGATGCCGGCGAGGCGGCTGGCGAAAGTGCCGTTGGTCGAGTCGTCGATGGCGAGCAGGATGCGCTCGACATGGGGCAGAAAGCCCTTCGCCTCGAGCTCTTCGCGATCGAGCCGCTGCTTCTCGTCCTTGCCGAGCGGAATGCGCGACAGGGCCCAGCGTAACGTCGGCGGCATGGCCATGGTGGTGATCACCGCCATGGCGACGATCATCGTGAACAGGTTCTCGGTCAGCGCTCCCATCGATAGGCCGACGGTCGCGATGATGACCTCGGTCGAGCCGCGCGCATTCATGCCGAAAGC
>JBAZSM010000138.1:0-6239 GCA_041662425.1 Pseudolabrys sp.
GCCGCTGGCTCGGCCGCGGCGACCTGCCGATCTACAAGGAACTCGGGCCTGAAAACGGCAAGGGCTATCAGGAGGTCAAGCAGGCGCTGAACGGGCTGCATTCCAGCGAAGTGCGCGTCAATGACCGCGGCGAGGTCATCGTCTCGGTCGCCGTGCCGGTGCAGCGCTTCCGCGCCGTACGCGGTGCACTGATGCTGTCGACGCAGGGCGCCGATATCGACGACATGGTGGAGGCCGAGCGCCTCGCCATCGTCAAGGTGTTCCTGGTCGCCGCCGGCGTCATGGTCGTGCTGTCAATTCTGCTCGCCAGCACCATCGCCGGCCCGGTGCGCCGCCTTGCCGACAGCGCCGAACGGGTGCGCCGCCGTATCAAGACGCGCGTCGAGATTCCGGATTTCACCAACCGCCGCGACGAGATCGGCGATCTGTCCGGCGCGCTTCGCGACATGACCGACGCGCTCTACAGCCGCATCGAAGCGATCGAAAGCTTCGCCGCCGACGTCTCCCATGAATTGAAGAACCCGCTGACGTCATTGCGCTCCGCCGTCGAGACATTCCCGATGGCCAAGACCGACGCCAACCGCGCGCGGCTTCTCGAAGTGATCCAGCACGACGTGAAGCGCCTCAATCGGCTGATCACCGATATTTCCGATGCGAGTCGCCTCGACGCCGAATTGCAACGGCACGAAGTGGCGGTTGTCGATCTTGCCAAATTGCTCGACGCGCTGATCTCCACCGCCAATCAGGTGCACAAAGACGATGTGCGGGTGACGCTGACGTTTGAAGGTGGCCAGCCCTCGCAGTTCAAGATGCCGGGTCACGATTCACGCCTCGGCCAGATCGTGTCGAACCTGATCGATAATGCGCGTTCGTTCTCTCCGCCGGGTGGCACGGTGCGCGTGACCTGCCGCAGGCTCAAGAGCGCCATCGAGATTATCGTCGACGACGATGGCCCCGGCATCAATCCCGATGCGATGGACAAGATTTTCGAGCGCTTCTACACCGACCGTCCGCATCAGGGCTTCGGCCAGAACTCCGGGCTCGGCCTGTCGATCTCGAAACAGATCGTCGAAGCCCATGGCGGCACGATCCGGGTCGAGAACCGCATCGGCTCCGGCACGCGCAAAAACGAGGACACCGGCGAAGACGAGCCGCGCATCCTCGGCGCCCGCTTTATCGTCCGCCTGCCGGCGAAGTAGATTGGTAATGTACGTGGCGGCGGCCGTCTCGCCACGCCGCACAATGTGAGGTCCGACATGCATTCGCACGACCTGTCCCGCTGGGCGCACCAGCACGACTATGCCTACGGACACGAGCGCGACAGCGAGCGCCGGACATCCATCGTCGTGCTGCTGACCGGCGCCATGATGGTCGCCGAGATTACCTCCGGATGGCTGTTCAATTCGATGGCGCTGCTGGCGGATGGCTGGCACATGGCGACTCATACGGTCGCATTGGGCGTCGGTGTGTACGCCTATCGCTATGCGCGGCTGAACGCACATAATCCGGCGTACAGCTTCGGCACCGGCAAGGTCCACGCGCTCGGCAGCTTCACCAGCGCCTTGTTTCTCGCCTTGGTCGCCGCCTTCATACTCGGCGATTCGCTTTGGACGCTGATGGATCCGAAGCCGGTCCGGTACGACGAGGCCTTGATCGTCGCCGTGCTCGGCTTCATCGTGAACGCCATTTCCATCAAGCTCCTCCACGCCGGAGGACATGACCACCACGATCAGCACGGCGACCTGCACGGCCATGGCCACGACCATGATCACGGACAACACCCTCACGCCCACGACCACGACCATGACCATGACGGCGCTCACCACCATGTTCGCGACCGCGGCCGCGCGCATGACCACAATCTGAAGGCGGCTTACGCCCATGTGGTCGTCGATGCGATGACGTCGGTCTTCGCCATCGTGGCGCTGCTGGTCGGCAAATATCTCGGCTGGACGGCTGTCGATCCGATCGTCGGCATCGTCGGCGCGTTCGTGATCGGCCAGTGGGCCTATAATCTGATCAGAAACGCGACGCACACGTTGCTCGACCGCCAGCCATCGACCGAAGTGCTCGACGAGATCAGGAGCCGTATCCAGGACGATGGCGACAGCCGCATCGCCGATCTTCACGTCTGGTATGTGGCGCCTGGCCGGCTGTCCGCCATTGTGTCGGTTGTCGCCGGTGCCACGCGCTCGGCGGACGACTACAGGGCGCGGCTCGACGACCTCGACCTGGCGCACCTCACCATCGAATTTAACCAATGCACGTCGCATTGAACGCGCCGCCCTCGCGGCGGTGAATGGAAATCAGGGCTGACGGCCATATGACCGCGACCATCCACGCCTCGGCCGTTCTGGTCGGCGCCACCGCCGTGCTGATCCGCGGCGCGTCCGGCGCCGGTAAATCGCAGCTCGCATTCGCTCTGATCGAGGCCGGGCGGCAGGGACTGCTGCCCTTCGCCCGACTGGTCGCCGACGATCGGGCCGTGGTCGAGGCTCTTAATGGCCGCCTTCTGGTCCGCCCGGCCGCCCCGTTGGCCGGCCTGATCGAGATCCGCGGCCTCGGTATCCGCCGCCTGCCCCATGAGCCGGTCGCGGTGGTCGGCCTCGTGATCGATCTCGGCGCCGCCGACGGCGAGCGCCTGCCCGCCCCGGAATCCGGCGAAACCGCCGTTTCCGGCGTGGTTTTGCCGCGGCTTGCGGTCGCACCGGGGACCGACGCCCTGCCGCTGGTCCTGGCCGCCCGGTCCTCCCGCCCGATGGCCGGGGAATAGTCATCGCGGCCAATTGACCCCGAATTCGCCCCGCGCTACGCCGCGCGACCTTGATTTCGTTAAGAAAAATTAACCATAACGGGCATAGCCTCGCGGCCGCTGGAAACCCTAGATTGAGCCTGCCTTTGACACCGCCTTCCCGCGTTGCAGCAGAGCGCTTATATAGCGAGTCAAGCCCTTGCAAGCGGGCTGCGGATGCGCCTCAATGCGCCCCCAATCGTGCGGCGCAGCAAGGCGCCCGCGAGGAGTTCGGAATGATCGGCCTCGTATTAGTGACCCACGGGCGACTCGCAACCGAGTTTCGCTCCGCTCTTGAACATGTCGTGGGTCCGCAAACCCAGATCGAGGCGGTAACCATCGGCCCCGACGACGATGCGGAGCAATGCCGCATGAACATCCTCGACGCGGTCAAACGCGTCGACTCGGGCGAAGGCGTCGCCATTCTCACCGATATGTTCGGCGGTACGCCCTCCAACCTCGCCATCTCGGTGATGAGCCAGCCCAAGGTCGAGGTGCTGGCCGGTATCAATCTGCCGATGCTGATCAAGCTGGCGAAAGTGCGCGAGACCTGTCCGCTCGAGGACGCCGTCGCCGCCGCCCAGGAAGCCGGCCGCAAGTACTGCACCATCGCCAGCCGGGTGCTCAACGGCAAATGACCCTGCCGCGTAGCGATGCTCCCGACCCGCACGGTGCCGGCGTCAGCCGCGAGGTCGAGATCGTCAACAAAAAGGGATTGCACGCCCGGGCCTCGGCCAAATTCGTGCAGCACGCCGAAAAATTCGACGCCGCCATTATCGTCACCTGCCGCGGCGAAACCGTCGGCGGCACCTCGATCATGGGGCTGATGATGCTGGCCGCCGGCCCCGGCTCGGTGATCAACATCAAGGCCACGGGCAAGCAGGCCGAGGCCGCGGTCGGCGATCTCTACGCCCTGGTGGCGGACCGTTTCGGCGAAGAAGAATAAGCCGCGCGCGGCACGTTCATTCCCTCCAATACCTCCCTTGTCTATTCCGCTTTGTTTCGTTTGACCGAGGTCAAGGCCGCCGGTCGCATCCGCCTCCAGATTGTGCGGCTTCGACACAACAAGGAGGACGGCCATGCGATGGCATGCGGGCTTGCTGGGCGGCACGGCCGCTCTGGCGATCGTCGCGTTCGGGCCTTCCCTGGCGGATGCCTGTTCGCGCGCCCTCTGGGCCGACAACGGTCAGGCCGTTGTCACCGGGCGCAACATGGACTGGCCCGAAGACATGCACACCGATCTGTGGGCCTTCCCGCGCGGCCTCGCGCACACAGGCTTGAGCGGCGACGATAACGACCTGACCTGGACGTCGAAATACGGCAGCATCGGCGCGGCGGTTTACGATCTGGCGATCAGCGACGGCATGAACGAGAAAGGCCTCGTCGCCAATCTGCTGTGGCTGTCCGAGAGCGATTACGGCAAGCGCGATCCCAAGCGGCCCGGCCTCGCGCTGTCGATCTGGGCGCAATACAACCTCGACAACTTCGCTACCGTCGCCGAAGCCGTGGCCGACATCGAAAAGGGCCAATACCAGCTCGTCACCGCCGCCATGCCCGGATACGCCACGGCGACCGTGCATCTGTCGCTTTCGGACGTGACCGGCGATTCCGCCATCATCGAAGTCGTCGATGGCGGCAAGCTGCGTGTGCATCACGACCGGCGTTATCTGGTCATGACGAACTCGCCGCCCTTCCCCGAGCAACTCGCCAATCTCGAAAAGTATCACGTCTTTGGCGGCACCGAGGCGCTGCCCGGAACGAGCGACGCGGCCGACCGCTTCGTGCGCGCCGCTTATTACATCCAGAACCAGACCAGGCCGTCGGACCTCAGGCAGACGGTGGCGCGCATGCTGTCGGTGATACGCAACGTGTCGCAGCCCTTCGTGCAACCCGACCCGAAGCGCCCCGAGGCCTCGCACACGATCTGGCGCACCGTCGCCGACTCGACCGACCTGATTTACTTCTTCGAATCGACGGTCAGCCCGAACATTGTCTGGGTCAGCCTGCCGCTTCTCGACCTCTCCGTCGGCGCGCCGATCCGCAAGCTCGATATGTCCGGGGCCAGTATGGACCTGGTCGGCGAGGTCAGCGGCCGGTTCAAGCCCAGCGCGCTGCTGGACTTCAAGAAAGGCGGCCCCTGAGGCGGCCCACGCGCCCCGGCAAAAGACATAAAGAAATCTTTATATATGCATTGCGGCCCCGCGCGAGGCCTGTTATAGGCACGGCCATTCCGTGAAACCCATCAGACTGCCCGGAGAAGGACCGCCTATGCCTGTTGCCAAGGAATACATCGTCAAGGACATCGGCCTCGCCGAATTCGGCCGCAAGGAATTGTCGCTGGCCGAAACCGAAATGCCGGGCCTGATGGCGACCCGCGAGGAATACGGCCCGAAGCAGGTGCTGAAGGGCGCGCGCATCGCGGGCTCGCTGCACATGACGATCCAGACCGGCGTGCTGATCGAGACGCTCACCGCGCTCGGCGCCGACGTGCGCTGGGTGTCGTGCAACATCTATTCGACCCAGGACCACGCCGCCGCCGCCATCGCCGCCGCCGGCGTGCCGGTGTTCGCGATCAAGGGCGAGAGCCTCAAGGACTACTGGGATTACACCGCCAAGCTGTTTGAATGGCACGGCGGCGGCTATCCGAACATGATCCTCGACGACGGCGGCGACGCGACGATGTACGTCCACCTCGGCCTGCGCGCCGAGAATGGCGACACCGCGTTCCTCGACAAGCCGGGCTCCGAGGAAGAAGAAGTTTTCTTCGCGCTGCTTAAGAAGCAGCTCAAGGAAAAGCCGAAGGGCTATTTCAAGGCGATCGCCGACAGCATCAAGGGCGTCTCGGAAGAAACCACCACCGGCGTGCACCGTCTCTACGACATGCAGAAGGCCGGCACGCTGCTATGGCCCGCCATCAACGTCAACGACTCGGTCACCAAGTCGAAATTCGACAACCTCTATGGCTGCCGTGAATCGCTGGTCGACGGCATCCGCCGCGGCACCGACGTGATGATGTCGGGCAAGGTGGCGATGGTCGCCGGCTTCGGCGACGTCGGCAAGGGCTCGGCCGCGTCGCTGCGCCAGGCCGGCTGCCGCGTGATGGTCTCGGAAGTCGATCCGATTTGCGCGCTGCAGGCGGCGATGGAAGGCTATCAGGTCGTCACGATGGAAGACGCCGCGCCGATCGCCGACATCTTCGTCACCGCGACCGGCAACAAAGACATCATCACGATCGAGCACATGCGCGCGATGAAAGATCGTGCCATCGTCTGCAACATCGGCCACTTCGACAACGAGATCCAGATCGCCTCGTTGAAGAATCTGAAGTGGAACAACATCAAGCCGCAGGTCGACGAGATCACCTTCCCGGACGGCCACCGCATCATCATGCTGTCGGAAGGCCGCCTGGTGAACCTCGGCAACGCCATGGGTCACCCGTCCTTCGTGA
>JBAZSM010000139.1:0-6139 GCA_041662425.1 Pseudolabrys sp.
CTCTTCCGATCTGTCGAGCAGCATGACGTCGGGGTCGGAATTGCGGATCTGCTCGAGCGCGGCCAGCCCGTCGGCGGCTTCCATCACCGACTTGGCGCCGAGATTCATCAGCATCATGCGCGTGACTTTGCGCATATAGGCGTTGCCATCCACGACAAGGATGTTCAGCCCCTGAATCATCGTTTCGAGCGGACTTTTCGGCATAGTGCGGGCAGCGACCTTTTCTGACGTCGGGCCACGCTACCGGGAAAAGTCTGTCATTTTGCTAAGAACGGCCGTTCAAATTGTCGCAATTCGCGCCCCGCGAGCCCTCGCGAACCTTGATCTGGATGACCAGATTGGCTGCTCAGGCAGCCGGCGGCGTACCAGCAGGCAGCGGTTTCAAGAGGGATTTCCCGCATGAAAATACCTGGACCCGATCATCCGATCACAATTTCCGAAGCAAACGAACGCGTTCGCGTGATTTTCGCGGGCAAGACCGTCGCCGACACGACGCGGGCGCTGATGCTGAAGGAGGCGAATTATCCTCCCGTTTACTATGTTCCGCGAGCCGACGCCGACATGGGCCTGCTGGCCCGCACCGCGCATGCGAGCTATTGCCCGTACAAGGGCGACGCCAGCTATTTCACGATTTCGGCCGACGGCCGCGCCGCCGACAACGCGGTGTGGACCTATGAGACGCCCTACCCGGCGGTCGCCGGCATCAAGGAGTATCTCGCCTTTTATCCGAACCGGGTGGATGAGATTAAGGTCGGCTGATGGTTCTTCAGCTACGCGCCGAAGAGGCGATCAATGCATCTTCGGGCCTTTGAGAAATTTATTCCGGTCCGATGAATTCACCCGCACGTCGAAGGTGACGCCGTCGCGATGCAGCGTCAGCGGCACCTCGACGCCGGCGGTGCCGAGCGACCAGATGCCGCGATAAAGATCGGCCAGCGTCGACACCTTCTGTCCGCCGACGGCGATGATCATGTCGCCGGTCTTGATTTCGGCGCGCGCCGCCGGACCCTTGCCGGCGACACCGACCGCAACGAGCTGGTCCTCCATCTCGGTCGTGAAGATGCCGAGCCATGGCCGCACCGGCCGGTTGACGTGGCCGAACTTCGTCAGGTCGTCGAGCACCGGCTTCAACAGATCGATCGGGATGATCATGTTGAGATGCTCGTTGCGCCCGCCACCCTCGCCGCCAGTGGCGCGTTCGATCTGCAGCGAGCCGACGCCGGCCAGCGTGCCGTTCGGCGAAATCAGCGCCGTGCCGCCCCAATGCGGATGCGATGGGAACGTGAAGATCGCCTCGTCCAGCAGATATTCCCAATAGCCGGCGAATTCCTGCTTGGCGGCAACCCGCGCCGCCACCGAGTGGGTGCGGCCGCCGGCGCCGCCGACCACGACGCGGTCGCCGAGATCGATATCGTTCGACGAGCCGAGTTCGAGCGTCGGCAGATTGGGACGGCCGAGCACCTGCACCAGGCCGAAGCCGGTTTCCTGATCGGCGCCCAAGGCATGGCCCGGCATCACGCGCCCGTCGGACAGATGCAGCCAGATGGTTTCGGCCTCGGTGACGAGATAGCCGACGGTCAACACCAGCCCGTCGCCGATCAGCACGCCATTGCCGGCGCGCTCGACCCCGAGCGTATCCGCGGTGAAGGCATCGTTCGGGATGATCGAATGCAGGCCGACGACCGACGAAAGCACGCGGTCGAGATCGTAGGAATAGTCCTCCCGTCGCGGTTGCGCGCCCGGCGGCACTTTCCATTCCATCAGCGAAGCCATCGGCGCCATCCCTCTGTCTTCGTGAAACATAGGAACGATGATAGCGGCCGCCATAGCTCCATGAAACCGCAATTTGGCATGCGACGCATGGCTGTCATTGCCGGGCTTGACCCGGCAATCCATGATGACTTTGTAAGGGTGGAGCCGCTTCCGTCAACGTGGCGTTTCGGGCGGACCTGACAAAGCCTGACAAAGAGAGATCATGACCGCCCTTTCAGTGCTTGATTTATCGCCGGTTTCGGCCGGCTCGACCGGCGCCCAGGCGCTGCGCAATTCGATCGATCTGGCGCAGCTCGCCGACCGCCTTGGCTACATCCGCTATTGGGTGGCCGAGCACCACAATATGCCGATGATCGCCTCGTCGGCCCCCGACATCATGATCGGCCAGATCGCGGCCGCGACCAGCCGCATCCGCGTCGGCTCCGGCGGCGTGATGCTGCCGAACCACGCGCCGCTCACCGTCGCCGAACGCTTCAAGGTGCTGGAGGCGCTTTTCCCGGACCGCATCGATCTCGGCCTCGGCCGCGCCCCCGGCACCGATCAGGTGACGTCCTACGCGCTGCGGCGTCGCCAGGGCATCAGCGAGGAAGACGATTTCCTCGACCGCTTTTCCGAACTGATGATGCTCGAGACGCGGAATTTCCCCGAGGGCCATCCCTATCGCAACGTCCGGGCCATGCCGGCCGACGTGCCGCTGCCGCCGATCTATCTGCTCGGCTCCTCGGACTACAGCGCGCAGCTTGCCGGCCAGATCGGCGCGGCCTTTGCGTTTGCCCATCATTTCGCGACCTTCCCGGCCGACGAGGCGATGCGCATCTATCGCGACAGCTTCAAGCCGTCCGCCTCGCACGACAAGCCCTATGCCATCCTCGGCACGCATGTCGTCTGCGCCGATACGGATGCCGAAGCCGACCGGCTCGCCTCCACCGTCGATCTGAATTTAACCCGCCGGAACAAGGGCGAATTCCAGCCTTTGTCCTCGCCGGAAGACGCGCTGGCCTATGACTATTCGCCGGGCGAGCGCGCCCGCATCGCACAGAACCGCACCAAGCTCTCGGTCGGCTCGCCGGCGACGGTGAAGGCAAAACTCGAACCGCTGATCGCGGCGACCAAGGCCGACGAGGTCATGGCGACGACCATGATCTACGACCACGAGGCCCGCAAACATTCATACGAGCTATTGGCGAAAGCGTTTGCCCGTCCAAAATAGGTCGTGAAACTTGAATCTTGCTTGCTTGTATTTTCTCGGACCATACTGTCGTGCTGGCTGTCTTGCCGGGATTAATTAACGGAGGCGTCAAGATGAGCATGAAAAATTGCAGCAAACCGGGATTTTTACTGGGAATTTTAGCCGTGGTCGCAATCGTGGTGGCTCCCGCCGCAGCCTGGGCGGGGACTCCCGGCGGCGGCTCAAATACCAGTGCAGGTGCTTATTCCTGTAAGAGTGGTGCAAAAGTTAAAAACGCGAAAGCCTGCAAGGAAAACGGTGGCACCCGTTAGTTCTCCTCGCGCTAACAAGGCTACGCGTTGAAAGGCCGCCGACCAGCGGCCTTTTTTGCCGGAACGAATTAAGCCGATTGCCGCGTCACGCCAATGGCCGACGAGGTCATGGTGACGACCATGATCTACGACCACGAGGCCCGCAAACATTCATACGAGTTGCTGGCCAAGCTATTCTGAGTCATCACCGGGCTTGTCCCGGTGATCTCGCTTAGGTGGGCACGGTGCGTCCCTAAGCGAGATGGCCGGGTCACGCCCTTCGGGCGGCCCGGCCATGACAACGCTGGTTTACACACGGCAGCATGCTAAAACCCGCGCCGGCGGCCATGGCCGCGAACGGATCAGCCGGAGGTTCCCTTGGGTACGATGCTGAAGCTCACCACCAGCGACAACCACACGTTGGGCGCCTATCGCGCCGATCCGGTGGGAAAGCCGAAAGGCGGCATGGTCGTCATCCAGGAGATTTTCGGCGTCAATCATCACATCAAGCACATCTGCGACGATCTTGCCGCCCACGGCTATGTCGCGATCGCGCCGGCCGTGTTCGACCGCTTCGTGCGCGATTTCGACAGCGGCTATTCGCCGGATGAAGTGGCCCATGCGCGCAGCCTGCTCGGCAGCCTCAACTGGGATCACATGATGGCCGACACCACCGCCGCCAGGGAAAACCTCAAGGGCGTTGGCCCCATCGGCCTCATCGGCTTCTGCATGGGCGGCACCGCGGCCTTCCTGGGCGCGGCCCGCGTGCCCGGCTTTGTCACGGCCGTGGCGTTTTACGGCGGCGCCATCGGCAAGTTTGTCGACGAGAAGCCGAAATGTCGGATGCAGATGCATTTCGGCGAAAAGGACGAAAGCATCCCGATGACGGTGGTGGACGAGATCAGGACGAAACATCCGGACGCGGAGATCTACGTCTATCCCGGCGCGCCGCACGCCTTCTCGAACAACGACCGGCCGAGCTTCCGCAAGGACGATTCGGATCTCGCCTGGAAGCGGACCTACGAGTTTCTGGCGAAGACTTTGAAATAAGCGCACGTAGCGCCGGCAGTGGCTAGAACCACCGCTCCTTGACGACGATCGTATCGCCCGGCTGCAGCGGATAGTTCAGCGGCACCTCGCCGCGCATTTGCTGGCCCGGCGCATTGCGCGTCAGCTCGACTTTCTTTTTCGACGCGCGCGCGCCGAAACCGCCGGCAATCGCCACCGCCGTCTCGACGGTCATGTTGGCGACGTAGGGATATTGGCCGGGCGTCGTGACTTCGCCGAGGATGAAGAACGGCCGGTAGGCCTCGACCTCGACCGTGACATGCGGCTCGCGCACATAGCCCTGGCGCAGCCGGTCGGCGATCACCTTCGACAGTTGCTGGGTCGAGGTGCCGCGCGCCGGCACGGCGCCGATCAGCGGCAGGTTGACGTTGCCGCCCGCATCCACGGTGTAACTGTTGGTGATGCCGTCCTGGCCGAACACGACGACGCGCAGCTTGTCGCCGGAATCGAGTGTGTAGGCGGGACCGGCGGGCGACACCGAGGCATAGCCGTAATTCGGCGCCGGCATATACGGTCCGCCCTGGGGCATTGCGGCCTGTGGCGCCGCCGCCTGCGGCGGAATGTATTGCGAGACATAAGGCTGCTGCACCGTCGGCTGCGGTGGCGCGTAAGTCTGCCGGGCGCGGCTTGAATTGAACAGGCCGCGACCGCTCGAGGCCTTCCGCGCCGGCGCGGGCGGCGCATATTGCGGCTGGGCGTATTGCTGCTGCGCATAGGCCTGCTGCGCATAAGCCGGCGACGTCGAATAGAGCGAGCGCGAAGCCGGCGCGCCGTAAGACTGCGCGTAACCCTGAGGCGTATAGCCTTGCGGCGCATAACCTTGCGGCGCCTGCGGCGGATACTGCGCCTGCGCCATCTGCTGCTGCTGGTTGATGACCGGCACCGGCTGCCCGGTCTGCGGATCGATAACGTAATATGTCTGCGCCGTTTTGCGCGCGCAGCCCGATGCCGCGAGAGCGACCATCAGCACGAGCAAAATCTTGGAATTCCGCATCAAAGCGAATCCGGGCCACAAACAGAAATCGATGCCCGATTAGCGCTTTATATGGTTAAGAAATTCTGACCGGCGCCGTCATTCCGGGGCCGTCCGGACTGCCCTTCGGGCTGTGCCGGACGTCCCGGAACGACAGAAAGTTACGCCGTCGCGGCGGCGGCTGCCTTGACCCCGGTTCCGATCGGGCAGGATACCCCCGTACCGCCCAGCCCACAGTAGCCATGGGGATTCTTGGCCAGGTACTGCTGGTGATAGTCCTCGGCGAAGTAGAACGGCGGGGCATCGACGATCTCGGTCGTGATCGGCCGGTAGCCCTGCTTCTTCAACTCCGTTTCGTACATGGCCCTGGAGGCCTCGGCGGCCTTCTTCTGCTCCGGCGTGAAGGTATAGATGCCGGAACGATACTGGGTGCCAACGTCGTTGCCCTGACGCATGCCCTGGGTGGGGTCGTGGTTCTCCCAGAAGGTCTTGAGCAGCGCGTCAAAACTGATCTTCTTGGGGTCATAGACCACCAGCACCACCTCGTTATGGCCGGTGCGGCCCGAACAGACCTCCTCATAGGTCGGGTTCGGCGTCACGCCGCCGGCATAGCCGACCGCGGTGACATAGACGCCATCGCCGAGTTGCCAGAACTTGCGCTCGGCGCCCCAGAAACAGCCCAGACCGAAAATCGCCTTCTCGCTGCCCGCCGGGTATGGGCCCTGGATCGCGTGATGATTGACGAAGTGCTCGGTCGCCGTAGGCAGCGCCTGGGCGCGGCCCGGCAGCGCCTCATCCTTGCCTGGCATGGAAACCTTTTTGAATCCGAACATGGCCTGATTCTCC
>JBAZSM010000140.1:0-1623 GCA_041662425.1 Pseudolabrys sp.
ACGCGCCGTCTTACACTGCCGTTTTTGGACAAAGCCTGATCAAGGAAGCGCAGAAAGACGACAAGATCGTCGCCATCACGGCCGCGATGCCGGGCGGCACCGGCGTCGATATGTTCAGCAAGGTGTTTCCCGAGCGCACTTTCGATGTCGGCATCGCCGAGCAGCATGCGGTGACGTTCGCCGCGGGCCTCGCCACCGAGGGCTTCAAGCCGTTCTGCGCGATCTACTCGACCTTCCTGCAGCGCGGCTACGACCAGGTGGTGCATGACGTCGCGATCCAGCGGCTGCCCGTGCGCTTCACTATCGACCGCGCCGGGCTCGTGGGCGCCGACGGCCCGACCCACGCCGGATCGTTCGACAACGTCTATCTCGGCTGCCTTCCCGGCTTCGTCATCATGGCGGCGGCTGACGAGGCCGATCTCGTCCACATGGTGGCGACGCAGGTTGCGATCGACGATGCGCCAAGCGCGCTGCGCTATCCGCGCGGCGAAGGCCGCGGCGTCGATATGCCGGAAGCCGGCGTGCCGCTTCCGATCGGCAAGGGCCGCATCTTGCGTCAAGGATCCAGAGTCGCGCTGCTGTCGTTCGGCACGCGGCTCGGCGAATGCCTGAAGGCCGCCGACGAACTCGACACTCTTGGATTGTCCGCAACCGTCGCCGATGCACGCTTCATGAAGCCGCTCGATCTCGACATGATCCTGAAGCTCGCGCGCGAGCACGAAGTCCTCATCACCATCGAGGAAGGTTCCATCGGCGGCTTCGGCACCCATGTGCTGCAAACGCTGGCCGATCACGGTGCGCTCGATCGCGGCCTGCGCATGCGCACCCTGGTGCTGCCGGACACCTTCATCGATCACGATTCTCCTGCAAAGATGTACGAACAGGCAGGCCTCGACGCCAAGGGCATCGTCGCGAAGGTGTTCGAAGCGCTCGGCAAGGAGCGGAAGTCCGAGACGGTGAAGCTGGCCTGACGATAACAGGGCGAGGCGCATGACCTCACGCAAACGCGCGGACCTTCTGCTGGTTGAGCGTGGCCTGTTCGAAAGCCGCGCTCGCGCGCAGGCCGCCATCGAGGCCGGCGGCGTCACCGCCAATGGTAAACCGGTCCTGAAATCGTCGGAAAACATTCCGGCCGATGCCGAGATCGCGGCCGAACCGGCGCATCCCTGGGTCTCGCGCGGCGGCGTCAAGCTCAGCGGCGCGTTGGAGCAATATCCCATCGACATCGAGGATCACGTCTGTGTCGATGTCGGTGCCTCCACCGGCGGGTTCACCGAAGTGCTGCTCGCGAACGGCGCGAGCCTCGTCTACGCCATCGATGTCGGGCGCGGGCAGTTGCATCCGAGCCTGCATGGCAATCCAAAGATCGTCTCGATGGAGGAAACGGACGTGCGCTCACTCGCGGGCAAGCGTCTCGAGATACGGCCGGACGTCATCGTCATCGATGTCAGCTTCATTTCGCTGAAGCTGGTCCTGCCCGCGATCCTGCCGCTGGCTGCCGCGCCGACGCATCTGCTGGCACTGATCAAGCCGCAGTTCGAGGCTGAGCGGAAGCACTCCAGAAAGGGCATCATTCGCGACGCGGCCGTGCATCAGGCTGTCTGCGACGACATCGCCGCCTTC
>JBAZSM010000140.1:1633-6104 GCA_041662425.1 Pseudolabrys sp.
TGCGCCAACATCGAGGTGTTTCCCTCGTCCATTGCCGGCGGCGACGGCAACGCCGAATTCTTTCTTGGCGCGCGCCGTGGCTGACACGATCGCGGAGCGCCTCACCATCGATCATGTCGGCCATTTCGGCGACGGCGTTGCTGTGTCCGGCGACGCGAGCATCTATGTGCCCTATGCACTCGGCGGCGAGACCGTCGATGTGCTGCCCTCGCCCGGCCATCCGGATCGCCGCGTGCTCGCGCATGTGGTGACAGCAAGCCCCGAGCGGATCGACCCGTTCTGTCCGCATTTCGGCACCTGTGGCGGCTGCGCGATCCAGCACTGGCAGACGGACGCCTATCGGACCTGGAAGCGTCAGCTTGTGATCGACACGCTCGCTCATGCCGGCATCGACTGCGAGGTGACTGAGCTGATCGACGCCCACGGCACCGGCCGACGCCGCATGACGCTGCACGCGCGCCAGAGCCAGCAGGGCATTCTGCGCGTCGGCTTCGCTGCCGCCGGACGGCACGAGATCATCGCCATCGACCGTTGCCCGATTCTCGACCCTGCCATGCATGGCGCGATCGAGGCGGCAAGCGAGATCGCCGAACTGCTGAAACCTGTCAGCAAGCCGCTCGATATTCAGATCACGGCAGCGGACAACGGCCTCGATGTCGACGTGCGCGGGTCCGGCCCGCTCGGCACCGCGATGCTCGCAGCGCTCTCGAAGCTTGCGGAACGGCACAATCTCGCGCGGCTGACACGTCACGGCGAGTTGGTCATCATGCGCAAACCGCCCGTGGTGCGGATCGGCAAGGCGCAAGTCACATTGCCGGCGGGCTCGTTCATGCAGCCGACGGCGGCCGGCGAAGAAACGCTGGCGGAACTGGCGTTCACGCGGGCGAAGGGGGCGAAGCACATCGCGGACCTGTTTTGCGGCTTCGGTCCGTTTGCCTTTCGTCTCGCGGAAAAATTCAAGGTGTCGGCGTTCGACAGCGATGCCGGCGCGGTGACGGCGATGCAGAACGCGGTAAAGCTCACGCAGGGCCTGAAGCCGATCAGGGCCGAGGCGCGCGACCTGTTCCGCCGGCCGCTGATGCCGCAGGAACTGCGCGACTACGACTGTGTGGTATTCGATCCGCCGCGCCAGGGCGCGCAGGCGCAGGCGCAGCAACTGGCCGCAAGCAGGATCCCGCTCGCGGTCGCGGTGTCATGCAATCCGGCCACCTTCGCGCGCGACGCACGCATTCTGATCGACGGCGGTTTCAAGATCGGCAGCGTCACGCCGGTCGATCAGTTCCGCCATACGCCGCATGTGGAGTTGGTGGCAGGGTTCAGGCGGTAAAGCCTCAAAATTGTCATGGCCGGGTTTGACCCGGCCGTCCATTCCGAAAATTTTCGGAAGAAGATGGATCACCGGGTCAAGCCCGGTGATGACGACTGAATATGCTGAGACGTCACAGGTCGTTTCAGACTCAGTCGAAAAATCTACCGCCCCCAGCGATCCTGCCAGATCTTCTCGCCGATCACGCACGACACCCGCGGCTCGCGGGTCGCGGCCGGCACGATGGACAACTCGGGCACGCGATGCGCGACCTCCATCACCAGCTTGGTGCGGATCGCTTCCTTGAATTTCTCGCGGGTCTTGATCGGCACCACGAACGATCCCGCCCCGCCGATCACGCAGTCCTCGTAATAGATGTCGAGATTCTCGATATCCATGGTCGCGTAGTTGGTTTCCTTCGACATGATCGGCAGGCCATTGATGGTGACGCCCCTCGCCAGCGCCGCGTCGCGCGCAGAGGTGACCGGCTCGCCGTTGTTGTTCGGCCCGTCGCCCGAAATGTCGATGACGCGGCGGATGCCTTTATAGTTGTTGGCGTCGAACAGCGGCATGGCGAAGTTGATCGCGCCGGAAATCGATGTGCGCGAGGCGCGGCGCAGCGGGGCTTTCAGGATTTCTTCCGCCACCGCGCCAGCCGATTCAGGGCCGTCGATCACGCGCCATGGAATCACGATTTTCTGGTCGTTGGATGCAGCCCACTCAAAGTAGGTCACCGCAACCTTGCCGGTGGGGCCGGTTTTCAGCGCCTGCAGGAATTCCTTCGAGGTTATCGCCAGCGCATAGCCTTCGCGCTGCAGCGCCAGTTCGTCCATGTCCATGGAATAGGAGACGTCGACCGCGAGGATCAGTTCGACATCGACGCGGTTGGCCTCGTCGGAAGCCGCCGCGGGCAAAGGCGGAGTGGCCGGTGCCGCCAGGCTGCGGACATCGCCTCCGGCTATCGCTCCCGTCAAAAACACCGCTCCGATCGAGACACACCAGCGCATGGCGACTCTCCCATCGTTCCGGCGCCGATGGTGACACGGCCCGCCCGGACCCGAAAGCTGGAACCGGCACGGCACACGCATCTGTGCACAACCCGGAAACGGCTGCCTTATTCCGGGTGGACTGCCTTGCGCCGAAGCATTTACCAACACTTCACGGAGTTTGTTTACGATTGGTCTTGCGGCTGACACTCCCATCGGCGGGACCGTCACCGACTGGAAATTGCCAAACAGTGCCAAGCCTTCAGGGGGCGTCGAACTTGCGTTCGACCGTCAAGGTCTTCTTGTCGCCCGAAGGCGTCCTTGTTCGCAGATGAGGGTCAGAAGACCCTAAAGGATACTTCAATGCTCTCCAGGCTCTCGATTCGTACCAAGCTCATTGCTCTCGTTTCACTCCTCCTGATTGCCCTCACCGCCATGGGCGCCTTCGCGGTCATCGAAATGCGCGCCATCAACTCGGCCGCACAGGTTATCAAGACAAGCTGGCTGCCGAGCATCCGTCTGGTCGGCGAACTGCGCACCCAGTCCGCCCGCTACCGCGCGGTGTTGCGCGATTACCTGACGGAGCCGGACGAAAAATTCATGGCCGATATCCAGCGCAATCTCGATGCGCGCGCCAAGGACTACGAGACCGCGAACAAGGCCTATGAGTCGCTGATTTCCTCTGCCGAAGAGGCGGCGCTCTACAAGGAACTGTCCGAAACCTGGAAAACCTTCCGCGAAGCCGCCGACGAAGTGATCGCCCACGCCCGCAAGCACGAAACCGCGCAGGCCCGCGCGGTCAACGCCCAGCGCGCGACGATCGCCGGACGCAAGATGGACGGGGTGCTGGCGAAGATCGTCCAGATCAACGACAAGGGCGCCGCCGCCTCCGGGCAGCATGCCGAAAGCAGCTACGAAATGGCGTTCCGCATCGTCGCGGCGGCGCTGGTCATCATGGTGCTGATCGGGCTTTGCGCAGCAGTGCTGATCGTGCGCGACGTCGCCCACGGCATCGCTTCGGTCCTGACCCCGATGCGCGCGCTGGCCACCGGCGACCTCAGCGCGGAAGTCCCCCACCAGGGCGAGTCCAACGAAGTCGGCCAGATCGCCGACACCGTCCAGGTCTTCAAGAACGCCATGATCGCCAAGAAATCCGCCGACGAAGCGGCGGCGGCCGAGGCCGGCGCCAAGATGCGCCGGGCTGAAATGCTGGACAAGGCCACGCGCAACTTTGAAGCCATGATCGGCGAACTGATCGGCTCGCTCTCATCGGCCTCCACCGAAATGGAAGCCACCGCCAGCACGCTGACCAATGCCGCCGACGTCACCCGTCAGCTTTCCAGCGAAGCTGCGAATACGTCGCGCGACGTCTCCGAAAGCATCCAGTCCACCGCCACGGCGACCGAAGAGATCACCTCCTCGGTCAACGAGATCGGCCGTCAGGTGCTGGAATCCAGCCGCGTCGCCCGGGTCGCGGTCCAGCAGGCCGAGAAGACGGACGCGAGCATCACCGAACTGTCGAAAGCCGCGGCTCGCATCGGCGACGTGGTCAAGCTCATCACGGCGGTCGCCGAGCAGACCAACCTGCTGGCGCTGAACGCCACCATCGAGGCGGCCCGTGCGGGCGAAGCCGGGCGCGGCTTTGCCGTGGTCGCCGCCGAGGTCAAGGCGCTGGCCTCGCAGACCGCGAAGGCCACGGACGAAATCACCGTGCAGATCGCGGGCATGCAGGCGGCGACCGGCGCGTCGGTGGCGACCATCAAGGAGATCAGCAGCACCATCGACCTGATGTCCGAGATTTCCTCGACCATCGCCGCCGCCGTGGAGGAACAGGGCGCGGCGACGCAGGAAATCGCGCGAAATGTGCAGCAGGCCGCCGAACTCTCGGCGCGCGTGGCCGCCAACATCACGGATGTCGATCGCGGCAACAGCGAAACCGGCGCAGCTTCCGCGCAGGTGTTCTCGGCGGCGCAGTCGCTGTCGAAGGAAAGCAATCACCTGCAGACGGAGGTGCATAACTTCCTGTCGACGATCCGCGCCGCCTGACGAAGGCCGCTACGACCCATCAGCAAAAACCGGCGGTGCCGACGCCGCCGGTTTTTTGCACCGTTCACCCGCAGACATCGACACGCTGCCAGCGCCACCCGTAGCGGGTGTGAACACGCTGCAGCTCGTAGCA
>JBAZSM010000141.1:0-5360 GCA_041662425.1 Pseudolabrys sp.
GGCCGCCGCGGTGCGCGAGTTCTTCGGCTCGTCGCAGCTGTCGCAGTTCATGGACCAGACCAATCCGCTCAGCGAGATCACCCACAAGCGCCGTCTCTCGGCGCTTGGCCCGGGCGGTCTGACCCGCGAGCGCGCCGGCTTCGAAGTGCGCGACGTGCACCCGACGCATTACGGCCGCATCTGCCCGATTGAAACGCCGGAAGGCCCGAACATCGGTCTGATCAACTCGCTCGCGACCTTCGCGCGCGTCAACAAATACGGCTTCGTCGAGACGCCGTATCGCAAGGTGAAGGACGGCCGCGTCACCGACGAGGTCGTCTATCTCTCGGCGGTGGAAGAGGGCCGTTACTCGGTCGCCCAGGCGAACGCCGCGGTCGACGCCAAGGGCAAGTTCACCGATGAGATGATCATCTGCCGCGACGGTTCGAACCGCGACGTTCATCCCGTCCCGCGCGACAAGGTCGACTACATGGACGTATCGCCGAAGCAGCTTGTTTCGGTGGCCGCGGCGCTGATCCCGTTCCTCGAGAACGACGACGCCAACCGCGCGCTGATGGGTTCGAACATGCAGCGCCAGGCGGTGCCGCTGGTTCGCGCCCAGGCGCCGTTCGTCGGCACCGGCATGGAAGGCGTTGTAGCCCGTGACTCGGGCGCTTCGATCGCCGCGCGCCGCGCCGGCGTCATCGACCAGGTGGACGCCACCCGTATCGTCGTGCGCGCCACCGGCGAAATGGACCCGACCAAGCCGGGCGTCGATATCTACCGGCTGATGAAGTACCAGCGCTCGAACCAGTCGACCTGCATCAACCAGCGTCCGCTGGTGAAGGTGGGCGACCGCGTCGAGAAGGGCGACATCATCGCGGACGGTCCGTCGACCGATCTCGGCGAACTCGCGCTCGGCCGCAACGTGCTCGTCGCGTTCATGCCGTGGAATGGCTACAACTTCGAGGACTCGATCCTGCTCTCCGAGCGGATCGTGAAGGAAGACGTGTTCACCTCCATTCACATCGAAGAGTTCGAAGTGATGGCGCGTGACACCAAGCTCGGCCCCGAGGAAATCACCCGCGATATTCCCAACGTCTCGGAAGAGGCGCTGAAGAATCTCGACGAAGCGGGCATCGTCTATATCGGCGCGGAAGTGCACGCCGGCGACATCCTCTGCGGCAAGATCACGCCGAAGGGCGAAAGCCCGATGACGCCGGAAGAAAAGCTCCTGCGCGCCATCTTCGGCGAGAAGGCCTCCGACGTTCGCGACACCTCGCTACGCGTGCCCCCGGGCGTGCAGGGCACCGTCGTCGAAGTCCGTGTCTTCAACCGCCACGGCGTCGAGAAGGACGAGCGCGCGCTCGCCATCGAGCGTGAGGAGATCGAGCGTCTCGCCAAGGACCGCGACGACGAGCAGGCCATTCTCGACCGTAACGTTTACGGCCGTCTTGCCGAATTGCTCGAAGGCCGCCAGGGCGTCGCCGGTCCCAAGGGCTTCAAGAAGGACAGCAAGATCACCAAGGCGGTGCTGGATGAGTATCCGCGCTCGCAGTGGTGGCAGTTCGCTTCGCCCAACGACAAGCTGATGGCCGAGATCGAAGCGATCCGGAAGCAGTACGACGAGTCGAAGAAACTGCTCGAGCAGCGTTTCCTCGACAAGGTCGAGAAGCTGCAGCGCGGCGACGAATTGCCGCCCGGCGTGATGAAGATGGTCAAGGTCTTCGTCGCGGTGAAGCGCAAGATCCAGCCCGGCGACAAGATGGCGGGCCGTCATGGCAACAAGGGTGTCGTGTCGCGTATCGTGCCGATCGAAGACATGCCGTTCCTCGCGGACGGCACGCATGCCGATATCGTGCTCAATCCGCTCGGCGTGCCGAGCCGCATGAATGTCGGTCAGATCCTCGAAACGCATCTTGGCTGGGCTTGCGCCGGCCTCGGCATCAAGATCGGGCAGGCGGTCGACGTTTACAACGCCGCCAACGGCAAGCGCGACGCCAAGCCGCTGAAGGACATTCTCAAGAAGGTCTATGGCGACGACGAAACCATCAAGTCGCTCGACGAAGATGGCCTGATCGAACTCGGCAACAACCTTCGTCACGGCGTTCCGATTGCGACGCCGGTGTTCGACGGCGCCAAGGAGACCGACATCGAAGCGATGCTCGATCTCGCGGGGCAGAACCCGTCGGGTCAGTCGACCGTCTATGACGGCCGTACCGGCGAGGCGTTCGATCGTCAGGTGACCGTCGGCTACATCTACATGCTCAAGCTGCACCATCTTGTGGACGACAAGATCCACGCCCGCTCGATCGGCCCGTACTCGCTGGTGACCCAGCAGCCGCTCGGTGGCAAGGCGCAGTTCGGCGGCCAGCGTTTCGGCGAAATGGAGGTCTGGGCGCTCGAAGCGTACGGCGCAGCCTACACGCTGCAGGAAATGCTGACGGTGAAGTCGGACGACGTGGCCGGCCGCACCAAGGTGTACGAGGCGATCGTGCGCGGCGACGACACGTTCGAAGCGGGTATTCCCGAGTCGTTCAACGTGCTGGTCAAGGAAATGCGCTCGCTCGGCCTCAATGTCGACCTGTACAACTCCAAGGCCCCGGGCCACGGCCCGGGATCGTCGGCGGAAGCCGCCGAATAACGCGCGTCGCGTCGCCCCGGTTGGGGCGACGCTCCTCGCCTGTGAATAGTGAATAGGGACTAGAAGATAGCGAATGATGACGGACGGTGCCTGAAGCGAACTATTCGCTACTCGCCGTTCGCCATTCGCTTCTCCGAAGGAGAACGAAATGAACCAAGAGATCATGAATCTTTTCAGCCCGGCGACGCCGGCTCAGGTCTTCGACCAGATCCGGATTTCGATCGCGAGCCCTGAGAAGATTTTGTCGTGGTCCTACGGCGAAATCAAAAAGCCCGAGACGATCAACTACCGGACCTTCAAGCCCGAGCGCGACGGCCTGTTCTGCGCGCGCATCTTCGGGCCGATCAAGGATTACGAGTGCTTGTGCGGCAAGTACAAGCGCATGAAGTACAAGGGCATCATCTGCGAAAAGTGCTCGGTCGAAGTGACCTTGTCGCGCGTGCGCCGTGAGCGCATGGGCCACATCGAACTGGCCGCGCCGGTCGCGCATATCTGGTTCCTCAAGTCGCTGCCGAGCCGTATCGGCATGCTGCTCGACATGACGCTCAAGGACCTCGAGCGCATCCTGTACTTCGAATATTACGTCGTTCTCGAGCCGGGCCTCACCCCGCTCAAGGACCGCCAGCTGCTGTCCGAGGACGAGTACCTCAAGGCGCAGGAAGAGTTCGGCCCGGATTCGTTCACCGCCACGATCGGCGCCGAAGCGATCCGCGAGATGCTCAAGGGCATGGATCTCGAAAAGCTCCAGTCCGAGCTGCGCGTCGAGGTTACCGAGACCGAAAGCGACATCAAGAAGAAGAAGCTGGCCAAGCGGCTGAAGCTGATCGAGGCCTTCATCGTCTCGGGCAACAAGCCGGAGTGGATGATCCTGACCGTGGTGCCGGTGATCCCGCCGGACCTGCGCCCGCTCGTCCCGCTCGACGGCGGCCGCTTCGCCACGTCCGATCTCAACGACCTGTATCGCCGCGTCATCAACCGCAACAACCGTCTCAAGCGGCTGATCGAACTGCGCGCGCCGGACATCATCATCCGCAACGAGAAGCGCATGCTTCAGGAAGCGGTCGATGCGCTGTTCGACAACGGCCGCCGCGGCCGCGTCATCACCGGCGCCAACAAGCGTCCGCTGAAGTCGCTCGCCGACATGTTGAAGGGCAAGCAGGGCCGGTTCCGTCAGAACCTGCTCGGCAAGCGCGTCGACTACTCCGGCCGTTCGGTGATCGTGGTCGGTCCCGAACTCAAGCTGCATCAGTGCGGCCTGCCGAAGAAGATGGCGCTCGAACTGTTCAAGCCGTTCATCTATTCGCGGCTCGACGCCAAGGGTCTGTCGACCACGGTGAAGCAGGCCAAGAAGCTGGTCGAAAAGGAAAAGCCGGAAGTCTGGGATATCCTCGACGAGGTGATCCGCGAGCATCCGGTGCTGCTCAACCGCGCGCCGACTTTGCATCGCCTCGGCATTCAGGCTTTCGAGCCGGTGCTGATCGAGGGCAAGGCGATCCAGCTGCATCCGCTGGTCTGCGCCGCGTTCAACGCCGACTTCGACGGCGACCAGATGGCCGTGCACGTTCCGCTGTCGCTTGAAGCGCAGCTGGAAGCGCGCGTCCTGATGATGTCGACCAACAACATCCTGCATCCGGCCAATGGTCAGCCGATCATCGTGCCGTCGCAGGACATCGTGCTCGGCCTCTACTACCTCTCGCTCATCCGTGAAGGTTCGCCCGGCGAAGGCAAGATCTTCGGCGACATGGCCGACATCGAGCATGCGCTGAACGAGAAGGCGATCTCGCTGCACACCAAGATCAAGTATCGCTGGACCGGCGTCGATGCCGAAGGCGAGCCGGTCAAGAAGTGGTACGAGACGACGCCGGGCCGCGTGCTGCTCGGCAACGTGCTGCCGCGCAGCGTCAAGGCGCCGTTCGACATCGTCAACAAGCTCATGACCAAGCGCGAGATCTCGGGGATGATCGACGCCGTCTACCGCCACTGCGGTCAGAAGGAGACGGTGATCTTCTGCGATCGCATTATGGCGCTCGGCTTCTATCACGCGTTCAAGGCCGGCATCTCGTTCGGCAAGGACGACATGGTGGTGCCGGGCTCGAAGTGGGCGACCGTCGACAAGACGCGCGAACTCGCCAAGGAGTTCGAGCAGCAGTACAATGACGGCCTCATCACCCAGGGCGAGAAGTACAACAAGGTGGTCGACGCCTGGTCGAAGTCCACCGACGCCATCGCCGAGGCGATGATGAAGGAGATCTCCGCGGTCAAGAAGGACAAGGACGGCCGCGACATGCAGATCAACTCGATCTACATGATGGCCCACTCGGGCGCCCGCGGGTCGCCGGCCCAGATGCGTCAGCTTGCCGGCATGCGCGGCCTCATGGCCAAGCCGTCGGGCGAGATCATCGAGACGCCGATCATCTCGAACTTCAAGGAAGGCCTGTCGGTTCTCGAGTACTTCAACTCGACCCACGGCGCCCGCAAGGGTCTGGCCGACACCGCCTTGAAGACCGCGAACTCGGGCTACCTGACCCGCCGTCTGGTCGACGTCGCGCAGGACTGCATCATCACCGAGCCGGATTGCGGCTCGACCAACGGCATCAACGTCCGCGCCATCATCGACGCGGGTACCGTTGTCGCGCCGCTGGCGATCCGTATTCTCGGCCGCACCACGGCCGAGGACGTCAAGGATCCGTTGAACGGCAATGTCGTGCTGAAGGCCGGCACCCTGATGACCGAGCCG
>JBAZSM010000141.1:5370-5960 GCA_041662425.1 Pseudolabrys sp.
TCAAGATCCGCTCCGTGCTGACCTGCGAAACCAAGGTCGGCGTCTGCGGCGCCTGCTACGGTCGCGATCTGGCGCGCGGTACTCCGGTCAATATGGGCGAGGCGGTGGGCGTCATCGCCGCCCAGTCGATCGGCGAGCCGGGCACCCAGCTCACCATGCGTACGTTCCACATCGGCGGCGCGGCGCAGATCAACGAGCAGTCGTTCATCGAGTCGAACTTCGACGGCAAGATCGTCATCAAGAACAAGAACATTGCCCGTAACTCCGATGGTCACTCGGTCGGCATGGTTCGCAACATGGTGGTGGCGGTGGTCGATCCCGACGGGACCGAGCGCGCGCATCATCGTATCCCTTACGGCGCGCGCATGCGCATCGACGAGGGCGACCAGATCAAGCGCGGCCAGCGTATCGCCGAGTGGGATCCGTACACCCGCCCGATCCTCACCGAAGTCGACGGCGAAGTTGCCTTCGAGGACATGGTGGACGGTCTGTCGATGTCGGAACAGCTCGACGAGTCGACCGGCATCGCCAAGCGCGTGGTCATCGACTGGCGCACGGGTTCGTCCCGTAACCAGGCGGACCTGCGTCCG
>JBAZSM010000142.1:0-5763 GCA_041662425.1 Pseudolabrys sp.
GGGCGATGAAGACGGGCATCGCCAGCCCCGCGACAACGGATAGTATCGCCCATCCAGACAATCCGGCCTGATAGAAGCCGGTCGCGAACGTGAAACAGGCGACGATCAGCGAGACGAACGCCAGCACGAAGCCGACGCTGTGCAGCTTGGCGCCCGTATCCATCACCGGGACCAAATCATTCGGTGTGCCGGGTGGAAATCCCATGCCCGCCGGAGCCGGGAATATGCCGGCCAGGATGAGCCCCGCGCCATAGAGCCCGACCAGCGACGGTCCCCAGAATTCGATGCCGCCGCCGAGGCCGGCGTATCGCAGCCCGATAGCGCACAGCACCGTGAGCAACCCGCTGCCGATGAACGTCGCCACCATCACCCAGCCGCGATCGCCGAGGCTGAGCATGCTGATGGCGTGGCGTTTGAGATCGAATCCCGGTCGCGTGAATGTTTCCACGGTCGAGACCAGCACGAAAAAGACTCCGGCGGCGATGCCGGCAAAAACAAACCACCGAATAATATCCGGGCGTTCCATGAACGATTCCTGCGCTGGATGAACGTTTTGGATTTGAAGTCAGGTCGCTGGCTTGAAGCCTGCCTTGATGAAGGCGACCATCTGCGTCACCACGGTGCCCCAGCCATCGTGGAAGCCCATCTTTTCGTGCTTGTCGCGCGCCTCTTCGGTGCCGTGCAGCGCAATCGCCGTATAGCGCGTGCGCGAGCCGTTGCCGTCGAGCAGCAGATAGGCGGTGAAGAACGGATTCGGCGCCGGCCGGTAGCCGGGCAGCAGCGTGTCGGTGAAGACGAGGCGCTTGTTGGGCACGACCTCGAGATAGCAGCCGATATTCGGAAACTCCTGGCCTTCCGGCGAGCGCATGACTGACGAGAACACGCCGCCGGGGCGCAGGTCGATCTCGCAGGACACGATCGTCCACGGCTTCGGTACGAACCAGTGCTTGACGTGTTCCGGCGTTGTCCACGCCTTCCAGACGAGTTCGACCGGTACGTCGATATCGCGCTCGAGCACGAGGTCGAACTTCGGGTCGGTCTTGATCGGCAGCGAATTCATTCGGCGTCTCCTTTTTTATGCAATTCGAGCAGATAGGCGTCGAGCTGATCGAGCCTGCGCTCCCACAGCCTTCGTTGTTTGCCGAGCCAGTCCTCGGCGACTTTGAATTTTTCCGGCGCCAGCGCGTAAGTGCGCACGCGGCCTTTCTTTTCGGACCGCACCAGCCCACAGCCTTCGAGCATTTTCATGTGCTCAAGGAACGACGGCAGCGCCATGCGATAAGGCGCGGCGAGATCGCTCATGGATGTCGGCTTCGCGCTCAGCCGTTCCAGCACGTCGCGGCGGGTCGGATCCGCCAGAGCACGGAATACACCGTCGATCGCGGCTTGCGTGGCGGCGCTTTGGCGCGCCGCCGCGCGGGCGGAGGGAATGTTGGCCGGTGACTTCATGGCGGCCAGCTTAGGGCGGCTTGATACTTAGGTAAAGACCTAAGTTAAAAAACCGATGGCCTGGGAGGGAGGAGGCGCCGAGCGTCTCCGGGTCCCTCTTGCCTGGCGCTGCAAAGGGTCGGACCTTGTGACCGTCAGGAATCAGAAAAGGTGCGCCATGCCCGTCACGATCTACGGCATCAAGAACTGCGACACGATGAAGAAGGCGCGCGCCTGGCTCGACAAGCACGGCGTCGATTATGCCTTTCACGACTACAAGGCCGCCGGCATCGAAAAGGGCAAACTGGAGAAGTGGTCGAAGAAGGCCGGTTGGGAGCTGTTGCTCAACAAGGCCGGCACGACCTTCAAGAAGCTGCCCGACAAGGACAAGGATGGCCTGACCGAGGCCAAGGCGATCAAGCTGATGCTGGCGCAGCCATCGATGATCAAGCGCCCGGTGCTCGAATTGGGCGGCGGCAAAATACTCGTCGGCTTCAAGCCGGACGATTACGCGGCGGCGCTGGGCTGAGCGTCAGCCGCGGCTCTTGCGCTTCGACGCCAGCGCCACCGGCGCGTTGCGGCCCTCGGCGGCCATCGCCAGAAATTCGCGTTCGGCCTGGCTGACCCAGCGCTCGCGGTGCCGCACGGCGTAGAACTGCCGCTTCGGCAGCGCGAAGTTGAGCGCGACCAGTGCGCCGGATGCCAGCGCATCGCCGACGGCAAGGCGTGACAGCGCGGCGGCGCCGGCGCCGTGCTCGACCGCGGCGCGCACCGCCTCGTTGCTCGGCAGTTCGAGAACGATGTCGAGCGAGGCGGGCTGGATGCCGACATCGGCGAGCGCGCGCTCGAAGATCGACCGCGTCGCCGAACCGCGCTCGCGGAATACCCAGCTCATCTCCTTGAGATCGACCGCGCGCAATGGCAGCCGGCGCTTCGGCGCGCTGTCGGCCCGGGTGACGACAATCAATTCGTCGTCGGCGACGGCCGAGACCGCCAGTGTCGGCTCGTCGATCTCGCCCTCGACGAAACCGAGATCGACCGCGCCGTCGCGCACCATCGCCGCGACGCTCTCCGTATTGCCCAAAGTGAGGTTGAGCGCGATGCCGGGATAGGCGCTTCGATAGCGATGCATCAACGGTGGCATCCAGTAGCTCGCCACGGTCTGGCTGGCGGCGAGGCTCAGCGAACCGCGCTTCAAGCCGGCGAGATCGCCGAGCACGGTTTCGGCGGCGGCCGCACGCGCCAGCACGGCGCGCGCTTCGGTCAGGAACAGCCGTCCGGTCTCGGTGAGTTCGATGCGCCTCCCGATGCGATCGAACAGCTTGACGCTGTAGCGGGCTTCGAGCGCGCTCACCGCGGCGCTGACCGCCGATTGCGTGAGATTGAGCGCGCGCGCGGCCTGCGTCACATGCTCGCGTTCGGCGACCGCGACGAAGATGCGAAGCTGTTCCAGCGTCATGCTCATGGGCGACCTGCGATCATGCGGATGTCAGTTTCACCAGGATCAGGCTGAAGGTGGCGATGAACAGGAATGCGGCAAGGCCGAGCAGCAAGGGCCGCAGGCCCTTGAGCCGCAGTTTGGCGATGTCGGTTTCAAGACCCATCGCCGCGAGCGACACCGACAGCAGGAAGGTGGTGCCGGGCACGGCGACGCTCAGCACCTGCGCGGGGATATTGACGATGCTGTTGAGTATAACGAGCGCGATGAAGCCGAACACGAACCACGGCATCGGCGCCTTCTTGGCAGCCTTCTTGCCATGGTCATGCGCGTGGTCATGCGCGTGGCCGCTGGCGCGGCGCCGCGCGATCATGCCGAGGCTGATGATCATCGGCGCGAGCAGGATGACGCGCGACAGCTTGGCGATGGTGCCGAAATAGCCGGCCTGCTGGCCGTCCTGATAGGCGGCGGCGACGACCTGCGCGATCTCGTGGATCGAGGCGCCGGTCCACAGTCCGTATGCCTCCGGCGACAAATGCAGCAGGCCGGGCAGCAGCGGATAGACGAACATGGCGATCGAGCCGAACACCGTGACGCAGGCCACGGCATATGCGACGTCCTCGTCCGGCGCGTCGGTGACGGTGTTGGTCGCGATCACCGCGGAGGCGCCGCAGATCGACGTGCCGGCCGCGATCAGTTGCGCCAGCCTGGGCTCGACGCCGAGCACCCGGCCGAACCAATTGGTGAAGACAAACGTGGCAACCAGCGTGGCCGCGATCACGGCGACGCCGATGACGCCGACTTCGGCGACCTGCGCCGCGGTCAATTGCAGGCCGAGCAGGATGATCGCGAAGCGCAGGATGCGCCGCAGCGAGAAGGTGATGCCGGCCTTGGCGCGGGCAGGGGTGCCGATGAGATTGTGGAAACCGATGCCGATGAGGATGGCCAGGATCATCGGGCTCAGAACCGACATGCCCGGGATGTAGCGCAGGGCGAAGGCCGCCCCCGCGATCAGGGACGTGAGAAGCAGGCCGGGCAGCAGGGCGGCGACGCCGGTTTTGTGCTGCGCGCGGGTGGCGACGGTTTCGGGGGCGAGGGCGGTCATGACATGATTCCTGAGGGCGATTCCTGATATCGGCATGTCGACCCTGAGCCATCGCGAATGATCAATCCAATTCATTATATAGCATGTTTCGTTCGATTTGAACGAACGATTATGGCGGTCAGCAGAAGCCCGGACGCCGGCCGGCGCCTGTTTCAGGCGGCGCAAGATCGCCGCTGAAATTCAGACGCAGGATCAGATTTTTGATCGGGACGACTGCGCCTTTTGTCTAGGGCCGCGATACGGCGGTCCTCCGCTTTTGGCATGGCAAGCCACGGCAAAACTGCATGAGCAATCTTGCTGCATCAAGACGCTTCGGCCTATGTCCGCGGCGAATCCGTCCTTCGCCGAAAGTCATTGAGCCCATGTCGCAAATCGCAGTTCCGGCGGTCACCCGCGCTCGTAACCCGTGGTATCGCATTCTTTACATTCAGGTCCTGATCGCCATCGCGATCGGCGTCGCTGTCGGCCATTTCTGGCCCGATCTGGCCAAGGCAATGAAGCCGCTCGGCGACGCCTTCATCGCGCTGATCAAGATGATGATCGCGCCGATCATCTTCTGTACCGTCGTGCACGGCATTTCATCGATGGGCGATCTGCGGCGCGTCGGCCGCGTCGGCATCAAGACGCTGCTCTATTTCGAGTTCGTGTCGACGCTGGCGCTCGGGATCGGCCTGATCGTCGGCGAACTGTTGCAGCCCGGCGCCGGCTTCAACATCGATCCGGCTTCGCTCGATATGAAGTCGGTGGCGAGCTACGTCACCCGCGCCCAGGGTGACGGCATCGTCGCCCATCTGATGGCGATCATCCCGAGCAGCTACTTCGACGCGCTGGCCAAGGGCGACCTGCTGCAGGTGCTGCTGGTGTCGATTCTTTCGGGTTTCGCGATCGCCGCGCTCGGCGAGCGCGGCCAGCCGATTGCCAATGCGATCGACCAGGCGGCCAAGGTGTTCTTCGGCATCATCCGCATGGTGGTGCGCGTCGCGCCGATCGGCGCTTTCGGCGCCATGGCCTTCACCATCGGCGCCTATGGCATCGGCTCGCTGACCAAACTGGTGGCGCTGATCGGCACGTTCTATCTGACCAGCGTGCTGTTTGTGCTGATCGTGCTTGGCGCTATCGCTCGGCTGTCCGGATTCTCGATCATCCGCTTCATCGGCTACATCAAGGACGAATTGCTGATCGTGCTCGGTACCTCGTCGTCGGAAACCGTGCTGCCGCAGTTGATCCAGAAGATGGAGCATCTCGGCGCCTCGCGCCCGGTCGTCGGTCTCGTGGTCCCGACCGGATATTCGTTCAACCTCGACGGCACCAACATCTACATGACGCTCGCGACGCTGTTTCTGGCGCAGGCGACCAACACGCATCTGACCATCTGGCAGGAGCTCGGCATTCTCGGTATCGCCATGATCACCTCGAAGGGGGCGTCCGGCGTGACCGGTGCCGGCTTCGTGACGCTGGCCGCGACGCTCGCCATCGTGCCGGATATTCCGATCGGCTCGCTGGCGCTTTTGCTCGGCATCGACAAGTTCATGAGCGAATGCCGGGCGTTGACCAACCTGATCGGCAATGGCGTGGCCTGCATCGTCATCAGCCGTTCGGAGGGCGAACTCGACAAGGAGGCGCTGCACCACGCCATGGCGCACCCGATCTCCGAGGGTGAGGCGCTGGAGCCCGGCGGCGCCAAGGCGGTCTGACGCTCGACGCCGCGAGGCGTTCGGCGCATGAAAAAGCCCTCGAACCGCGGCCGCGGTCCGAGGGCTTGAGCGTTGTGCGTTATTATCGATCCCGAAAC
>JBAZSM010000143.1:0-5722 GCA_041662425.1 Pseudolabrys sp.
CATTCCGCGCCGCGCGGCCGAGCAGGAGGGACGAGATGCCTCTTCGATGAGCGACCGCCACGTGCGCCTTTGCCCTCACATCACGCCGGCTGGATTGGCTCAAATTGCTGCCGCCGAACGTGATCGCTTCCCACAAATTGGAGCATTCCACCCTGAAAATCGCACTTGGCGCCGAAGCGCCGCGCGTGAAGAATCCCAGCGCACTCTTGTAGTCCGGAAACGCCGATAAAACACCCCATTGACGCGCGGGTGTGGATGACCAAGCACGCCATGCTCGCTGCGAATCACCCTGTGCGGGGAAATCACGAAAGAGTCACAGGCGAACCAGGACTCAAGGATCAGGCCTTGATGAGCCGCGCCGCATAGAAGCCGTCGAGCCCGCCGAGACGCGGATCGCTGTGGGCGAGATGCGACGGCAGTGTGCGGATATCGCCGCCGGGGGTGAGAATTTCGTCGAGCCCGGCTACCTCGTCGCGTCCGACCGGGGCGCGGCGAAGGCCCGATTCGGTAGCAAGGAGCGCCGCCACGGCCTGTTCGCCTTCTTCAGGCTCCAGCGAACAGGTGCAATAGACCAGGGTTCCGCCGGGCTTCAGCAGCGTGACGGCCTTTTGCAGCAGACGCTTTTGCAGTGTCGCGAGCGCGCCAATGTCCGATTCCTGCTTCAGCCATGCGACGTCGGGGTGCCGCCGGATGGTTCCGGTGGCGGCGCATGGCGCGTCGACCAGAACGCCGTCGAACAGGTCTTCGCGCGCTGGTTGCCACTCGGCGGCGTCGGCCACGGCGGTGTCGGCATCGAGGGCGAGGCGTGACAGATTGTCCTTCAGACGCGCGATCCGATTGGGCGAACGGTCCACCGCCGTCACCCGCGCACCGGCATGGACAAGCTGCGCGGTCTTGCCGCCCGGCGCGGCGCAGAGGTCGGCGATGGCCTTGTCTTTAACGTCACCGAACAAACGGGCCGGCATGGCGGCTGCGGCGTCCTGCACCCACCATTGGCCGTCGTTGAACCCGGGAAGCATGGTGACCGAGCCGTGCAGCAGCGTGCGAACCGAGCCGGTTGCCAGTGCCTCGCCATGCAGGCGCGTCGCCCAGGCGCCGGGATCCGATTTCACCGTGAGGTCCAGCGCGGGTTCGACGCTGATGGCAGATGCCATGGCGCGCGTGGCGTCTTCGCCGTAGGTTGCGATCCAGCGCGCCACCAGCCACGGCGGCAGATCGAGCATCTGCGATTTCACTTCATCGATCAGCGGCTGGCCCTCACGCGCGCAGCGCCGCAGCACGGCGTTGACGAGGCCGGCATATTTCGCCGCGCGCCGGTCCGCTTGCACGAGGCGCACCGACAAATCGACGGCGGCATGATCCGGAACGTCCATCCACAAAATTTGCGCCGCGCCGATCAGCAATGCGCTTTGCGCGCGCGGTGCGTCGCTTGGAATGCCGCGATCCAGCAGCCTCGACAGCACGTGGCCAAGGGTGCCGAGCCGCCGCAGAATCGTTGCGACCAGCCGGCGCATCAGCGCGCGGTCGCGGTCGGATAATGTTTTCAATCCGGGATGCGCGCCGGCGCCGTCGAGCTGATCGTCGAGCATGCGATGCTTGTGCAGCACGCCGTCGAGAATATCAGCCGCGATTCTGCGCGCTGCGAGGCCGGGGACCTCGGTCGGCGGGGCAAATCTCGAAGAGGTCATGCGGGAAAAACATTCGCTGGCAAGGAACCGCGACAGACGTCGCACAGGAGCAGACTTCGTGGCACGGGAATATGCCAAATGTAAGAATTGATCTGTATCCGAACCGTCTTGTCCGAAACATCTCGCGAAAGGTGATCTGCTTCACGGACGGTTCGCCTGCCCAGCGTCAGACTGCGGCGCTGCAGGCCTTGATCGAACGCGTGGCCGGTCTAGATTGAATTCCGGCTTTGACCACTGGGAGTGTCAGCCATGACCCATGACCGAACTCATTCCGATCCTGTCGCTGCCGACACAGGTGCGACGCGCAAGTCATTGTCGCCGCAGGCGCAGCGGGCGCTGGCGGAGGCCGAGGAGCGGCGTTCAAGGGCGGCACAGGAAAATATCCTGCAAGGCCCCAAAGAGCTTCAGGGGCCGAAAGGACTGGAGCCGACCCGCTACGGGGATTGGGAACACAAGGGAATTTGTTCGGATTTCTAGTCTTACGTAGCAATACGGACCGTCGAGATCACCCTTGCAGCGAGGGATGAACCTGCCTAATCTAGGCATATGTTCCTAGATCGGTCGTTCTCCCATTCATCGCGGTCTGCGGCCGGCAGGCCACCGTGGTTGTTCGGGCTGGTGTTCGTTCTGGGCCTTGCGGCCGGAACCCTGATCCCGATGCACGGTCATCTGCCGTGGGGTTCGGCCTGGACCGGGACGGCCGCATCGCCCGCAACGGCGCCGGTTCAAAATCCGCTTCCACCCGGCACGCCGATGAGCTGGAGCCGCGATGGCAATCCGGGCGTGCGCCACGCGGTCGAGGTGTTGCGCGTGATCGACGGCGACACGTTCGAGGCGCGGGTGCATCTGTGGCCCGGACTGGAGATGACGACGCGGGTGCGCCTGCGCGGCATCGATGCGCCGGAGATGAAAGGCGCGTGCGCCGACGAAACGCGCATGGCGGAAGCGGCGAGCGAGGCGTTGCGTGTCCAGCTTGCCGGCGGCGACGTCACGATCTTCAACATCGGCCCCGACAAGTACAATGGCCGCGTGGTCGCGGATGCCGCGACGCGGCGTACACCGAGTGTCTCATCGGCGCTGCTGGCCTCCGGTCACGCGCGGCACTATCAGGGCGGCAGGCGCAGCGGCTGGTGCGGGATTTCCTACAAAGCGGGATGAACCCGAGATTTCATTGCGAGCGGAGCGAAGCAGTCCAGAGCGACGAACTGCGAACCGGATTGCTTCGCCGCTTCGCTCCTCGCAATGACGAGTTAGCGCTCAGTGAAAAAGCCGCGTCTTCACGCGGCTTTTTGCATTCGGAAATTTCCGGGCCGTCAGCGAGATGTCACGACCACCTGGGTGCCGACCTCGACGCGGTCGAACAGGTCGGTGATGTCCTGATTGTACATCCGCACGCAGCCGTAAGAGACATAGCCGCCGACCGAATTTGGACGATTGGTGCCGTGGATGGCATATTCGCCGCCCGCCAGCGTCATCGCGGCGACGCCCATCGGATTGGAGGGCGAGCCGCCCGGAATCACATCGGGGATGCGCGGATTGTCGTGCTTCACGTCGGCCGGCGGCGACCATGCGGGCTGGCGATACTTGCCATCGATGCGCGTGGTGCCGGCCCATTGCTTGCCGGCCTTGCCGACGCCCACCGGATAGCGCAACGCACGGCCTTCGCCGAGCACGAGATAGAGTTTTCGCTCATTGGTCTTCACCACGATGGTGCCCGGCGCATAGCCGTCGGGAGAGGCGACAACGGCCGGCGCAGCGAACGCCGCCGTTCCGGAAAATCCGATCGCCGCCATGATCGCGAGAGTCACCGCAAATTTACGCAACATCATTGTCTCCAATATCATCGTCTCCAGTATTATCGTCTCCAGTCTCGCCGTTTCCGGTTCGCCGTGGGTATCCGGGCCGGGCCGCCGAACCTGTCGTGAATGTTCCCGCCATCCTTGCAGGAGAGGCTTCAACAGCCCCTTATCTCCGGGACGCAAAAGCGAGTCTTAAAAAGAAAATTCGGGCGGCAGAGTAAATGCCCGGAAAACAACACACCCGGCCAAACGATCCTGGGCCGGTGACATTTCCGTGAGAGCCCCGTGGAAGAGGCGGGCGAGGGACGGAGCGGCTATTTCTTCCCGCTCTTCGGCGCTTTTGATTTCGGTGTTTTCGCCTTGGGTTCCGCGGGCTTCGGCTCTTTCGGACATGCGCCGACGTGATCGAGTTGCACCTTGGCCTTCTGGCGCTCGCAATCGTTGGGATAGGTCTTGCCGTTGCAGCCGCAAACCGGCCGGGAGACGCGCATGCAGAATGTGGGTGCCTTGTCGCATTTGCCGTCTGCGTCGGCCGTCGTGCATTGACCGCCGGCGGCCTGGCACCACAGGGCCGAGTTGCAGGTGATCTTGCCGGCGCCGCCGCACGCTTCGTCGAGATTTGCCGCCCCGGATTTGTCGAATCCGATCGCCACGCAAAGCATGGCGATCGATATTGCCGCGATCAGTCGAGCGAGGCGCGTTCGCATGGTTACCCCGGCGGCTCCCCCAGCGTCAGGCGCTGGCTTTCTTATTCTGGCGGTTGTGCACCAGATCGTCCACCACGGCGGGATCGGCCAGCGTCGAGGTATCGCCGAGCGATCCGTACTCGTCCTCCGCGATCTTGCGCAGGATGCGGCGCATGATCTTGCCGGAGCGGGTCTTGGGCAGGCCGGGCGCAAACTGAACGAGGTCCGGCGAGGCGATCGGGCCGATATCCTTGCGCACCCAGGCCACCAGTTCCTTGCGAAGGCTTTCGGTCGGCTCGACGCCGCTCATCAGCGTCACGTAAGCATAAATGCCCTGCCCCTTGATGTCGTGCGGATAGCCGACAACCGCGGCTTCCGACACGGCGTCGTGCGCAACGAGCGAGCTTTCGACTTCCGCCGTGCCCATGCGATGACCCGAGACGTTGATGACGTCATCGACGCGGCCGGTGATCCAGTAATAGCCGTCGGCGTCGCGGCGGCAGCCGTCGCCGGTGAAGTACTTGTTCTTGTAGGTCGAGAAGTAGGTCTGCTCGAAGCGCGCATGGTCGCCATAGACCGTGCGCATCTGGCCCGGCCATGACTTTGCGATGCACAGATTGCCCTGTGCCTCGCCATCGAGAACCTTGCCGTCGGCATCGACGATCTCCGGCACGACGCCGAAGAACGGCTTGGTCGCCGAACCCGGCTTCTGCGCGATGGCGCCGGGCAGCGGCGTGATCAGGATGCCGCCGGTCTCGGTTTGCCACCAGGTATCGACGATCGGGCAACGCTGATCGCCGACAACGCGGTAGTACCATTCCCATGCTTCGGGATTGATCGGCTCACCGACCGAACCGAGCAGCCGCAGCGATGCACGCGACGTCTTCTTTACCGGATCGTCGCCGGACTGCATCAGCGCGCGAATCGCGGTGGGCGCCGTGTAGAAGATGTTGACCTTGTGCTTGTCGACGATATTCCAGAACCGCGAATTGTCTGGATAGTTGGGAACGCCTTCGAACATCAGCGTGGTCGCGCCGTTGGCGAGTGGCCCGTAGAGAATGTAGCTGTGGCCGGTGACCCAGCCGACGTCGGCGGTGCACCAGTAGATGTCGCCGTCGTGATAGTCGAACACGTATTGATGCGTCATGGAGGCGAAGGTGAGATAGCCGCCGGTGGTGTGCAGCACGCCCTTGGGCTGGCCGGTCGAACCCGACGTGTAGAGAATGAACAGCGGATCTTCCGCATTCATCGGCTCCACCGGACAATCGGTATCGACCATCGCGGCGGCTTCGTGGTGCCAAACGTCGCGAACCGGGTCCATCTCGACCTTGCCGCCGGTGCGCTTGACCACGACGACCCAATCGACGCCGCCGCCGGCCTTGACGATGGCCGCGTCCACATTGGCCTTCAGCGGGACTTTCTTGCCGCCGCGCAGGCCTTCGTCGGCGGTGATGACGACATTGGATTTGCAGTCCTTGATGCGCTGCGCCAGCGAGTCCGGCGAGAAGCCGCCGAATACGACGGAATGAATCGCCCCGATCCGCGCGCA
>JBAZSM010000144.1:0-5614 GCA_041662425.1 Pseudolabrys sp.
GGCGCGCGCACGACGCGCACATCCTTGCCGAGCTGGCCGGGCAGCGTACCGAGTAGTTTGTCGGCGCCGGCCATGCAGCACGACAGCGAGTCGCACACGCGCACGGTGACGGGCGCCGGCGGCGTACCGCCCTCCTTCACCACATCGAAATGCGAATAGAAGGTGGCGACCTCGTAGACCTCGGCCTGCGCCATGCGCATTTCGTGCGCGAGCGCGGCCAGATGCGGCGCGGAGATGTGGCCGTAGTGGTCCTGGATCAGATGCAGATGCTCGATGAGCAGATCGCGGCGGCGCGGCTTGTCGGTCAGCAGGGCCTGGATTTCGCTCAGCGCCTGCGGATCGAGCTGGCGCCCTTTCGGCGTGCGCCGCGCCTTGCGGCGGCCTCCCGGACCGCCTTGATTGGGTCCGTTGCCGCCGGCTTTCGGCGGATTGTGCATGTTCATTCGCACTCTCCCTACCCGGCTTTTCTGGAGGCATTCCAGAAAGTGGACAATCCCGTGCTCGCCATGGGTTGATAGGCAAAAGCTATCAATGATAGTCTCCTTGACGCCAATTTTTTGTGCAGCGCAATGCGCCAAAACTCACTAATGCCTTGAACCCAAAAGGGTTATCGCCGTGATCGACAAACTGGAGTTTCTGCTGGCGCTGGCCCGCGAAAAGCACTTCGGCCACGCCGCCGAAGCCTGCGGCGTGACGCAGCCGACGCTGTCGGCCGGCGTCAAGCAGATCGAGGAACAGATGGGCGTGCTGCTGGTCAAGCGCGGCTCACGCTTTCAGGGCTTCACGCCCGAGGGCGAGCGGGTGCTGGAATGGGCCCGCCGCATCGTCGGCGACAGCCGCGCCATGCGTGAGGAAATTAATGTGCTGCGCCATGGCCTCACCGGACGGCTGCGCATCGCGGCGATCCCAACCGCGCTGGCCATGGTTGCGGCGCTGACAACGCCGTATCGCGAGCGCCATCCGAACGTCCAGTTCACCATCTACTCGCGCAATTCGCTGGAAATCCTCGACCTGCTGGAAAACCTCGAGATCGACGCCGGCATCACCTACATCGAAAACGAACCGATCGGCCGTGTCAGCATCGTGCCGCTCTATCAGGAGCACTATTGCCTGCTCACCTCGGCCAGCGCGCCGCTGGGCGATCGCGACAGCGTGACCTGGGCGGAGGTGGCGCAGGTGCCGTTGTGCCTGCTGACGCCCGACATGCAGAACCGGCGCATCATCGACCGATTGCTCAAGAGCGCCGGCGGCGAATCACGGCCGACGCTGGAATCGGATTCGATGATCCTGTTGTTCAGCCATGTGCGCACGGGACGCTGGGCCAGCGTGATGCCGGAAAAAATTGCGCAGACGCTCGGCCTTACCGACCCGATCCGCGCCATCCCGATCGTGCAGCCTGATGCCGTGCAAACGATCGGTCTTGTCGTGCCGCAGCGCGAACCGATGACGCCGACGACAGCGGCACTGGTGACGGAAGCGCGGCGTGTGGCATCGTCGCTTTCGGGCTGAGCGTGTCGAATATCGGCGCCCCGGAAGGACAGCTATTTCTTTTTTTCTTTCGCTGTCTTCGCTTTGCCAGGCTTCACCTTGTCAGGCTTGGCCTTGCGGTTGGCGCGTTTGACGCCGTCGACGATCAACTGTTCGGCCTCGCGCCCGTCGAGCCAGCGAACGATCGACACCCACTTGCCCTTCTCCAGATCCTTGTAGTGCTGGAAGAAGTGCGCGATCTGCTCGATCATCACATCCGGCAGGTCGCGATAGCTGGTGACGCCCTTGTAAAACGGATGCAGCTTGTCGACCGGCACCGCGAGAATCTTCTCGTCATTGCCGGCCTCGTCTTCCATCAGCAACGCGCCGACGGGGCGGCAACGGATCACCGCGCCCGGCACCACCGGCACCTGCGTGATCACCAGGACGTCGCAAGGATCGCCGTCATCCGACAAGGTGTGCGGGATGAAGCCGTAATTGCCGGGATAGAACATGGCCGTGTGCAGGAAGCGATCGACGAACAGCGCGCTCGAGCTCTTGTCGAATTCGTATTTGACCGGCACGCCGCCGAGCGGCACTTCGATCACCGCATAAACGTCATGCGGCGGGTTAAGTCCGGTCGGTATCTTGGTGAGGTCCATGAGACTTGTCTCTGTTCGATAGACGTTACGGCAGCGGCCGGTATAGGGCCAGTGACATTACCGGGACCCTAAAAGCAAACGGCCGGCACATAGACATACGTCTATATCCCGGCCGCTGTGACACAAGAGTGTAGTAAAAGCAGGCTTTACGACACCTTTTCCTGCATATGGCGGAACATCGCCTTCTTGGCCTCGTCGTCGAATTCGGCCTTGAAGGTATGCTTGTCCTTGATGGCGATGGCCCGCCCCGCCGCCGGCCGGGCGCCGATCTCGTCGATCAGCCGCTTGAGGCTCGGGAACTTGGCCCAGTAGGTTTCCCCGAGCGCCGCCGGGATAAGACGCGCCCAGCCCCACAGCGCCATATCGACGATCGTGTAGGTGTCGCCGATCATGTATTTCTGCTTGGCGAGCCGCGCTTCGAGAATGCCGTAATGGCGCTGCGCCTCGTACATGTAGCGGTTGATGGCGTATTCGATCTTCTCCGGCGCGTAGTTGCGGAAGTGGACCGACTGGCCCGAATAGGGCCCGACGCCGGAGGCGATGAACATCAGCCACGACAGAAGTTCGCCGCGCAGCTTGTCGCCCTTCGGCGGCATGAACTGGCCGGTCTTCTCGCCGAGATAGAGCAGGATCGCGTTCGAGTCGAACACGGTGACGTCGCCATCGACGATCGCGGGCACCTTGGCGTTCGGATTGATCGCGGTGTATTCCGGCTTGTGCTGGTCTCCCTTGCGGGTATCGACCGGGATCGCCTCGTAGGGCAGACCGGCTTCTTCGAGGAACAGTGCGACCTTCATCGGATTGGGCGCGCCGGAATAATAGAACTTCAGCATCGTGGTTTCCCCCTTGGGTGTCCCGGTTGCAAATCGCGCGCAGTCGATCACCCTGCCGTCACCGGCGCAAGCGGGATTGCCCGCAAAACTATGTGAACCGGCATGCGCCCATCCGGGCGGCGGCGCGCTCAGCGTCGGGACAGGTGATGCTTCAGCATCAGCCGCATCTCGTCGAGAACCGCACCGCGGCCTTCAAGATCCGCCTCGCTTTCGATCGCCACCGCAACGCGCAGCAGATGCAGGACGACGATCGCCAAAGCCTGCGCGCGCGCGCGGGGGACAGGCGGCTTCGCCGCGGTCAGTAGCGCAACAATCTGGCCGCGCAACTTCTGCCGCGTCGCCTTCTTGCGTTTCGGATCGATGCTGCGCCGGTCGGCCAGCGCCCCGAAGGCCGGATGCTCGGAGAGAAAGCCGGACAGCTCGCCGAAAAGCACGTCGGCCAGCGCGTCGGCCGGTTTGCCCGTCAGGCGCGGCGCCAAAGCCGCGAGCATGGCGGCGAGTGCTTCGGCATTGCTGGCGTGCAGCGCCTCGGCGAGCAATTCCTTGGTCGGGAAGAACTGGTAGAGCGACCCGATCGACGCGCCGGCCCGGGCGGCGATCTCCGTCATGGTCGCCGCGTCATAGCCCTTCGCGGCGAACACCTCCGTCGCGGCCGCCAGCAGCGCCGCCACGCGCGCCCGGCCGCGCTCGCGCTGCGGCAGGCGCGGTTCCGCGGCGGCGCTTGACTTTTGTGAGGGCATCCTCATATTTCCAGAAACATGAGCCTGTCCTCATATAAGGCCGGGCCGGACCCAGGGAAACGCCTGATCGCGGCGACGCGCGGCGGCATCACACCTGTTTTCCAACGCAAAGGCAAAATCGCATGCTTGAACTCGACCCGAAAACCACGGCCCTGATCCTCATCGACCTGCAGAAAGGCATCCTCAGCCGCCCGCTCTCACCCTATTCGGCCGACCAGGTCGTCGCCGCTGGCGCGCGGCTCGGCCGCGCGGTCATCGACGCGGGTGGCCTGCTGGTCCTGGTGAATGTGCATTTCGGTGACCACATGGCGGCCGCGCCGCGCGGCCTGACCGATCAGCCGCTGGCGGTGCCGCCCGGAGGCCTGCCGCCGGACTGGTCGGAGATCGTCGGCGACGTCGCCGGCCTGCCGCATCTGCCGATCACCAAACGCACCTGGAGCGCCTTCTTCGGCACCGAGCTCGATGTCCAGTTGCGCCGGCGCGGCATCGATACCGTGATCGTCGGCGGCGTCGCCACCAATTTCGGCGTTGAATCCACCGCACGCGACGGCTGGCACCTCAACTACAACGTCGTCGTCGCCGAGGATGCATCGACCAGCATGGGCGATGGCCTGCACGCCTTCGCCATCGAGAAAGTGCTGCCGCGCGTCGCGCGCGTGCGCAAGAGTGAAGAGATCATCGACGCCTTGCGCCGTTAGCCGCGCAAACGAAAACGGCCGCCGGACAACCCGGCGGCCGCCATTCCGCCCTGACAAACGTTAGAACAACCCGACGATGCGGCCGTCGGCGCCAACGTCGATGGTGTTGGCCGACGGCACCTTGGGCAGACCGGGCATGGTCATGATCTCACCGCAGATCGCGACGATGAATTCGGCGCCGGCCGACAGACGCACTTCACGCACCGGAATATTGAAGCCGGTCGGCGCGCCCTTGGCGTCGGGATTGGTCGAGAACGAGTACTGCGTCTTGGCGATGCAGACCGGCAGCTTGCCGAAGCCCATCTCTTCCCAGGTCTTGAGCTGATCCTTCACCGACTTGTCGGCGGTCGCATCATCGGCGCGGTAGATTTCCTTGGCGATGGTGCGGATCTTCTCGAACAGCGGCATCTCGTCCGGATAGAGCAGTTTCAGGTTGGCCTTGCCCTCGTCGATGATCTTGACCACCGCCTTGGCGACATCGGCCGCGCCTTCGCCGCCCATGGCCCAGTGATCGGCCATGATCGCTTCGACGCCGAGCGCCTTGCACTTCTCCTTGACCAGATTGATTTCGGCGTCGGTATCGGCCGAGAAGCGGTTGATCGAGACCACGGCCGGTAGATTGAACTTCTTGATGTTCTCGATGTGCCGCTGAAGGTTGGACATGCCGGCTTCGAGCGCCTTGAGGTCCTCTTTCTTGAGATCGTCCTTCTTGACGCCGCCATGCATCTTGAGCGCGCGAATGGTGGCGACGATGACGACGCAGTCGGGCTTGAGCCCGGCCTTGCGGCACTTGATGTCGAGGAACTTCTCGGCGCCCAGGTCGGCGCCGAAGCCAGCTTCGGTCACCACATAATCAGCAAGCTTGAGCGCGGCAGTCGTGGCCGACACCGAATTACAGCCATGCGCAATGTTGGCGAACGGCCCGCCATGGATAAAGGCCGGCGTGCCTTCGAGCGTCTGCACCAGGTTCGGCGCGATCGCGTCCTTGAGCAGCGCGGCCATGGCGCCCGGCGCGTTCATCTCGCTGGCGCGCACCGGCTTACGCTCGCGGGTGTAGCCGACGATGATGTTGCCGAGGCGGGCCTTGAGGTCTTCGAGGTCCTTGGCGAGGCAGAAGATCGCCATGACTTCCGAGGCCACGGTGATGTCGAAGCCGGCTTCGCGCGGATAGCCATTGGCGACGCCGCCGAGCGAGCAGACGATCTCGCGCAGCG
>JBAZSM010000145.1:0-5436 GCA_041662425.1 Pseudolabrys sp.
TAATATCCCTCGTTTTTATGTCTGTCGCAAAGAGATTTCGCCGGGTTGTTTCGACAATTTCGACCCGATGCGCCTGCCGGGCCATGCGCCCGACAAGATGAACTTGCCCTTCTCACGGCCCGACATGGACATTACGATCTATCCCGACGGGTCGCCTCCGGTGCGGCCGCCACCGTACGACGAGTGAGGTCAGATCATGCCGACGCCCGGCGCCACCGCGATGACCTTCAGCTCGCTGATCGAAGACATCATGCGCTATGTCGAAACCGGCGGCGATGATTCCGAGGCGGCAAACATCCAGATGCCTCGCATCGTCAACAACACCGAGCGACAGCTCGCGACGCAGCTGAAGATCCAAGGCTACATCGGCACCTACACGTCGCAGATGCAGACGAACCAGGCGGTCATCTCCAAGCCCCAGGCATGGCGTTCGACCGTCAGCATCAACTTTGGCTCGGGCCCGAGCCGGAACCGCCGCACGACCCTGCGGCTGCGCTCGCTCGAGTACATTCGCGCGATGTTCCCCAACCAGCTGTCGCTCGGCGAGCCGCAGTTCTATGCCGATTACGACCTCGACCACTGGTGGGTGTCGCCGACGCCTTCCGACGCCTTCCCGTTTGAGGCGCAGGTCTACATGCTGCCGCCGCTCCTGAGCGAGGCCAACCAGACCAACTACCTGACACAGTACGCCCCGAACCTTCTCCTCTTCGCCTGTCTCGGCAACATGGAGGCGTTCCTGCGCAACGACAGCCGCATCGCCGTGTGGCAGGCGCAGGCCAAGGAGGTGTATGACGGCCTCAACGTCGAGGATCTTCGGCGCATGGTCGACCGCGGCCAGGAGAGGAGCACCGACTGATGGTCGACCCGAACGTCTACGACAACGTCTTTGGCGGCGCCAACGTCAGCCCGACGGATTTGAACTACGCCGCCTACTCGTTCTCTGCGGACCTGGTTCTGGCGTGGCCGTTCGAGGCGCTGCCCGACGTCGATATCGCGACGTCGAAAGTTACTGTCACGCCGCTGGCGTCAGGGCTGAAGGTCTACATGCCCAAAGCCAACCTGGTGACGCCAGGCGAAGACTGCCTGATCACGAACATCGGCGCGTTTTCGATCACCGTGGTGAAGACCGACGGCGCCCAGATTGTCGTGATCCCGCCAGGCATCGCGTGGCTGGTCTACGTCACCGACAACTCGACCGAAGCCGGTACCTGGGCGTCTCTCCAGTATGGCGCGGGCTCGAGCAGCGCCGACGCCGCGGCTCTTGCCGGCGCTGGCCTGCGCGCCAACCTGACGAAGCTCGACCAGAACCTCGTCACGACAGGCCGCACGGCCGGCTACGCCGTCGCCTCGACCGATCGCGCGACCGTGCTCCAGAACGACGGCGGCACCGTGGTCTACACGCTTGCCGGTGTCGTGGCAGAGACCGACGGCTTCTTTTTCTACGCGATCAATGCCGGCACCGGCAACCTGACGCTCAATGCCGCACCGACGACGATCGACGGCGCCTCGACCAAGATCCTCGCGCCCGCCGAGAACGCGATGGTCTTCTACGACGGGACGGAGTTCCACACGCTGGGCTACGGCCGCGCGCTGGTGAACACGGTCTCGTTCGTATCGATCGTAGTGCCCGACGGCGGCACGTCCATTCTGACCGCTGTCCAGGTGCTTGCGCAGGTCCAGAACCTGGTCGGCACGATCAACAGCAACACGGTTCTCGAGTATGGTACGCCGCCGGGCTACTGGTTCGTGCGCAACGACGTCACCCAGAATGCCGGTGCAACACTGACGGCGCGGGTCAACAGTCTCGACGCGGGTGCCGAGCTTCCAGCGGGATCGCTGACCATCATCCGTTCCGACGGCACCAATCTCGAAATCGCCTACACTCTCTCGGCGATCACGCTGATCAACACCGCCGCCGGCGAGCTGACAGGCGGCTCCAGCGGTCCGACCGTCAATCTCGGCCTCGCGAACACCGCCGTCGTGGCGGGCACGTTCGGCGATGCCTCGCACACGGTGACTGGCACCGTCGACGCCAAGGGGCGCATGACGGCGTTCACGTCGAACCTGATCTCGATCGTGATTGCGCAAGTGCAGGCCTTCACGAGCGCGGCGCTTCGAGGCCAGATCACCGACGAGACCGGCGGCGGCCTCGCCGTCTTCAACGACGCGCCGGCTCTCATCAACCCGACAGTCACGACGCAAGCGGTTGGCACCAACAATACGACGGCGGCGTCGACGGCATACGTTCAAGGTGAGCTCGCTCTGCACGGTATCAAGACCGGCGACGTCAAGTGGACGCTCGATGACACGCTCCAGGCTGGCTACGTCTGGCTGAACGGCACGTCGATCGGCTCGGCGACGTCGGGCGCGACCGGGCGCGCCAACGCCGATACCGCGAACCTCTACGCGTTCATGTGGAATAAATATTCCGACACGCTCTGTCCGGTAGCGACAGGCCGCGGCGCCGACGCGGCGACAGATTTTGCAGCGAACAAGGCCCTGACGATGCTCACCGGCAACGGCAAGGTCTTCGCGATGCCGGACACGATCGGCGGCGTGACGGTGGCCAACCTGGGCACAGGCGACACCGGTGGTTTTGCCGGCGCGGCGACGCTGGGTGCCAGCGGCGGCGAGAAGAGCCACACGCTCATCACCGCCGAGATCGCGGCCCACGTCCACACCTACGCCGGCATCAACGCCGGCACGACGTCGAACAACGACGGCGGCGCGACGGTCGGCGCGGGCGGCCCAGCGATCGACACGTCGTCGACCGGTGGCGGCGCGAGCCACAACAACGTCCAGGCGACGCTGGTCGTCAACGCGATGGTGGCGCTCTGATGTCCGGCGAACCTGTCGACTTCAAGCCACGCCTGATGTTGAGCCAGCCTGGCATCCAGCGCGACGGAACGCGGCTCAACCAGACGCAATACGGCGACGGCCGCTGGTGTCGCTTCTACCAGGGCCTGCCGCGCAAGATGAACGGCTTCCAGGAGCAGTTGCGCACGATCGACGGCATCGTGCGCGGCATGGACGTCGAGAGCTACGACGGCTACTCCTATGTCCACGTCGGATCGCAGGACGTGCTGCAGCGCTACACCATCCAGATCGACGCCAACGTTGCGTCGGGGTTGATCGACCGGACGCCGGCGGGTTTTGTCGCCAGCGAGAGTAACAACTGGCAATTCTCGCTGGTCTACAACACGGCGAACAATTCGAACATTCTGCTCGCGCACGCCGCGCCGAACATGATCAATATCTCTTCGACAGTGGAGCGGCCGGTCTATTACGGCGAGGTGCGCGACACGGCCCCGCTTCTGCCGATCTCCGGTTCCGATGTTTCGGGCGGCATCCTGGCGATGTGGCCCTACTTACTGCGGTTCGGCAACGACGGCGAGGTCGCGTGGCCTGTGCCAGGCAATCTGACCGACCTTGTCGGGGCCGGATCGGGAAGCGCGAGGCCCTGGGGCACCAAGATCGTGAAAGGCCTTCCCCTGCGAGGCACGTCGGGTCCGGCGGGGTTGCTGTGGGCACTCGACGCAGTCGTTCGCGTGCAGTTCGTCGGCGGCACCGAAATCTTCCAGTTCGACACGCTGACGACGTCGAGTGCGCTGCTGTCTAGCAACGGCGTCATCGAGCACGCCGGCGTCTACTACTGGGCGACGGTCTCAGGCTGGTCGATGTTCAACGGCGTGATCCGAGACCTCGACAACGAAACCAATCGCCAGTGGTTTCTCGACAACCTCAACTGGACTGAACACCAGAAGATTTTCGCCTTCAAGATCCCGCGGTGGCAGGAAATCTGGTGGTGCTTCCCCTACGGCGACGCGACCGAGTGTACGCACGCCGTCATTTACAACTACGTCAAGAACCTGTGGTACGACACCGAGCTGATGCCGCAGGGCGCGAGCGCGGGCGTCTACGAGCAGATTTACCACTTCCCGATCGTGGCGACCACGGCGCTCAACGTCGATACCAATGGCCGCTCGATGCTGCAGTTCGATGTCGGGCTCGACGAGGTCAGCGGCTCGCCGCCGACCTCGAAGGCGATCCCGTCGCATTTCGAGACCTGCGAGTTCAATCTCCTGGAGAACGGCCAGATCGGCGCCGACGGGCTCGATCGGCGCATGAGTTTCGCCTATCTCGAGCCGGACTACGATCAGATCGGTGACCTCGAATTCACGATCAACACGCGCATGAACGCCCGCGCGCAGCGTAACTCGACGGGGCCGATCACCATCCCGGCCGAGCCCACGGGCACGCAGCAGCTGGTGAAGCGGAAGTTGTCCGGCCGGCTGACATCGTTCAAGATCGAGAGCAATCAGCTCGGCGGCTTCTATCAGGCTGGCGCGCCGTTGATCCACTGGCAACCGAGCGACGGGAGGCGCGAGGGCGGATGAGCATCCAGATCGTGTTGCTGCCCAACCCCTACACGATGGATTGGCAGGGCTGGGCCGATACAGTGGCGGGATACAACCCAGGTCTCGCCGAACAAGTCGACGTCGATGCGCCGTGGCAAGACTTTGCCCAGCGGTTTTGCGAGGCAGTGCCCCAGGTGCCCCACCCCGAGGGCCACGCATTTTGGCAGTCGTGGGCACTGGCCGTGAAGCAGGCGTTGCAGGTATAGTCCAAGCCGCACGTACGGAGGGCCCCTCAGCCGGCGGCTCGGAACGGCAGTTCAGTTTCGAGGAGCTACCATGCCCGATCCCTATAGCGACGGCCGCTTCGGCATCGATTCGGACCCGATGAACTACCCGGGCGGCGAGACGGCCGCGGCAGCCTTCGCCCGTGAGAGCCGGGCGCGGCCTGGGGGAGAGGGTTTCATCGACGAACGCAATCGCAGTTTCTGGGACATCCTGCTGGGTCGGCGGGGCAGCCCGCGCGAATTCGCGGCGCCGCAGGCGTCGGGACCGCCGGTCGAACTTCATCCGTCATACAGCCCGACCGATGAGGGCCGTTTCCCGCCGCAGGCTGCCGCGTCGCCGCCCGCGGCCAAGCCGGTGACCAAGATCAGCAGCGGTAGCGCCATCGCGCAGCTCATGCGCGATCTGATCAAGCAGTCGCCGCTCGACCAGTATGCCTCCGAGGGGCCACCGGTTCCCGCGATCGATTGGGGCGGCACGATGCCGCCGCCGGATACTGCCAACCTGCCGCCGTACGACCTGCCGCCCTACATGGGCATGCCCTACGCGCCCGAAGACCTCCGGCGCGGGATCTCGCCCTACGGCAACCAGCGTTTCGGTGGACAGCGGTTTGGCGGGAACGAGTTTGGCGGGAATCGGTTCGGCGGCAATGAATTCGGCGCGTCGGCGCGCCGTCCGGAGATGGCGCAGGCCGGAATGCCTCCCATCCGCCTGTCACCACCGACCGTGCGCGACCTGCCGCCCTATGACCTGCCACCCGCGGCGACGGCACCCTACAGCGAGGAAGACCTGCGCC
>JBAZSM010000146.1:0-5045 GCA_041662425.1 Pseudolabrys sp.
TTCGTCATCAACCGCGTGACCGCCGTATCGATGGAGCCGCGCGGCGCCGTCGGCGACTACAACGCGGCCGACAATCACTACACGGTCTATACCGCAATCCAGCGGCCGCACCCTTCGCGCACCGATCTTGCCACGATCATCGGCGTGCCGGAGAGCAAAGTGCGCATCGTCACCGGCGACACCGGCGGCTCGTTCGGCATGAAATCGCCGATCAATCCGGAGACGCCGCTGGTGCTGCTCGCCTCCAAGATCGTCGGACGGCCGGTGAAATGGATTGCGACGCGCAGCGAAGGATTCACCAGCGATCCGCAAGGCCGCGACAACGTCACCGAAGCCGAACTCGCGCTCGACAAGGACGGCCGCTTCCTCGGTCTGCGGGTGAAACTCATGGCCGCCATCGGCGCCTATTTGCAGCCCGCCATGCCGGCCTTCTTTCTCAATGCCGGCACGCTCGCCGGCTGCTATCGCACGCCCACGATCTTCGTCGATGTCACCGGCGTCTATTCGCACACCAATCCGGTGCGACCCTATCGCGGCAATGGCCGGCCCGAGGCGGCTTTTATCATCGAACGCATGGTCGACATCGCCGCCGACGAGATGGGCATCGATCCGGTCGAATTACGCCGGCGCAATTACATTCCGCCCGAGGCAATGCCGTTCAAGACCGGGCTGACCTTCACCTATGACACCGGCGAATTCGAAACCAACATGGACCTGGCGCTCAAGCTCGCCGACGCCAAAGGCTTCAGGGCGCGCAAGGCGGAATCGCGCAAGCACGGCAAGCTCCGCGGCTTCGGGCTGTCGAACACCATCGAGCGCGCCGCAGCCGACCTGACCGAAGGGGCGGAGATCCGCTTCGATCGCTCCGGCACGGTGACGATGATCTCCGGCGCCAACAGCCAGGGCCAGGGCCACGAGACGGTGTTCAAGCAACTGGTCTGCGACGCGCTCGGCATCGACCCATCGCAGGTGCAGTACATGCAAGGCGACACCGATCAGATATTCTATGGCGTCGGCACCGGCGGATCGCGCTCGTCGGCGCTGGCCGGCTCGGCCTTCCTCCGGGCCTCGGAGAAAGTCATCGCCAAGTCGCGCAGGATCGCCGCGCATGTTATGAAAGTCGAGGCCGACGACCTCAAATATGAAGAAGGCGTGTTCTCGTCGGGCAAGACCAATCTGACCTTGTCGATTCAGGAAATCGCCCGCATCGCCGCAGAGCCATCTAAACTGCCAAAAGATATGGAAGCGGGCTTGAGCCAAACCGCGGTGTTCAGTGGTACGGCCGCCAACTACCCGAACGGCTGTCATGTCTGCGAGGTTGAGATCGAGCGCGACACCGGCAAGGTACAGATCGTGCGTTACGCCGTGGTCGACGATGTCGGTACCGTGCTCAACCCGATGCTGCTGCACGGCCAGATCCATGGCGGCATCGCCCAGGGCGCCGGGCAGATTTTGATGGAGAACATCGCCTTCGATTCAGAGGGGCAGATCGTCACCGGCTCGTTCATGGACTACGCCATGCCGCACGCGCACGATTTCCCGCCGATCAAGATCGAGGCGCATCCAGTGCCGACGCCAACCAACCCGCTCGGTGTCAAGGGCGCCGGTGAAGCCGGCACCGTCGGCGCCATGCCGGCGATCACCAATGCATTGGTCGATGCGCTGTCGGAATTCGGCGTCAGGCACGTCGAGATGCCGGCGACGTCCGAGCATCTGTGGCGGCTGATGCAGGGGAAGTGACGCGTTCGGCGTCGCGCCAGCCGACCTCTTTATTCCGTCAGCGGCCGGTTGCCGCCCAGCCGCACCGGCTTGTAGCCATCATGCGCCAGCGCGGCGATGACGTCGCGGGCATGCGCGGCATCGCGGATCTCCACGGTAACGTCGAGGCTCGCGCCCTTTGCTGGTACATCGAGCAGCAGACGCCGATGCTCGACCTCGAGAATATTGGCGCCGAGTTCGCCGAGCCGGGTCGCGATCAATCCGAGCACGCCCGGCTGATCGGGGATAATAAGACGGAACGCGATGATGCGGGTCTCGCGCTCCAGTTCGCGCACCATGATGGAGGCGAGAATGCGCGGGTCGATATTGCCGCCGCACAGGATCAATCCGACACGCTTGCCGGCAAAGCGGACCGGCTCGGCGAGCAGCGCGGCCAGCCCCGCAGCCCCCGCGCCCTCGGCCATCGTCTTCTGCAGTGTCAGATAGGCGTTCACCGCCCGCTCGAGATGGGCCTCGTCGACCAGGATGACGTCGGAGACGAGTTTGCGAATGATCGGCAGCGTCAGCTTGCCAACGTTCTTGACCGCGATACCTTCGGCCAAAGTCGGCCCGCCAATCGGCCGATTGCCATGCTCAAGCGCGTTCCATACCGCCGGATAGAGCAGCGCTTCGGCACCAATCACCTCGATCTTCGGATTGCGCGCCTTGGCGGCAATCGCGTTGCCGGAGATGAGCCCGCCGCCGCCGATCGGGATCACCATGGCGTCAAGGTCAGGCACGTCCTCGAACATCTCGAGCGCAATGGTGCCCTGCCCGGCGATGACCAGCGGGTCGTCGTAAGGATGCACCAGCGTCATGCCGCGCTCGGCCTGGATCGCCTCGCAGCGCGCCTGCGCGTCGGCAACAGTCTCACCGTAAAGCACCACCTCGGCGCCGTGCGAGCGCGTCGCGGCGACCTTCACATGCGGTGTCGTCACCGGCATGACGATGGTCGCCGGGACACCCAGCCGCGCGGCGTGATAGGCGACCGACTGCGCGTGGTTGCCGGCCGACATGGCGACGACGCCGCGCTTGCGTTCGGCCTCGGTCAGCGACGACAGCTTGTTGAGCGCGCCACGGTCCTTGAACGAATTGGTGACCTGGAGATTTTCGTATTTGACGAAAACCTCGGCGCCGGTGAGTGCCGACAGGCGCGGTGCCGGCAGCATCGGCGTGCGCAGCACGGCGCCGGCGATGACTTTGCGGGCGGCCTCGATGTCGGCAATCGTAACGGGGGCAACGGTCACGGGCGCTTCAACTCCGATTCGACGACGCAATGTCGCACCATGCCGCAGGTCACACTGTCCTGCCAACCGGGCTACCCGTCGTGGCGGGCCTTGCGTAAGCTTGGACTATTATCCATGTCAGGTATCGGCCGCGTCGTCATAGACCGGGCCGTTATTTCGGGGGCCTGAACCATGTCCATCTCGATGGATGTTCGACCGCACGCCTATGATCCGGACATCAATCCGGAACTGTTCGAGGGCGTGCTGTCGCGCCGGATCGTCGCCTTTGTCATCGATTTCGTGCTGGTCGGCATCCCGGTGATCCTGGCGGCGATGGTCATCTTCGTGTTCGGCATCGTCACGATCGGCCTCGGCTGGGCGCTGTACTGGCTGCTGCCGCCGGCTTCGGTGATCTGGGCGGTCGTCTATTTCGGCCTCGGCGTCGCCGGCGAGCGCTCCGCCACCATCGGCATGCGGGTGATGGACCTGGAAATGCGCACCTGGTACGGCGCGCCCGCATACTTCGTGCTCGGCGCCGTCCACGTCGTGCTGTTCTGGGTGACGGTATCGGCGCTGACGCCGTTTATCCTGCTGGTCGCCTTCTTCAACCGCCGCAAACGGCTGCTGCACGACATCCTGCTCGGCACGGTGATCGTCAATAACGCGGAGCGGGCCGCCGCCTTGCGCGCCTATCCCGGGACCACCGGCTAACCGAAATGGTGGCAAACTGACACCGAAACGCCCCAAGAACCGCCCAAAGAACGGCCTAAGGAACGGTCCAAGGAACGGCCTTTGACGGAACCTTTAGACCGCGCAATGCTAGATAAGCTTCGAGTCCCGGCAAATGCGATTTCAAACCCGTAGGCCCAACGAACGGCCCTGACCTTTGACCCAGCACCCCCGCGACACGCCGCAATTCTATCTGACTGCGCCGTCGCCCTGCCCTTATCTGAAGGGCCAGGAAGAGCGGAAGGTGTTTACGCATCTGGTCGGCGCACGCGCCGGCGAACTCAACGACCTGCTGACCCATGGCGGTTTCCGCCGCAGCCAGTCGATCGCCTACCGCCCGGCCTGCGAGACCTGCCGCGCCTGCGTCTCGGTCCGCGTCGTTGCCAACGACTTCGCCCCGTCTCGCAGCATGCGGCGCAACCTCGAACTCAATGCCGACATCATCGGCGACATGCGCATGCCGGCGCCGACCTCGGAGCAATACTCCGTGTTCCGCGCCTATCTCGACGCCCGCCACCGCGACGGCGGCATGGCCGACATGACCGTGCTCGATTACGCCATGATGGTCGAGGACAGCCATGTCGATACGCGCGTCATCAACTACCGGAAGCGCGACGCGGATTCAGGATTTACCCAGCGCGGCGCCGGTGAATTGCTGGCCGTGGCACTGACCGATGTGCTCTCCGACGGGCTGTCGATGGTCTATTCGTTCTTCGATCCGGACGAGGCGTCGCGCTCGCTCGGCACCTTCATGATCCTCGATCACATCGCCCGCGCCAAGGCGATGGGCCTGCCCTATGTCTATCTCGGCTATTGGGTCTCGGGCTCGAAGAAGATGGATTACAAGGGCCGCTACCTGCCGCAGGAGCGACTGATGCCGGCGGGCTGGACCAGGGTGGATAAGTAATTTGCCGTTCAGCCCAATCCCGCAAACGTATCGAGCAATAGCTTCACGTTCAGCACCACGATGACGCCGGCGACGAGCCAAGCCAGCGCCGTAACAGGCCTGGAAATCGTGAACACGCCCATCTTGCGCTTGTCCGACACGAACTGCACCAGCGGGATCACGGCGAACGGCAACTGCATCGACAGGATGACCTGACTGAGGATCAGCAGCTTTGCGGTACCGGTTTCGCCATAGAGCGCAGTGACGACGACCACCGGCACGATGGCAATGCCCCGCGTGATGAGCCGGCGCATCCAGTGCGGAATGCGCAGATGGAGGAAGCCCTCCATCACGATCTGCCCGGCGAGCGTCGCCGTCACCGTCGAATTCAGGCCCGATGCCAGCAGTGCCACCGCAAACAGGATAGACGCAATGCCAACGCCGAG
>JBAZSM010000147.1:0-5034 GCA_041662425.1 Pseudolabrys sp.
CGGAAAATTTTATGCGCTGCCGCAGGCGCCGCAGCAGTTCAAGCAGCTCATCATGGTGGCCGGCTTCGACCGCTATTTCCAGATCGCGCCGTGCTTCCGCGACGAGGACGCGCGCGCCGACCGCTCGCCGGGCGAATTCTACCAGCTCGATCTGGAAATGAGCTTCGTGACGCAGGACGACGTGTTCAACGCGGTCGAGCCGGTGATGCGCGGTGTGTTCGAGGAATTCGCCAACGGCAAGTCCGTGACGCCGAAATTCCCGATGATCCCCTATGCCGAGGCGATTTCGAAATACGGCAGCGACAAGCCGGACCTGCGCAACCCGATCGTGATGCAGGACGTCAGCGATGCTTTCCGCGGCTCGGGCTTCAAGATATTCGCCAACATTCTGGCGAACGATTCCAAGGCGCAGGTCTGGGCCATTCCGGCCAAAGGCGGCGGCAACCGCGCCTTCTGCGACCGCATGAATTCGTGGGCGCAGGGCGAGGGCCAGCCCGGCCTCGGCTACATCTTCTGGCGCGAAGGCGAAGAGGGCGGCGCCGGTCCGCTCGCCAAGAATATCGGGCCAGAACGCACCAAGATGGTCGCCGCGCAGCTCGGTCTCGGCGTCGGCGATGCGGTGTTCTTCGTCGCCGGTCTGCCGAAGAACTTCTACAAGTTCGCTGGCCTTGCGCGCACGCGCGTCGGGCAGGACCTCAACATGATCGCGCAGGACAAGTTCGAGTTCTGCTGGATCGTCGACTTCCCCATGTTCGAATGGAACGAAGAAGACAAGAAGATCGACTTTTCGCACAACCCGTTCTCGATGCCGCAGATGGGCGTCGAGGAATTCCTCGCGCTTGATGCTGGCGACGCCGACAAAATCCTCGGTCTCAAGGCTTATCAGTACGACATCGTCTGCAACGGCACCGAATTGTCGTCCGGCGCGATCCGTAACCACCGCCCCGACGTGATGAAGAAGGCCTTCGCCATTGCCGGTTATCCGGAGGAAGTGCTGCGCGAGAAGTTCGGCGGCATGCTGCATGCGTTCGAACTCGGTGCGCCGCCGCATGGCGGCATCGCCCCCGGCATCGACCGCATCGTCATGCTGCTGGCCGGCGAAGAGAACCTGCGCGAGGTCGTGCTGTTCCCGATGAACCAGAAGGCCGAAGACCTGATGATGGGCGCGCCGGCGGAGGCGACGCCGAAGCAGCTCAAGGAATTGAACATCAGGGTTGACGTGCCGAAGAAGTAGAATTCAGCGCTCACAACGCTCTGCCGTCATGCCCGACCTTGGCCGGGCATCCACGTCTTCATTTTTACATCGCGCAAGGCGTGGATGGCCGGGACAAGCCCGGCCATGACAGCATTTTTATGAGTGGCGCTGTTATTTCTCCGGCAGCGGAATGAATTCGATTTCGTCGCCCGGTACCTTGTCGAAGTGCCCGGCCTTCCAGTCGGCCTTGGCCTGCTCGATGCGTTCCTTGCGCGACGACACGAAATTCCACCAGATGTGGCGCGGGCCATCCATCGGCGCGCCGCCGAGCAGCACGAAATGTGCGGTCGTTGCCGCCGTCACGGTGATGCGGTCGCCCGGCTTGAACACCAGCAGCCGGCCGCCCTCGAATTTATCGCCGGCAATCTCGACCGTGCCGTCGACGACATAGATCGCGCGCTCCTCGTGGTCGGCGTCGATCGGCAGCGAAGCGCCGGCCTGCAGAACCACGTCGCCGAAGATCGTCTCATGCAGCACCGGCACCGGCGAGGCCGTGCCGTACAGCGAACCGACGACGACGCGCACGGTCTTGCCGTTGTCTGTGACGACCGGAAATTCGCCGGTGCCGTGATGGGCGAAGCCGGGGGCGATCTCTTCCTGCGCTGCCGGCAAGCCCACCCACATCTGCAGCCCATGGATGGGGCTGCCGGTGGTGCGCAACGCCGTGTCGGTGCGCTCGGAGTGAACGATGCCGCGCCCCGCAGTCATCCAGTTGACCTCGCCGGGCCGGATCGCGACCTCGGTCCCGAGGCTGTCGCGATGCATGATTTCGCCGTCGAACAGATAGCTCACGGTCGCGAGCCCGATATGCGGGTGCGGCCGCACGTCGAGACCGGTGCCGGCGCGGAATTCGGCCGGGCCGAAATGATCGAAAAAGATGAAAGGCCCGACCATGCGCGATTTGATCGATGGCAGCGCGCGGCGCACCGAGAAGCCGTCGCCGAGATCGACCGTTCGCGGCACCACGACATGGGCGATCGCTTCGCAGCTATAGGCATCGCCCGCCACGGGGTCCTTGCCGGGGAAAAAACTCATGTGCCGCTCCTTGATGAGATGGCCCGGGAGAGAGGGCCGGGCCTTTACGACAGGTTAACAGCCGGCGTGCCCGGCGTCATGACAGGCGTCGTGACAGGCGTTGCCGGCGCCGATATTGGCGCCACGGCCGTTGTTCCGTGTAGGTGAGGGTCCAAATTGGGCCGCTGTTAACCATGCACGCGAAGCGAGCGGTTTTCACGGCCCTTTCCGCGACAGCGCGGGTCTGAGCTTAAGCCGCTTTTTACGGCGCCATGGCTCACTGGCCGCTGCACCAGAAGGGGGCATACGGGCCGATAATGGGTTTGTTCGCGCGCGGCTTCACGCGTCAGAATATTGTTGCGATCGCAGTTGGCGTTCTGGTTGCCGGTGCACCACTTGTCGCGTTCAACTTCTGGCTCAGTGGCGTTATCGATCGGCAGGGCTGGGAGGAAACCGATGTTTCCGCCCGCTATGCGATAGCGCTTGTGGAGCGCCGAATGGGCGAGGTGGTGAGAACCCTGGACGGGCTCGCCACCGCCGGCGTGTCGGATTGCGAACCCGGCCAGCTCGAGGCTATGCAGCGCGCCACGTTCGACGCGACGCCGATCAAGGAAGTCTCCATCGTCGACCCGGGCGGCCGCACGCTGTGCTCGCACCTCATGCGGCCCGCGGCCACTGAGCGCGAGTCGATGCGCCGCATTCTGTCGACCGAGCCGCTACCCGATGCGCCGGGATATTTCCTCGACGTACTCAATCTGGCGGGTGACCGCCATATGGTCAGGCTTCGCCGCCCGGCCGGTTCGGGGCCGAACGAAATCGCGGCGCTGGTGCCGGTTGCGATGTTTCTGCCGCATGTCGCGGTCCGCGATGTCAACGAGCGCATCGACGACACCATGAGCAGCGGGCTCCGCCGGGCCGACGAAGCGCGGCCCTACGCCGCGATCGAGACGCGCGGCCACGTCATCGTCGCCGAAAGCGGCCGTCGCCGCACCGGCAATCTCGATGCTTTTTTCGTTGCCGAGCACCGCTCGCAGAAATACGGATTCAAGGTCGTCGTCATGACGCCGCGCGATCGCGTCGTGACAGGTGAATCCGACCTGAAATGGCTGGGGCTGTTCGTCACCGGCGTCGCCGTCGCCTTGCTCGGCCTGTTCGCCGCGCTGATCGCGAACCGGTCGCCGCATAATCCGGTGGCGGACATGGAGCGCGCGCTCGCCGCCGGCGAATTCGTGCCGTATTATCAGCCGATCGTCGACATCACGACCGGCCAGTTGCGCGGCGCCGAGGTGCTGGTGCGCTGGAAAAAGGCGGACGGTTCGATTGCCTTGCCCGGGAGCTTTATTCCGCTCGCTGAATCGAGCGGACTGATCCGCGCCATGACTTACGATCTGATGCGGCGGGTGAGCGAGGAAGCGGGCCCCGCCATCGGCCTGCGTCCGGGCCTGAAGATCGCGTTCAACTTCGCCAGCAAACTGTTTGCCGACGACACCATCGTCAAGGACGTCTACGGCATCTTTGCCCGCTCGCCGATCAAGATGTCGCAGGTCGTGCTCGAGGTCACCGAGCGCGACCCGATCGAGAACTTCGCCGTGACCCGCCAGATCGTTGCCGCGCTGCAGAGCCTGGGCGTGCGCATTGCCATCGACGACGTCGGCACCGGGCATAGCGGCCTGTCCTACATGCTTAAGCTCGGCGTCGACATCATCAAGATCGACAAGATGTTCGTCGACGCGATCGGCACCGACCGCAACTCGACGACGATTATCGAAACGCTGGTCGACCTGGCGCACAATATGCGCATGGATGTGGTGGCGGAGGGCGTCGAGAATTTCGAGCAGGTCATGCACCTGCGCGAGATCGGCATTCGCGCCGCGCAGGGTTACGTGTTTGCGCCGCCATTGCCGGGCAGCGCCTTCCTCAAGCTGGTTGAAGCGATGGATTCGCTCGGTGAAGCAACGGTGCCGGCGCCGGCGCTCGAAATCGCTGCCGCCTGAGGATTACACGCGCAGTTCGGTCTCGATCGCGACGATGAGCGCCGCATCGGACGGATCGACCGCCGACGTGAACCCGGCTTTCAGGCGTCCGTCGCGGCCGACCAGATATTTGTGGAAATTCCAGCGCGGCGCTTCACGCGGGCGCTCGGTCGCGGCCCAGCGATAGAACGGATGCGCCTGAGGGCCTTTTACCGCCACCTTGGCCGCGAGCGGGAAGGTGACGTGGTATTCGTCATGCGCCGTCTTGTTGATATCGCTGGCGCCGCCCGGCGCCTGGCCGCCGAAGTCGTTGGACGGCACGCCAAGAACCAGAAGCGCCCTGTCGCGATAGCGCGTCCACAGCGACTGCAGGCCGGCATACTGGGGGGTGTAGCCGCACTGCGAGGCGGTATTGACGACCAGGATCGGCCGGCCGGCATAATCCGACAGGGCGATGTCGCCGCCGTCGAGCGCCGCGAACTGAAACGCATAGGCGGTGAGGTGGCTCATGGCTGGCGCCTGCGCGAAAGCGAGGCCCGGCGCGGCAATGGCGCCGGCCGCGGCGAGCAGGAAGGTGCGGCGCAGGATCATGGCCGCGAGCTTAGCCGCTGGGGCGAGCCGGATTGCCTAAATTTCGCGTGATCGCGCGTCCTGTGGACGGCACAAAGGCGGCATGACAGCCGTGAAGGAAAGGCGAGAGATAAGGCAGCGAAAGGAACCGACTTATCGCTTCTGCGCCGCTGGGTTGCTCCTGGGGGCGAGGGCGCGTGCGTCTAAGCCGGTTCCCTTCTT
>JBAZSM010000148.1:0-5026 GCA_041662425.1 Pseudolabrys sp.
CGCGAAATTTCCGTCCGCCGCCATGGCCCAGCCGATCGCGCTCGACACCGACCGTCACGGCATGTCGGCCTTCGGCGATCTGCAATATCCGCCCGACTTCAAGCAATTCGCCTTCGTCAATCCGGATGCGCCCAAAGGCGGCACCTATTCCGAGTGCATATCGAGCCGCGGCTATAACGGCTCGTTCCTCACCTTCAATTCGCTCAACGCCTACATCCTCAAAGGCGATGGCGCGTTCGGCATGGACCTCTGTTTCGCGACTTTGATGACGCGCTCCGGCGACGAGCCGGACGCCATGTATGGCCAGGCGGCCCAAAGCGTGCGCATCGCGGATAACGGGCTGACCTATCGCTTCACGTTGGGCGACGGTCTGACCTTTCACGACGGCTCGCCGCTGACGGCGCAGGACGTTGTGTGGTCGCTCAATACGCTGAAGGACAAAGGCCACCCGATCATCACGCAATTGCTGCGCGATTTCGACGGCGCGGAGGCGCTCGGCGACGGCGCCGTGGTCGTGCGCTTCAAGGCCAGCCGCGGCCGCGAGGTGCCGCTGTTCGTCGCCGGCCTGCCGATTTTTTCCAGGGCCTATTACGCCAATAAGCCGTTCGACGAATCGACGCTCGATGCGCCGCTCGGCAGCGGGCCCTACAAGGTCGGCCGCTTCGAGGCCGGGCACTTCATCGAATTCGATCGCGTCAAGGACTGGTGGGGCGCCAAGCTGCCCGTGGAGATCGGACAGAACAACTTCGATATCGTCCGCTACGAATATTATCGCGACCGCGAAGTCGCCTTCGTCGGTTTCACGGCCAGGAACTATCTGTTCCGCGAGGAATTCACGGCGCGGACCTGGGCGACGCGCTACGACTTTCCGGCTTTAAAGGAAGGCAAGGTCAAGCGTGATGTGACGCCGGACGATACGCCCTCCGGCGCGCAGGGCTGGTTCATGAATACGAGGCGCGACAAGTTCAAGGACCGCCGCGTGCGCGAGGCGTTCATCGATGCCTTCGATTTCGAATGGCTCAGCAAGAACATCATGTACGGCGCCTACAAGCGCACGCATTCGGTATTCCAGAATTCGCCGATGATGGCGACGGGCAAGCCCGACGCCGCCGAATTGAAGCTGCTCGAACCGTTCCGCGGCCAGGTGCCGGACGAAGTGTTCGGCGAGCCTTACGTGCCGCCGGTGACCGACGGCTCGGGGCAGGACCGCCGTGCGCTACGGCTCGCCTCGGGCTTGCTCACCGAAGCGGGCATGGTGCTGAAGGACGGCAAGCGCGTTCTGCCAAACGGCGAGCCTTTCGCCATCGAGTTCCTCTCCGAGGAGCCGAGCTTCCAGCCGCACCACCTGACCTACATCAAGAGTCTCGAGGCGCTCGGCTTCCAGGCAAGCCTGCGCCTCGTCGATCCGGTGCAATACCGCGCCCGCGTCGACAATTTCGATTTCGACATTACCGTCGAGCGCATGAGCTTCTCGTCGACGCCCGGCGATTCGCTGCGCAGCTATTTCTCCTCGGCGGCGGCCAGGACCAAAGGGTCGCAGAACCTGGCCGGCATCGCCGAGCCGGCGATCGACGCGCTGGTCGATAAAATCATCGCCGCCGCGACGCGCGAGGACATGATCAGCGCCTGCAAGGCGCTCGACCGCGTGGTGCGCGCCGGCCGCTACTGGATTCCGCAGTGGTATCTGGCCTCGCACCGCATCGCCTATTGGGACGTATTCGGGCGGCCCGCCCGGCAGCCGCGCTATTCGCGCGGCATTCCGGACACATGGTGGGCGGAGGGGAAGAAGGGGTAAGCCATCGCCGTCATGGCCGGGCTTGTCCCGGCCATCCACGTCTTTTCTTCCAGGAAGGCCCGGAAGACGTGGATGCCCGGCACAAGGCCGGGCATGACGGAGTATATATCGACGGATTCGCGTATTCGGCTTAGAAGAGATTCATGACCGCCTATATCATCCGCCGCCTGCTGTTCATCGTGCCGACCATGCTCGGCATCATGCTGGTGTCGTTCGTGGTCGTGCAGTTCGCGCCCGGCGGACCGGTGGAACAGGTGATCGCCAAGCTCTCCGGCTCCGACACCGGCGCGACGTCGCGCATTTCCGGCTCGCCCGGCGGCGATTTCGGCAATCGCGGCATGGCGCAGGGCGGCTCAGGAGTCGATGCCGTCAACTCCAAATATCGCGGCGCGCAGGGGCTCGACCCGGCCTTCATCAAGAAGCTGGAGAAACAGTTCGGCTTCGACAAGCCGGCCTATGAGCGCTTCGGCATCATGCTGTGGAACTATGCGCGCTTCGATTTCGGCTCGAGCTATTTCCGCGACGTCACGGTGCTGCAACTGATCAAGGAGAAGCTGCCGGTCTCGATGTCGCTCGGCATCTGGATGACGCTGCTGACCTATCTCATTTCGATTCCGCTCGGCATCAAGAAAGCGGTCGATGCCGGCTCGCGCTTCGACATGTGGACCTCGAGCGTCATCATCGTCGGCTACGCCATTCCGGGCTTCCTGTTCGCGATCCTGCTGATCATCCTGTTCGCCGGCGGCTCATTCCTCAACTGGTTCCCGCTGCGCGGGCTGGTGTCGGACAATTTCTGGCAACTGCCGTGGTACGCCAAGATTCTCGATTATTTCTGGCACCTGACGCTGCCGATCCTGTCGATGGCGCTGGCGGCCTTCGCCACCATGACGCTGCTCACCAAGAATTCGTTTCTCGAGGAAATCCGCAAGCAATATGTGCTGACGGCGCGCGCCAAAGGCTGTTCGAGCAACCAGGTGCTGTACGGCCACGTTTTCCGCAACGCCATGCTGATCGTGGTCGCCGGCTTTCCGTCGGCCTTCGTGTCCGCCTTCTTTGCCGGCTCGCTGCTGATCGAGACGATCTTCTCGCTCGACGGTCTCGGCCTGCTCGGTTTCGAGAGCGTGCTCAACCGCGACTATCCGGTGGTGTTCGCCACGCTCTATATCTTCTCGCTGGTCGGCGTGATCGTGAACCTGGTTTCGGACCTGACTTACACCTGGATCGATCCGCGGATCGATTTCGAGTCGCGGGAGGTGTGATGCGGGGAATGTGCACGACCTTCTCTGTCATTCCGGGGCGCCGCCATCAGGTGGCGAACCCGGAATCCGGCGCTGGATTCCGGGTTCGCTTGCTGTTGCTCGCGCCCCGGAATGACGGCGTTTTGGAGGCCTGATTCGTGGACACGCGCGCCGGCATCCCATCGCCAGACACGACCGCCATTGGCGATCAGCGTCTCGACGTGCCGCCGCAGCGGCGCTGGGTCAGGGTCTCGCCGCTCAACAAAAGGCGCTGGGAGAACTTCAAGACCAACCGGCGCGGCTATTGGTCGTTGTGGATCTTCCTCGCGCTGTTCATCGTCTCGCTGTTTGCCGAGTTCGTCGCCAACGACAAGCCGATCTACATTCACGTCAACGGCAAGTCGTTCTTTCCGGCGGTCGTCACTTATCCCGATACGGCTTTCGCCAAAGAGCCGGACCCGATGCTGTTCGGCACCGCGGCCGATTATCGCGACGACTATCTGATGGGCATCATCAAGAAGGAGGGTGGCTTTGTCGTGTGGCCGCCGATCCCGTTCTCCTACAGTTCGCAGGTGTCGAAGCCGCCATCGCCATTCCCGTCGAAGCCGACATGGATGCTGTCGCAGAAGGATTGCGACTTCGCCGCCAAGAACAATTTCGCCAAATGCGGCGAGCTCGAATATAACTGGCTCGGCACCGACGATGGCGGCCGCGACGTGCTGGCGCGCCTGATCTACGGCTTCCGCATCTCGGTGCTGTTCGGCCTGTGCCTGACCATCGTGTCGTCGATCGTCGGCATCGCCGCCGGTGCGGTGCAGGGTTATTTTGGCGGCTGGATCGACCTGCTGTTCCAGCGCTTCATCGAGATATGGACGTCGATTCCCGAACTGTATCTGCTGCTGATCATCTCGTCGGTGCTGGTGCCGGGCTTCTTCGTGCTGCTCGGCATTCTGCTGCTGTTCTCGTGGGTGCGGCTGGTCGGCCTGGTGCGCGCCGAATTCCTGCGCGGCCGCAATTTCGAATACATCCAGGCGGCGCGCGCGCTCGGCGTCACCAACATGACCATCATCTTCCGCCATCTGTTGCCGAACGCGATGGTGGCGACGCTGACGTTCCTGCCGTTCATCCTGTCGTCGTCGGTGATGACGCTGACGGCGCTCGACTTCCTCGGCTTCGGCCTGCCGCCGGGCTCGCCGTCGCTCGGCGAACTGCTGAGCCAGGGCAAGGCCAATGTTCAGGCGCCGTGGCTCGGCCTTACCGGCTTCTTCTCCATCGCCATCATGCTGTCGCTGCTGATCTTCATCGGCGAGGCGGTGCGCGATGCGTTCGACCCGCGGAAGACGTTTAGATGACCGAGCCCCTTCTCAAAGTGAACGATTTGTCGGTCGCCTTCGGCGTCGGCAAGCACGAGGTGCGCGCGGTGCGGCACGTCTCGTTCGAGATCGGCAAAGGCGAGACGGTGGCGCTGGTCGGCGAGAGCGGCTCCGGCAAATCGGTCACCGCGCTGAGCGTGATGAAGCTGCTGCCCTATCCGGTGGCGCATCACCCCTCGGGATCGATCGTGTTCAAGGGCCAGGAATTGCTGTCGATGCCGGAGAACGAGATCCGGAAAGTGCGCGGCAACGACATCACCATCATCTTCCAGGAGCCGATGACCTCGCTCAATCCGCTGCACACGATCGAGAAGCAGATCGGCGAGGTGCTGCTGCTGCACAAGGGCATGACCGGCAAGGCGGCGCGCGCCCGCATCGTCGAACTGCTGACGCAAGTCGGGATCCCCGATCCGGAAGGCCGCCTGCAAAGCTATCCGCACCAGATGTCGGGCGGCCAGCGCCAGCGCGTCATGATCGCCATGGCGCTGGCGAATGAGCCCGACCTGCTGATCGCCGACGAGCCGACCACCGCGCTCGACGTCACGGTGCAGGCGCAGATCCTCAAGCTCCTGAAGGACATCCAGACGCGGCTCGGCATGTCGATGCTGTTCATCACCCAC
>JBAZSM010000149.1:0-5005 GCA_041662425.1 Pseudolabrys sp.
TCTGATGGCCGGCCGCGGCCTGCCGGCCGACCCGGTCGAGGCCATCAAATGGCACACCATCGCCAAGGCGGCCGGCGCCGGCGATCCCGAGCTCGATGTCTTTGCCGGCAAGCAGACCCAGCAGGTCCGCGACGCCGCCGCATTGGCCGCGAAAAAATGGCTGTCCACCCAGGCCTCGGTAAAGCCCTAACCCCGCTCTTTTCCTCCCAACTTGACGCCACGCCCCGGCGCGGGCAGACCCACCGCCATGCACCACTCCGCCCTGCTGAATGTCATGATCGCCGCCGCGCGCAAGGCCGCGCGCTCGCTCAAGCGCGACTTCGGCGAGGTCGAAAATCTCCAGGTCTCGCTCAAGGGCCCGGCCAATTTCGTCTCCGCCGCCGACCGCCGCGCCGAGGAAACGCTCTATGCCGAGCTGTCCAAGGCGCGTCCCGGCTATAGCTTTCTCGGCGAGGAAGGCGGCGAGCGCGAAGGCGCCGACAAGTCGCATCGCTGGATCGTCGATCCGCTCGACGGCACCACCAATTTCCTGCACGGCATTCCGCAATTCGCCATTTCGATCGGGCTCGAGCGCGAAGGCGTGATCGTCGCCGGCCTCGTCTACAATCCGGCGACCGAAGAGCTGTTCATTGCCGAAAAGGGCAAAGGCGCCTTCCTCAACGACCATCGCATTCGCGTCGCCGGCCGCAAGCATTTGCAGGACGCCGTGTTCGCCTGCGGCCTGGCCCATCTCGGCCATGGCGACCATGCCATCAACCAGCGCGAGTTCGGCGCCATGCAGGGTCGGGTCGCGGGCCTGCGCCGGCTCGGCGCCTCCGCGCTCGATCTCGCCTGGGTCGCCGCCGGCCGTTTCGACGGCTACTGGGAGCGCAGCCTCAAAGCCTGGGATATCGCGGCCGGCATCATCCTGGTGCGCGAGGCCGGAGGCTTCGTGACCGATCCCGACGGCGGCGAGGAAATGCTGGCGAGGGGCGAAATCGTCGCCGGCAACGAGACCATGTGTAAGGAAATCGTGCGGGTTCTCAAAAGCGCCTGAGCGCGCCCGCGCCTGAACGGCGCGATATAGACCGCAATTTCAACCCAATCGCGCGCTTTAACGGCCCGGTTCCGCCGGTGACCGCGCGTTTTTCCTTGTCACCGGTCTGTGTCATATTGACCGGACACTTTGACGCGCCGGATTCGGCCGGCTCCGATCCTGTTTGACGCGCGCGGCCCGGGAAAGGCCCAAGGACACGTATGGCAAAGGACATCGACCCGCTCAAATTGTCGTCGCCCCGCATATTCCTGTTTCGAATGGCGATCTTCGTCATTCTCGGCGGGCTCATTGCCTTCCTGCTCTACAAGCAGATCCAGGTCGCCTTCATGGCGAATCCCGGCCTCAATGCCGTGATCATCGCCGTGCTGCTGATCGGCATCCTGCTGGCGATCCGGCAGGTGGCGCGGCTCTATCCCGAAATCGCCTGGGTCAATAATTTCCGCCTCGCCGATCCCGGCCTCGCGGTCGATCGCCCGCCGGTGCTGCTGGCGCCGATGGCCGCGATCCTCGGCAGCCGCGTCGGCCGCATGGCGATGTCGCCACAGCTGATGCGCTCGATCCTCGACTCCATCGCGACCCGTCTCGACGAGGCGCGTGACATCCTGCGCTACATGACCGGCCTGCTCGTGTTCCTCGGCCTGCTCGGCACCTTCTGGGGCCTGATCGAAACCGTGGGTTCGGTCGGCAACGTCATTCAGGGCCTCAAGGCCGGCGGCGATGCCGGTTCGATGTTCGACACGTTGCGCGAAGGCCTTGCCGCGCCGTTGTCCGGCATGGGCATCTCGTTCTCGTCATCGCTGTTCGGTCTGGCCGGCTCGCTGGTGCTCGGCTTCCTCGATCTGCAATCGAGCCAGGCGCAGAACCGCTTCTACACCGAGCTCGAAGACTGGCTATCGACCACCGTCTACGATCAGGCGGCCGAACCGTCGGGCGCGGTCACCACCACGATGCCATTTGAAATGCGCAGCGCGGTCGAGAAGCTGCGCGAGGCCGTCGAGCAGACCGGATCCGGCAAGCAGGCCTCCGTCGCCATGGCCAATCTCGCCGAAGCGATCCAGGGCCTCGTCCATCACATGCGCACCGAGCAACAGATGATCCGCGACTGGGTCGACGGCCAGGCCGAGCAGCAGCGCGAGATCAAGCGACTGCTGGAGATCATGGTGCGCGAGCGCGTGGAGCGGTGAGATAGTTGCGAGGCGTAAAGCCTCTCCGCCGTCATTGCCGGGCTTGACCCGGCAATCCATGATGGCGGTCAACGGAGGAAACCTTGCGTAAGGCTTCCCGAAGTGGGACTTCATCATGGATGCGCGGGTCAAGCCCGCGCATGATCCAGAAAACTTGGCGAGGATGACGTAACACAATGGCCCTTGCGAGAAACCGCCGCGGCGGCGAAGCGATGAACTACTGGCCGGGCTTCGTCGACGCGCTGTCGACGTTGATCCTGAGCATCATCTTCATCCTCACCGTCTTCGTCGTTGTGCAGTTCTTCCTGCAGCAGGAGATCACCGGCAAGGATACCGCGCTGCAACGCCTCAACGCCCAGATCGCGCAGTTGACCGAACTGCTGTCGATGGAGACCACCAATAAATCCGATCTCGAGCAGCAGATGGCGCAATTGCGCGCCTCGCTCGCCACCGCGGAAAGCGATCGCGACAAATACAAGGGCATTGCCGAGGGTTCGGGCGCCGGCCTTGCCGCTGCGCAGAGCAAGACCGGCGATCTCGCCACCCAGCTCGAAGGCGAGAAGAAGATTTCCGCGCGCGCCCTGGCGCAGGTCGAAATCCTCAACCAGCAGATCGCCGCCTTCCGCCGCCAGCTTGCCGCGCTGGAAGCCGCGCTCGATGCCTCCGAGCAGAAAGACAAGGAAGCGCAGTCGCAGATCGCCAATCTCGGCCAGCGCCTCAACCTGGCGCTGGCGCAGCGCGTCGAGGAACTGAAAAACTACCGCTCCGACTTCTTCGGCCGCCTGCGCCAGATCATCGGCAACCGGCCCGACATCCGCATTGTCGGCGACCGTTTCGTGCTGCAATCGGAACTGCTGTTCGATGTCGGCAAGGCCGACCTCAAGCCCGAGGCCTTGCCGGAGATCGACAAGATCGCGGCGGCGATGTCTGAAATCGCGAAAAAAATTCCGGCCGATATTCCGTGGGTGCTGCGCGTCGACGGCCATACCGATATTCGTCCGATCAGCGGCGGTCTCTACAAGTCGAACTGGGATCTGTCGGCAGCGCGCGCCATCGCCGTGGTCAAATATCTCGCCACCAAGGGCATCGAGCCGCAGCATCTGCTGGCCGCCGGCTTCGGCGAATTCCAGCCGATCGACACCGGCACCACCGAGGAAGCCTATCGCCGCAACCGCCGCATCGAGTTCAAGCTGACGGAGCGGTAAATAAAACTTTGTCATGGCCGGGCTTGACCCGGCCATCCCGCTCAGGATGGCACGGTGCCCACCTTATCGGGATCACCGGACAAAAGGGCGTTTACGCCCGTCTTTGACGGGCTATGCTCGGTGATGACAGGAAAGCTGGATGACCTATGTCCGTCTATGTCGACGACGCGATCTGGAACTGGGCCGGCCGCAAGTGGTGTCACCTGCTCGCCGACGATATCGACGAACTGCATCGCTTCGCGCGCGAGCTCGGCCTGCACCGCTCGTCCTATCAGGGCCCGCCGAAGACCGGAAAGCCGCATTACGACCTGACCGCGGTGGAGCGCGAGCGCGCCTTGCGTTACGGCGCCGTCCGCTGCGACCGCACCACCATCATCCTCGTGCTGCGGCAGTTGCAGGAGCAACTCCGCGCCGCGGCGTGACTCCTTGCTTGACCTCGCCCCTTGGGGGAGAGGTAGAGCCAGAACGACGGCCGCATGTCTGAAGAAATCACCCTCCGCCCCTACACACCCGCCGACGAAGACGCGGCCATTGAACTGTGGCGGCGGACCTGGACGCAGCATTATCCGCATATCGATTTCGACGCGCGCGTCGCCTGGTGGCGCGAACGCTGGCGCAACGAGCTGGTGCCGGTAGCCGACATCGTGCTGGCGGAGGCGAAGGGCGCCCTCGCCGGCTTCGTCACCGTCGACCCGAAGACGCAGTATCTCGACCAGATCGTCGTCGCGCCCGAGCATTGGGGCTCGGGCATTGCCCTTGCCCTGCTCGACGAAGCCAGGCGGCTGTCGCCGGCCAGGCTCTATCTGCTGGTCAATAAAGACAATGCCCGCGCCATCGCCTTCTACGGCAAGCACGGCTTCGCCTATGACGGCGAGGACAAGAACCCGGTGTCCGGCATCGCGGTCAATCGGATGACATGGCGGCCGTGACCTGCCGGCGAGCCCGCGGCGGGGCGGACACCGCAACGCCGGCGCTCTCGCGCCTTTAAAACAGGGCCGCCGGCGCGTGCCTCGCGCGAAACGCGCAGGAAGGGCCGCCCGAGGTTGCGTGTGACAGTCGTTTGTCAAAAAACGGTTCGCGCCGACTTGCCCACATCTATGTAGGCCGTCGCTGTTATTTCGCTGATGTGACGGCGCAATTTTGCTAAACCGATTCAAGAGCGATCGATCTGGACAGAAACCGTGGCGGGCAAGACCATTGAAGCGGCAGGCGGCATCGTGGTGCGCAAAGGCGCCCGCGCGCTCATCGCCGTCGTGCAGCGCTCGAAAGACGACGCCTGGGTCCTGCCGCGCGGCAAGCTGAAGCGCGACGAAAATCCGATGGCCGGCGCGCGCCGCGAGGTGGTCGAGGAAACCGGCCACCGCGTCGCGGTGCACGAGTATCTCGGCGCCGTCACCTATCGCGCCGGCGGACGGCCGAAGGTCGTGCAGTTCTGGCGCATGGAGGCCGACAAGGAGCCGAGCCACGATTTGATGCCGGACATCAGCGCGGTCGAATGGCTGCCGCTGAAGGCGGCCATACGCCGCCTGAGCTATCCGCTCGAGAAGCTGTTTCTGCGTCACGCCGCGGCGCGCGCGCTT
>JBAZSM010000150.1:0-4798 GCA_041662425.1 Pseudolabrys sp.
GTCGAGCCGTTTCCGCTCGCCGCGATTTATCCCGCCGGACGTAACCGGCTGCCGCGCGTCGCCGTGTTCATCGAATTCCTGCGCGAGCGTTTCGGCCATGCGCCGTGGCGCATCGCGACCTTGCCGAAACAGCCGGGTAAAACCTAAGCCGCGCGTCCGGCCTGGCGATAATCACCCGGCGTGACGCCCATCAAGCGGCGGAAACGGCGATTGAAGGTCGACAGGTCGTTGAAGCCGGCATCGTAGGCGATGGTTGCGATCGGCGCGCGGCCGGCCCGCAACTGTAGCGCGGCACGATGCAGGCGCGTGCGCAGAATATACTGGTGCGGCGTGACGCCGGCGATGTGCCGGAATGTCCGCAGGAAATGATAAGGGCTCATGGCAGCCTCGCGCGCGAGGCCGGCAAGGGTGAGCTTGCGATCCGATTGCGCCTCGATTCTGCGGACCGCCACGCTCACCCGGCGCTCGTCGCGCGCGCTCGGCGTCTGTCTGCGCGCGCCTGACGCAAGCAGCGCGGCAACCGCGCCGGCAAGACGCAGGCGGATCTCATCGAAGGCGTCGGCGTCGCCATCGTCCCGCGCGGCCTCGGCAGCGGCGAGAACGGGCACGAGTTGCGGCAGGGCCGGGACGCTTTCGCGGTCAAACGTCATGCTGCGGGCACCGCCAATGTCGGCCACGATTTCCTCGTAACATTGCGGCGTCATGTGAAAGGCAAGGCAGCGGTCGCCGACGGCGTGTTCGTGGCCGCATTGGTAACAGGCGCCCGGATTGCCGAGCAGCAACGAGCCCGGCACCAGCACGGCGGAACCTTGACGCGTGCGATACTGAAAGCTGCCCTGCGTGACGGCCGCGATCGAGACGCCGCCGTGCTGCTCTTCAAACGGCTTGTCGCGCGGGCCGCTGTCGCAAGCGACGTCCACGACCTGCCAGCCCGGCCCTGAAGCCACAACGTTCGATGTGACCGCCATGGCTTTTGTCTAGCGCAATTTGCCGGCGGTTTAAACGCTCCGGTCGCCTGGCATCCGGGATTGGACATTAGCAATTTTTCCCAAGCGCGGCGGCCGGCGGCGCTTTAGCTCTGACGGAACCGGAGTTATTGCAAATGGTCCAAAGTTCATCCCGCTTTATCGAAACGCTGTCGGCATCGGGTCCGGCCGCCGACCTTGCCGCCAAGCTCGAACTTTACGGCCGCTTCATCGGCGACTGGGTGTTTGATGCGGTCGTCAACAAGGACGACGGCACGCAGCACCGCGACCGCGGCGAAATTCACTTCGCCTGGGTGCTCGATGGCCGCGCCATTCAGGACGTCTGGATCCTGCCGGGGCTGTTCTACGGCACGACGTTGCGCGTCCACGATCCGGGCATCGATGCCTGGCACATCCTCTGGAGCGATCCGCTCAAGCAGCTTTACACGCGACAGGTGGGGCGTGCGCAGGGGCGCGACATCGTCCAGCTCGGCACGGCCGATCACGGGGTGCAATTGCGCTGGCGTTTCACCGAAATCACGCCGGGCTCGTTTCGCTGGCTCGGCGAGCGCTCAACCGACGAAGGTGCGACATGGGCGCTTCAGGCCGACTTCAAGGCGCGCCGTACCGACTGATCCATTCAACAGGGAGTTCATCATGTTCGATCATGTCTCGATTGGTGTGCGCGACATTGCGCGTGCGCAACGCTTCTACGATGCGGCGCTGGCGCCGCTCGGCATCACGCGTCAGCATCAGGGCGATGCCATGCTCGGTTATGGCCGCGACGCGATCGCGCTCTGGATCGGCGCCGCCAATCGGCCGGTGCCGGCCGATCCCGAATCGGGGCTGCACTTTTGTTTTGCGGCGCCGACGCGCACCGGCGTCGACGCCTTTTATGCGGCCGCGATGAAGAACGGCGGGACCGGCAACGGCGCGCCGGGCCTGCGCAAGGACTATGGCGATAATTATTACGCCGCCTTCGTCATCGATCCGGACGGTTACCGGCTGGAAGCGTATTGCGGAAGTTGACGCTTAAGCCAGCGGCGGCGGGCGGGTATCGATGAGGCGGCGCAGCGTCAGTTGCGTCGAAGGATCGGCAATGCCGTCGACGCGGGCCGGCCGGAAATGGCGCTGGAAGGCTGTGACGACGTCGCGGGTCTTGTCGTCGAAGTATCCGCTGTCGTCGATTCCATAGCCGTAAAGCTGGAAGGCGCGCTGCATGCGCTGGATCGCATCGCTTCGGTCGCCGGGCTGCAGCGACTGGCCGTCGATATCGAGTGCGGCCGGCCGCACCCAATGGCCGATGCCGGAGTCGCGCAGCAATTCCCACGGGAATTTCTCGCCCGGATCCTGCTTGCGCGACGGCGCGACGTCGGAATGGCCGAGCACCCGGTCGGGACTGATCGGCCCGCGCCGCGTCAGGATCGACTTGCACAGCGCGATCACCGCCGCGGTCTGCCGCAGCGGGAAGTCCGCGTAGCCGAATTCGTGGCCCGGATTGACGATCTCGATGCCGATCGAGCACGAATTGATGTCGGTCTCGCCGGCCCAAAATGAGACGCCGGCGTGCCAGGCGCGCTTGGCCTCGGGCACGCACTGGACGATGCGTCCATCCTCGAACACGACATAGTGCGACGAGACCCTGGATTCGGCAGCGGTCAGGCGCGCCAGCGCGGCCTCGCCGGATTGCATGCCCGTATAGTGCAGCAGGATCAGGTCGGGTTGGCGGCCATCGGCGCGTTCGTCGACGTTCGGGGACGGCAGGAGGTCGGCAACGATGAAGGAATCCGGCTGAAAGGCGGCCATGGCCGGGAAACACCGATCGATACGAGAGTGGGACGGCCCTTATGTGACGCGGCCGCCGCGGAAATCAACCCGCGCCCCGTTTTGGCCGCGAAATCGAAACAAATCCTTAAGTTTAAGAGCGGCTTAATGGGGGCGCTCGCGCGCTGCGCCGCCGCCTTCGCGAGGGGCGACGGGGGCAGGCTCCATCCGTTGTCGCCAAAGTCGCTCAAGCCGGCCAAGTCGCCCATGCTCTCCGCCGCAATCTCGTTAAGGAAGGCCGTCGCCTGCCACAATGAGGTTTCGACCGGACCGGCGGGCCAGCGGCTAGGCGGTGTCGGTCGCCGGCGCGGGGGTGGCGAACGAAGTCGGATGAATTCCCGGGGACTGTGCTCAGGCATGATGGCGGTGCGCGACAATTCCGAATCCGCAGCGCCGCACATCCCGGTGCTCGGCCGTCCGGCGGTCGAGTTCCTCAACGTGCGCGACGGTGGCCTCTTCATTGACGGGACCTTCGGCGGTGGCGGCTATACCCGCCTGATCCTCGACGCCGCGCCCGGCGCACGCGTCATCGGCATCGACCGCGACCAGAGCGCGGTGGCGCGCGGCGCCGACCTGGTTCAGGCGGCCGGCGGCCGGCTCACCCTGGTCGAGGACCGCTTTTCAAATCTCGACGGTGTCACGCGCGACTGCGGCGCGACCGAGGTCGACGGCATCGTGCTCGATATCGGGGTGTCCTCGATGCAGCTCGACCAGGCCGAGCGCGGCTTCTCGTTCCGGTTCGACGGCCCGCTCGACATGCGCATGGGTTCGGATGGCCCCAGCGCCGCCGACGTAGTGGCAACCGCGGGCGAACGCGACCTCGCCGACATCATCTTTCAGCTCGGCGAAGAGCGGCACTCGCGCGGCGTCGCCCGCGCCATCGTCAAGGCCCGTAGCGAAACGCCGATCCAGACCACGGCTCAGCTCGCTTCCATCGTCGCATCGGTGGTGCGGGCCAAGCCGAACGAGATTCATCCGGCCACGCGCACCTTCCAGGCGCTGCGCATCTTCGTCAATGACGAGCTGGGCGAACTCGCCTCCGCCTTGCTGGCGGCCGAACGCATCCTGAAGCCGGGCGGCCGCCTCGCGGTCGTCTCGTTCCATTCGCTGGAAGACCGCATCGTCAAATCGTTTCTCGCCTCACGCGGCGAGACACGCGCCGGCTCGCGCCATCTTCCCGATGTCGCGCGCAACGAAGCGCGCTTTGCGACGCTGACCAAAAAGCCGGTCGTCGCCGACGAGGCCGAGATCGCGCTGAACCCGCGCGCGCGCTCGGCCAAGCTGCGCGCCGCCGAACGCACCGCCGCGCCGGCGCTCAACGGCGATCTCGACGATCTGTTGCCGCGGCTGCCCTCGCTCGACGATGTCATGAGGGGGCGCTGAGGTCATGCGCATCCTCAATCTCCTCATCATCGCCGTGCTGGTCGTGGCGGCGTCCTATGTCTACAAAATCAAGTTCGACTCCACCTTGCAGGCCGAGCGCGTCGCCAAGTTGCGCAACGAATTGCGCCGCGAGCGCGATGCCATCGCCATCCTGCGCGCCGACTGGGCGAAGCTGCAGTCGCCGGCGCGGATCCAGGGGCTCGCCGAACGGCATCTCAAGCTTCAGGCGATGCGGCCGACGCAATTCGATACGTTCGACAACCTGCCGGCGCGTCCGCTGGCCGTGCCGCCGCAGGACGATCCGATCGCTTCGGTGATCGCGCCGAACAAGTCCGAGACCACCGGCAGCATCGGTAAACCGGGAGTTTTGCGATGAGCGCGGCCGATTTCCCGGCACCGGCGGCCGTCGTCAAGAAGGGTGAACCGCGCTGGCAGCGCGTGTTGCGCACCATGCTTTACGGCGCCAATGTCGATCGCAACGTCAAGGCCAAGGCGCGACTCGTGCTGGCCATCGTCGTCTTCATCGCGGTCTATGCCATCATCGCCGCCCGGCTCGTGATGTTCGCCGTGATCAGCGACAGCCATAGCGGCCGGCGCACCGTGTCGCAGGATGCGGTCGCGACCGC
>JBAZSM010000151.1:0-4672 GCA_041662425.1 Pseudolabrys sp.
GGCTCAGGCCTTCGTCAAACGCGCCGCCGAAAGCCTGCGCAAGGGCGGCATCTGCGTGATGGTCTCGAACCGGCATCTGCCTTATGAAGCCGTGCTGAGACCCCTATTCAAGGCCGTGACGCCGGTCATCGAAACCGGCGGTTACAAGATCTACGAGGCGCGCAAATGAGCAAGGCGCCCTCAACGCTGCGGCTCGACCGCCTGTTGGCGAATCTCGGTTACGGCTCGCGCCGCGAGGTGCGGGACCTGATTGAAGCCGGCTATGTGACGCTCGATGGCGAGGCGATCATTGATGCCAACCAGCGCCTCGCGGTAACGCCCGATCTGGCGCAACGCATGACGGTCGAGGACGAGCCGCTCGATCCGCCGCCGGGCCTCGTACTGATGATGAACAAGCCGCTGGGCGTGACCTGTTCACACAAGGAGCAAGGCCCTCTGGTCTATAGTCTGCTGCCCGAGCGCTGGCGCCGTCGCGAGCCCGCGCTCTCCACCGTCGGCCGGCTCGACAAGGAAACCTCCGGCCTCCTGCTGCTCACCGACGATGGCGCGCTCCTGCACCGGATCATCTCGCCCCGCGCCAATATCACGAAACGCTACGACGTCACGCTCGACCGGCCCTTGCGCGGCGACGAGGCGGCGACATTTTCATCCGGCTCAATGATGCTCGAAGGCGAGGAAAAGCCGCTGTTGCCGGCGCAGTTCGAAGCGGTGTCGCCCACCCGCGCTTACGTCACCATCACCGAAGGACGCTATCATCAGGTGCGCCGCATGTTTGCCGCGATCGGCAATCACGTCACCACCCTGAAACGCGACCGCGTCGGCGCATTGACCCTGCCGGACGATCTGGCGCCGGGCCAGTACAGACCGCTCGGGGACACCGAACTGGCGCAGGTCTTTCAGACCGCTTGATTTAGGATATCGCCTGAATGGCCGCGACGATCACGGCGAGACCGGCGGCAATGCCGGCGCAGGCAATCAGGATATTGCGGCGCTGCCGCTTGGGTCCGTAAACGCCGGCGGCGCGCCGTTCGGCAATCAGAGCCGCATCGTATTCGGCCGAGGATGAATAGAGGCAGGCCCATGCGGCGCCCGCCTGCTCGGCGCGAGCCTCAAGGGACAGTGCCGCAGCGGCGGCCATGTGCTTCGACTGAATGGGGTTCAACAGACTCGACATGGCGTTAAACGTAACGCCGGCATGGTAAGCAAAAGGTTACTGGACCGCAGCCACCGGCTGGGACGATCGCCGGCCGGCAAACTTGCCACGCTTGCCGTGGCTCGGTTTGGCGCGCCCGGCCCAACGTATCCGCGCCTGTTCGCTGCCCGGCTCCTCATCGGCTGCGACATAGCGATTGCGGCCGCCGTTCTTGGCGCGGTAGAGCGCCTCGTCCGCGCGCAGCAGCAGCGAATCGATCGTGGCGTCGGGCGTGTAGGTGGTGGCGAGCCCGATGCTCACCGTGGCGCCAATGGCGATATCGTCGATCAGAACGCCGGCGTTCTGAAAATTGACGCGCAAGCGCTCGGCGACGATGCAGGCATCGTCCATCGCTTCGGGCACCATGGCGACGAATTCCTCGCCGCCGAGCCGCCCGACGACGTCGGTCGTGCGCGTGCTTTCCTGCATGACCCGGGCGAAAACCTTGAGCGCGCTATCGCCGACCGCGTGACCAAAGCGGTCGTTGATCGATTTGAACTTGTCGAGGTCGAACATCAGCAGCGTAACCGGCTCGCCGCGCGAACTCTGGCCGGCCTGCATTTTGGCTGCGCCATCGAGAAAAGCGCCGCGGTTGAGCAGTCCTGTCAGGTTATCGGTGGTCGCCACCGTCCGATAAAAATGAACATGGCGGTCCTTCACCATCAGCAGCACGATGAACGCGGTGCCGACGGTGTAGATCATCGTTTCGACCGCGAATACGGTTTGCCAGCGCGAGGCAAACACATCGGGATAGAACCCGCGCAGCGCCAGCGGGATGAGAAAAATGCCGGCATGCAACGCTGGAACCACGATCGCCGCCGTGCGCGAATACAACGACTTGCGCCGTTCGCGCGACAGTTCGAAAGCCATGAAGAAGGTGTAGATCGCGATAATGACGACGCCGAGCGCGACGCGCTGCGGACTACCCTCTTCCAGCCCCGGCCATTGCGTCATCACCAGCCAGGCTCCGGCGCCGGCGAACGATACCAGCGGCCACATCGCACGGCCGTAAAACAGCCGCAGCCCATTCCAGAACATGCCGCAGGCGATGAAGATCATCGCTTCCGCGTAGACCGGCGGCACCCTGAACAGCTGGTTCGGGGCGCCCCACAAGGTAATGGCGGCGGCGCCAATCAGATAGGCCGAACCCCACCAGGCCAGCGAGCCGATATCGCGCTGTCGCACCCAGTTGATGATCAGGAACATGCCAAGGAATGCTGCAATACAGACCGTGGCAAAAATCAGCGTCGGAAAATCAAGTGTGACCGTTTGTTGCATGGGCTCGGCGGGCTTTGGAAGAACCTATGGAAGAATAACGGGCGTTCATCATCACAGCGTTTAAGAACGCTAACCGATAGGTCATTCGAAAAGTTTGCCGGGTTCCCCGGGCTTTGAAGCAAGACGGACGCGAATTCGACTCAAATTGAACAAGCGGAGATGCGACGCGCCTTCGCCCGTCACATCCCGGCCGCCAAAAGAAAAAGGGCCCGCCGGAGGCGAGCCCTTTTGAGTCTTGTCGTTGAAGGCGAAGCTTAGCGCTTCGAGAACTGGAACGAACGACGGGCCTTGGCCTTGCCGTACTTCTTGCGCTCGACCACGCGCGAGTCGCGGGTGAGGAAGCCGCCGCGCTTGAGCACCGAACGGAGATCCGGTTCGAAGTAGGTCAGCGCCTTGGCGATGCCGTGACGCACGGCGCCGGCCTGGCCCGACAGACCGCCGCCCGACACGGTGCAGATCACATCGAACTGGGTCGCGCGATTGGCGGCAACCAGCGGCTGGTTGATCAACATGCGCAGCACCGGACGGGCGAAGAACACTTCGATCGTGCGGGTGTTGACGACGATCTTGCCGGAGCCCGGCTTGATCCAGACGCGGGCGACCGCGTTCTTGCGCTTGCCGGTGGCATAGGCACGGCCCTGCTTGTCGACCTTCTTCTCATAGCGGGGCGCATCCGGCGCCACCGGCTTGAGCTGGGCCAAGCCTTCCATTGACTGTACGATCTCGGCCACGATCAGGCACTCCTCACGTTCTTGCGGTTCATCGCGGCGACATCGAGCGGCTCGGGCTTCTGCGCCTCATGCGGATGGTCGGCACCCGGATAGACCCGCAGGTTACCGAACTGCACGCGGCCGAGCGGGCCACGCGGCAGCATGCGCTGCACGGCCTTCTCGACGACGCGCTCCGGAAAGCGGCCATCCATGATCTGCTTGGCGGTAACGTCCTTGATGCCGCCAATGTAGCCGGTGTGGTGGTGATAAACTTTGTTGTCGCGCTTGCGGCCAGTGAACACGACCTTGGACGCGTTGATGATGATGACGTTGTCGCCATCGTCGAGGTGCGGGGTGTAGCTCGGCTTGTGTTTGCCGCGCAGGCGCATCGCGACGATCGTAGCAAGACGGCCGACGACGAGCCCGGAGGCGTCGATCAGCAGCCACTTCTTGTCGATGTCGGCGACTTTAACCGACTGGGTGGTCTTCATGACAAATCCCAAAGAGTGAAAATCCAAGGAAAAAGGCGCGGAATGAACCGCGCCAGCGTGCGGCAGTATGTAGACGAGCGGGTTCGCAGCGTCAACGGACGATCTTGATTATTTTTCCAATATATTCAATGGCTTACAAGATTGGTACGAGAATACCTGCCGCTAATCACTTATGGACGGGCAACGAATAGGTCGAGGTGACATGGGCCACCGGTTCGGCCTCGCCGTCGGAATACAGATTCACCTGCCCCACGGCGAGCCGTTTGCCGACCTTCATCAACCGCGCTTCGGCAATCAGATCGGCGGCGGCCGGTTTGCGCAGGAAGTTGATGTTCAGATTGGTCGTCACCGCCAAAGGCTGCGGGCCGACGGCCGAAAATACCGCGACATACATGGCGAAATCGGCAAGCTCCATCATGGTCGGTCCGGACACGGTGCCACCGGGGCGCAGATGGTCCTCATGGAAGGCCTTCCGGATCCGCACGTCGCCATAGTTCACGCGCTCGATGGAGAGGCCGCTGCCGGGAAAGAAGGCCTGCGGAAACTCCTTCTCCAGCAGCACGCCGATGTCTTCGGCGGTCATGACAGACGCGCGCATGAGCCCTCCTCCTATATGCCCGGCCTTGGTTCTGGCGGCCGGTGACGTGTTTAGAGGTGGCGGTCGCAGCACTCAAGCGCGTCTCCCATTGCCGGGCAACGGCACCCTCCGTCATTCCGGGGCGCGCTGAAAGCGCGAACCCGGAATCCAGCGATACCGACTGGCGTTCGCGTCTGGATTCCCGGTTCGGCCCTTCGGGCCGCCCCGAATGACGGAATTTATACCTTGACTTTAATTCCTACTAGGTCTATATTCCTCCCCATCCTGTCCCGACTAACGAGGGGGCGTTTGATCAGCGTCGTCAGATGCTGGGGCGGGGAGCGGTGGCCGGTGGGGGTGTCGGAGATTCGGCGCAACAAACCCATCGGCGGTCCAAGCCGCACGGTCCCGATGCACCTCCTTC
>JBAZSM010000152.1:0-4637 GCA_041662425.1 Pseudolabrys sp.
CCTCGGCCGGATTTTCACGATCTTCGACGCGCTCGCCGCCGAGGCGGGGGTCGAGAAGATCAAGACCATCGGCGATGCCTATATGGCCGCCGCCGGCATTCCCGAGCCGCAGGACGACCATGCCGAGCGCATCGTGCGGCTGGCGCCGCGCATGATGCGCGCCGTGCACGAGGTGGCGCAGGCGACGGGGCTCAAGCTACAGGCCCGCATCGGCATTCATACCGGGCCGATCGTCGCCGGCGTCATCGGCACCCATAAATTCGCCTACGATGTCTGGGGCGACAGCGTGAACACCGCGAGCCGCATGGAATCGCATTCGGTCAACGGCCGCATCCATCTGTCCGAGGCGACCTGCCGCGCGCTCAACGGGCGCTTCGCGCTGGAGCCGCGCGGCACCATCGAGGTCAAGGGCAAGGGCCCGATGGCGACCTATTTTCTGCTGGATGAATGAGTGCGGCTGGCCTAAAGCTTGTCGCCGCGCGCTTCCATTTGCGGGGCTGACCGGTGCAAGCACATATGAAGCGGACTTTGTCGTCGGAGGAAGAGCACGCCTTCCTGCGCGCGACGCTCGACTACATGCAGCACGGCGTCGCCATGTACGATGCCGACCACAAGCTGGTCACCTGGAACGAGCGCTTCGTCGATTATCTCCAGATGCCGGAGGAATTCCTCGGCACCGACCGCACCTTTTCCGACTACATCCGCTATATCGGCGCCCGCGGCGAATTCGGCGAGGATGCCGACATCGAGAAGGAGCTCGAGAAGCGCCTCAAGGTGCTGGCGACCTCGCACTCCTTCGAGCGCGTGCGGCCGGACGGCATGGTGATGGAGGTGCGGCGCGATCCGGTGCCGGGCGGCGGTTTCATTGCCATCTATACCGACATCACCGAGCGCAAGAAGCAGGAACTGGCGCTGCGCAAGGCGATGGAGGATGCCGAATCCGCCAACAAGGTGAAGTCGTCCTTCCTCGCCAATATGAGCCACGAACTGCGCACGCCGCTTAACGCCATCATCGGTTACAGCGAATTGCTGGCCGAAGACGCGCAGGACCGCGGCGACAAGGCGGCGCTCGGCGATCTGGAAAAGATCAGCGCCGCCGGCAAGCATCTGCTCGGGCTCATCAACGAGATTCTCGATCTCTCCAAGATCGAGGCCGGCAAGATGGAGGTCTATCTCGAGCGCGTCGATCTCCGGAAGGCGATCGACGACGTCAAGACCATCGTCGATCCGATGATCGCCAAAAACGGCAGCCGGCTGGTCATTGAATGCCCGCCGGATATCGGCGGTCTGAAGACGGACATCACCAAGATCAAGCAATGCTTGATCAACCTGCTGAGCAACGCGGCGAAGTTCACCAAGCAAGGCACCGTGTTGCTGCGCCTGTCGCGCGAGAAGGACGACCACGGCGTGGCGCATGTGCGCTTCGATGTCGGCGACAGCGGCATCGGCATGACGCCCGAGCAATTGGGCCGGCTTTTCCAGGCTTTCACCCAGGCCGATTCGTCGACCACGCGTAATTTCGGCGGCACCGGCCTCGGCCTCACCATTACCCGGCATTTCGTGACCATGCTCGGCGGCGCCATCGATGTCGTCAGTGAGCCGGGCAAGGGCTCGACCTTCACCATCACGTTGCCCGACCGCGGCGGCGGCGAGGCCGAGGCCGGTCATGCGGCCGACGATCTGCGGATGCAGCCGGAAGGCGTGGCCTCGGCCATTACGGTTCTGATCGTCGATGACGATCCGGCGGTGCATGACGTGCTGTCCGCCACGCTCGGCCGCGAGGGTTACGTGCTGCTGCACGCCCGCGACGGCGCCGAGGCGCTGGCCATCATGCGCAAGTCGCCGCCGGATATTGTCACGCTCGACGTGCAGATGCCGAAGATCGACGGCTGGTCGGTGCTCGGCATCATGAAATCGGAGTCGGCGCTGGAGCACATCCCGGTGATCATGCTCACCATCGTCGATGATCGCAATCTCGGCTTCTCGCTCGGCGCGTCCGAGTTCATGACCAAGCCGATCGACCGCAACAAGCTGACCGCGCTGCTGCGCAAGCTGGCGCCCGCCAAAGCGGATGCTGTCATCCTCATAGTCGATGACGATCCCGATGTGCGCGAGGTTATCGCCGCAACGGTCAAGGCCGCCGGCATGACGTCGGCGCAGGCCGCCAATGGCCGCGAGGCGCTCGGCTGGCTGTCGAACCACGCGGCGCCGGCGCTGGTGCTGCTCGACCTGATGATGCCGGAGGTGGACGGCTTCGAGTTTTTGGAGAAGGTGCGCGAGCTCGACAGTATGATCGAAGTGCCGATCGTCGTGCTCACCGCCAAGGATCTCACCGAGCGCGAGCGCAGCTTCCTCGCCGAGCGGACGCTGTTGGTGCTGAGCAAGAGCGGCCAGCCGATCGGCACGTTAGGGGCCGCGCTGTCGGCGCTGGCGCATCGCCATCACGGCGCGGCCGAGAGTCGTCTTGAGAAGTAAAAGGTCCTGACATGAAAGTCCTGCTGGTCGAAGACAACGAGATGAACCGCGACATGCTCTCGCGCCGCCTCATGCGCAACGGCTACGAGGTGGTGATGGCGGTCGACGGTCAGCAGGCGGTGACGCTGGCGGGCTCGGCAAGCCCGGATATCATTCTGATGGATATGAGCCTGCCGGTGATCGACGGCTGGGAGGCGACGCGGCGCGTCAAGGCCGACCCGGCGACGAAAGGAATCCCGGTGATTGCGCTCACGGCGCATGCCATGGCCGAGGACGAGAAGAAGGCGCGCGACGCCGGCTGCGACGATTTCGACACCAAGCCGGTCGATATCCAGCGGCTGATGGGCAAGATGCAGGCGCTGCTCGGCAGCGCGTAAAGAACAGGCGCTGCTGCGCAGCGCGTAAAGAACAAGCGCTGCTGCGCAGCGCATAAAAACAAGTACTGCTCGGCAGCGCGTGATTGCGCTCACCTTGAAACTGGTGAGGGCCCGGTGATTTCCCACCGGGCCCTCGTCATCATATCAGCCAGCCTGTAAGCCGGGTTCTGTATGGCCCGCGAGCGAACCCGCGGACGTGACGGCCATTCATCTGGTACGCCGGTTGCCCGGCGCATCATGCAACCTACCCGGATGACTGGCCCGGACCGGCCTGGCGCAAAGCCCGAAGACTTTGCGTCAACGTCATCCCTATTCGGTTTTGCTCCCGGTGGGGTTTGCCGTGCCGCCTTCGTTGCCGAAGACGCGGTGCGCTCTTACCGCACCGTTTCACCCTTACCCTAAGGCCAATACGCAACGCGGCCGGGGCGGTCTGTTTTCTGTGGCACTGTCCCTGAAGCATCCCCGAAGGGCCGCCCCGCCGGACGTTATCCGGCACCGTTTGTCCATGGAGCCCGGACTTTCCTCCCCGGCCGCCTTTCGGCATTGGCGCGGAGCGGCCGTCCGGCCGACTGACCGACAAGGAATGGAGACGCGCGCGCCTGACGTCAAGGCAAAGACCGGCGCGCGGTTACCGCACGATCCCGAAAAATGGGGCCCGGCTTTCGGACAATTGGCATGCCCCATCCCGAAAAGACAAAAAAATCCCGGGCCGGTCGAGGGGAGACCGGCCCGGGTTGCTGCCTTGGGAGGCAAGTCAAGCGCGCCGGTAGGAGGGGAAGGCGCGCTAGCTCAGGTATCTCTAAGGAGGTTCAATCCTCGAGAATTCAGTTAGGCGGCGGCTCCTTTGCGCGGCGCCTCGGCGCGAAAGCCGGCAAAAAACCGCTTGATTGTCGCAGCCAGCTCGCCGGCCCCGGCGCGCATGACTTCAGCGCGATCGGCGCGGGCCCTGCGTACGACCCGGTCGATTTCAGCCGGCGTGATCGCCGAATTGGCCGCCACATTGGGCCAGGTGCTGTTCGTGTTCATTTTGATCTCCAGACGCCGGGCTTCGGTGCCCCATCCGCTACGGACACAATATTATCTTCCATGGGAATGATAATCGGCTAAAATGGACAGACATCTGTGAATGAATGGAACAGATATGGACGCAACATCCGACCTGCGGGTTTTCGTCCGCGTCATGGATCGAGGCAATTTCTCCCAAGCGGCCAATGACTTGGGGTTGACGCCCTCGGCCGTCTCCAAGCTTATTTCGCGGCTCGAAGATCGCCTCGGCGTCCGGCTTCTGGAGAGGAGCACCCGGCGGCTGGTGCTGACTCCCGAAGGCGAAACTTTTCTCGCGCGGGCCCGCCGCATCGTCGCCGATATCGAGGAAGCGGAGGCCGAAGTTGCGCGCGTTCGGGGTGCTCCGCGCGGTCGGCTGCGCATCAATTCCGGCACCGCCTTCGGCCTGCATCAGCTCACGCCGTCGCTCGCCGAATTCCTCGCGCGCTTTCCCGAGATCGACATTGAGCTGACCATCACCGACCGGCTGGTCGATATCATCGAGGAGCAGACCGACATCGCGGTGCGCTCGGGGCATATTCCCGAAGGTCCTTTCATTCAGCTCAAGATCGGCGATCTGCAACGCGTCATCTGCGCCGCGCCGTCTTATCTCAAGCAGCGCGGCACGCCGCAGACGGCGGCCGATCTCAAGAGCCATGATTGCATTGTCGTCGCCGGACCGGGGCTCAATCGCTGGCCGTTCAAGACGCGCACCGGCATCGACGTCGTCGACGTGCGGCC
>JBAZSM010000153.1:0-4557 GCA_041662425.1 Pseudolabrys sp.
CGGCTTTGACACCGCCATCGGGATCGGCGCCGCAACGGCTGGAGATGTTGCCGTTCCAGGCCTTCGCGTCCGGCGCTTCTTCCGCCGCCGTCTCCATGAACACATCATACGGCACGTCCAACACCACCGGCCCGGGCCGGCCTGTCACCATCGTCTTCCACGCCTGCCGCACGGCGAGCGGCACCATCTCGCCGCGCGTCGGCTGGAACACCCGCTTACACAGGCTGCGCACGGTCGACGGAAAGTCGGCCTGGTTCTGCCGGTACATTTCCTGGAAGGCGCCGCGGTTGAACTGGCTGGTCGGCACGTTGCCGGTCACCGCCAGGAACGGCACGGAGTCGAGATAGGCGGTCGCCAACGAGATCGGCAGATTGGCCGAGCCCGGGCCGCACGACGTGAAGGTCGCGGTCGGCTTGCCGGAGACGCGGTAATAGCAGTCCGCCATGAAGCCGGCGACGCTTTCGTGATGCGTCGAGATGGTCTTGATGTCGGAGGAACGCTCATACAGCGCGTCGATGAACTGGATGTTGCCGTGGCCGCACAGGCCGAACACCTGCGGCACCTTCTCCTGGATCAGATAGTCGACAATGACCTGCGCGCCATTGAGTTTATTTCCAGTCGACATCAGTTCAGTCTCCTACCGGGCGTTTTGCTTAAGGCGCGGCTGACGGCAGCGCGCGACCGTATTTCTCATAATGCTGTACGTCAATTGATATTGTGGTATGCCTGCGACCTAGGAAAAAACACCACAATCGAGGGAACGCTCATGACGACGACACGCCAATGGTTCATCCGCAACATCGCCGAAGTGCCGTGGCGCCAGTTCCCGGATCATTTCGGCGGCGCGCTGTCGAAGCCGCTGGTGATGCCGGAAACCGCCGGTTCGCAGCACATCGATTACCGCATCTCGATGTACCAGCCGATGGCCTATGTGAAAATTCACCAGCATAAGGTGCAAGAGCAAGTCTATCACGTCCTCGAAGGCGAAGGCCTGATGCACATTGACGGCAAGGACCATCTGGTGCGCAAGCATGATTACATCTTTCTGCCGCCGGGTGTCGATCATGCGATCTCGAATACCGGCCTGGTCGATCTCGTGTTCCTGGTTGTTACGTCTCCTGTGACGGATGAAGTGCCGAAGTAGATAACATTCAGAATGTCGCCGCGTTTCGGCCGGCGCGACGGCCAGACGCAAAGGCCCAGCCGAGATGATGGCCGTGGCCTTTGAGCAGCAGGCCGCCCTGCCCGGTCGAGCCGGCCGCATAAAGACCGGCGATAGGTCTGTCGCCCTCACCCAGCACCCGATGGTCTTGATCGACGGCAAGCCCGCCTTCGGCATGTACGAAGACGGCGCGCACCGGCCCGAGCGCAACATACGGCCCTTGGCCAAGCGGCTTGTTCGTCTTGTTGTTGTGTGCGTTGACGGTTGCGGTCAGCGCTGCCGCCGGGACCGATAACTTCCCCGCCAGTTCATCGAGTGTGGCACCGCTTCTGTAAACGTCCGGACGGTTTCGCCGGTAATCGTCGACATAGGCATAAGCCACGCCGGGCGCGGTCGAGATGAAATGTGGCCACTCTGAAAACAGCGCCGCCATGCGCCGGTCGAGCAGGATATAGGCGGCTTTGTCGGGTTGATCGGGCAAGGCGTAAGCGGGCTTGTCGCCCTCGTCGGTGAAGCGTTCGCCGCGTCTGTTGACCAGTATGGCGCCGGCGGCGAACAGGTCGGGCGACGGCGCCAGCGCTGTCGTGACGAAGCTCATCACAAACGGCCGCAGCAACGCGCTCGGCATATGGTCGAGCGACCACGCCATCAGGTTGGCCAAAGCCGACCACGCCGGCAGGCTCAACAGGATGTTGCGCTTTTGCGGCGGCACGAAGCGCAATTCAGGACCGAGGGCCAGGTCTCCGTTGATGATCCGCGCGCCGAGCGGCAGCGCCAGTTTCTGGCCGTCGCCGGTCGACGTCACATTGACGCCGTCGATCTTGGCTTCCTGCGGCCCCATGAACTGGGCCTTCAGTTCGGGATCGCTGGTGAAGTCGCCGGTTGCCAGCACAACGCCGCCGCGCACGCGAAACTGCCGCGCGCCGTCCGCGGTTTCGCAATCGACCCCGACCACGCTGCCTTGTTCGACGACCAGTGTTGTGGCGCGGACACCGCATTGAATGGCGACGCCGACGCGTCGCGCCGCCTTTTCCAGATGGGTGATAAAAGCCCGCGAATTGGGCAGCACATTATGCATGCGCGGCTTGGTATGCGGCGGCTCCGGCATGGGACCGAAAAAACGGACGCCGTGCGTTAGCAACCAGCGAAACGTGTCGGGCATTTCGTCGGCCAGCACGCGGCGCAGCCCGACATTGTCGCGCGGATCGAGGTCGCCGTTAAAGTCGGCCATGTCGCGCCAGTGAGATTCCGGACTATCGACGATGCCGGCACGCGCCTGATGCGGTGTGCCGGTGGCGGTCACCGAGCCGACCGACCAGGCCGTCGAGCCGCCAAGTTGCGGGTTCTTTTCAAGCAACACCACGTCGCGTCCCAGCGCGCGCGCTTCAATTGCGGCCGCCAGCCCGCTGCCGCCGCCGCCGACAATGACGACGTCGTGGATAGTCGTCTGCGTCACGGCGACTGCGCGGCACGCTGACCGGCCGTCGTGCCGGCGATCTTGCCGAACACGGCGCCGTTCATCAGGCCGGTGCCGCCGGGATAGTTGAAATAGAAAATGCCGCCAACCAGTTCGCCGGCCGCGAACAGGCCCGGGATCGGAGCACCGTCGGTATCCATGACGCGCGCGCTGGTGTCGATCTTCAGCCCGCCGAAAGTAAACGTCAGTCCGCAGGTCACGGCATAGGCCTCGAACGGGCCTTCATCCACGGTGTTGGCCCAGTTGGATTTCGGGATCGCCAGACCGCGCGTGCCGCGCCCGTCCTTGACGTTCGGATCGAACGGCACCTCGGTCATCACCGCTTTGTTGTAGGTCTTGATCGTCTCCAGCGCCTTGCCGGCATTGACGTCGTCCAGCTTCTTGACCAGTTCCTCCAGCGTATCGGCGCGGACCTTGGTGACGCGCTTGATGCGGTATTCGTCGCGCAGCATCGGGATGATCTTTGAGTCGAACACCTGCCAGGCGAACTGGCCCGGCTGCATCAGGATGACACGTCCATACTTGGCATAGGTGTAGTTGCGGAAATCGGCGCCCTCGTCGACGAAACGCTCGCCGTTGGCGTTGATCATGATGCCCCAGGGATAGGAATGCTTCTGGAAGTTATCGCCGACCGAGAGGTCGCCGAATTCCGGCGCATTGCGGTCCCAGCCGACGGCATGACCGCCCGACCAGTTGCCGGTCGGCATGGCGCCGATGTCGAGCGCCATCTTGATGCCGTCGCCAGTGTTAAAGCGCGTGCCGCGAATCTTGGCGAGTTCCCAGAGTGGCCCGAGGTAGCGTGTGCGCATTTCGGCATTGGACTGAAAACCGCCAGCCGCCAGCACCACGCATTTGGCCATCACCTGAACGGTCTTGCCGTTCGACTTGACCTTCACGCCTTTGACGCCATCGTCATCGGCAATCAGCGACAAAGCGCGGGCGCCGTAAGCGATCGAGATGTTGTTCTTGCGCGCGATCTTGGTCAGCGCATCGACCAGTCCCGGCCCGCCGCCCCAGGCTTCCACCGTCAGCCCGCCCCAGAACTTGAATATGCCATCGATCTTGTAGGCCTGGCGGCCCCAGATCGGCATGAAGCGCACGCCCTTGTCGCGCATCCAGCGCATCGTTTCCTTGCTGCGCGTGACCAGCAATTCGCACAGATCGGGATCGGTGCGGTATTCGGTGACGCGGCCCATGTCGTCGAAGAACTTCTCCTCGGTGTAGGTGCCGAAGTCGGACTTCGAGACTTCCTCGTCGGTCAAATCGGGCATCAGCGCGCGCAGATCCTCGACGCCGTCATAGACGCAACGGAATGCACCGGCGGTGAAGCGGCTGTTGCCGCCGGCCTCGTCCTCCGGGGCCGCTTCCAGCACCACGACCTTCGCGCCCTGCTCCTGCGCCGCCAGCGCCGCGCAGAACGCCGCATTGCCGCCGCCCACCACGATCACGTCGTACTCAGCCATTTGCTTCCACCCGCTCCATCGCTCGATCCGTCATCCTGAGGCGCGAGCGCAGCGAGCCTCGAAGGATGCACGGCCAAAGTTCTACCGCTGCGCCCGTGCGGCACTGTCCGGGCCGTCGCCCTTCGAGGCTCGGCCTTCAGCCGAGCACCTCAGGATGACGGGGAAGGGGCGTTATTGCCTGCCCTATTTCAATTGGCAACCACGCGCCACTCGATCGTTTCGCCGCCGCGATAGACCAGCGCCCGCTCGTCGGGGCCGGCGACCTTGACCTCCTCGGGGGCGGTCCAGGGCGACTTTTCCAGCGTGATCCGCTCCTCGTTGGGCGGCAGCTTGTAGTGCCTGGGCCCGTTGAGCGAGGCGAAGGCCTCGAGCTTGTCGAGCGCGCCTTCCTCCTCGAACACCTTGGCGTAGGTCTCGATCGCGACCGGCGCATTGAAGATGCCCGGGATGCCGTT
>JBAZSM010000154.1:0-4160 GCA_041662425.1 Pseudolabrys sp.
GTGCTGGCGTTCGTCTCGCTGATCGTCGCCTGTTTCACGTTCGCGACCGGCTTCTATCAGGCCGGATTGTCTGGATGGGCGATACTATCCGTTGTCGCGGGGCTGGCGATGCCCGTCTTCATCGCCTCCGGCGTCAGCGGCAAGATCGCGCCGGGCATCGCCTTCTACGTCGCGGCAGTTCTGGCGTGGCTATGGCTCGGCGCCGTTGCATGGCAACGCACGGGCCACATCGCCGGCGGCTGATCGCCCGCAGCGCCGAACTCGGCATCGTACGAAAAGAAAGACGCCCGCGCGTGGCGGGCGTCTCCGATCGTCAATGGCTGCTGCCTCAGGCCTTGAAGAAAGCCAGCAGGTCCTTGTTGATCACATCGGCATGGGTTGTCGCCATGCCATGCGGATAGCCCTTGTAGACCTTGAGTTCGCCCTTCTTGAGCAGCTTGACCGAGAGCAGCGCCGAGTCGGCGATCGGCACGATCTGGTCGTCGTCGCCGTGCATCACCAGAACCGGCACGTCGATCTTCTTGAGATCGTCGGTGAAATCGGTTTCCGAGAAGGCCTTGATGCAGTCGTAGTGCGCCTTGGCGCTGCCCACCATGCCCTGCCGCCACCAGTTGTCGATGACGCCCTGCGACACCGCGGCACCCGGACGGTTGAAGCCGTAGAACGGACCGGCCGGCACATCGACGTAAAGCTGGGCGCGGTTGGCGGCGACGCCGGCGCGGAAGCCATCGAATACTTCGATCGGCAGGCCGCCGGGATTGGCGGCGGTCTTGAGCATGATCGGCGGCACGGCGCCGAGCAGCGCAGCCTTGGCGACGCGGCCGTTGCCGCCATATTGCGCGACATAGCGCGCGACTTCACCGCCGCCGGTCGAGTGGCCGACGTGAATGGCGTTCTTCAGGCCGAGATGCGCCGCGAGCGCATCGACGTCGGCGGCATAGGTGTCCATGTCGTTGCCGGTGTCGGTCTGGCTGGAGCGGCCGTGGCCGCGGCGGTCATGGGCGATGACGCGATAGCCCTGGCCGACGAAGAACAGCATCTGCGCGTCCCAGTCGTCCGCGGAAAGCGGCCAGCCATGGTGAAAAACGATCGGCTGGGCGGTCTTGGCGCCCCAGTCCTTGTAAAAAATCCGGGTGCCATCCTTCGTGGCGATCGTGCCGCCGCCGGCATTGGTCTCGCTCATCGCAAGCCTCCTTTTCATGATCGCGATATCTGTTATCGCGATATCCGTCTGGTAAGCCCCGGGCCCGCCGCTGTCAACGCCATTATTTATCGCGATAAATATTTGCGCCGGTCGCGGCCGTGTCATAGCGTTGTTGCAGGCGGCCGCCCCGTTCCGCCGCCAGGGAGCCCTTACCGTGCACCGCCGCCTCGACGATCACATCTGCTTCACGCTCTACGCCACCAGCATGGCGATTACGCGAACCTACAAGCCGATGCTGGACGCCATGGGCATCACCTACCCGCAATATCTCATGCTCAGCGCATTGGCCGAGCAAAACGACATCACCATTGGCGCCATCGCCAGGCGCCTCGGGCTTGAGTCGAGCACGGTGACGCCGCCCGTGAAGCGGCTGGAACAGGCAGGCTTCGTGCAGCGCAAGCGCAGCACAACAGACGAGCGTCAGGTCACCGTGCATATGACGGGCGCCGGCCGCGCGCTGCTCACCAAATGCAAATGCCTCGGCGACGCGCTGATCGAGAATTCCGGCATGACCGAGGCCCAGCTCACGACCCTCAATCGCCAGATCCAGAAATTCCACAAGGCACTGTGCGACAAACTCGACGCCGCGGCCACGGCGCGATAGCGCGCCGCGGCCTGCCCGTCGCAGAACTTGGGCAACATCGCCTGGCGGGCCACGTTGAAGATCCTGTGGGCGACGCGCGCCAGATTGCCTTTTGCGTAAGCCACAAGAATAAGAGGCCATGCCGCACGGCATGGCCTCTGTTGCGATTCATTGTGTCTGCGAGCGTCAGGACTTGAAGAACGCAAGCATGTCCGGATTGATGACGTCGGCATGGATCGCGAAGGCCCCATGCGGATATCCAGGATACACCTTCAGCGTTCCCTTCTTCAGGAGCTTAACCGACAACTTGCCCGAGTCGTCGATCGGCACGACCTGATCGTCGTCGCCGTGGATGACCAGAACCGGAATATCGATCTTCTTGAGGTCTTCGGTAAAATCAGTTTCCGAAAAGGCCTTGATGCAATCGTAATGCGCTTTGGCGCCGCCCATCATACCTTGACGCCACCAGTTCCAGATCGCGCCCTGTATGACCTTGGCGCCCGGGCGGTTGAAGCCGAAGAACGGTCCCGACGCCACATCGAGATAAAACTGCGAACGGTTCGCCGCCAGCGCGGCGCGGAAGCCGTCGAACACTTCGATCGGCAGACCGCCCGGATTGGACGCCGACTTGACCATCACCGGCGGGACCGCATCGAGCAGTACGGCCTTGGCGGCGCGTTTGGTGCCGTAGCGGCCGAGAAAAGCCGCGACTTCGCCGCCACCGGTCGAGTGACCAACGTGAATAACGTTCTTGAGGTCGAGCGCCTCAACCACCTCGGCGACGTCAACCACGTAGTGATCCATGTCATTGCCGGTCGCAGTCTGCGTGGAACGGCCGTGACCGCGGCGGTCATGCGCGATGACGCGATAGCCCTGATGCAGAAAATAGATCATCTGCGCATCCCAGTCGTCGCCCGACAGCGGCCATCCGTGATGAAACATGATCGGCTGCGCGTTCTTGGCGCCCCAGTCCTTGTAATAAATCTTGACGCCTTCTTTAGTCGTAATGATTCCGTCGTCCATCGCCCTCATCCTTCTGGTTGTGCTGCGGCGCGCTTCCGTTTACGTCGCGCACCGGTGGCAGCCCGCATCGGAGCCTCACACGCACCCTATGGATTCCACGAAGAAAGCATCAGTATACATAGGTTTTGCCGCATCATTCCGATGCTCCGGACGATTGCTCAGCGATGCGCGTTGAGATCCGTCGCGGCGAGCTTGGTCCAGACCTCACCGGCATCGTCGGCATAATCGAATACGCCGAGATCCCGATGATTGATCATGCCGGCTTCGACGAGCGCGTCGAAATTGATGACGGACGTCCAGAATTTCCGGTCCACCATGATCGTCGTCATCGGCGGAGACTTGCCGGTGATCCGCAGATTGAGAACCTCGAACAGTTCATCGAGCGTGCCGAAGCCGCCGGGAAAAACCACCAGCGCATTGGCGCGCATCGCCAGATGCATCTTGCGCATGGCGAAGTAGTGAAAGCTGAACGTCAGTTCAGGCGTCGTATAGGGATTGGGCGCCTGCTCGCGCGGCAGTGACACGTTGAAGCCGATCGACGGCGCGCCGGCATCGGCGGCGCCGCGATTGGCGGCCTCCATGAGGCCCGGCCCGCCGCCGGTCGCGATCACGTTGTCGCGCACGATACCGTGCGGCTTCAAGGCGCCGCCCTGCTCCGAGGCGATGCGGCCGAAGGCCCGCGCCTGCTCATACCAGAAGCGCTGCCGGCCGGGTCCGTTCTCGCGCACGCGCGCCGAACCGAACACGACGATGGTCGAGCGAACGCTCCAGGCGCGCAACGCTTCTTCAGCCTTGGCGTATTCCAGCAGGAAGCGAACCCCGCGCATCGAGTCGCCAAGGATGAAGTCCTGGTCAAGCGCCGGCGGGCGAAAGGACGGAAGTTGCGTGCGATCGACGCTGGATGGCGGCTTGGACGTCACGGGCCTTGTATCCTCCGGGCACGGGCAATGCTGCCAAACTACGTAAGCCGTGCCAGCCCGCTTGGCGAGCCTTTGCTGCGCCCTTCCGGAAACAACCCTAGCCGCGGGATGTAAGTCCCGGTCCCGCGTCGCGGCCGTGGCGGCCGATCAGCCGCAGCCACGGCGCGCAATGAAACAGGCTCATCAGTGCGTACATCGGCACCATGCCGGTAAGCAGCGTTCCCTCGTTCATCGTGGCGCAGAACAGATTGGCGGGCGCGCCGTGACGGACGCTGAGCAGCGCCATCACGGCAAAGGTCGGCGCGGCGGCCAGGCTGAGCCACCGGCCGCCGGCGTTGAGCGCGTCAATCACGGCCGTACCGGTCGTGGTGGCGCCACCACATGCCGCTTTCGTTGCGGCCGAGCGGCGCGCGATCGAGCCACTGGTACA
>JBAZSM010000155.1:0-4150 GCA_041662425.1 Pseudolabrys sp.
AACAGGCCGGCCGCGCCCATGCCGCCGCCGACGCACATCGTCACCACGCCGTACTTCGCCTTGCGGCGGCGGCCTTCGATCAGCACATGGCCCGCGAGACGCGAGCCGGTCATGCCGTAGGGATGGCCGACCGAAATCGCGCCGCCATTGACGTTGAGCTTTTCCGGATCGATGCCGAGCTTGTCGCGGCAATACAGCGCCTGCACCGCGAAGGCTTCGTTCAGTTCCCAGATATCGATGTCCTCGATCTTGAGGCCGTGACGCTTGAGCAGGCGAGGGATCGCGAACACCGGACCGATGCCCATTTCGTCCGGCTCGCAGCCGGCGGCGACGAAGCCGCGGAAGATGCCGAGCGGCTTGAGGCCCTTCTTCGCCGCGAGCTTGTCGCTCATGACCACCTGCGCACTCGCGCCGTCCGACAACTGGCTGGCGTTGCCGGCGGTGATGCAGCCGCCCTCGATCACCGGCTTCAGGCTCGCAAGTCCCTCCGCCGTGGTCTCGGGGCGCGGACCTTCGTCCTGCGAGATCGTGATCTCCTTGTAGGATACTTCCTTGGTGTTCTTGTCGACCACCGCCATCTTGGTGGTCATCGGCGCGATCTCTTCCTTGAAGCGGCCGCCCTGCAGGCCGGACGCCGTGCGGCGCTGGCTTTCCAGCCCGAACTCGTCCTGCTTCTCGCGCGAGATGCCGTAGCGCTTCGCCACCACCTCGGCGGTGTTCAGCATCGACATGTAGACGTCGCCCTTGATCGCGACGAGTTCGGGATCGACCGCGTGGAATTTGTTGATGTTGTCGTTCTGCACGAGGCTGATCGATTCGCCGCCGCCGGCGACGGCCACTTCGACGCCATCATACATGATCGAGCGTGCCGCGAGCGCGATCGCCTGCAGGCCGGACGAGCACTGGCGGTCGATGGTGGTGCCAGCGACCGACACCGGAAGTCCGGCGCGCAGCGCGGCCTTGCGGGCGATGTTGCCGCCGGTGGTGCCCTGCTGCATGGCGGCGCCCATCACCACGTCTTCGATCTCCGCGCCGTCGATGCCGGCGCGCTTCACCGCGTGCTCGATGGCGTGGCCGAGCAGCGTCGCGCCCTCGGTGTTGTTGAAGGCGCCGCGATAGGCCTTGCCGATCGGCGTGCGGGCGGTGGAAACGATAACGGCTTCGGTCATGAGCGACCTCCTGTTGCAAGTTTGGGTGGCTGTTGGGTTTGATGACGTTGCTGGTTGCGCAATTCGTGACGCGACAGTTTTCCGACGCTGGTGCGCGGCAGTTCTTTCAAAAACTCCACCGCCACCGGCATTTCGTGCTTGCCGATCTTTCCGGCGAGAAACGCGCGCAGGTCGTCGATGGTGAACGGCGCAGCATTGGCGCGCAAGGTCACGAAGGCCTCGGCCGCCTCGCCGCGATAATCGTCGGGAATGCCGATCACGATGACTTCCTGCACGGCGGGATGGGTGTAGATCGCCTGCTCGATCATCTGCGGATAGACGTTGAAGCCGCCGGAGATGATCATGTCCTTCTTGCGGTCGACCAGAAAGAAATAGCCGTCGCTGTCCATATAGCCGATGTCGCCGGTGAGAAACCGGTCGCCGACGAATGACTCGGCGGATTCCGCCTCGCGATTCCAGTAGCCGCGCGTGACGTTCGGACCCCGGATGCGGATTTCGCCGGTCTCGCCGACCGGCATCACCCGCCTGGGATCGTCGAGCGACACGACGTCCATCTCGATGCCGGGCAGCATCAGTCCGATCGAGCCGGGTTTCTCCGGACCCGCCGGCGGATGGCCGGTGCCGGGCGAGCAGGTCTCGGTCATGCCCCATCCGCTTTTCAGCGCGAGCCTGGTCTTGCGCTCGAAAACCTTCGCGACTTCCACCGGCAGCGGCGCGCCGCCCGAGCCTGCAAAAGCCAGCGACGACAGGTCGCGCCTGTCGAGATCGGGCAGGCTGGCGATGGCGATCCACATGGTCGGCACGCCGGGGAACGCGGTGGCGCGCTTGACCTCGATGTCGCGCATCACCGCGTCGAGATCGAAGCGCTGATGCAGCGAGATCAGGTCGCCGTTCTTCAGGGTGCGCAGCAGCACGACGGTGAGCGCATAGATATGAAACAGCGGCAGCACCAGGATGACGCGCTCGACGGTGTTGCGCTCGGCCTTCTGCTTCGCGCCCCACACATCATAGATGGAGACGGCGGAAGTCAGATTGCCGTGGGTGAGCATCGCGCCTTTTGGAAGGCCGGTGGTGCCGCCGGTATACTGCAGCAGGGCGATATCGTCGGCGCTGACCTCGGGCCATTTCGCCGGGGGCTGCGCACCCTTGACGAAATCCTTGAAGGTCACGATGGCCGGATTGGACGGGATCGCCACCATCGGATTGCCGACGTCGCCCCAGGTCTGATCCTCGCAAACGATCAGGCGATCCAGCAGACCCTTCTCAAAGAATTTCAGCGCTGTCGGCAGCAGCGCAGCCAGATTGCTGGTGACGAGAATGCGTGCGCCGGAATCCTTCAGCTTGTGGGTCAGCGCGATCTCGCCGTCGAGCGGGCTGAGGTGCACGACGCGCGCGCCGGCCCTCAGCGCGCCGAAGAAATTTACCGGATGGTCCGGTGAATTTCCGAGAAACAGCGCCACCGACGCACCCGTGCCGTAACCGGCACGGAGAAACGCAGACGCTGCCACATCGGCCATGTCCCTCAATTGAACGAAGCTGATGGGACGGTCGCGATACTCAATGGCCGGCCGCGATCCGAAATCCGCGGCCGCCTTCGACAACAGATCCGGCAGCGTGCCGCGCGGGATCGGAGAATCCCAGCGGACGCCCTCCGGATAGTATTGTTCGCCGGGATGGAGCATGCGCTCAGCCCTTGGCGAGGGACGCGAATGTCTTGCCTTCGTCCGCCAGACGCTTGAGCAGCGGCGCCGGCTCGAGTGACGGATCGTTGGTCTGCTTGGCGTAGAACGACAGACGATCCGCGATCTTCTTGAGGCCGACCTGGTCGGCGTAGAACATCGGGCCGCCGCGATAGATCGGCCAGCCGTAGCCGTACAGCCAGACCACGTCGATGTCGCTCGGACGCGATGCGATCTTCTCTTCGAGAATCCGCGCGCCCTCGTTGATCATCGGGTACATCATGCGCTCGAGGATTTCGTCGTCGCTGATTTCGCGCGGCTTGAGACCGAGCTTGGCCAGCGTCTCGTGGATCAGCTTCTCGATCTCCGGATCCGGCAGCGGCGAGCGCGAGCCGGCTTCATACTTGTAATAACCCTTGCCGGTCTTCTGGCCGAAGCGGCCGGCCTCGCAGATCGCGTCGGCGATTTCCGACTTGACGCCGCGGTCCTGACGCGAACGCCAGCCGATATCAAGGCCCGCGAGATCGCCCATGGCGAACGGGCCCATCGGAATGCCGAACTTGGTGACGACGGCATCGACCTGCTGCGGCAACGCGCCTTCGAACAGGAACTTCTCGGCCTGCTTGCCACGGGCCGCCAGCATGCGGTTGCCGACGAAGCCGTCGCAGACGCCGACCACCACCGGCACCTTGGCGATGCGCTTGGCGACATTCACCGCGGTCATCAGCGCATCCGGCGCGGTCTTTTCGGCGCGGACGATTTCGCACAGCTTCATGACGTTGGCGGGGGAGAAGAAGTGCATGCCGAGCACGTCCTGCGGACGCTTGGTCATCGCGGCGATCTGGTTGATGTCCAGATAGGAGGTGTTGCTGGCGAGCACCGCGCCGGGCTTGGCGTACTGGTCGAGCTTGGTGAACACTTCCTTCTTGATCGCCATGGTCTCGAACACCGCCTCGATGATGAGGTCCGCGTCCTTGACGTTCTCAAGGCCGACCACGCCGGTGATGAGGCCCATGCGCTTGGCGGGCGCATCGGCGGGAATGCCGCCGCGTGCCGCCGTCGCCTCGTAGTTCTTCTGCATCACGCCCATGCCGCGCTTGAGCTGCTCTTCGCCGGTCTCGATCAGCGTGACCGGAATGCCGGCATTGACGAACGACATGGCGATGCCGCCGCCCATGGTGCCGGCGCCGATGATGGCGACGCGCTCGACCTTGCGCGGCTTGGTGCCCTCCGGAACGCCGATCTTCGCGGCTTCGCGCTCGGCGAAGAAGGCATAACGCTGCGCCTTCGACTGGTCGCCGT
>JBAZSM010000156.1:0-3991 GCA_041662425.1 Pseudolabrys sp.
GATGGGGCTGGCCGATCAGGATTTCGAAAAAGGCGAAGCCGACGGCACCGCCGATGCGCTGACGATCCTTGAGGCGCTGGCGACGGCCTTCAAACCCGACTATTTGACGATCGGCACCGTCAGAACACGATGACCTTGTCCGCTTCACCGGTCTCAGTCGCAAGTTCGTCCATCGTACTGCGTCGCGCGCCGGCAACGAGCGCCGCGTCCTCCAGGCCGCGCGCATCCATACAAGCGCCGCACAAGAGAACCTTGCCGTTTGCGGCGAGCACGCGATTGAGCATGCGTTCGACGTTGTAATATCCGTCCGGGGTCTTCTGCCCGGCCCTGGCGCCGACGACCGCATCCGCCATCAGAAACACAGTGACAGCGTCTCGCGGCGCTCTTTTCAAGATCGCGTGGGCGAGCCGGAGTCCGTTATAGACGCGCTCCGTGCCATAGGGCGGGTCGTTAAGAATAAAGAGCGTCTTCATGACCACAACCTTCGCATTTGCGTCAATTCATGCGGCAATGATTAGCAAGCCGCGGCAGGCGGCAACTTGCGCCAGATCAAGCTCGCCGGTCTTGCATGACCAGCGCCACGATCGCGCCCGAAACGAAGGTCAGTGCGCCGATGAGGCCGATCGCCCAGGCCATGCCGAACAGATCGGCGATAACGCCGGCCGACAGCGCGCCGATGGCGTAGCCGAGATCGCGCCAAAAGCGGTAAACGCTGAGCGAGCGTGCCCGCCAGGTCGGATGCGAGGCGTCCGACACGGCCGCGATCAGGCTCGGATAGACCATCGCCGTTCCGATGCCGAGCAGCACGCTGGCGATGAACCAGTACACGAACTCGTGCGTCAGCGCCGTCAGGACGAGACCCGCGGCCTGCACCCACATGCCGCCGGTGATGAGGCCCTTGCGGCCCCAGCGGTCACTGAGCGGTCCGGTCGCGACCTGCAAAATGCCCCACACCGCGGGATAGACGGCTTTGAGAATGCCGATACGTTCGACGCCCAATCCATAGACCGTAAAGAACAGCGGGAAGATGCCCCAGCTCATGCCGTCGTTGAGGTTGTTGACGAGACCGGCCTGCGAGGCGGCGAATAGATTGCGGTCGCGGAATGAGGTCAGGGTGAATATCTCCCAGAAGCGGACCGTGGCGGCCGTCGTCGCGCTGCCGCTGATTTCCAGTTGCACATGCGCGCGCGTATCGCGCACGAGCAGGATCGACAAAGCCGCGCCAAGCACAGCATAAGCGACGCCGAGATAAATCGGCTCCGGCCGCAGGCCGTATTCGGACGCGATGTAGCCGGTGAGATAGGCCGTGACGCCGACCGCAAGATAGCCGGCGAACTCGTTGAGACCGACCGCGAGGCCGCGCGACTTCGGCCCGACCAGATCGACCTTCATGATGACCGTCATCGACCAGGCGAAGCCCTGGTTGAGGCCGAGCAACACATTGGCGGCGATGATCCATTCCCATGTCGGCGCCCAGATGATCATGAAGGGCACGGGCAGGCCGACCAGCCAGCCGATCACGAGCACGCGCTTGCGGCCCCAGACGTCGGCCAAATGCCCCGAAACGAGATTGGCGCAGGCTTTGACCACGCCAAAGCTGACGATGAACGACATGATCAGCGTCGTCGAGGCGATGTGGAATTCTTCGGCGCCGATCAGCGGCACCACGGTGCGCTCGATACCGACCATGCCGCCGACGAAGGCATTGATCAGCACCAGCAGCGCGAACTGCCGCCAGTTTTCGCGCAGGCCCAGGCGGATGCCGTGCGAGACGGCCGTCATTGTCTGCGCCGCATGATGTTAGCCGCCCGGCTTCAGATATCGCTGCATCGTGTGCATGCCCCGCTCGTTCAAAATGTCAGCACCTTGTCGGCCGCGAGCGTTGCCTTGGCGAGGTCGTCCGTCGAGCCGCGGCTCGCGCCTTCCATCAGCTCGGCATCGCCCTGTCCCCGGGCGTCCATGCATTGTCCAAGCACGAGGAGCCGGTGATGGCCGCCGGCAAATCGCTTCAGCATGCGCTCCACATTGCGAGAGCCTTCGGGCGTTTTCTGTCCCTTCTTGGCGCAGGTGACGGCGTCGGCCGTCAGGAAGATCGTGATCTCGCTCGCGGGATCGGTATCCGCCAAAGCATTCGCCAGGCGCAGCGCGTTGTAGCTGCGCTCGGTGCCGTAAGGCGTGTCATTGAGAATGACGAGGATCTTCATGGCGAAGCCATCCGCTGCTAGGCCGCCTTTGTCGGCGCGCCGGCGTTCACCGCGCGATTGTCGGCGGCGTTGGGAGGCGGCGGCGGTATCTCCGCCGTCATGACGCGGATGAACTCCGCCTCGTCGGCGATGCCGAACGCCTTGTTGTGGCGCTTCTCGAACCCGATCGTCGAGATCGGCTTGCCGCTCAGGCTGCGCCCGCAGACCGAGCCCGAAAACGCGCCCGGCAGCACCTCCAGATAATCGGGCAATGCCTTGAGCCGCTGCACGCTGCCGAACAAATCGCGCGCGCCCTCCTCGGCGCTGCTGGCAAGCTCGGTGCGGCCGAGATCGCCGACCATCAGCGTGTGGCCGGTCAGCACGAACCACGGCTCGTCCGAGCGTGTGCGGTCGGTGACCAGCATGGAGATGTGTTCGGGCGTGTGCCCCGGCGTGTGGAGCACCTTGATCGTGACGTTGCCGAGTTCGAGTTCTTCGTTGTCGCGGACGCCGCGGAACGGAAACGTCGCCTTGGCGCCTGCGAACAGCACGTAGTCGGCGCCCGTCGCTTCGGCGAGCACGCGACCGGCGGAAACGTGGTCGGCGTGCAGATGCGTGTCGATGACATAGCGGATGCGCATGCCGGTCTCGTCGGCCATTCGTGTGTAGCGAGCAATGTCGCCGATGGGGTCGACCACCGTCGCCGATGCACGCCCGGCGCAGCCAAACAGATAAGAGGCGCCAACCGGGTCGGTGTGCAGGTATTGACGCAATATCATGACAAACCTCACTTATTTCCTTCGATCCGGCATCGTCCTTCTTGACACAAGGCCGAAGTTATTCAATTATTCATTTGAATGTTCCAATCTGATGACGAAAATGTCAAGCCAAAGTCCGAAACAGACCTTGTTCGCGGAATTCGCAGCGATCGCGAAAACGCTGGGTCATGCGCATCGCCTCGAACTGTTGGAGCAACTGGCGCAGGGCGAGCGCAGCGTCGAGACCCTTGCCGACCGTACCGGTCTGACGGTCGCCAATGCGTCGCAGCATCTCCAGCATTTGCGCCGCGCCGGCCTCGTCGCGACCCGGCGCGAGGGCAAGTTCATCCATTATCGCCTCGCCGACGAAACGGTTCTCGATGTGCTGGCCACGATCCGGCAAGTCGCCGAACGCAACGTTGCCGCGGTCGATCGTGTCGTGCGTAGCTATTTTCACGCGCGCGACGACCTGGAAGCGGTGTCCCGCAAGGAACTGCGGCGACGCCTGCGTGAGGGTAGCGTCGCCGTTCTCGATGTACGGCCCGAGGACGAATTTGCGCTCGGTCACGTGCCCGGCGCGCTGAATATTCCGTTGCGGGCGCTGGAGGCTCGACTCGCGCAACTCGATCCGGCGCAGGAAATCGTCGCCTATTGCCGCGGTCCTTATTGCGTTTTGTCCTACGAGGCCGTTGCCGCACTGCGCGCGAAAGGCTTCAAGGCCCGTCGTCTCGAAGACGGCCTTCCGGAATGGCGCGCGGCCGGAATGCCGATTGTCGTCGGCGGTGCGTGATCGCTCGGTCATGGTGCCAGTGCGACGTTGATATCGATCAAAGCCGGCAGGGACGACCGGGTGTTGACTGTTTAGCGAAGCCACCATTGGCGAGGAGTAGCCGCCATGCGCAGACCCTTCGCGATCATCGTGGTCCTTGTCCTATCCCTCTTTGTGCTGATGTGGGGCTACGGCGCATTCGTGGCGCCTTATTCGGCGGGCGGACGGTGGGGGATGATGGGGCCCAGCATGATGGGTTCCGGCGGATGGGGCGGGTACGG
>JBAZSM010000157.1:0-3651 GCA_041662425.1 Pseudolabrys sp.
GTCGTTCGCGGCGATCGAGCGCGACTGCGGCAACATCGCGCTGCGCAATATGGCCACGACGGCGCTGCTGGTCGCCGCCTCGGCCTGGACGCGTCGCGAAAGCCGCGGTGCGCATTACCGCTCCGATCATCCGGCCGAGAAGCCGGCGCTGGCCCGCCGCACCATGACGACCCTTGCCGCGGCACGGGAGATCGCAGCATCACTCGCCGAAAGTTCCGCGTTGCGGACCCCGCAGCCGATGACCGCCTGACCGAAAGCACGCGCCATGACAACTCCAGCCTCTCTCCTGCACCCGGAAGCATTCCTGTCGCCGCTCGCCATTGGCGAAGCGGTGCAGCGCGCGCTCGACGAGGATCTCGGCCGCGCCGGCGACATCACCTCGATTGCCACCATTCCGGAGACGACGAAGGCCCGTGCCATCCTGATCGCGCGGCAGTCCGGCGTCATCGCCGGATTGCCGCTGGCGGTCGCGACGTTTCAAAGGCTGTCGCCGGATATCGGCATCCTGGCGCATTTTCGCGATGGCGCGACCGTCGCGTCGGGCGAGCAGGTGCTGACGATTTCGGGGCCGGCGCGCGCCGTGCTGGCCGGCGAGCGCACCGCGCTGAATTTCGTCGGCCGTCTCTCCGGCATTGCCACGCTCACCGCCGATTATGTGCGCCATACCGCCGGCACCCAATTGCGCATCTGCTGCACCCGCAAGACCACGCCGGGGTTGCGCGCGCTGGAGAAATACGCGGTGCGCTGCGGCGGCGGCTTCAATCACCGCTTCGGGCTCGACGATGCGATCCTGATCAAGGACAACCACATCGCGGTCGCCGGCGGCGTGCGGCCGGTGCTGGAACGCGCGCGGGCCCACATCGGACACCTCGTCAAGGTCGAGATCGAGGTCGATACGCTGGCGCAGTTGCGTGAGGTGCTCGACACCGGGCTCGCCGACGTGGTGTTGCTGGACAATATGGATACGGCCACGCTGACCGAGGCCGTGAAGCTCGCCAGCAGCCGCGTCGTGCTGGAAGCCTCCGGCGGCGTCACGCTGGACTCGATCGCGAAGATCGCCGCCACCGGCGTCGACTATGCCTCGGTGGGGGCGCTGACGCACTCCGCGCCGAATTTCGACGTCGCGCTGGATATTGATGCGTGAGGGCCGTCATTGCGAGCCAACGGGCCGCGCGAATGCGCGCCCGATGACAGGCTCCGCGAAGCAATCCAGTTTTGTCGCAGCAAGTTGGATTGCTTCGTCGCTGCGCTCCTCGCAATGACGACTACCGCTTCGCGCTGGCCTGCTCGGCCGAGCTTTGCGCGGCTTCGGCGAGCTTCGCCGAGATTTCCGCGGTTTGCGCCGTGGTGCCCCAGCTCGGCGCCTCGCTGCCGTCGCCCCAATTGCGCGGCCGGTAGAAGGTATGCACGCCGAATTTGTACATCTTCTTCATCTCGCTGACCCAGGATGGGCGCACCCAATAGGCATGGTAGTGGGTCGATTTCGCCACCTCCGGCAGCCAGAGCTGGCCGTCCAGCATCGCCTTTGCAATCTTCCTGGCGCGGTCCCACATGTCCGGCTCTTTCACCACGTCGGCGTTGTTGTCGCAGGCGAAGGTGAACTGGCAGGCGAGATGGCGGTGCTTGTTCTGGTAGACCACGCCGCACACCGTCTCGGGATATTTGCCGGAGAAGGCGCGGTTCAGCACCACCTGCGCCACCGCGATCTGGCCGCGCACGGCTTCACCGCGCGCCTCGAAATAGATCACTTCCGTCAGGCATTTTTCCGATTTGGCGCGTGACTTCTCGTCGACGAGGCCAAGGCGCTCCGCCGGCGTTTTGGCGCGCTGGTTGTCGGCGTTGACTTCGCCCTTGGCGGCCACGCTCTCGCCGCTCTCGACGACCTTGGACGGCTCGTCCGCCGGCGTCGGCAGCGACGCCATCACCTTCAGGTCCGGATCGGGCAGCGTGCCCGGGACGACGATCATCGGTTCTTCGCCGGGCTGCCAGCGCTCCATGCTTTCGGCCGTGCCGAGTGAGGAGCTGCCGAAAAACAGGCTGGAGGTCTTGAACGAGAAATGGTCACGTGCCGGCGCCGGCTCGGCTGCGGCGACACTGGATGGAGCTTTGAGTTCGTGGAGCGGCTGGGCCTCGAGCGACATCGAAACATCGTAGTGCGCCAGCGGCGGCGCGCTCAGCGCTGCCGCCAGTTCCGGATCGAGCCTGGCGGGTTCGGCGGCAGGCGCGGCGTCGGCGGTCTTGGCGCCCTTCACGGACGCATTCGAGGTCGACGGATCCTCGTTGGCTGGAGCGGACTCGGCGGGCGCCGGTGGAATTGGTTCGGGCGTGACCGTGACAAGGCGATCGCCCTTCAGGGTGCGGTCGACCTTCGGGAAATCGGACACCTGATAGCGCGGCGGCGCCTGCACGATCGGATTGCGTGTCACCGAGCCCGTGATGTCGATGCCCTGATTGTCGAGACGGGCCAGCCGATAGCTCACGGTCTGTGGCGAGGCGGTTCCGATCGGACGGCCGAAACTGTAGGTGGCGAGCTGGATGCTGCTGGCGGCGGAGTAGACGCGCTTCTGCCAGCGTTCGGCGACACCGGGCTGCCTGGCCAGCAGCGATGCGATATCCTGGTATCCTAGCTCGGTCGGGATCAATGCAAAGATGCAAAGACCCAGACCGAAGGGCGCAAAACGCGCGCCCTTCGGCCGGTTACGCATTACTGACATCGATTACGCTCACGCAACGCTTACACACACAAATCAATCGAATTTCAGTACATCCGTAAAATTCGACCTTTTTCGTTGATATCGAATTTAGGTTGCCGGGGCGTTAATCGGGGTTGCACGCGCGATACACGCAAGGAAACGTTGCGGTTGGCGGAATGGCTTCGAAAGGCTTGGTAAACAGGCGCTCGACTGAAATGGTAAACGTCGCGTCAACGACGATGATGAAGAAATTTGCAGGAGCGTGTGACTTTTTGGTCCCCGCATCATTGCGGGTTCCCGTTTGGGAACAAAAGAAAACGGCCGGGAACAATCCCGGCCATTTCAATCCCGGTATCCGCAGTCGCCTTACGCCTGGCTGGCGACGGGTTTGCCCAGCGCGGCCTGTGCCGCGGCCAGCCGCGCGATCGGCACGCGGTAGGGCGAGCAGGATACGTAGTTCAGCCCGATCTCGTGGCAGAACGCCACCGAAGCCGGATCGCCGCCATGCTCGCCGCAGATCCCGACCTTGAGATTGGGACGGGTCTTGCGCCCGCGCGCCACGCCGATCTTGACCAGTTCGCCGACGCCGTCGCGATCGACCGAGATGAACGGATCGATCTCGAGGATTCCCTTGGCGACATAGGTGCCGAGGAAACTCGCGGCATCGTCGCGGCTGATGCCGTAGGTGGTCTGGGTCAGGTCGTTGGTGCCGAACGAGAAGAACTCGGCGGTCTGGGCGATGTCGCCGGCCATCAGGCACGCGCGCGGCAGTTCGATCATGGTGCCGACCTGGTAGGCGAGCTTCTTGCCCGTCTCCTTCATCACCGACTGCGCGGTGGAATCGATCCGCGCCTTGATCAGGTCGAACTCGGCCTTGGTCGCGATCAGCGGCACCATCACCTCGAGGCCGACCGCCTTGCCGGTGCGCTTTTCCGCCTCGACCGCGGCCTCGAAGATG
>JBAZSM010000158.1:0-3567 GCA_041662425.1 Pseudolabrys sp.
GGCCGGGTGCTCGATCAGCCGCTGCCGCGTTTCTTCGCCGATAATCATGCGCGTGCGGTGACGCTGCTGCGGTTGCGGGAACCCGAGGCCCATTCCGCGCTTATATGATGGGGCCTTTTGAGCGGTATGATCCAACGTGCGTCTTGATGGTTCAGCCCCTGCACCCGCAACGTAATCTGGTCGACAATGTGCCGCCGCCCGCGAGCGCCGGTGAGGCGGTATGACATTGCGAATTGAAGACTACGCTCTTATCGGCGATCTCGGCAGCGCTGCTCTGGTCGGCCGCGACGGTTCGATCGACTGGCTGTGCTGGCCGCGCTTCGACTCGGACGCCTGTTTCGCCGCGCTGCTGGGTGCGCCGGACAATGGCCGTTGGCTGATAGGTTCGCGCGACCCGGCGGTCAAGGTGACGCGGCGCTATCGTCCGGATACGCTGATCCTCGAAACTCGCTTCGAGACCAAAGACGGCGCCGCGACTCTGATCGACTTCATGCCGCCGCGCGAAGGCAATTCACACGTCATGCGCATGCTGGTCGGCGAGCGCGGCCATGTCGATCTGCACGGCGAACTCATTCTGCGCTTCGGCTACGGCGCGTCGGTGCCGTGGGTGACCCGCATCGGTAACCAAACAATTCGCGCCGTCGCCGGCCCCGATATGGCGGTGCTGCATTCCTCCGTGCCGTTCCGCGGCGAAGGCTTCAAGACCGTCGGCGATTTCGCGATCACGGCGGGCGAGACTTACACCTTCAGCCTGTCTTATGCGCTGTCGCATCACGATATTCCCGAGCCGCCCGATGTCGAGGCGGAGCTTGCGCGCACCGAGCGTTACTGGCGCGACTGGTCTGCCAGGAACAAGATCGACGGCCCGCATCAGGCCGCGGTGGTGCGCTCGCTGATCACGCTCAAGGCGCTGACTTACGCGCCGACCGGCGGCATGGTGGCGGCGCCGACGACGTCGCTTCCGGAGTGGATCGGCGGCGTACGCAATTGGGATTATCGCTTCTGCTGGGTGCGTGATGCGACACTGACGCTGCTGGCTCTGATGAATGCCGGCTACTACGAAGAGGCGGAGAAGTGGCGCGACTGGCTGTTGCGCGCGGCGGCCGGCAGCCCAAGCCAGATCCAGATCATGTACGGCATTCGCGGCGAACGGCGCCTGACGGAATGGACCGTGCCATGGCTCGCTGGTTACGAGAAGTCGCAGCCCGTGCGTATCGGCAACGCGGCGCATAGCCAGTTGCAACTCGATATCTTCGGCGAGGTCATGGACGCGTTGCATCAGGCGCGCTCGGGCGGGCTCGGCCACCACGAAGCCGGCTGGGACCTTGAGCGCGCGTTGCTCATTCATCTTGAAACCATCTGGACGCAGCCCGACGAAGGCATCTGGGAAGTGCGCGGCGAACGCCAGCAGTTCACTTATTCGAAGGTGATGGCGTGGGTGGCTTTCGACCGTGCCATCAAGAGCGCGGAGATGCATCAGCTGCCGGGACCGGTGGCTCACTGGCGGGCGGTGCGCCATCGCATTCATCGCGATATCTGCGAGCACGGCTTCAATGCCGACCTCAACAGCTTCACGCAGGTCTACGGCTCGCGCGAACTCGATGCCAGCCTGCTGCTGCTGCCGGTCCTCGGCTTTCTCCCGCCGGAGGATCCGCGCATTCTGGGCACGATCGCGGCGATCGAGCGCCATCTCATGCGCGATGGCCTCGTGCTGCGTTACGACACCGCGCGGAGCGATGACGGCCTGCCGCCGGGCGAGGGCGTGTTTCTGGCCTGCAGCTTCTGGCTTGCCGATGCCTACATGATGCTTGGCCGTGTCGATGACGCCGAGAGACTGTTCGAGCGCCTGCTGTCGCTGTGCAACGACCTCGGTCTGCTCAGCGAACAATACGAGCCGCGCTCGGGGCGCCTGGTCGGCAACTTCCCGCAGGCTTTCTCGCATCTTGCGCTGGTCAATACCGCGAGCAACCTGTCGCATTACCGCAAGCCGGCCGAGCAGCGCTCCGACCGCGTTGTGGGCGCTAAGGCGGCGGAATAGGCAGGCCAGCCGCGCCTTCAAAAGGATTGACCTCGTGGGCCGTGCCCTTGAGAGTGCGCGCCGCCGCCGCGCGTCACGCGGCACCTGGAAAGGGAGGTTCGCGTGCTGCTCGACGTTCGTACCTACAAGATCAAACCGGGCTGCATGGCGCAGCATCTCGCGCTCTACGAGCGGCTCGGCTATGCGGCCCAGGTCCGGCATCTCGGCGAGCCGCTGTGCTACGCCAATGCGGAAAGCGGCGAAATGAACACGATCGTCCACATCTGGGTCTACGAAAGCGCGGCCGACCGCGAGCAGAAGCGCGCGCGCATGATGCAGGACCCCGACTGGAAGAACTATCTCACCGAGAACGCCAAAGCGGGCTTTCTGCTCGAGCAGAAGACCAGCCTCATGACGCCGGTCTCCTTCGTGCCGCCGATCCCGAAGCGCTGACGGCGACACCGCGAGGGCGCTTTCGGGCCTCTCGCGGCCTCGCCCTCGATCGTCTATAGAAGGCGCCATCTGAGGCGGCGGCGGACTCTCAGTCCGCGACGATTGCGGAGAGCGAAAGAGATGCGTTCGAACGACGGCACCCGTACCGGGGGCGAAATCCTCATCGATCAACTGGTGATCCACGGCGTGCGCCACGCCTTCTGCGTGCCGGGCGAAAGCTATCTGGCCGCGCTCGATGCGCTGCATGACGCGCCGATTGCGCTGAAAATCTGCCGCCACGAAAGCACCGCGGCGATGATGGCGGAAGCGGTCGGCAAGGCAACCGGCCGGCCCGGCATCTGTTTCGTGACGCGCGGACCGGGCGCGACCAACGCCTCGGCCGGCGTTCACATCGCGCGCCAGGATTCGGCGCCGATGATCCTGTTCGTCGGTCAGGTCGGCCGCGACATGCGCGAGCGCGAAGCGTTCCAGGAGATCGACTATCGCCAAGTGTTCGGCGGGCTGGCGAAATGGGCGACCGAGATCGACGATCCGGCGCGCATTCCGGAAATCGTGTCGCGCGCCTTCTTCACCGCCTGCAACGGGCGGCCCGGTCCGGTGGTGATCGCGCTGCCGGAAGATATGCTGACGGGGCGCTGCGTGGTGCCGAACGCCACCGCCTTCGAGCCGGTCGAGATGTGGCCCGGCCTCACCGACATGAGCCGTTTGCAGAAGATGCTGTGGGCGGCGAAAAAGCCGATCGCGCTGATCGGCGGCACGCGCTGGTCGGAAGCGGCGAGCGCGGCGATGATGCGGTTTGCCGAGCGCTTCGCGCTGCCGGTGGCGACAACCTTCCGCTATCAGCATTTGTTCGATGCGACGCATCCCTGTTACGCTGGCGACTTCGGCATCGGCCCGAATCCGAAACTGCTGGCGCGCGTCAAGGGCGCCGATCTGGTGCTGCTGATCGGCGACCGCATGAGCGAGATGTCGTCGCAGAGCTATACGGCGTTCGATATTCCCGAGCCGCAGATGAAGCTGGTGCACGTGCATCCGGGATCGGAAGAGCTGGGCCGCGTCTACCATGCCGCGCTGGCGATCAACGCGTCGCCGACTGC
>JBAZSM010000159.1:0-3528 GCA_041662425.1 Pseudolabrys sp.
TGGCTGAACCGCAATCTCCCCAATGTGGCGCGGGTGCCGGTTGCGAGCAACGCCGAGGCGGCGCGCATGGCGGCGCAGGACCCCGAGTCCTGCGCCATTGCCGGCGAGGCCGCGGCGAAGCTGTACGAGTTGAACATCCTCGCGGCCAACATCGAGGACGACCCCAACAACACGACCCGCTTCCTCGTCCTGGCGCAGCACGACTCCGGCCCGTCTGGCGCCGACAAGACATCCTTCGTCTGCTCGGCCCAGAACAAGCCGGGTGCCGTGCACGACCTGCTGACACCGCTCAAGACGCATGGCGTGTCGATGAGCAAGTTCGAGTCGCGTCCCGCGCGCGGTTTCGGCGAATCGCGCTGGGCCTATGTCTTCTTCATCGATGTCGACGGCCACCGGCAGGATCCGGTCATCGCGCGCGCGCTGGAAGACTTGCGCGGCCAGGTCGGTTTCCTCAAGGAACTCGGTTCCTATCCCAAAGCCCCCGTCTGAGAGCGGCCCATGAGCATTGCACACCAGTCACCGGACTACATCCGCGCCATTTCGCCCTACGTTCCCGGCAAGCCGATCACCGAGTTGGCTCGCGAGATGGGTATCCCCGTCGACAAGATCGTCAAGCTGGCCTCCAACGAGAACCCGCTCGGCATGAGCCCGAAGGCGCGCGCCGCGGTCGAGAAGGCGTTGGCGGGAGCCGAACGCTATCCCGACCAGTTCGAACTGATCGCGGCGCTGGCTGAGCGTTCGGGCTTGGCGCAGGAGCAGATCGTCCTCGGTAATGGTTCCAACGACGTGCTCGACATGGCCGCGCGCGTCTTCCTTGCGCCCGGCCGTTCGGCGGTGTACTCCCAGCACGCCTTCGCTGTTTACCCGCTGGCGACCATAAGTGCCGGCGGCGCCTGCATCGTCGTGCCGGCGAAGCACTACGGCCACGACCTCGCCGCGATGCGCGCCGCGATCCGTCCGGGTACGCGCTTGGTCTGGATCGCCAACCCGAACAATCCGACCGGCAACTTTGCGCCCTACGGCGAGGTGAAGGCCTTCCTGGCATCGGTGCCGGCCGATGTCGCGGTGGTACTCGACGAAGCCTACAACGAGTATCTCGCGCCCGCCGACCGTGTCGATACGCTGGGCTGGATCAAGGAGTTCCCGAACCTGATCGTCACCCGCACCTTTTCCAAGGTTTATGGCCTGGCCGGCCTGCGCGTCGGCTATGCGGCTGCCTCGATCGAGGTTGCGGACCTGATGAATCGCGTGCGCCAGCCCTTCAATGTGAACAACCTCGCCATCGCTGCCGCTGTCGCGGCACTCGACGACCATGCCTTCCTCGCCGAGAGCTACGACCTCAACCGGCGCGGCATGGAGCAGATCGTCGCCGGCCTGAAGCACCTCGGGCTCGAACACATTCCCTCGCACGGCAACTTCGTCACCTTCGCCGTGCCGGACGGCGCGGCGATCAACCGCAAGCTGTTGCAGCAAGGCGTGATCGTGCGGCCGATCGCCGGCTACGGCCTGCCCAATCACTTGCGCGTCACCATCGGTCTGGAGCGCGAGAACGTCCGTTTCCTCGAAGCGCTGGGGTCTGCGCTGCGATGAGCGGCAAAGTCGTCGTCTGTGGCGTCGGCCTGATCGGCGGTTCGTTCGCGCTGGCCATAAAGTCAGCCGTGGCGACACGCCAATGCCCGCGCATCGTCGGCATGGGGCGCAGCCGCGCACCCCTGGAGGAAGCCTTGCGTCTCGGTGTCATCGACGAGATCGGCACCGACTGGGCCAGCGCGCTGAAAGGCGCCGACCTGGTGCTGCTCGGCATGCCGGTCGGGCAGATGGCGCCCGTCATGCGGTCGATTGCGCCGCATCTGGAACCGCAGACCATCGTCACCGATGGCGGTAGCACCAAGTCCGACGTGGTAGCGGCCGCGCGTGCCGCGTTCGGCGACAGGATTGGCCAGTTCGTGCCGGGACATCCGATCGCCGGCGCCGAGAAGAGCGGCGTGGCGGCGGCCAAGGCCGACCTCTACGTCGACCGCCGCGTGGTCCTGACGCCTTTGTCCGAGAACGCGCCCGAGTCCGTGGCTGCGGTGCGCAAAGTCTGGGAAATCTGCGGCGCGCGCGTTTCCGAATTGATGCCGGACGAGCATGACCGCGTGTTCGCCGCCGTCAGTCACCTGCCCCACCTGTTGGCCTTCGCGCTGGTGCACGACCTGGCGACGCGCGACAACTCGGAGCAGCTGTTCGGTTTCGCCGCCGGCGGCTTCCGCGATTTCACCCGCATCGCCAGCAGCCATCCCGAGATGTGGCGCGACATCTGTCTGGCCAATCGCCGGGCGCTGATCCAGGAACTCGATGCCTACATGACCGAGCTGCTGAAGACCCGTGTGCTGCTCGCCTCGGGCGACGCCGCGGGCCTCGAAGCCATGTTCGCCACCGCCCGCGCCCGGCGCGACGCCTGGCTCGATACGCTGCCGCCGGCCGGAAAATGAGCGACTACCTCGATCTGCCGGCGCTGACCCGCGCGGCCGGTACCGTCCGCCTGCCGGGCTCCAAGAGCATTTCCAACCGCATGCTGCTGCTTTCGGCACTGGCCGAAGGCACGACGGAAATCCACGATCTGCTCGATTCCGACGACACGCGCGTCATGCTTACCGCGTTGGCGGCGCTGGGCGTGGGGCTCGACAAGCGGGGTGCGGATTGCTGGCGCGTGCGCGGCGTCGGCGGGCCGTTTCCGGTCAAACAGGGAGAACTCTTTCTTGGCAATGCCGGCACGGCCTTCCGGCCGCTGACTGCAGCGCTGGCGCTGTCGGGCGGCCACTACAAGCTCTCCGGGGTGCCGCGCATGCACGAGCGGCCGATCGGCGATCTGGTCGATGGGCTGCGCCAGATCGGCGCCGACGTTCGCTACATCGGCAACGACGGCTTCCCGCCGCTGGAAGTCTTGCCGGCGGACGACCGGCTGGATGCCCCGATCCGCGTCCGCGGCGACGTCTCCTCCCAGTTCCTGACTGCCTTGTTGATGGCCTTGCCGTTGACCGGCAAGGCGGCGGTCATCGAGATGACCACGGAACTGATCTCCAAGCCCTACATCGAGATCACGCTGAACCTGATGGCGCGCTTCGGCGTCAAGGTCGGGCGCGAGGGCTGGCAGCGTTTCACCCTTGCCGCCGGCCAGCGCTATCGCAGTCCGGGTACGGTGCATGTCGAAGGCGATGCCTCGGGTGCGTCGTATTTCCTGGCTGCCGGCGCCATAGGCGGCGGTCCGGTGCGTGTCGAGGGGGTGGGGCGCAACAGCATCCAGGGCGACGTGAAGTTCGCCGAGGCACTGGCTGCCATGGGAGCGACCATCGTATGGGGCGAAAACTTCATCGAAGCGACCGGTCCGGCGGGCAAGCTCAGGGCCTTCGATCTCGACCTCAATCACATTCCCGATGCGGCGATGACGCTGGCGGTGGCGGCCCTGTTCGCCGACGGTCCGTGCAAGCTGCGCAACATCGCTTCGTGGCGGGTCAAGGAAACCGACCGCATCGCGGCGATGGCGAC
>JBAZSM010000160.1:0-3496 GCA_041662425.1 Pseudolabrys sp.
GTGGAATTCGGATCGCTATCTTGGGCCCGCCGCGCTGTTGCAGGCGAACCGCTGGGTGCAGGACTCGCGCGATGAAGCAACCGGCGATCGTCTCGACAATCTCGAGGACCCGTTCCGCCTCTATCGCTGCCACACCATCCTGAACTGCTCGAAGGCATGCCCGAAGGGCCTCAATCCGGCCAAGCAGATCGCGCAACTCAAGAAGGCGCTGGTCGACCGTCAGGTCTGAGGCGATGCACGAGCCCGCGCTCGACTTCTCCGGCGTTGCGCTGTCGCCGCAAAAAGAGACGGTGCGCGCCTTCTACAAGGATCTCTGGGATCACGCCGACAAGAGCCTGATCCCGACGATCTTCCATGAGGGCTTCACGTTCCGCGGCTCGCTCGGGCCGGTGCTGGTCGGTCACGACCAGTTCGCGGGCTATGTCGATTTCGTCACCGGCGCGTTTGGCCAATACACCACCGACATCATCGCGATGATCGAGGAAGGCGACCGCGTCAGCGGCAAGATGCGTTTCCACGGCTATCACCGCAACGAGATATTTGGCGTGCCGCCGAGCGGACGCCACGTGTGGTGGACCGGCATGCCGATCTTCACCTTCGACGGCGGCAGGGTCCGCGATCTCTTTGTTCTGGGCGACATTTACGGCCTGATCGCCCGCCTCAAGGGCGAGGCGCCGTAACCGAGGCGGCCTGCAACCCGGCTACAACTTATGCTTGATTCCAGCGCGTTGCAGACGTTACGCTTAACCCGCAGGGGTTGAGGGCGTCCGCGTTGCGTAAAGTCCGGCCATTCGTGATGGCGACGGCGCTGCTGTGCGCCGGTTGCGCCACGCCGGAGAGCAAGCTGCCGGATTTGCCGCAGGACGCCGTCGCGGCCGAGCAGCGCCAGCAGCAGATTGCGCAGCTGAGGCAGTATTACAGCGAGTTGCATCGCGTCGACACCATCGCGTTTCGCCTGCGCACCGCCAATGTCGCCGACTGCAAGAGCCGCGTGTCGGCGCGGATCGGGCTATACGCCGCGACGCCGCGCAGCCTGCCGCACCGCTATCAGTCCTATACCGCCGAGGCATTGAGCCTGAGCTGGACGCGGCCGACCGCGATCTCCGTCGTCGAAGGCTCGCCCGCGGCGCAAGCCGGCATCGTCGCCGGCGACGAAATCATCGCGCTCAACGGCGAACGCATTCCGCTGTGGGGCACGGCCCGATGGATGGGCCGCTGGCTGCGCGCCAACGGCGTCGCTCCCGTGCAGGCCAATGTCCGCCGCGACGGCGTCGACCGCGTCGTCACCCTCACGCCCGTGATGGGCTGCGCCATTCCGATCGACTATGTCGTCGACGAAGTCGCGAACGCGGCGACGTCGGACACCAAGATCGTCATCAATTCGGGGCTGTTCACGATCGCGCGGACCGATGACGAACTGGCCTTGATCATCGGCCACGAGATGGCCCACTCCAACCTCGGCCATCTCGACAAGCAGCGCTGGAACACCCTCATCGGCGCCGCCTCCGGCACCGTCATCGACATCGGCATTCTCGCCGGCGGCGTTTCGACCGGCGGCGCGTTTGGCAAACAGTTCGGCAGACTGGGTGCCAGGGCCTACAGCGTCGGCTTCGAGCGTGAGGCGGATTATGTCGGCGCCTATTATGCCGCGCGCGCCGGCTACGATCTCAAAGGCACCGAAGGTGTATGGCGCCGCATGGGCCTGGGTTATCCGGCCAGCATTCTCATCGCCAGGACCCACCCGATCACGGCGACGCGCGTCATCCAGATTCAAAAGGTCGCGGCCGAGATCGAGGACAAGAAGCGCCGCCACCTGCCGTTGGACCCGGAAGTGAAATACGTCACGGTCCAGCACGAGGACGAAACCGACGAGCAGCCGACCGTGAAATTCTAGCGACGCAATTACTTGCAGTCGTTCTTGTCGCTCAGGCAGACCTTCTCGAGTTCCGGCCACGGCTGATAGGCCGCCTTGCCGCATTGCTCGGGCGTGGCGTCGATAAGCTGCGTCAGGTGGCCGGCATAGAAATAGGCGATGCGGTCCTTGATGCCCAAATAAGCGAGGTGCATCTGGTCCCGCGAATTGCTGCGCACGCAGACGACATAACGCAAGCTTTGACTCGTCGCGACCGGCATCAGAACGGGCTCGCTGATAAAGGCGTTCTTGACGTTGGTCGGATCCTCGAGCGTCTGTTGCAGCGTGATCAAGATCTCGTTCTTGTAGCCCGTCGGAAAGATATTCGGATCGGGCTCCTTGTTCGGATCGTAAGTACAGGCGGCGAGCATGACCGCCGCGCCGGCGAGCGCGAAAATGCGTGTCAGATACGGCTTTCCTGGACCCACTCTCCGGCCTCCCGACTCTGCGACGTTCACCGCACGCGCCCTCATTCGCTCTTGAGGGTGCGCTTGCGTTGGCCAAGCGTGCGCAGGCGCAGCGCGTTGAGCTTGATGAAGCCCTCGGCGTCCTTCTGGTCGTAGGCGCCCTTGTCGTCTTCGAAGGTGACGAGCGTCGACGAATACAGCGAAGCCGGGCTCTCGCGGCCGGTGACGATGACATTGCCTTTGTAGAGCTTGAGCCGCACCGTGCCTTCGACCAGTTCCTGCGATTTGTCGATCAGCGCCTGCAACATCTCGCGCTCCGGCGCGAACCAGAAGCCGTTATAGATCAGCTCGGCATAGCGAGGCATGATCTCATCCTTGAGATGAGCGGCGCCGCGATCGAGCGTGATGGATTCGATGGCGCGGTGCGCCTGCAGCAGGATGGTGCCGCCCGGCGTTTCGTAAACACCGCGCGACTTCATGCCGACGAAACGGTTCTCGACCAGATCGAGCCGGCCGATGCCGTTGTCATGGCCGTATTTGTTCAGCTCGGTGAGCAGCGTCGCCGGCGACAGCGCCTTGCCGTTCAGGCTCACGGCGTCGCCCCGCTTGAAGCCGATCGAAATCTCGGTCGGCTGGTCCGGCGCCTCCATCGGAGAAATGGTGCGCTGGTAGACGATGGCGGGTGCTTCCTTGGCCGGGTCTTCCAGCACCTTGCCTTCGGACGAGGAGTGCAAAAGATTGGCATCGACCGAGAACGGCGACTCGCCTTCCTTGTCCTTGGTGATGGTGATCTGGTTGTCGCGCGCGAACTTCAACAGATCGTCGCGGCCCTTGAACTCCCATTCGCGCCACGGCGCGATGATCTTGATCGACGGGTCGAGCGCGTAATAGCCGAGCTCGAAACGAACCTGGTCGTTGCCCTTGCCGGTGGCGCCATGACACACCGCGTCGGCGCCGACCTGATGCGCGATCTCGATCTGCCTTTTCGCGATCAGCGGACGCGCGATCGAGGTGCCGAGCAGGTACTGGCCTTCATAGACGGTATTGGCGCGAAACATCGGATAGACGAAATCGCGGACGAATTCCTCGCGCAGATCGTCGATGAAGATGTTCTCCGGCTTGATGCCGGCGCGCAGCGCCTTCTCGCGCGCGGGGCCGAGCTCCTCGCCCTGGCCAA
>JBAZSM010000161.1:0-3496 GCA_041662425.1 Pseudolabrys sp.
CTGACCAAGCACATGACCACCAGTCCCATGGTCAAGCTCGAGGACGGCACGGAGGAGGAGCACAAGATCATCGACACCAAGGACAAGGCCGAACTGAAGAACCTCGTCGAGTGGATTCTGGCGCAGTAGGAACTCCGCCCTCATCGCGGAGGGCGTCCGACTCATCTGAAGGGTAGGGGGGAACAAATGAAACTCATTCGATATGCGGGCATCCTGCTGGCGCTGTCTTGCGTCGCGGGATATTCAAGCTCCGCGCTGGCGGAAACGGCGGCCAAGGACTTGATCCTCAAGGGCGACGCCAAGTGCACCGGCTGCCACGACGAAGCCGACGAACCGACCGGCCGGGCCACCATGCTCGAACTCAACCCGGGCGTACTGGCAATCGCCACCACCAAGCACGGCGTCAAGGGCGATTCGCGCACACCGACCTGCACCGATTGTCACGGTGAAAGCGACAATCACCGCGGCCACAAGGGCAAGGACAAGCCACCGGCACCCGACCGCAGTTTCCGCAAGGCGACCGCGACGCCGGCTGCCGAGCGCAACCAGGCCTGCCTGAGTTGCCACAAGGGCGAGAACCGGACGCACTGGGAAGGCAGCCAGCACGCGAGCAACGACGTCGCCTGCAACTCCTGCCACCAGGTCCACGCCGAACACGACAAGGTGCGCAACAAGAAGACCCAGAGCGAGGTCTGCTTCACCTGCCACAAGGAGCAGCGCGCCGAGACCCATCGCATTTCCACCCATCCGCTGGCCGCCGGCAAGATGGCCTGCTCGGACTGCCACAACTCGCATGGTTCCGCAGGACCGAAGCTGGTGAAGAAGAACACCCTGAACGAAACCTGCTACAGCTGCCATGCGGAAAAGCGCGGTCCCTACCTGTGGGAACACCAGCCCGTGACCGAGGACTGCTCAAGCTGCCACAAGCCGCACGGGTCGAACATCTCGCCCCTGCTGAAGACTCGCGCGCCATTCATGTGCTCCGAATGCCATGACGGTCCGCACAACAGCAAGGCGCCTTACGGTACGGTTGCCGCGGGATATCAGGGCGGATACGTCGGTACCAACCCGACCGAGAACGCCGGCGGTCGCGCCTGCATGAACTGCCACTCCCTGGTCCACGGCTCGAATCATCCGGCCGGCGCCCTGCTGCAACGCTAATGAATCGGAGACAGCCATGAAAAACCGCAACCCGAAAGCACAAGTTAGCGTATTGAGCCTGGCCGTGCGCAGTGCCCTGGCGGCGATGATCGCCATGCCGATGATGGCGAGCGCTGCGGACACGCTGGAAGATGAAGTCGCCACCATCCGTCGCCCGACCAACTACGTCGAAGGCGGCGTCACGGGCGTCTCGGAAAGCTCCGCCAAGTTCGGCGAATACAACGGACTGAACGAGAACGCAGCATTGATCGGAAACTTCAGCGTGCGCGGCGGCGACGCCTATCTGGGCGACGCCGGCAGGTCGCGGTGGGGCGTCCATGGCAGCGATCTCGGCACCACCTCGCGCGAGCTTGGGGTAACCATCGAGAACCAGGGCTCGTGGTACCTGAACTTTGGCTACGACCAACTGCGCCACAACATCACCGACACCTATCAGACGCCCCAGCAAGGCAGCATGGGCGGCAATACCTTCACGCTGCCAGCCGACTTCGGCGTCTTCAACGCTGCGGCAGCGCCCAGCGCGCGAACGCTCAATGCAACGCAACTTGGCGCATTTCACACCGAGGAGGTCAGTTCCACGCGCAAGAACAGCTCGCTCGCAGCCGGAGTGCACCTGACGCCGCATTTGAACCTGAAGTTCGATTTCAACAACCTGGTGCAAGACGGTGCCAAGCTGATCGGCGCGGGGGCGCTGGGCAACATCACCGTTCCGACGACGGCAACGACATGGCGGGCCGAAGCGGTGGCGATCTTGATGAACCCGACCGACTACGAGACCAACACGTTCAATCTAGGGCTCAACTGGGTCGGTGACAAGGGGCACCTGTCGGGCTCCTACCACGCCTCGATATTCAAGGACAGTTACGACCGGCTCTCCTACCAGAATCCGATGATGTCCGCAGCCGCTGCGCCGCCTGCTGGAACCTACCAGACGACCACCCTGAGTACGGCCCCGGACAACCAGTTGCACCAGCTCCAATTGTCCGGCGGTTACGCCTTTACCCCGGCCACGAAACTTACCGGCGGGCTGTCCTACGGGCGAACCACGCAAAACGACAACTTCCTGACCGGCATGCCCGAGATCGGGTTCTCGCCGGCATCTTCGCTGAACGGCAAGGTCATCACCAAGCACGCGGACGTCAAACTGGTCAATCAGGCAGCGAGGAATCTGGCCCTGAGCGCCGCCCTGAAGTACAACGAACGCGACAACCGCACGCCGTCGAACATCTATTCGTACCTTGCACTCAACAACGCCACCATGGACCGGGCCGCCAACGCCCCCTACAGCAACAAGAAGACGGAGCTCGAACTGGCGGGCGACCTTCGATTTGGCGGCGGCCAGAGCATCAAGCTGGCCTACGATTTCGAGAAGACCAGCCGCTGGTGCAATAACTACGCACTCGCTACCGACTGCGTTGTCGCGACGGACAATACCGAGAACAAGCTCGGGCTCACCTACCGGACGAAGCTCGGGGAGGCGATGCGCATGAATGTCGGCTACGCATTCGCGAAGCGCACGGGCGACTACGACCACAACGCCATTACGCCGCTCGGCGGCCTCGATGCGGGTTCGCTGGTGGCGGTCAACGCGCAGGACTACCCCGGGTACTATGCCGTCACCTATTCGGAGCGCAAGCGGCATCTGCTCAAGGCCGGCCTCAACTGGCAGGCGAGCGAAAGACTGGACTTCGGCCTGGACGGCCGCTATGCCGACGACGAATACGACGCCACCCTGGGCGTGCAGAACGGCCAGACTGCCAGCATCAATCTGGACGCCACGTTCAGCTACAGCGACGACTCAAGCGTGTCGGCTTATGTGAACTGGCACCACGCCAAGAAGGATATGCGCATCGGTGCTGCCGGCAACCAGTCATTGCCGGCGGGTGTGGGGACGAACACCGGAACCAGTTACGCCGCCCTGGTGGCCCCATCCAATGTCTGGACCAACGAACTCACCGAAGATGGCAACGCCGTCGGCCTCGCCACGGCGCACCGTTTGATGGGTGGCAAGCTGGAACTAAAGGGAGATCTGTCGTATTCGCTGGACAAGTCAACTTATTCGACAAAACTCCTGTATCCGGCGGCGGCTGCCTGCGACGCGCCAGGAACCTTGACTTGCGGCGACCTGCCTGCGATAAGGACCGAACTCGTGACCTTGAAGCTGTTCGGCATCTATGCGCTGGACAAGAGCTCAAAGGTCTCGGTCGGCTACCTCTACCAGAAGTTGAAGAGCGACGACTACTTCTACAACTGGTATCAGTACGGCTACACAGGGCTGCGCGGCATGCCGACCAACCAGGTCGCGCCGACGTACGAGGTCCATCTGGTTGCCGCC
>JBAZSM010000162.1:0-3134 GCA_041662425.1 Pseudolabrys sp.
CCCGTCGTCCCGGCGGCATTTGCCGTCGGCGAAATCACCGGCGCCAGCGGCCGTGACGTGCTGACGGCCATCGTCGCGGGCTATGAGGTCTGCTGCCGCCTCGGCAACGCGCTCGATCCGACGTCCCATTACGCAAAAGGCTTTCACCCCACAGCTACCGCCGGCACCTATGGCGCGGCGGCGGCCGCAGCGAAACTCTACAAGCTCTCGGCGGATCAGATCGTCGCGGCGTTCGGCGTGTCGGGCAGCCAGGCCGCAGGCTCGCTGCAGTTTCTTGTCAACGGCGCCTGGAACAAACGCTATCAGGTCGGCGCCGCCGCGATGAACGGCGTGGTCGCGGCCTCGCTCGCGCGCGAAGGTTTCATCGGCGCGACGGAATCGGTCGAGGGCAAACACGGCCTGCTGGTCGGCTACAGCGACGACGCGCATCCGGAGAAAGCCGTCGCCGATCTCGGCAAGGTGTTCGAGACCATGAAAATCGGGGTAAAGCCTTATCCGAGTTGCCGCTATACCCACGCCGCGATCGATGCGCTGATTGCCATGCGCCGCGAACACAATCTCACGCCGGAAAACGTCAAGCACGTCGAGATCGGACTGCATCGCAACGGCATCACGCTCACCGGCGACGCCGCGACCAAGCGTCATGCCCGCAGCGTGGTCGGCGGACAGTTCTCGATGTTTTTTACCGGCGCGCTGGCGCTCGACCAGGGGTCGTTCGGCTGGGATGACTACAAGCGGCTCGGCGATCCCGCCATCGAGGCGCTCGCCGACAGGATCGAGGTCGTGCAGGACGCCCGGCTCGAAGGCAAAAGCCATCCGTTCGGCGCGCGCGTCAGCATCGATGCCGGTGAGGGACTGCTGGAACGCATCATTCCCGACCCGTCCGGCGAGCCATCGCTGTTCCCCGACGCGGTGGCGATGCAGCAGAAATTTCTGCAACTCGCACGCCCGGTGCTGAATGAACGTGCGGACCGGTTTGCCGGCGCGGTCCTGTCGCTTGAAACGTTCGACCGCATCGACCGCGTCACGGCCCTCGCGCGGCCTTGAGCCGCACCGCCCGAAATCATCTGCACATCAGGCATTCCCGGACGAAAGTCGGAAACCGGCCGTCTGGAATCGGTCGCATTCGCCGCCTATCATCAGCCAAAGGCGCCGGAGCGCATGGGAGTACACTGACGAATGGCGACACTGGGACTGGATCGCGGCTTTCTGGGCAATCTTCTGAGCACGCTGACCACGCGCGGCCGCAATCTGCTCGGCCTGTCGAACGGGTCCGACGCCATGTCGAAAACCGAGCTGATCGCGCTCGGCGAAACCCTGCTGTCACGGCGCGGCGAAGCCACCGGGGTCGCGCTGGCCAGCACGCTGCTGGCAGGCTATGCGGCGGCGAACGAGGATGACCAGCTCGCGTTCCTCAACGCGCTCGCCGACCTGTTCGGGCCGGACATGACGGAGCTCAACGCGGCGCTGGCCGCGATGCGCGACAAAGGCACGTCTCCGGATACCATCAGCAAATTATTAAGGGCCGCCGAGCCGCGCCGCCAGGAACTGATCCGGCGGCTCAATCTGGCCCCGGGCGGCACCGCATCGCTGGTGCGGATGCGCGAGGCGCTGCTCGCGCACATCAAGGATCATCCCGCGCTCAAGCATGTCGACAGCGACTTCGTTCATCTGTTCGCCTCATGGTTCAACAGGGGTTTTCTCGTGCTGCAACGGATCGACTGGACCACGCCTGCGAACATTCTGGAAAAGATCATCCGCTACGAACAGGTCCACGCAATTTCGAATTGGGATGACCTGCGCAGCCGTCTCGCCCCGTCGGACCGGCGCTGCTACGGCTTCTTTCATCCGCAACTGGTCGACGAGCCGCTGATCTTCGTCGAGGTGGCGCTGACCCGCGAGAGCCCGGCGGCCATCGCGCCGCTGCTCGACCTGTCCCGTGCACCGATCGCGGCGACCGACGCCACCACGGCGGTGTTCTACTCCATCTCCAATACCCAGCGAGGCCTCGGCGGCATCTCCTTCGGCAACTTCCTGATCAAACAGGTGGTCGAGGACATCAAGCGCGAACTGCCCAATGTGCAGACCTTCGTGACGCTCTCGCCCGTGCCCGGCTTCGCGGCGTGGCTGAATCGCGAGCGCGCCTCCGAGACGTCAACGCTGCTCGACGCATCCTCGCGCGCCACGCTCGACGCCCTCGACAGGCCGGATTGGGCCGACGATGCAGCCACCGCCGAACAGGTCAAGGCCGCGATGCTGCCGCTGGCGGCGTACTACTTCCTCGAAGCCAAGGGTCCGCGCGGACATCCGCTCGATCCGGTGGCGCGCTTTCATCTCGGCAACGGCGCGCGGCTCGAACGGCTGAATTTCCTCGGCGACCGTTCCGAAAAGGGCCTGCAGCAATCTCACGGGCTGATGGTCAACTATCTCTATGCGCTCGACAAGATCGAGGCGAACCACGAGGCCTACGCCGAGAAGGGTCTGGTTGCATCGTCGTCGGCGGTTCGTAAAATGCTGCCGGTTCGCGCAGCTGCGGAGACATCGGCCAGCGCGTAACGACCGGCGGACGGCGCAACAAATTCAATTGTCATACGCGGTCTTGACCCGCGTATCCATCAAAGAGAGCCTCTCGAGAAGATGGATTGCCGGATCAAGTCCGGCAATGACGATTTTCACAAGGAGTAACCCATGAGCTGGATGCCCTCGAACGATCCGATCCTTGGCGACCCGCAGACCTGTGACGCACTTGAACTCGTCATCGTGCCGCGGACCCGCGATCTCGGCGACGGCTTCGCGGTGCGCCGCGCACTGCCGCACGGCAAGCGGCAGATGGTCGGTCCCTTCATCTTCTTCGATCACTTCGGGCCGGTGCAATTCGTCGCCGGCAAGGGCATGGACGTGCGTCCGCATCCGCACATCGGGCTTGCCACCGTCACCTACCTGTTCGACGGCAGCATCATGCACCGCGACAGCGAGGGCAACATTCAGGAAATCCAGCCCGGCGCCATGAACCTGATGACCGCGGGACGCGGCATCGCGCATTCCGAGCGCACACCGGACGTGCAGCGCGCGAACGGCCAGCAGATGCTGGGGCTCCAAAGCTGGATCGCGCTGCCGGCCGGCAAGGAAGAGAT
>JBAZSM010000162.1:3144-3464 GCA_041662425.1 Pseudolabrys sp.
TATCGCGGGCTCGTCCTTCGGCGTGAAATCTCCGGTCGATATGGTGTCGGAGTGGTTCTACACCGAAGTCGCGCTCGACGAAGGCATGCGTGTGCCGCTCGATGCCGATCACGAGGAACGCGCGATCTATGTCGTGGACGGAGAAATCGAGATCGCAAACGAACGATTCGAAGGCCCGCGGCTTCTGATCTTCCGGCCCGGCGACCGCATCACCGTGAAAGCGACGCGGCCGGCGCGGATGATGTTTCTTGGCGGCACGGCGCTGGAAGGCCCCCGCCATATCTGGTGGAACTTCGTCTCGTCGAGCAAGGAGCGCATCG
>JBAZSM010000163.1:0-2966 GCA_041662425.1 Pseudolabrys sp.
TTTGCCGCGGCCAGCGTGCGGCGCGGCCTCGACTTCGTGCAGGTGCCGACGTCGCTGCTGGCGCAGGTCGATTCCTCCGTCGGCGGCAAGACCGGTATCAATTCGCGGCAGGGCAAGAATCTGGTCGGCGCGTTTCATCAGCCCATCCTGGTCATCGCCGATACGGCCGTGCTCGACACGCTGTCGGAGCGCGAATTCCGCGCCGGCTACGGCGAAGTCGCCAAATACGGGCTGCTGGGCGATGCCGACTTTTTCGCCTGGCTCGAAACGAACTGGCGCGATGTCTATGCCGGCGGGTCCGCGCGCGAACATGCCATCGCGGTGTCGTGCCGCGCCAAGGCCGGCGTGGTGGCGCGCGATGAGCGCGAAACCGGCGAGCGCGCGCTGCTCAATCTAGGCCATACCTTCGGTCACGCGTTCGAAGCCGGCGCCGGCTATTCGCAGCGGCTTCTGCATGGCGAGGCGGTGGCGCTCGGTTGCGTGCTGGCGTTCGAATTTTCCGAGCGCCAGGGGCTGGTCGGCGGCAATAGTGTCGCACGCGTGCGGTCGCACCTTGCCGATGCCGGCCTGCCGACCAAAGTAAGCGATGTGCAAGGCGGCGTGCCCGGCGTCGACAGGCTCATGGAACTGATCGCGCAGGACAAAAAGGTGAAACGCGGCAAGCTGACATTCATCCTTGCGCGCGGCGTCGGTCAGGCCTTTGTCGCCAACGATGTCGATCCGGCGGCGATCCGCGCATTTCTCGCCGAGAAGCTGGCCCCATGAGTCAGACGTTTCTCAATCTGCTGCTGGCATTTCTGCTGCTGGCCGCCAATGCGTTTTATGTAGCCGCCGAATTCGCGCTGGTGAAAAGCCGCGGCTTTCGTATCGACGCGATGGTCGAGGAAAACCGTTTTGGCGCCAAGCTGGTCAAGACCATCCTCGGCAACATCGAAGCCTATCTCGCCTGCTGTCAGCTCGGCATCACCATGGCGTCGCTCGGCCTCGGCTGGGTCGGCGAGCCGACGGCGGCGGCGCTGCTGATGCCGGTGCTGGAGCCGCTCGGCATGCCCGATCAGGCGGTGCATCTCACCGCCTTCATTCTTGGCTTTCTGTTGTTCTCGTCGCTGCACATTGTTGTCGGCGAGCAGGTGCCGAAAACACTGGCGATCCGCGAGCCGGAGCCGGTGTCGCTGTGGATCGCCTATCCATTGCACATATCGTTTGTCACGTTCTGGCCGCTGAACTGGACGCTGAACTCGGTGTCGCGCTGGATTCTCCGGTCGCTCGGCGTCAAGGAAGCGCTGCCGCACGACGTGCTCAGCGACGTCGAACTTGAAGGGCTGGTGGCGACGTCGGCCGAATACGGCAAGCTGGAAGAGGGCCAGGCCGAGTACATCCAGAATGTGTTCCGCGTCGGCGAGCTCGAAGTGTCCGACGTGATGGTCCATCGCACCAACATGATCACGGTCGATGCCGACGAGAAGCCGGAAGACATCGTCAACACGGTGATCGCCTCGCCGGTGACGCGTCTGCCGCTATGGCGCGGCAACCCGGAGAACATCGTCGGCATCCTGCATGTGAAGGATTTGCTGCGCGCACTTCATGCGCTCGATGGCGACGCCGCCAAGGTCGATATCCCGGCGCTGCTGACGCCGCCGTGGTTCGTGCCCGAAACGCGGCCGGTGTCGGAACAGCTCAAGGCGTTCCGCCGCCGCCGGACGCCGTTCGCGCTCGTCGTCGATGAGTATGGCGAGGTCGAAGGCCTCGTCACGCTCGAAGACATTCTCGAGGAGATCGTCGGTGACATCACCGACGAACACGATGTCGCGATGCCGGGCGTTCGCCGCCAGCCCGACGGTTCGGTGAATGTCGATGGCGCCGTGCCGATCCGCGATCTCAACCGCTTCATGGGCTGGGATTTGCCGGATGAAGAGGCGACCACCATTGCCGGTCTGGTCATTCACGAGGCGCGCACCATTCCCGAAGTCGGCCAGACCTTCACCTTCCATGGCTTCCGCTTCAGGGTGTTGCGCCGCGCGCGCAATCGCATCACGGCGCTGCGCATTCAGCCGTTGCCGCGGGCGCAGTCGGCGTCGTCGAAATAAGGTCGATCGCGACGTGCGGTCAGGCTTCGCCGGGCGCCTGCGCGTGAATGGCGAGGGCGTGGATGCCGCCCTTTAATTCATCCGAAAGTATCGCGTTAACGAGACGATGACGCTCGATCCGGGTCTTGCCCGCGAAGGCACCAGACACGATATAAACCCTGAAATGGCTCTGCCCGCCGGGGCGATGTCCGGAATGGCCTTCGTGCTGGTGCGATTCGTCCAGCACTTTCAGGCTCGAAGGCTGGAGAGCTTCGGCAAGTTTCTTTTCGATCAGGTCGGCGGTGCGCAAATCGTCTTTGGCCATGCCACGCAGTTAGGAAACCGCGCGGCTTTGGTCAACGGTCCGGTGCCTCGCGATCACAAATCCGCCGTTCTGTCCGGGCCTTGCTGCCCGAATCAGCGGTGCCACACCGCTGTCAAGACTTGCGGGCATTGTTGGAATAAGCGCATAACGTCCGGTCATGAAAACTCCCTCATCCATTTTCGATAGCATTCGCGTCAAGCCAGACAAGGATCGCCGGATCAAGAACGACGGTCCGACCTGTCAATGGGCGAATTGCAAGGACAAGGCGACCAACAAGGCGCCGAAAGGACCGAACGCGGCCGGATACTGGCACTACTGCGTCAAGCACGCGCGCGAATACAACCAGTCCTATAACTTCTTCGCCGGCATGGCTGACGACGCCGTTCTCGCCTACCAGAAAGACGCACTTACCGGCCATCGTCCGACCTGGAAGATGGGCACCGGCAAGAAAGGCCGCGCCAAGCCGGATCTCTCCGCGCTGGGGCCGGACGGCGACCCGTTCGGTGTTTTCGGCAACGGCGCGCGGTCCGAGCAGACGGCTCGCAAGGAAACGCGCGTCATCCGCAATGCCGAAC
>JBAZSM010000164.1:0-2881 GCA_041662425.1 Pseudolabrys sp.
ATGAACTGGTCTGGGCCGGCGGCCGCACCGGCGCCGCGGTGGCGCAGGGACTTTACTGGTGGCGCAGCGCGGTCGCGCGCGCCGCGGGCAGCCTGTCGCGCTATCGCGAACGCCGCCGTCTCGCCAAGGCCGCCCGGCTCGCGGCCATTGCCGCGGCGGGGCCGATGATCCCGCCGGAGCGGTTGCCAGCGGCGGAATTGGCGGCGGCACCATTGCCGGCAGAGCCGGCCGTCAACGACATAGCGAGCGGCGCGCCGCCCGAAGGCGGAAACGAACGGCGTCAACGACGCGGCAAGCGCCGAAAGGCCAAAGCCGATGGCGCGGATGATTCCGGCGGCCCCGGCCAGACCGAACCGGCGCCATCCGCCTGACGCACGAACCATTAAGCATTACCCCGCCATCTTCACCCATCGCGCGATTCATCGGTCCGATTCTTCGCCCGATTTTTCGGTCATGGGCCGTTGCGCGAGCGGGACACCAGGGAACCTGACGGAATGCCGCCTTCAAGCCTGTGCAACGTGAAGACCGCGGCCGCATGCCTGCTTCTGATCTCGGCCGCGATCGCGCCAGCCGGCGCGGGCGAAGCCACAGCGACGTCGGACTGGACGCTGACGATCGGCGTCGAAGGCCGTGTTCTGCCGCGTTTTGAAGGCAGCCAGAACGAGATATTGCGGCCGATTCCGGTGTTCCGTGTGCGCCGCGCCGGCACGCCGGAGCAGTTTCGCAGTGCCCGCGATGGTGCGGGCGTTGCTGTCATCAACACGCCGCAGTTCAAATTCGGGCCGGCCTTCAAGGTCAAGCTGCCGCGAAAGGAAAGTGACGACATCGCGCTGCGTGGCCTCGGCGATATCGACTGGACGCTGGAGGCCGGCGGTTTCGCCGAGTTCTGGCCGGTCGACTGGCTGCGCACGCGGCTGGAAATCCGCCAGGGCTTTGGCGGCCATCACGGTGTGGTCGGGGACCTGTCCGCCGACGTGGTGCTGCCGGTGACGGAAAGGCTGACTTTGTCGGGCGGTCCGCGCCTGACGGCGGCGAGCGCGGAGGCGACATCGCCTTATTATTCGATCGACGCGACGCAATCTGTCGCGTCCGGACTGCCGGTTTATTCGGCGGGCGGCGGCCTGCGCTCCTACGGCGCCGGCATTCAGGCGAGCTATGCGCTTGCGCCCGGCTGGCGCAGCTACTGGTTCCTCGAATACGAGCGGCTGGCCGGCCAGACCGCCGATTCGCCTTTGGTGACGCAACGGGGTACGGCTGACCAGATTCAGGTGGGTATCGGCCTGACGCGCTCCTTCAACGTGCCCGGCCTGTGGTAGTAGTCTGGCGTCAACCGTAAAATCCGAGCCTCCCAACCATGCGTATCCTGAGCCTCTGTGCCGCGGCCCTGCTGCTCGCGGGCTGCAGCGAATCCAATTTGAACCTGGCCTCGGGCACGCTGGGCGCGTCCGGCGAGTCGTCGCCGCGGCCGAAGACCATCGTGGTCGCCGATTTTGTGGTGTCGTCGGATGTGCTGCTGATCGACCGCGGCTATACCGCGCGTCTTGAGCGCAAGATCGGCGCCTTCCCGACGTTTGAGCGCAAGCCGCGCACCATGGATCGCGTCAACGACGAGATCGTCGCCAGCATCGTGGCGACCTTGCGCGAAGCAGGGCTCAATGCGCAGCCCGGCGCCGAGGAAGCTCTCAGCTCATCCGCCAACGCAGTCGTCGTCAAAGGCCGCCTGCGCCCGAGCGATGCGTCGGCCAGGAAGAACGAAGCCGGCATCGGCGGCGGCAAGAGCAATGTCGTCGCCGACATGACGATGTCGACCTTTTCCACCTTCGGAAAACGCGAATTGCTGACCTTCTCGGCCGAAGCGAACGGCAAGTTGCCGTCCGGCAAGGCCGCGGCGGCCGACAATGCGGCCATCGCCGGCGTGATCGCGGCCGGCGACGGCGCCAAGGAAAAGCTGTCGCCCGATGTCGAGGCCACGGCGCGCAAGCTCGGACGTTCAGCCGGCGAGACGATTCTCGCCTATGCCAAGTCGCATGGCTGGCTGAACAAGCCGGACGGCGATGAAGTCGCCGCCAAACCGGCCGACGCGAAGCCGGCGGATACAAAGCCTGCCGATACAAAGTCTGCGAACGCCAAATCGGCGGAGGCAAAGCCTGCCGGGTCACCGGAGGAGGGCGCGGAAGCTGTGCCATCCGACGACGAAGAGACGCAGATTGTGAAATTGCCGGTGGCGAAGCCGAAGAAGAAGCCGGCGGCTTAGGCGCCGATTGACGGCTTGCCCTGACGTCTATCGGCCGTCTCGTCGCGTCATGAACGCCAGTCGCTCGAAAAGATGCACGTCCTGTTCGTTCTTGATCAGCGCGCCGTGCAGCGGCGGGATCAGCTTCTTCGGATCGCGTTCGCGCAAGGTCTCGGGGCCGATGTCCTCGACCATCAGCAGCTTGAGCCAGTCCAACAGCTCCGAGGTCGACGGCTTCTTCTTGATGCCCGGCACGTCGCGGATTTCGTAGAACAGCTTCAGCGCTTCGCTCACCAGCCTTTGTTTGATGCCGGGATAATGCACCTCGACGATGGCGTTCATCGTGTCCGGGTCGGGGAATCGGATGTAGTGGAAGAAACAGCGGCGCAGGAAGGCGTCCGGCAGTTCCTTTTCGTTGTTCGAGGTGATGATGACGATGGGGCGACGGCGCGCTTTCACCGTCTCGGCCGTCTCGTAGACGTAGAACTCCATGCGGTCGAGTTCGAGCAGCAGGTCGTTGGGGAATTCGATATCGGCCTTGTCGATCTCGTCGATCAGCAGCACCGGGCGCTCGTCGGCGACGAAGGCATCCCACAACTTGCCGCGCTTGATGTAGTTGCGGATGTCCTTGACGCGCTCGTCGCCGAG